>CAVXJA010000009.1:0-63882 GCA_963762045.1 uncultured Alphaproteobacteria bacterium | reverse complement strand
TCTTAATTCTGTAGACATAAGTGAAAATGGCTTTGAAAAGGAAGAATTAATTAGAATATTTCATGGAATTATTTTTAAAATTAATTCTAAATTTAATATGCCTATTTCAAGGACTAAAGATTTCACTAAAACTTTCTTGCAAAACTTGCAAGATCACGGCATTAGCTATATCGATAGCCTTTATCAAGATTTGTGTTTTGCTGACAAAAATGATAAAACGCTGCTGCTTAACGCATTTGACTTAGCTTTCTCAAACCCTGAAAGTATAATACTAACTAAGCAATTGGTGAATTTAAGCGAAATTACAGAAGAGCGTATTAAGATATTTTATAATACTAATTTAAATAATAAAAATCTTTCATATGAAATTAGGCTAAGCCCCGAATTATTTGTAAATTGCGATCCAGATTTTATTAGACAAGTTATTGATAATTTACTATATAATGCTAGCTATTTTTCTAAAAACTCATCAATAAATATTAGTATTATTAATAACCGCGAAGGGGGCGCTGAGTTCATCATTAAGGATAATGGACTTGGTGTGCCTAAAAATGAAATTTATAATGTTTTTACACCGCTTAAACTTGAGTCTAATATAGTGCCTTTAAATCATGGAAGGCGAAATGGTCTCTCATTATGTAGGTCTATTCTAGAAGCCCATGGTGGCATGATTCGCGTGACTAGTGATGGTGAAAATGGTGCAAGCTTTTCATTTGCTCTCCCATTAATTATGGGTAAAAGAAGGTAGTATATAGTTAATTAAATTGAGCTCCCTAGAGTGCTAGCTAGCTTCGCAAGAGACTTAATAGCATGCGCTCTATTCGCGTGTGCAAGGGAGCTTAAATACTAATTAACTATAGCTTCGCAGCTAAAGCAATAATATGAAACTTTAGTGAAGAATGCGTTGTGTTTTTAAGCTTAAATACGCCCCTGAGGTTGTTGATATTCTTTAAGCGCTGGTTGCGAGAGTAGAGTTTTTTCAGGATAGCGAAAGGCGGTAAGCTTGCCGCCAAATACGCAGCCTGTATCAATATTTATAGTATTATTAACTATTATAGCTTCTGCTACGGGTGTATGTCCATAAACTATAAAAGCCTTTCCATCATAATCTTTAGCCCAATCATATCTTAGGGGTAATCCATTTTCATCATATTCATTGGTAGTTTGTCCATATAAACAAAATGCTTCTACACGCCTTGATTCTCTGCCAATAAATCTCTCTTGAAAACCAGCATGAGAAACTATGAGTTTTCCTTCATCAAAAACATTATAAGCTTTAAGTTTATCTAAAAACTCTATTACTTCTTCTTTAAACTTATTGGTCTCAAGCTCAAGTTGATCAAGTGATTGCGCCAATCCATGTATAATTTTTACATCACGCCCTAAAAGTTTACGCTTTAATTTATCATCATGGTTACCTTTAACGCAAAAAGCTATATTAGTTTCTACCATATCCATTACAATTTTAAGCACTTCTGGAATTTTGGGACCACGATCTACTAAATCCCCAACGAAAATTAATTGACGTTTTTGTGGATGTGAAACCTTATATTTATCATCAATTTTTGAATTTTATAACCTAAGTTTTTTATCAATTCATATAGCTCATCAAAGCAACCATGCACATCACCTATTATATCAAAAGGACCATTAAGATGACTTAGATCTTTTCAAATATAGATGCTATTTTTTGATTATTCATTAGTTTTACCTACCATATACTTTAGTGCCCCTTTTAAAATAAGTTATTTTTTTTCTTCTTCAAATTTTTTCCTTAAGGTTATAATATCCATATTTAGCACTTCATCTGGCTGCTGCTTTGCCCATTCATAGAATGCTTTAGCGTCTGGGTTGCTTATATCCCTTTTCAGGTTTCCGCCTGATTGGCGAATGGTGATTATGCGTTCTTTTAAACTGCGCATTTCTTTCCAGAAGCTATAATATGGAAGTTTAATCTTGAACATGATATTTTTACTATCCTCTACAACAAAGCCCTCAATATGCTTATCCTTGAAACTATAATTTACACCTAATTTTTCAATTGCATGGTGCCATGAAGCAAAGGATTCCCAATCATTAAAGATAATTGCTTTGCGTTTACATTGCAGACCATAATCATTAGCAATTTTTTGAATATGCGCATAGCTAAGGCGACAAAATTCTTCAGTTCTATAAACAATATCAAGTAACACAGCATGCGGTTTATCATACTCTATCATATGGGGGTCGCGAGATGGATCATTTACTTCAAAAATCATACAGAGATTTTCATCTCGAAGTAATTGCTTTAATTCCTCTAATTTATATTCGCTAACAATATTACTCAAAATTTCTTTAAACCATTTGTAAAAACAGATTCTGGTGTGGATTTCGAGGTGAAGAACAATTCTTCTGTGACTTCATCATATCCAAGTATCCCTAAGAAACCATTTTCCTTCACATATAAATTAATAGGGAATGCTAAATTTTGCTGAAGGCTTTTCATTTCAGTTTCTTGGCATTCTTCTAGGTTAAAAAATTTATTATAGGAACGCGCAACAATATTACGATTTTGATCAATAAATAATCCACGAGCAGTGATATTTACTTTATCCCAGCAGCCATTATAAAAAGCTTTTTTAGTAAAATTATATGATTTGATATGCGGATATGTTTCAAATTCTTTTACATATATTAAATCATGAGAATCCAGCTTACTTAGAGCAAGTTCACTTATTTTGTTATATTCTTGGTTTTCAACTATTCCTGAAGCATCTTCTTTAAGATTGCTCAATTCTTCACGATAGACATCATTTTTAATTTCAAAAGTTTCTACCGCGCCATCTCTTGCTATAGTTAATATTCTAAGATAGCCACCAAATTCTACCTTTCCTTCAAGATTATAACTTCGATCGCTAGCTTTGATAGATAATTCTAACGAATTGCGGTGACCATGCACTTGCACCCATTTTGTGTCTTTCATGTTTTGAGTAAAAGTTTGGTCTACTGGATGTTCATAAGAGCCTGTTCCTTTCCAATATTGTATAGATGGAATTAAAATAGGGTTATCAGGAACTCTAGATATGCCTGCGTGAGTCACTATGCATTTAATATTACCATATTCATAAATAAAGCAATCATGCAATTTATTGCAAATAGTATCTGCTTCAATTTTTGTAAAGCCTATTTCCTTGAGTTGAGGTAATGTATTATTTATAAATTCCTTACTAGCGGCAACTTGCTCTGTAGCAAAGCGATGAATATGCGTTTCATGATTACCCCAAATAAGAATAACATTTGGCTTATGCATAACTTCATCTATTAACCATCTAATTACTTCGCCATTTTGAATTCCTCGATCAAGAAAATCTCCGACAAAAATATAAAATTCATCTTCTTTTAAACCATTGCTAAAATACTTCTCAATAGGATTAAAGCATCCTTGTATATCACCAATATGATGAATTTTACTATAATCATTAAGGTTAGCACGCTTTATATCCAGATACTCAATTAAAGATTTTTGTTCAAATACCTTATGCGATATAATCTCTAAACCATCGGGTAATTGGCTTTGAGCAAAACGCTCGTAAGCACGCTTGATGATTTCTTCTGGAACTTGTTTATAAGCGGCTCTTTGAGCGTTTCTCTTTAATGTTATTTCTTGTGGTATATCGCTAAAATCAATACATAATATTTCATAACGATATTTAGTTGCTAATGTTAAAGGCATCTTAAAATCGCCTTTGCGCTGAAATGTTGCATCAAATATAATAAATTCACCATTCATCATTTTTCGTTTGAGTATTTCTTCCACTAAAAGCCAAACTTCTTTTTCTTTATTATAGTTGATGCTAAGGCGCCCATCACTAGAAAGAATTATACCACCAATTTGTATTCGTAAATTGTCTGGACTTAAGGCGTATGCTTCTAGCCCTTGATCTTTAATAAAGGTAGATTTGCCACTTCCTGGCGCGCCGCGTAATATTACTAATTTTCTCATATTTCACTCCTGCAGTAACTATAACGCCGTTAACAGCGTCATAATATTAAATAAGGCGATAATATACTAACTTTTAATCTATTCAATTCAAAATATGTATAGTTATAAAATTTTTAACTACTTAATCTTAGGTGTATAGTTTGTAAGTGCTTTAGAGAAGAGCTTTGCAGGAATTTCCTAGAATGAATATATGTAAAAAAATTAATTTAATATAAAGGACTGCAGTTAATTAATGTTGGAGGTTCTTTGTTTGAGATAAGCTAGCTGCTGGCTTAGGTGCTTCTTGTAATTGATAGACTTTAGTAAAAAATTAAAGCAATGATGGCTCCCCGGGCCGGGTTCTGGATCACGCGACTTAAGCGGCGAGCAGCCGTTTGCTCTACTTTCTTAAGCTACTAGCTGGCAAGGAGCGAAGGAGTACATATAATAAGAATAAAAAGATTGAAGCAATGAGAATGGCTCCCCGGGCCGGATTCGAACCAGCGACCGAACGGTTAACAGCCGTTTGCTCTACCACTGAGCTACCGAGGATCAAAAAAATTGGAAACGTTTGCTTCAGACATTTTATAGCATAACTTATTCGGGTGGTCTAGTATTTTTTTTAAAAAAAACAATTTTTCATTACATTATTATTATAATTTACTTCAATGCCGTGAAATGCTAATAAATTGCCCTAAATTTTACAAGTAACAATTTTCAAAATAATATAAAAAAAGTAAAAATAACTATTTACAGATAAGATTTGCTATGATATATTTGTACAAATTTCAAAATATTAAATTATAACAAAGAGGTTGTTATGAGAGATAAAGATAATGCGGGCGGCGATAGCGATTCAAATAAAATGAATAGTCATGGTGGTAAACGAGATGGGGCGGGGCGTCCTAAAGGTCAAGGTAGATATGGCACTCCAACAAAGCCAATAAGAGTTCCTGAATATTTAACAGATGACATTATCAAATATTCTCTAAATAGAGGATTTAAAATTCCTTTTTATAGCTCATCAGTGCAGGCAGGAGATCCAAGTTTTGCAGATGAGCATATTGGAGATTTGCTTGATATGAATCAGCATTTCATCAAAAACCCTTCTACCACTTTTTGTGTTAAGGTTTCAGGTCTATCTATGAAAAATGTTGGTATTTTCCCTGATGATCTTCTCATTGTTGATAATTCAATTGAGCCTAGAGATGGCAAAATTGTTGTAGCGGCTGTGGATAACATGTTAACTGTTAAAACGCTAAGTTTTATTGATGGAAAACCCTTTTTGATGCCAGAGAATCCTGAATTTAAACCAGTTGAAGTTTCAGAGGAGTCTGAAGTTAAGATATGGGGAGTTGTAACTAGTGTGCTGCGTAGCTTATAATTTAATGTATATTAGGAGATGCTAATTATGTATGAAGTAGAAAATTTAGCGACAGCTAGAGAATATCTTGCTGCAAGTAGGGCTAAAGTAGTTTTAACTAATCCTGCAGGTAGCACTAAATATTACGGTATGCATGTGGTTGATTGTATATTTAAGAAATTACAAAGAGAATTCCCTAATAAAATATCTGACATTATTGTTAATATTTATGATGATTATCCTGCTTTTATAAAGGCTAGAGATTTTGGTTATAGGAAAATTAATTTCACTATGGCAGATTAAATTTAATGCAGATGTTGCTACATTTAGGTGCTCATGAAGTGAAAATCAAAATTATATTAAATATTTTTTAACTTTGCGCTTGCTATTTTTATAAAAACAATGTATAAGTAGTGACCTTATAGTAAAACACACTGATTTTGTATAATTTACTATATTTCTTATATCTTAAATTTATAATTTCCCTTTATGTCTGATTTTTCTATATTCAATCTACCCGAAATGCTACTTAATAATTTAGCAAGAATTGGGTTTACAACTCCTACTCCTATTCAAGCTGAGTCCATTCCCATTGCCCTTGAAGGCAAGGATATATTGGGCTCTTCTCAAACGGGCACAGGTAAAACGGCAGCTTTCTCTGTTCCAATCAGTTGCTAAGCTAATTAATAATCCTAAGAGTAGGGCTATAATTATTTCTCCAACTAGAGAGCTTGCAGTTCAAATTAAGAATGCAATTATGGATATTTTACCTAGAGAAGCTAAAATTAATAATGCGTTATTAATTGGTGGTGAGCCGATGAACAAGCAATTTTTTCAGCTTAAGAAAAATCCAAAGATTATTATTGGTACTCCAGGCAGAATATTTGATCATACAAAAAGAAAAAGTCTTGATATTAAGCATTTTGACACTTTAGTCCTTGATGAGACAGATCGCATGCTTGACATGGGTTTCTCAATCAAAATTAGTGAAATTGTAGAGCAAATTGAAAGTGAAAGACAAACTCTTTATATTCAGCAACATTACCTAAAAATATTATCAAAGTTGCTGAAAGATATGACCGATCCTGTGCGTGTTAGCGTTGGAAAAGAATCAACTCCTGCGGTAAACGTCAAGCATGAGCAAATCAAAGTTAAAGCTAATGATAAATATGATGAGCTGTTAAATCAAGTTACAAACAGAACGGGTTCAATCATTGTTTTTGTTGGTACTAAAATCAATACTGAAAAAGTTGCTAAAAAATTACGTCTTGATAAAATGGATGCTGAGGCGGTTCATGGAGATTTGAGACATACAAAAAGGCAATCAATAGTTCAAAATTTTAGAGCTAAGAAATTCAGGATTCTTGTTGCTACTGACGTTGCAGCTAGAGGATTAGATATACCTCATATTGAACATGTCATAAATTACGATCTTCCACAATGTCCTGAAGATTATATACATAGAATTGGTAGAACTGCAAGAGGCGGCGCTAAAGGTGAAGCTATAACTTTCATTTCTGCTGCTGATGACAAAAAGTGGCGTGCTATTGACATAATGCTTAATCCGGATAAGCAAAGAAGTTCTTCAAATGATAGCGTTAGGAAATTTTCTAGCCATAATGATAGAAGACCTTCTCAAGGAAACAGAAGTAATAATGGCGAGAGATCAGCTAAAGTTACACCTTTCAAGGGAAAAAGTTTTAAAATTCTGATGATTTTGGTAAATCAAATGAATTTGGCAAATCAAATGATTTTAACAAATCAAAACCAAGAGGTGAGAGAGCTGGCTTTGGTAAGTCAAGTAAATCTGAGGGTGGTTTTAATCATTCAAACAAGCCTTCAGCAGGATTTAACAAATCAAGTAAATCTTCAGGCGGATTTAATAAGTCAAGCAAGCCTGCTGCTGGTGGATTTAAAAAAAGCCATAAGCCTTTCAAGAAAATTATAAACGGGTTATTTAAAGCTTAATGCTTTAAATATGCTAATTTACTATTTGAATTGTTGCAATTATATAAAAAATATTTTGGAATTTAGATATTAGCTTTTTCCCTTGCGATGCTAACCCATTTGAGGGGGAAAGTTTTTATATAAATTCTTAAAGATGAATTAAAAAATACAATAATTTAAATAGTAGATTGCTATATCTGACCTTGAAAACTAAATATATTCTCCTTATATTATTTTTGAAGAGTTAGAAGTTATTTAATTGATAAATACAACTTATCTTTAATCTAATAATATTGAAATATATTTTACTAATATGCAACTTATTGATGAAGCAAAAATAGTTATTAAAGCTGGAAATGGTGGTGATGGATCAGCTAGCTTTAGACGAGAGAAATTTTATAGAGATCGTGGTGGCCCGGATGGAGGAGACGGTGGTAAAGGTGGTGACATTATCTTCTAGAAGCACCAAGGACCTTAATACTTTAATAGATTTCAGATTTAAGCGCCATTTCAGAGCTCAAAATGGAGAGAATGGGAAGGGTAGAAAATGCACAGGTAAGTCTCGCAGCGCCCTTACATTAATGGTTCCGGTAGGCACTCAAATTTATGATCATACAGGGAGATTCATCTTGCATGATTTTACTGAAGAGAATCAGCAATATACTGCCCTTTATGGGGGTAGCGGTGGCCTTGGCAACACTCATTTTAAAAGTTCAATAAATCAAGCCCCTAGGCGCACCACACCTGGCGAGATAGTTGAAGAAGTTGAAGTGATTCTTCAACTTAAACTACTTTCAGATATAGGTATAGTTGGTATGCCTAATGCAGGAAAATCTACTTTTCTTTCAAAAGCTACGGCTGCAAAACCTAAAATAGCTGATTATCCATTCACAACTCTGAAGCCAAAGCTCGGCATGGTTTATGTTGATGATGAAGAAATGGTTTTAGCAGATATTCCAGGCCTTATTGAAGGGGCGCATATGGGGGTTGGTCTTGGCGATAAATTTTTAAAGCATATTGAAAGATGTAAGGTCTTAATTCACTTAATAGATATTAAAAGCGATGATGTTGTACATAATTATAATATAATTCGCAGTGAACTGGATCTTTATTCGGATTTGCTAAAAGACAAAACTGAATTAGTGTGCCTTAATAAAGCAGAAGAGCTTAATTCTGAAGAAGCAGATGCGAAACTGCGTGAGCTAAAGCAAGTAACAAAAAAGGAAGTATTTATTATATCTAATTTTACAAAACAAGGGTTTAGCGCGCTACTTAAGAAAGCTTTGGAAGAATTAAAAAAAGCAAATTCACAGGAAAATATTGATAATTAGACTTTTACTATAGTCGATTAGTAGTTATGCCTTGAGCAGGAACTAATTGAGCGAAACTATAGACTGAAGTCGCGAGCGAAGCAGCGCGCGCTTAAAAACCTCTAATAGTAATGACTTTATTAACGCAAGGCCCCTTGCATGCGCGGATGGTGCAAAGCAGTACGCGCTCTTAAGAGGTTTGGATTTAATTAACTAAATCGCGTTGCGCAATTGAATAACTCATTATTAATTCATCCAAGTATGAATTTCTCAAAAACCTGTCAAGTAAAAAAACTAATATATTTAGTAAAATAATTTTGTGACAAATTGACAATTTACTCATATTAACCATTTGTTAATAAACTAAGGTATTTTCAACACAATTCTTAGCTATTTATAATGAAATTTTTTAAACTTAAAATTTGAAATAAACATATATAAATTGCTGTATTTCATAGTAAATAATTCGCGGTAAATAGCATATATATAAGACTAAGCTAAAATAAAATATATCTAATAGAATGATGGTAATTTTGCAAAATATTGTAAAATAACTAGTAACTATAAATGTGATAATTTTACAAGCGCAATAAAAAACTTGCACTTAGTATAGTTAAGACTCTTGATATTGAGCTCAGGGCATGACTATAATGACTGTGTGATTAATTGGCCAAAAGGTTTGGTGCGATTAATGATGATTTTATTTTATTTAACTTAAATTATAAGGGTAAAAAATATATGACGAAGAAATCAAATATATTAAAAAAAATGTTAGCAACTGCTTCTGCAGCTGCTATTATCACAGGCGGAGCAAGTGCTGCGCTTGGTGCGGTAAGAACTTCTACCGCCGCAAATGTAACAATTCTTGATACTTCGGCAGTAGGCTTAGACGGTGCCTTTGCTGATACTGCTGACTCTGTTTTAGCCCATGCTAATAATGTTACATTTACAACAGGCGGTGATCTCACATTTGTTGCTCCTGGTATTGATGCAAATGCCAAAACAGGTGTGAAATTTGTTATTAATCACGCTGTTAACCTTCCTGGAGCAAATGACTTTGGTATTGGTTTAGCGGCGGTTGAGGTTGATGCAACTGGTAAAGTAATAACTTTCGGTCAAGATTTAGGAGGGAATTTAACAGTTGCAAATGGTACTGTTACAGTTGGAAGACACCTTTTAGCTGGTAACGGTGCTGGTAATTTTACTGTTTCTGGTGGTATAGCAACGGTAACTGGTAATGCAGCAGGAGCTGTTGCAGTTTCTGGCGGTACAGCAACAGTAGGTGGTAATGCATTAGGAGCGGTTACAGTATCTGGCGGTGAAGCAACAGTAACAGGTAATGTTGTTGGCGCTACTGCTATTTCAGGCGGAAAATTAACAGCTGGTGGAAATATGGCTGCAGTTACTTTTAGTAAATCTGCAGATGCCAAGCTTGTTAAAAATGGTGGAACAATTACTGGAGCTATACTAGCTACTGCTGAGGGTGCAGCTTCAACTGGTACTTTAGAAATTACAACTACTAATGTTACAGCGGATTTAGATATTGCGACTGCAGCGGCGCATTTAGCGAAACTTAAATTTGCTACAGATAATACTCTTACTGCAAAGGGAGATGTATTTGTTGATGAGCTATCTGCTACAGTTGCTGCTAATGGTACTCTTGCTCTAACAAAAGCAGGTGCTTTATCAGTTTATATTGGTGCAACTGCTGCTAATGGTGCAAAAGCAATTACTATAGGTAATGCAGGTGCTATTACAAATGCAACTCTTGAAGGTGCAATTGCTGCTACTAATGTTACACTTGATAATGGTTTTGCACATACAGCTACTTTAGCAAAAAATGCTAAAATTACTGGTAACTTTAATTTTGGTACTACTGCAGGTCAAAAACTAAACTTCAACGAAGGATCATCAGTTATAGGTAATATTACAACTGGTGCAGTTAACAGTGGCTTAATTGAAGTTTTAGGATCTGCATCATATAAAGGTCAAAATTTAGGTAATGGTGCTGGTAATAAAATTAATACTATTACTCTCAAAAATGCTGACACAGTTTTCACAATTGAATCTGTAACAGGTGCATCGCAAGTTGCGGCTAATGGTGGTATCATATTTGATGCTACTGCTACTGGGAAAGCTGGATTACACTTCAAAGGAGCTCAAGATCAAAATGTGCATGCAGCAGTTAACTTAAACGCAGCTACTACTACAGACGGCTTAGGTATAATAACATCAGAGCTTGATAATGCTAAAACTTTAGCGTTTAAAGCTGCAATCGGTGATGTTGCTAATGCGAATAAAGCACTTAAAGAGCTTAATGTAGTTGTTAAAGCAAATGAAACACAAACAATTGCATTTGAAGAAAATGCTCACATTAATAAGTTAACAGCTAGCAAAGGCACAACAATTAATCTTAATAAAGCCGCAGCTCTATTCAAAATATCAGACTTATCGGCTGCAGAAGCTAATTTAACTGTATCAGAAAACGCAACATTAACTACTGCTGAAATCGGCACTGCTGAATATGCTGACTTCTCTAAGTTAAAAGATGTTACAATTGCTAATACAAAAACTTTAACACTTGCTGATAAATCTACATTATCTGCTGAGAGTTTAAAAGGTACAGGTGCTTTAACTTTAGCTGGAAGCGCAAATATCAATGCAAAAGGTGATTCAGCAAACAAACTTGATTCAATACTTGCTACTGGTACTGGTGCAACAATTAAAATCGAAAAAGATACTTATTTAACTAATAATTTAGATTTAAATAATGCTGCTGGTAAAAACACTGCTTATATTAACAGTGCTACATTTGATGCTGCAGACGTAACAGCAAGTAATGGCGCTGCAACTAAAAACATACTTGTGCTTGGCAATTCAAGTGCTAGTGGTGCTGCTCAAAAATTCCAGTCAAAAGTTGATGCTAACTATGCTATAAAATTAGCTGGTGGTAATGTTGATTTTACTAAGCAAATGGCAGCTGCAAGCTATGAATTTACAACAACTAATGCAACTACTCTTGATTTCCAAGATGCTACTACAAATCTATCAGCTGTGACTTTCACAGGTGCTGATGCTGAAGCAGCTTATACAATTAAGTTTAAAAATGCTGCTACAGATCTAGCGGGCAAGCTTACTACAGGTGATTTCCTATTCCAAGGTGCTGCTGATTATTCAGTAACAAATGCGGATAGTGAAAGTGCTACTTATAGATTCAGTACAGCTAATAAAAATTTAACATTAGGAACAGGTGCGTCTGGTAAAGCTATGACAGTTAAAGCTGTTGGTGATAGCACAAATAAGCCTGCCGATGTTATAGTTGATCAAGTTGATGTCACAATCACTGGTGATGCAATTTCGACTAAGTATAGTGTTGCTGGAGAAAGAACTCTTGCATTTGGTGGTAATGTTACAGGTGATATTTCATTAGAATCTCAAAATGCTACTGCAAAGTTTGACAAAGCTACTTTAGTATTGAATGATGCTATTACTACTACTGTAGCAGGTAATGGTAATGTTCTTGCAATTGCTGGACAAACATTTAACAAAGCTATGGGTACAGCAGTTTTAGATTTAAAATCTGCAAGCTTTACTGGTGACTATAAGAAGGGTGCTGCAACATCAACAATGGGATTAGTTAAAACTGCTGATATTTATGCAAACGCAATCACAATTAATGGTGTTATGATTGGTAATACAGCAGCTGCTGCAGCGGTTAATACTGAAGGTGCTATGACAATTCAAAATGGTGGTTTAGCTATCGCTTCTAAAGGTCATACACATACAGGTAACTTAACAATAGCAGATACATTAGCGCTTAAAGTTGCGGTAGTTGATACAATTCCAACTCTTACAGTTACTGGTAATATCGCTGGCGGAACAGATGTTGATCCTAGGGTAGAGCTTGATGCATCAAATATTAATGGTGCAGATTTAAGAAAAAAACCAATTGAAGGAACTCTCGTAAGTTTTAACACAATTGATGCTACTTTAGCACAACATATTAAGGATCTAGATGCTAAAGCTGAAGTGTCAAGAGTAGCTTCAAATAATAGATTTGTTAAATCAGATTTCAGCGTTGATGCTGCTACGAAAACTATGAAACTTAAAGTCACTGACAATACTTTAGTTGCATTAAAAGCAGACCTTGCTAATTCAAATGTTTCTGAATCAGATAAAGTAGCTTTTAATTCGTTCTATGATCAATTAATTAATGCTTCTTCCGATTCTGATGCTGGTAATTTCTTAGGAACTTTACAAACTTTGGATTCTAAGCAATCTGCTGAAGCTCAAGTTAGATTATTTAAGAATACTACTGAAGCAACAGCAAATACAATTAGAGCGACAACAGGCGCTTTAGCTGGAAGAATTGATCCAACTATTGCAGGTCCTCAGCCAGTATCTACAGCTTATGGCGATGCTGAATCAGGTGTTTCTGCTGGTGATTATGCAGTTAGACATGGTGCTTTCTTATCTGGTTCATTTGCGAAAGCTAAAATGAAAAAGAACAAAGGAGTTGCTGGATTCACTTCTGATGGTGCTGGTGCAACAATTGGTGTTGATACTAAAGCTAACGATCAAATGACAGTTGGTGCTGCATTAACTTTCAGTAATTCGAAGTTAAAGCATAAAGACACTAAGAGTGGTGATAAAACTAAGATCAATTCTTATGTATTATCTCTATATAGCGCTCATATGCTTAGTGATGCTACTGCACTTATGGCTTTTGCTAACGTTGGTTCTAACGAATCTAAGCTTGATTCTCAAAGAATTATTGCTGGTGGTAAGAAAGGACTTGCTAAAGCTAAATATACATCAATGTCATTCAATGGCCAATTAATGGTTAGCCATAAGATGCCAATGGATGGATTTGCTGTAGCTCCAATGGCTGGCTTAAGCTTCACAAGATTAAATAGTGGTGGTTATAAGGAAACTGGTGACACAAAACAAAATCTTGATGTGAAAATTAAGGCTTTAGACAGTGTCGAGTTAATGGCTGGTGCTAAGTTAATGATGATGCCTTATGCTGCAGCTGATATGCTTGTTACTCCAGAAGTTCATGCATTCATTTCTCAGCAATTAACATCAAACAGACCTACTTCTTCTGTAACATTAAATGGTTTCAAAGAGCCTGTTACATCGAAAGGTCCAAAAACTGCTAAAACATCATACAATGTTGGGTTTAGCTTAAACTCATCTAATGGTGACATGGATTTTGGATTTGGTTATGATGCTAATATTGCTAAAAAATACATGGGTCATGTAGGAACAGCTAAAGTTCGTTTAAATTTCTAATCTAAGAAATTTTAATGTAACTTGAACATAGTTTCATTAAAGGCTCCCTAAGGCTGATAAGCTTTAGGGAGCCTTTTTTTATTGGTGTATAGTTTAAATTAAATCGAACTTTGAAGTGCCGAGTTAGCTTCGCGCAAGCTTTTAATAAAATCGTGCTTTGAGGTGCGCTTAAGCTGCGCGCGCCATTAATCTATATAGTCAATTATATAGTCAATAAAACTATTCGAGGCTTGAGGCTAGTGCTGCTTAGCGGCACGCCATTAATACTATAGGCTACGCACATGTCCACGCTTGCAGAAGATCTCGGGCTTAATTAACTATTGTTATAGAGCTTTCTAAAAGCGCCGCTTTTTACTGATGCTTTAAATATAACATGACAATAGTTGTGCTTTGGGTGATCTTACATATTATAAATTATAAGCAATAACAATTAGATTTAAGAGGGCTAGCTAGCTTTGAGGCTAGGGCGCTGGCACATAGGCTACGCACATGTCCACGCTTGCAGAAGATCTCGGGCTTAATTAACTATTGTTATAGAGCTTTCTAAAAGCGCCGCTATTTATACTAATGCTTTAAATATAACATGACACTAGCTGCGCTTTGGGTGATCTTACATATTATATAGCCAATTAGTATTAGATGTCCTCAGAAGGAGCAAATAGAGCAAAGCCTATAGCCCTTTTATGAGTAGGATTTAAAATATAGTGGAACAATTAGATTTAAGAGGGTTAGCTTAGCTTTGAGGACAGGGCGCTGGCACATGGTGATGTATAGTAAATCAAACTGAATTAGGTGAATTAAAAAATTGAACAATAACTTCATATATAGTCAATAACATTGAAGTTTGAGGCTAGGCCCGCTTGGTGCGCGCCTTTATTGCGCACGCTTTGCTCATGTTCGCGCATGCGGGGCCTATTCTAATTAACTATATATTCATATTTCTACTCTTCATCATAGTCTGGATATTGCTCGGGGGCTTTACCAATTTTTTCTATTATCCTTGGGTATTTTGCTTTAGGTTCGGGATCGGTGACTTTTTTGCATTCTACTAGAAAACGCCATTCATCACCATAGTCGAAGAGGAATAACATTTTTTTCTTTAAGCCAAACACTCCTTCAATTAAAGTTTTTCTTAAATCTTCTGCATTCTCATTCATTGTCAAATCGTCATCATCATCGATTAACTCATATGTTTCATCGCTGCTGTAAGGGTCTTTTAAATTGTTATAAAAACCGAACATATGATCCATATTAAAATTATAAGATTTTAATATTATTACCGCTAAATCAAATAAAGTTTTGTTTCCTTTTATCTCGATCATTCTGTATAGATCTTTATCAAGCGATACCTTAAATGTATATATCATAAATTCTCCTTTTTTATTAAATTTTCCTTTAACATCCAAACAATCCACTTATCTGGAAATTCTGTTATCTTTTTAAAGTCACACTTCTTCTTATAAATCTTACTCTTTAGATCTTTTAGCTCTATACTTATTCATAGCGCTTGGATACTCAAACACCTGATTGATTACAGCATCTTGTTGATATATAGTAAATCAAACTGAATTAGGTGAATTAAAAAATTGAACAATAATTTCATTCATAGTAAAACGATAACATTATTAATAACATAATTTAATTTATTTTACTATATACAATATTTTTGTTCATGCTGAATTAGCCATTCTTTTCTAAAAATTTGACCTCCATAGCCGCCAATACCGCCATCACTCCTAAGCACGCGATGGCAGGGCACTATGATTGCAAATTGATTCCTACCATTTGCATTAGCTACAGCCCTGGTTGCTTTGTTCATATTCATATTGCAAGCTTGTTGCCTATATGAATTTGTATGCCCAAATGGTATGTTAAGCAATTCTTGCCAAACTTTTTTTTGAAACTCTGTTCCAATTAATTTTATAGGAGTCTTAAAATTTTGAAGTTTTCCTTTAAAATATTGATCAAGTTCATGCTTTATTGAATCCAAAATTGGTCCAACAGCAATTTTGATGATGGCCTTCTCATGCTTGATTAAAGTGATAATTTCTTTTTTTAAGTTTTTTCTTTCAGTAAATTCAAGTAAATATATGAAATTATCATCAAATATTGCAACCATCTCGCCTATAGGAGATTCAAATTGATTAATATAAAATTCTTTACTATTAGAAGAATTAGCTTGTGAGTTTTGAAAGGAAGAATTAATTGCAAAATTAATTACAGCATTTGAAGATGAAAAATCTTTGCAAATAATGTTCATAAAACAGTTACATTCAAATTTAAAAAGGCATATAGAATATTATTCAATATGCCTTTAAAATGTCAATAAATAATAATTCTTATTTATTTAAGCGATTTTTTAGTGAGTTTCTTCAGCTGCAGCAGCTTTTAAAGCATCACTCACAATATCACTTTCAATTAAACTTGCATAGTTTTCTTCGTAATCTTTTAGCATATATCCTCTACCCCATACAGTTTCGATATAATTTGTGCCATCAGAAGCCTTAGCAAGCTTTTTGCGAAGCTTACATACGAATACGTCAATGATTTTCATTTCAGGCTCTTCGCTTGAGCTATATAGGTGATTTAAGAACATTTCCTTAGTTATTACAGAACCCTTTCTAAGTGATAGTAATTCTAAAATAGCATATTCTTTGTTAGTTAAGTGCACTTGAGTTCCATCAACTTCAACAATTCTAGTGTCTAAGTTTATGGCAACTTTATCGAATCTTACTACAGATTCAGAGTGACCTTTAGAACGTCTAACAATTGCTTGAATTCTTGCAACTAACTCAGCGCGGCTAAATGGCTTAGTTAAATAATCATCTGCACCAAACCCTAGACCTTTAATTTTTTGGTCTACAGCTGATAATCCAGATAATATTAATATAGGGGTTTTAATTTTAGCTGAGCGGATTCTAAGTAATACTTCAGTACCATCCATATCTGGTAACATCAAGTCAAGGATAATTAAGTCATACTCACCAAGCTTAGCTTCCTTGATGCCTTCCTTACCCTTGCCGACTTCAGTACATGGAATTCCCTCTTTTGCTAAGGTCATAACCACGCTGCTTCTAGTAGACTCATCATCTTCAATTAATAATACTCTTGTCATAATGCTTCCTCGTTTTTATTTACATTGTATAAAGAAAATTAACTTTTATGAATAATGCCATTAATTAAATAAAAAATCAAGCTTTTTTTACAAAAAAATTAACAAAATCTTTGTATGTGGCATATCTCTGGTAAAAAAATTATTTTTGAAATCAACCATTTTACTAATTAGTACCCTAAAATACTAACTTTACGCCCGCAGAGACTAAATTCCCTTTAGTTTTATTTTTAATAATTTGTGACTTTTCGTCTAAAATTTTGCCCACACTTTCAAATTGAGTTAATTGGGTAAAAATGTTAAAACCATCACTTATTTTTGACTCAAGGCCAATTGCATTACTATCTAACACATTATTTTTAAATCTACTATGAAAATGCGTAACGCTAAATGCAAGCTTTTTGGTGTGATTATATTTAATTCCAAAAGAATGAATTTTAGATTTTTTTATAGAATCACTTTTAAGAAATAAGCTTTTATTATTATCAACATAAGCTGCAGCTAGCTCAAATTTATTTATTTTTAATTTTGCACCAATTGACCAGACATCAAGATTACGGTAATTCTTACTATCCTTAAAAGAGTTATTATCTTCATCTGTCTCAAATCCAGTTGCTTTTGCTCGCTCACCGGTTATAGCTGTGCTAAGAGCTATATTATCTGCTAAATTAATATTATGCACTGCGCCATAGGCAAGTCCATCTCTAAGTGCGAATTTGGTTTTAGTACCACCTAGCGGAGAATGTAACTCACCATTTAAAATATCGCCTGTACCCACATTCGTGGAATCTGGCACTATGGATAGGCCAAGCTGAATATTACCAAGTTTGTTTAAATCGATTTCTGGAGTGTATAAAGATATTTTGCGAGAATATTCAATCTTCCCTACATTACGGCATTTAGCGTCAATATAGTTTGCATGGCTAGTAATAAATGGAAACTTAGCTTTATCTGCGGAAACTTTAGTAAATATATCCCAGGATGTCATGCCATTTGTCGCAACACTCATGCCCGTAATACGCATTTTACTCATAGCGCTTTTATCTGACCCTAGCTCAATTTTACCAAGATTAGTTTCATAATATATTGAAGATGGGGCAACCCTAGAATTTTTCGTTGTAAGCTCAAGGCCAATATTTGCACCAATTGTGTAATTATCCTCAATTAATTTAGTGTATTTAAGGTGTAAACTACCACTGGTATAAAGCCCAAAGCCTTTTTTATAGCTCGATGCCAATTTCTGTTCTTTAGTACCATTACTGCTCACATTAAAGGCAGTGAATTCCGTAGCCCCAACAAGTACGACTTTATCTTCGCTTGCAAAAGCATTATAAGGGCTACTTAGCATAGTTAAACCTAGTAGGTATGCAGATAAATTTTTAAAATTTTTATTAATTTTTATCATTTTCATTTTCCATTAATTTCTTGTTATATAGCATACCAAAGTCTATTGGATCAATCATAAGGGGTTGATAACCGCCGCTTTGAGTTGTATCTGAAATAATTTTTCTTGCAAAAGGAAATAATGTTGTTGGGCAATGCACCGCCAGAATAATATCCTTTTGATTATCATCGAAATTGATTAGTTCAAATATACCCGCATATTTTAAATCTATTATAAACAAATTTTTATCTTTAATGGTTGCGCTAGCTTCAATAATCATTTCAACTTCATATATATTTTCTTCACTAAGTTTATTAACCTTAAGATCTAACGCTAAATCTATTTTAGGAGCTTCTTCTGACTTTTGCAGGGATTCTGGTGCGGCAGGATTTTCAAAAGATAGGTCCTTTATATATTGTGAAATAACAGAAATATGAGGTTGATTTTGTTCTTGATTTTCTTGTGACATAATATTTTTGTTTTTTTAAATTAATTAATAATTACATTTTAGGTAAAGTAACACCTGTTTGCTTCATATATTTACCCGATCTGCTTGAGTAGGTAGTATCGCAAGGTTCATTGCCCTTAAGAAATATGAATTGGCAAGCTCCTTCATTTGCATAAATTTTAGCAGGTAAGGGTGTGGTATTAGAAAATTCTAATGTAACGTGACCTTCCCAGCCTGGTTCAAGTGGAGTCACATTGACAATGATACCGCATCTAGCATAAGTTGATTTTCCAACACAAATAACTAAAACATCATCAGGGATTTTAAAATATTCAACTGTCCTCGCAAGCGCAAAGCTATTTGGAGGTATTATGCATGTATCAGTTTTTCTAGTTGCAAAATTATTACTATCAAAATCCTTGGGGTCAATGATTGTAGTATTTATATTAGTAAAAATTTTAAATTCATCAGCTACTCTAGCATCATATCCATAAGATGAAACACCGTATGAAACAATTCTTGTATCATTGTTTTTTCGGATTTGAGTGTCGCTAAATGGAGAAATCATATCATTCTCTTTAGCATTCTTACATATCCACTTATCTGAAAGTACAGCCATAATAATATATTTTTTCATTACTAGTTTTAGTTGAAGCTAATTTACAATTTGAAGTTTTTCAAGTCAATTTCTATAGATATATTAAGCCTTTCTATGTTATTAATTAATGATTTGCTCGTGTTTTATATATCACAATAATAACATCATTAGTTAATAAAGTTTTAATATAACAAACCTTAATGTATATAATCATCTATATTTATATGCTATAATAAAATTATTAAAATATATTTAAATTTATATAATTATTTATGAAAAAATTTACTGTTAATTGTGATTTTGAAGGTCAAACTGCGCCTTTCGATATTTTTGTTGGGAGCCCTAAAGAGGGTAATCATGCCCTAACTCACCAAGCGAAATGGCTTGCTGAAGATAAAGGCGGCGCTGTTGCACCTGAAGTTATGGAAGCGATATCGAAGCTGCAAGAATTATCTAGCAAACATAAAGTTCCCCTTGACGAGCTTTGTGTGTATGCTCTTGGAAGCGTAGATGAAGATGATGAAGGTAATGATGATGAGGAAGAGGAAAGAGACGCTTAAGTCTTAGATTCAAGGAGCCGAATCACTAACTCTATATATTTAACTTAATATATTACATATTTTATACGATTTAACTGGAAAAAATTAATTTACCCCTATATAGTTTCAATATAATTTATGGGAGTGGGTTTACAATCGTATAAGCTCTTTGATAAAGATTAATAATAGTAAAAACCTTTAAATTTAAGCAAAAATTTAAAATTAAATTATGTATAATTATAAAAGCGCTTTTAAAACCCAAATAGCTAATATTAGAGCTGAAGGGAGATATAGAGAATTTACGTCCATAAGAAGATTTGCGGGTAATTATCCATATGTAAAATGTCAGGATTCAGATAATCAAGTCATTATGTGGTGTATAAATGATTATCTTGGTATGGGCCAGCATCCAGAGGTTTTAGCGGCTGCTTCGCGCGCGCTTAAAAGTCATGGCGCTGGCGCTGGCGGCACCAGAAACATAGGGGGTAATCATGATATTATCAATGAGCTTGAGCTCGAAATTGCGGACTTGCACAGTAAAGAGCGCGCCCTTGTATTCACTTCAGGTTATGTAGCAAATGAATCGGCAGTGAGTGCGCTGGCTAAAATTATGCCAGATTTAGTCTGTATATCTGATGAGCTTAATCATGCATCACTAATATCTGGAATTAAAAATTCATCATTGAAAAAATATATTTATAAGCACAGAGATGCTGATGATCTTGAAAATATCCTTCAATCACTTGACCCAATTTTACCTAAAATTATAATATTTGAATCTGCATATTCAATGAATGGCCTAGTTTCGCCTATTAAAAAAATATGTGATTTAGCAAAAAAATATAACGCTTTAACTTACATTGATGAAGTCCATAGCGTAGGATTATATGGCAACAGGGGATCTGGAATTTCCAACTCAGTTGGCCTGGAAAATGAAATAGATATAATCCAAGGAACACTTGCTAAAGCTTATGGGGTTTTTGGCGGATATATTTCAGCTAATTCTGAGATAATAGACGCAATTAGGTCAATAAGTAGTGGCTTTATTTTTACAACAGCCTTACCTCCAGCAATCGCTGCTGCTGCACTTGCCAGTGTGCGCTATTTGAAAAAATCGAATGTTGAAAGGGAAAAGCTTTTCGAAGTAGTAAATGAAGTAAAATCTGCGCTCCGGGAGGCTAATATAAATATCATAGAGAATGATACACATATTGTTTCTGTGATTATTGGTGATCCTAATTTAGCAAGAAAAGCATCTCTAAAATTGTTAGAAGATCATAATATTTTCATTCAGCATATTAATTTCCCAACCGTGCCTCGTGGAACTGAGAGATTACGCATAACTCCAACGCCTTGTCATACGCCCGAGATGATTAATGATTTAAAACATGCTCTATTAGCAGTTTTTGAAGAGCTTGGCATTATTCAAACTTCAATTAATTATAGTGCAGATCTAAATCCTGTGCGAAATCTGAGCTAATAAGCTTTTCTTCTAGCTAAGTGCCAATAATCATCATAAGTTATATTACAGATTTCTTTATCATAAATTTTTGTGTTAATATAATGGTCGATTAAATTTGTAATTTTGTGATCAATATTTTCAATTTCATCGATTGAAAGCTCTATATTAGTTTCCTTGATATAAGGCTCGCTGCTGTTAATTTTAACATAGGTTAGAGTGATTTTTTGGGGATAAATAATATCTTTTGAAAAATTATAACCACCATTTAGCAATATGATTGCTTCAATTATTAGCTGCGGCGCAAGTCCGCTTTTAACTTTACTTATAGATGGGGCTGTGCCTGTTTTATAATCAATAATATTAATATTCCCATCTGCGGTGAATTCGATTCTATCAGCTATAGCAGAAATTTCTATATTATGATCTCCAATTTTTCTAGCAATTGTACCATGCGCTTCAAGAAGTACCTCATCAATATTACTTTTCCTAGAAAGTTCAAAATCAATAAATTCATCCGCAAGCGACATTAGCTTCATTTTCCATAAAATTTTAATATTATCTGGGATTGAGTAACTCAGAGTTATCCTGTCAAGAATTGCAGTAAATAATTCTTTGGCTTCTTTAAAGGAGAATTTAGCTTTTGATAAATATAATTCTTTACTAAAATTTTCTACAATTTCATGAAAAAATTTGCCATATTCACTTAAATTAACTTCTTGGCTAAGCAAATTAGATTTTTTCAGTTTAAGGATTTTTTTACAATAAAAGTTATAAGGAGCATTGATTAGCATTTCAATATCACTTGCATATAACTTACTTGGAAATTGTGCTGATGTTCTAGTTTGATAATTTTTTAGCGTAATTTCAATTGACGCTGATTGCTCATTTTCATTATGCTTAACAGCGCTATGCATATTAAACTCAACCTTATTGAGCTGATTTTTTTTAGCTAGTAATTTTAAAACATAGTCAGATTCGCCTAAATTGTTCTTACTAATTTGCCTTTTTGATCTAGTTATAAAGGTATTTTGATTATCCAGAGAATAGAAAAAATTCCAAAGTAGCTCATTATTATTGGAGTTAAAATATATCCCAAGCTCATTTTCAGCTTGCCTGCTGATCCAAGGATTTTCTTGCAACTGCTTTGGGTAAGCATGATCGCTGCAATCAATAATAAAATTATAATCAAAATTGGCGAGCGGCATTAGTGCTATGCTAGAAATCATTATATTACTTTTACTATTAGTATTATTTAAGGTAATGCCAGTAAGCAATAAATTAAAAAAATCAAAGAAATATTTTATCTCTAAGCTGTTACTAAGAAAATGTTGATAATCCTTGCAGCTATTATACATCTCATCTATAGCGCTAGCTAGGTTGTTTTCTAACTCATTTATCCATATGTTAGGATATATAATTTCAGCAGCTCTAATTAAATTTAAAATATATTCGCTAAAGTTTATACTCGGTTTATTACTAAGATATGTTAGATTTTGTAAAGCTGCCCGGAAAAAATCTGCGAGGGATTCGTTCGTTACATCATAGGGAAGCTTATTAGAATATATAATCTGCAAAATCTTTTTCGGATCATTTACAAATGGGTCAACGCGCGAACAAATTTGTTCTATTAATATTGCTTTTTCTTGGGAAAGGCAAGCTGGGTGGGTATATATGCTAAGTAAATTTTTTAAATTAAATTCACCGTTAATGTAATCATGCGTGAAGCTCGCTATTGCTCTAAGTATGCTTATCCCCGGGGATGATCTTATATCTCTGCCGCCTAAATCGCTATAACATATATTCATTTTATCTAAATAAGCCAAATAAAGCCATTTGCTTGCTTTATTATTAATTATTATATTGATGCTACAATTAGGGTTGTGGGCAATAATTTCGCTCAACTTACTACTTAAGAAATTTGCCTCATCATAAATATTTTCAAATTCTATATATTGAGCTTTATTTGAAGTATCATTTTCATTTTGCAGGGTAGGCGAGAGATAATCAAAGTGATTGCTAATAAAATAGGAATATTTAGATATATCGATATTGCCTAATTTCTGAAAATTTTCAATTTTAAGATTTGCATATTCTAAAAACTTTTCAAGCAAAAGAAATACATTATTAAAGGATTTATTTGTTTTATTTCTATGTGGATAATAATAGCTTTGAGGAGGGAGAATTATATGCCCATTAGCGCATTTTGCGAGTTCACTCAAAAAGTTCCAAGATATTTTATTACTAGCATTAACCCCAGCAACAATAATATGGTGATCTGGATGTTTTTTTAGTCGATTTATTTCAGCTTCATAGATTTCAATCTGATGCCTTGCTTTAGATTTTTTATTTTGCGCTGAAATATTTTCTTGCCATAATTTAAAAGCGTACTTTAAAAATTTATATATATTTTTCCAATTTTGCTCATCATCAATATTGCTAATTTTCGATAAATCCTCAAGCTTTAGGTAATTTGCTTCTAATTCATAAAATAGATCAGCGAGCTTTGGAGCAATATTTGCGCTACTGATTATATTATAATCAAATTCAGGATATTCATGAATTATATTTGCTAAACTAAGTTGCTCTTCTAGCTTAGTTAAGGTTTGATACACACCCGAGGGAAGGGTGAAAATTTCTTCATTACTTGCGCTAAGCGCATTAAAAGGTAATATTTTTGGTAAAATAATATTACCAAGCTTTTTTATTAACTCCTTTTCCAAATAATTTGCATAATGTCCACTTGGAACTAATATAGTCA
The DNA here is from genome assembly GCA_963762045.1 of uncultured Alphaproteobacteria bacterium. Lineage (GTDB taxonomy): Bacteria > Pseudomonadota > Alphaproteobacteria > Rickettsiales > Rickettsiaceae > CAVXJA01. The sequence goes on along the minus strand of CAVXJA010000009.1, from coordinate 39,705 downwards.
GATTATAGAAATAATCATAGCAGTTTTTTGATTCAATTTTTGATATAGCTAAATTGCTAATGAACTTATCCGAGATTATGTAATCAATAACATCATTAGTGAAATTAACTTTTGATGTAGTTTGAAATAAATTCATTAGCAAGCAGGTCCAAGTGGAAGTTAGTAATTTATTATTTTACCCTGTTTTTGTAAAAGCTATAGCTTGAAGCTAATAATAAAGATTTAACAATGCCGGGTATAATAAAAGGTAATATACCATAATTTAATGCTTTCTCTAAGCCTATCAAAAAAGCAAGATATGGAACACCAAAAACATATATAAGGGCATTGCCAATTAAAGTATAAGTTATTGTTAACAGTAAATTATCAGTGCCAAATTTTTCGGATGCTGTTGCAATGAAATAAGCGCATGCAACAAAGCCGGCTAAATACCCAGCTGTAGGGCCTGTTAGTGCGGCAAGTCCATATGCACCCCCAGCAAAAATTGGGGCACCAAGGGCTCCAAGGCTTATATACATAAGCACGCTAAGGACAGCATCTCTTTTAGGTAAAGATAGGCCTAAAAATATAATCGCAGCTGATTGGAGCGTTATAGGAACTGGTTTAAGGGGCACGGTAATTTGAGTGGCAAGCATAATAGTAATGACGCCAAGCATTATATTCATCAATGATTGAGCTTTCGAAGCATTTGCTTTGCTAAAATTATTTTTAGTAAAATATTTGCTATCATCAGTTTTGGCTATTGCGCGCGAAGTTTGCGACTTTGCTAATGCGGTTGAGTTTGATTTATTATTAGTCATAGTTTTACCTCAATATAAAATAAATTCTATTTTTGTATACTTTAAGCGAAGTTATGAGTCAAGGGGTTTTAGCTTTGCATTATAATATTTAATGGCTTCAAGATAGTCATGCTCTGTATCTATCGAAATAGGGATTTGCTTTGATTCTATAAGATTTATGATCATGTTATTCTCTAAGGCCCTTAATTGCTCTAAGCTTTCATTTTTTTCATAAATGCCTTGATCTAAATTACAGAATTTTTCAAGCGCATATTCTCTAAAGCCATAGATACCAACATGATAAAGATATTCAAGATTTTCAGGTTTTTGGCTATATGGAATCAAACTTCTAGAGAAATACATAGCCCTGCCGCTAGCACTTGCTACAATTTTTACATTCTCAGGCTTATGCGCTTTTTCATAATCAATTTTAACATAAGGTGTAATTATGTCGCTTTGGAATTTGGTATCGCTTGATTCATTTTTAAACTTTAAAACTATATCTTCAAGTATCATTGGATCTAAAAACGGCATATCGCCCTGTACATTGATAATATAATTATATTTTTTGCTTTTTTTGATTTGTTTATAAGCCTCAAAAACCCGATCTGATCCAGAATTTATATTTGATTCAGTCATTATAACTTCAGCATTCATGCTATGCAGCGCCTGCTTTATCTCATCAGAATCGGTCGCAATATAAATATCTATATTTAATTTAAGTAATCTTTCAACAACATGATTAATTATAAATTTATCGTCAATTTTTTTTAATAATTTCTTTGGAAGCCTTGTTGAGCCTATTCTTGCAGGAACAATTATACAAAATTCACTGTAATTATCTTTCATGCTATCCATTTGCTTGAGCCTTTAAATATTATTTATTTGAATGTTATGAGGTTATTTATAAAAAAACTTCTTGACATTTTAAAGCGAATAATGCATAAAGTAAACATCAAATGTCAGATATATTTTAAATATTTTGTCTATTTAGCAGGATATTTAAGAAATTATAAATGAGTTTATTATTTATGATTTAAATATTTTGCTAAGCTTTAAAAAACTATTATTTTTTAAATTAAAATTTACTAAGTTTTTTTATTTATTAGAGCCCGTAGCTCAGCTGGTAGAGCACTTGACTTTTAATCAGGTTGTCCCGGGTTCGAATCCCGGCGGGCTCACCATCTTTTTTTAAGATAGTGAGCTTTTTTTTTGAGTTTCATACATCAAATTTTGCCTAGTTTTAACAAAATTAATTCAGTTATTTTGTCTTACTCAGAATGTTCTGAAGAATCTCCCATATTTGCACTATCGAAATCATTCTGATCCTGGCTTTGAGGAGCAAATAATAAATCATTAGCTTTATCAGTGTCTTTTTGCTCTTTAATATTATTCTGCCCGGTTTTAATGCCGCTAGTTTTAATGCCGCCATTAAAATGCACTAATCGCATTATCTTAGCTTGAACATCAATTGGTAAATTTAATAGAGGAGCGCCAGAATTAACATCATCATCATCATTACAATTAGTATTGTTAGTATGCTTAATTTTACTATGGACTTTACAAACTCCTCTAGTTTCTAGATAATTGCTAAAATAACTTATAGTTAAATCTTTTGCAAATTTTTGAAATGCATTCGTTTCTGCAATGGATTTAAAATAGGTGGGTTTATTAATAAAACTTTCAATATAAAAAGGGAAGTGAGATATTTGTTTATCAGAAAATTTGACATACGGTAATTTTTCAAGCGCATCTTTTTTAAGCCAGTTGGAATAAAAATCTTTAAATAATTTCGATGAATTCATTATGTTATTATTATGGTTAAGGTACATAGAGAACATAAAATTACAAATGGATTTTTCTATAACTTCATTAACTTTGACTTGCTTATCAATGATTTTGTGAACTTCTTTATAATTATTAGCATCTATAAGACTTAAATCTACTATTGATGAATTTCTGGTAACTAAATCTAAAAGTATATCTAAACCTACATCACTAATGGGGCATTCAAAAAAACTTATAGTGCTCACAATTTTATTAACATTAAGAGCTTGTGCGAGCATTCTTAAACCATTATCTGATATGTGATTTTTATCAAGATAAATTGCTTCTAAACTATTGTTGCTTCTTAGAGCTTCTGCTAAATAACCGATTCCTATATCGCATAAATTAATGTCATTAAGAAAGAGCGTCTTTAAGTGTGTATTAACTTTTAACGCATCTTTAAGTGAGCTTATACCAATATTTGATATATTATTTCCACTAAGATCAATTTTCTCTAAACTTCTATTAGCAATTAAAGCGCTTGCAATATAATTTATACCTAAGTCACTTATATTATTATTATATAAAGCAATATTTTTTAAGGAATTATTATTTTTTAATCCTTCTGAAATTGAATTTAAGCCTTCATTTGTAAGAGAATTATTATTTAAAGTAAGAAATTTTATACATTTATTATTTTTTAGAAACTCTTCTAGCGCATAAGCTCCTTCATCACTAATACTATTATTATCACAACAAAGACCATGAAATGTATTATTATCCTTTAAGGCAGCTAATATATGCCCAAAACCAGCATCACCCAATTTATTATTATCTAGGTATAGTGTTTCTAATGTGGTATTATTTTTTAGCGCTTGTGCTATTTTTTTAGCTGCATTCAAATCAATATTTACATTAAATAAAGTAAGTCCAGCTGCTTTATTTTCTTTAATATAATGAATTAATTCTTCTACAGTTCTGCATATTGTCATTTTAAATCCTTTAGTTTTAGTTAGTGAATAAATATAATTTGCAGCGGATAAATTAACATAACTAAACTACTTTGTAAAGATAAATTAATAAATTATTTAATATAAAATTAGATAATGTTAATATTTTAATATAAGGGATATAATTAGCTATAGTTTTTACAAAGACTTAAATGACAATTAATCTAATTTTGATTATAGCTCTAACTTTTTTGCCCTTGAGAGCGCAGCGTAGCTTAGCGACTAGATTTACTATATATGGTCAATTGAGATGTGAGAGTGCCAGCCAGCTTATTTTAGGCGCTAGTAGTATATATGGTTTTCGCTCCTGGTCGTTGCTCAAACCTCAATCTAATTAACTATAAGGAGGTGTATTAACTTATAAAGTTAACTTAATATTTTAAATCTGATTTTAAAATGTGGGATGGTTTGGGTGGTGGCTAGAGACGGGATCGAACCGCCGACACAGGGATTTTCAGTCCCTTGCTCTACCAACTGAGCTACCTAGCCTAATTTTATATAGTCAATAATTAATCGAGGTCCCGAGCGTGGCTACTAGTTTCGCGAGAGCTTTAGTATATAGCATTCGCTCATATCAGTGCGTGCGAGGGGCTTCATTCTAATTAACTATAGTAAATTATATTTTCATTTCAGGGGTACTTTTTCATTACTCACCCAAAATTACTATATCCATAACTTTATAGGGCATTAATGGTATTTTGTCTAGTATATTTTTAGACTTTATTTAAGAAAAAATTTATTGCCGCATTTATAGCCAATCATATGCTTAGAATTTGCGCTTTTTTGTCTTTAATGCTGATTGTAGTAATAACTATTTAAGCTTTAAGATCACGCAGTTTGCTTCGCTTAAGGTAATTAACTATAGTCTATTAGATTGAAGCCCATCGCGCGCGCGAACATGAGTGAAGCCTATAATATACTAAGGGAGGGGGGCGAAGCGGCGCTCGCACCCGGGACTCCTATAGTTATTGACTATATATAGTATTCGCTCATGTTCGCATCTCTTCAAAACTTAAGAATTAACTATTGCTTGAGGTTGCATAAGCTTTGGAGTCAAAAGCCATAATTATTATATAAATAATTTAAAGCCCATCGCGCTCAACAATCATTTTCTTAATTTCACCTATCGCTTTGGCGGGATTAAGGCCTTTCGGGCATGTTTTGGTGCAATTCATGATGGTATGACATCTATAAAGTTTAAATGAGTCATTAAGCTCATCTAAACGCTCTCCTTTAGCATCATCTCTGGAATCAACTAGCCAGCGATAGGCTTGCAGTAATATTGCTGGGCCAAGATATTTATCGCCATTCCACCAATAGCTTGGGCAAGCTGTAGAGCAGCAAGCGCATAATATACATTCATAGAGTCCTTCCATTTTTTCTCTGCTTTTTGGTGATTGCAGTCTTTCCTTGCTTGCAGGAGCTGGCGAGTCTGATTTAAGCCATGGCTCAATTGAAGCATATTGCGCGTAAAATAAGCTCATATCAGGTACTAAATCCTTCACAACATTCATATGTGGTAGAGGATAAATCAGCACATCTCCTTTAATATCTTTAATAGCCATAGTGCAAGCGAGGGTATTTGTTCCTGCAATATTCATTGAACAGCTCCCGCAAATACCTTCCCTGCAAGATCTTCTAAAAGTTAGAGTTGGATCAAGTTCATTTTTAATTTTGATAATTGCATCAAGAACCATAGGTCCGCATTCATCAAGGTCAATAATATATGTATCAACTCTTGGGCTTTCACCACTATCAGGATCATATCTATATATTCTGAACTTTTTTGGATTTTTAATAGTTTCGAGTCCAATATGAACTTTACCTTCAACAATTCTTGAATTTGGTGGTAGTCTAAAATCAGCCATTATTCCTCTATATTATTTTTTTAGTTTAATAAACTCTTGCAACTGGTGGAACGAATTCCACTTCATCAGTCAAAGTTTTTTCACTAACTGGTCTATAATCTATTGTCACTTTTCCATCTTCACTAAGGGTAGCAAGCGTATGCTTCATCCATTTTTTATCATCACGCTTTGTAAAATCTTCTCTTGCATGCGCCCCGCGGCTCTCTTCCCTGTTATAGGCGCTATGCATAGTTAAAACAGCTTGATCGATAAGATTACCAAGCTCTAAAGCTTCCACTAAATCACTATTCCAAATGAGCGACTTATCAACCACCTTAATATTAGCATATTGTTTTTTAATTTCATCTATAAGCTTCACGCCTTCATTTAAACTTTCTTTATCCCGGAATACTGCAGCATGCTTTTGCATAATTCTTTGCATTTTTAATCTAAGTTCAGCGACTGAGATTGATCCATTGGAATCTCTAATTTTAGTAAATCTTGCAAGTAATCGGTCAATCGTATCTTGCTTGATTGATTTATGTGTTTGGCCGCTTTTAATGAGTTCATGCGCCCTTATTGCAGCAGCTCTACCAAACACAACTAAATCAAGTAAAGAGTTTGAGCCAAGCCTATTTGCGCCATGCACCGACACGCATCCCGCTTCACCTATCGCCATTAATCCTTCAACTATTTCAATATTTTTGCCTTTTTGAGTAACTACTTCAGTTTTGTAATTGGTAGGTACTCCGCCCATATTGTAATGCACAGTAGGAATTACTGGTATTGGCTCTTTAGTCACATCAACCCCTGCAAATATCTTTGCAGTTTCTGATATGCCAGGAAGTCTTTCGGCAAGAACTTCAGGCGGCAAATGATCCAGATGCAGTAACACATGGTCTTTATGAATCCCAACACCTCTGCCTTCAGCAATTTCCATAGTCATAGCGCGGGATACAACATCGCGCGAAGCTAAATCTTTTGCAGATGGAGCGTAGCGTTCCATAAAACGTTCGCCTTCGGAATTAACTAAATATCCACCTTCACCTCTAGATCCTTCGGTAATTAAACAACCAGCTCCATAAATGCCCGTAGGATGGAATTGCACAAATTCCATATCTTGCATTGGCAAGCCAGCTCTAATACTCATTCCGCCGCCATCTCCTGTGCAAGTATGCGCTGATGTTGCAGAAAAATATGCTCTGCCGTATCCGCCGGTTGCAAGTATCACCATATGCGCTTTAAAAATATGTATAGTACCATCATCAAGGTTCCAGGCAATAACTCCTTTGCATTTTCCATCTTCCATGATTAGGTCGGTGGCAAAATATTCGATAAAAAACTGCGCATGATGCTTTAAGGATTGCTGATATAATGTGTGCAATATCGCATGGCCAGTTCTGTCAGCTGCTGCGCAAGTCCTTTGAGCAGCTTTTCCTTTGCCATATTCAGTAGTCATACCACCAAAAGGACGTTGGTATATTTTACCTTCACTAGTCCTAGAAAAAGGCACCCCATAATGCTCAAGTTCAATAATACTCTCGGCAGCATGCTTGCACATATATTCGATTGCATCTTGATCCCCAAGCCAATCCGAACCCTTGACAGTATCATACATATGCCAGCGCCAATCATCATCGCCCATATTTCCAAGAGCAGCGCTGATGCCGCCTTGCGCTGCAACAGTATGGCTTCTTGTAGGGAATAATTTAGATATGCAAGCGCATTTAAGGCCTTTTTCAACTAATCCAAAAGTAGCTCTAAGCCCGGCACCGCCAGCTCCAACAACAATTGCATCAAATTCATGGTTTATTATTTCGTAATTTTTTGTCATAACTTATTTTTATACAACCATTAAATATATTAAAGAAACTATTAAAGATATTAGGGTAGCAAATGCAACGAATTTCACTAAGAAAATTGATAGCACCCTCAGGATTCTGCATTTTACATAATCTTCTATAACTACCTGCATGCCAAGTGAAGAATGATAGAAAGCAGTTCCGGAAAATATTATTAAAAGTGATACTATTGATGGTTTTTTCAAAAATTCAATAATCTCGCCAAGGTCCATAGAGGATATCTTAATTAAGTTAGCTATTATGCATATTGATAATAATAGCAATATTAAAGCTGAAAATCTTTGGCCAAGCCAATGCCCAGATCCATGACCGCTTGCGCCAAGCCCTTTTGCAATAGCTATTTTATCTAAAAATTTCTTATTATTTTCCATAAATGCTCCATAATATTATGCTTAAAGTGCTAGATAGGGATAGAATTATGATTATTATACCAGATATATCGCTTGCTTTTTTACTAAATCCATAACCCATATCCCATATTAAATGCCTAAAACCCGTGAGAATGTGATATGAAAAAGCAAACAAGGTCATACCCCCAATTGCCATTGAATAATTACTCAAAAGTATCTCTAAATATAAAGGATCAAAATTACTCATGATCCAACCCGATAGCCACCATGAAAAAAGTAGCAAAGAAAAATATAAACCAACCCCTGTAAGGCGGTGGAATATGGATAAGCCTGAGCTTAATTGTATTTTATATATGCTTAAATGAGGTGAAAGTGGCCTTCTAGCCTTGATTTCTTCCGCTGAGTATTTAACTTTACCTTCATTAGTGTTTTTTGTCATAAAAATATATATTTAGTTTAACTTGTATCAAGCATTTAAACCATAAAATGCACATATTAATTTAATAATATACTCTATATATGCTAATTGCAAGTAACAACTAACTTGCCTTAGTCATTTTGATATTAAGATATTGTCAATTAGTTATTTGAGGGATGAATAGGGGCGAATAGAGCACATACTTTATATTAAATCACGCGAATTGGCTCTGCTTCTCAAAGCATAAATAATTACTGACTATATTATCTTACACAATTTATATTATCTATGATAAGAGGTTATTATGACCTTCCATTCTTCTTACCAGTTATTTTTCTATATACATTCTTAGTTGTGCTTGCTATTTTCTTATTAACCTTGGTAACGCCTTCAGAAACATCTTCTTGAATGGCAGTTAATCTAGTATCTCTGCTAACATCTATTAACATTTGAGATACTCTATTTTCTCCTTTCTGGATCAAGCTCTTAATTTGCGCCAGGCTTTTTTCCAAAGATCCTTTAAGCATAGTTGCCTTACTTGGTTTAAACTTAGTTATATCCCTGCCGCTGCCTCCTGCTGACTCAAGGCTTAAATCGGTAGTTTTACTGTCATTTAGGTTAGGTAACATTGACCTCTTCTCTGGCTCTACTCTCTGCTCTGGCTCTGCTTTCTGTTCAGTTTTTTGCGCAAGGCTCTGCTCGGGTCCTTTCGGTTTAAAAACTTCTAAATTTTGGAATTCTTCAAACTCTTCATAAAAATTTGGAGCTTTTCTTCTTCGCTTGCTCACATGAGTACGAAGAGCATCCCTAAGTGGATTAGAGCTTTTCATGACCTCTTTAAATTCACTAACTAATTGCTTATTATTATCAATATTTTTTGTAATAGGGTTTGTTTTATCAAACGCGAGCAACCCCCTGCTTTTTTCACCGTTTATTTCATGTTGAGCAATATATGTTTTAGCGTCATTAACTTCAGTAAGCAATATATTCATATCCCATTCAGTAAGCCAGTTTTCATTTGCCTTTTGAATATATTCATTTATCATTGAGCCATATTCAGTTTTATTTTCATTTCCACTATTTGTAGCTCCTTTTTCAAAATCTTCATATTTACTCATGATTGTTTACCTTGCTTTTTATATTTATCTATACTTACTATTTTTCATATGTTTTTTACAATATCCTTGCGCTTTTGTTTAAGGCTATGTGAAATTTTGCCTGGTAGCTTAGTCAAGATTTTTGAATTAGCTGACTTAATTTTATCTGATACTTTATCGCGCGCTGCATCGATATAATCAGAAAATTCATAATAGGCATTTTTCATAGAGTTTTTTAGCGATTTTTTAGCGTCTTGAGGCTTAAGATATTCATCTATATCCTTATATGCATTCTTATCTTTTTTTCTTTCTTCTTTTATAACATTATTGACATGTCTACTAAGAGGATTTCTAGTTTTCATAATCTCTTTGAATGTACTTATGAAGCTTTGTGCCTGCTCAGCATTAACAGTGTCTGGATCATTATTTTGTGAAATGTAAAGCGTTTTTAATAAATGATCTTTAATAAAAGAATCTTTGCCTTCCTGATCTAAGCGACTATAAAGTTGCATCAAATTTTTTACTGAATTATCTAAATTATCTTTACTCATTATTATTAATTATATTTATGTTACCTAGGTGATCGCCCACTATTCTTAGGTAACCTTGGCGCTGGTCTATTCGGACGTTCAACTTCGGTATTTTCAGAAGTAGATTGGCTAATTTTTTTTGATTTAAGGCGAGTAGTTAGTTTTTTAACGATATTATTTATGCCCTTAGATGAGCTGTTAATAGTTTTCTCTACTGCTACACCTACTTTATCCATTATGCGAAGTTTTTTTGGCTCTAATATTTTTATTGATTTATCAATAAAAGTTTTGTTTAAGCTCTTATCATTACCTATAGAATGCATAGCTTGATAAAGTTTATGTTTTTCAGTTTTATATAATTTATTAACATTTTTAATAAGTTGTTCATCCTGCAGCTCTCTGTCATTAGGATGTGTACTATTCGCTCTAACATAGTCTTTGGCAAGGGACTCATATATATTTTTTTCAAAATCCTTACTAAAAGTATGTTTTGAATTTTTAAAATTTGGATCGCTTAAAAACTCGGTTTTTTGATCAGGAGTAGATGAATTAAATTTTTCTAATGTCGCTTTTTCGATATCATCTTTTAAATTATCAAATTTATTAGTTGTTTCTTGTATAAAGTACTTGTCGTTTGATAATTTAAGCATATCAGTTAATTTAGTTTCTGCTATATCGCCTTTAATATGATTATAAGCCATCTTATTTATGGTAAATTTAACATCTTTATGAATATTATCAGATGAAAGTTTTTCTTTAGCTTCAGAGCTTCCAAAAACTTCTAATTTTTCACTTATACTTAATTTCTTGAAATCTGCTTCTATAGAGTCAGGATAGCTAACATTTGGATATTTATTATTTTTTAATGACGCGTTGATTTCATCAATCCATCCTAAATTAATGGTTTTTAAGGCAGCTATAATACCTGATTTACTAGTATTTTGCTCTGCTCTCTCTCTTTTTTTACTCATAGAATATACACCTTAAGTTTTTTCAATTAATAATTTATTATATACATAAAAATTTAAACTAATCAATAATTAGTTAATATTAATTTAATTATTAAAGCGTTAGTGGATATTTTACCCACATTACCATAGTTAATTGGACCTAAGGCCGCACTTAAGAGCGAACATGAGCGCATGCTACAGCCAATTTATTAGAGGGGCGCCACGCAAGGAGGAGATAGGGCGCATGTCACAGTCAATTTAGATGGGCGCCATGCAAGGAGAAGCAGATAAAGCTCATGCTTTAATATTATTCGAGGTTTGAAGCGAGCTAGTAGCTTTGCATCACCTTTATTTATATTATATTCTATTCGCGCATGCGGGGGACCTCATTCTAATTGACTTTAAAAGCATCAGCAAAGCTACCTGCTGGCGCGCGAGGAGCCTCTAGTAGTTATTTTACCTATATACTTGCGCTAGCAGCTTTGGGTCTAATTAACTGTGCAATATTCATCGAATCGTTATATTATTAGCGGACTTCAGTAGTTTAATTTCTACCACCAGGTGAGACGTTTTTACCTTGCTTGCCATTTTGATTTTTCCCTCCTTTAAAGGTAATTTTACTATTCCCAATTGCTCCTCCTTTGTTAGTTTGCTCCTTGTTTGGAGTTTTTTTCGCTATCCCAAGGGCTCGGTTAATTTTATGACTTCCCTTATCAACTAATTCAAAAACTGGCGTGGTTACCTTATCAAAGCTTTTAGCAAATTCCTTCAAAGCCTCTTTTAGCCTGCCAACCTTTTTTTCAGGGGTATCAGGCTTTTTTTCAGAAGTGTCAGGTTTTATGTTATTTTCAATATTAAATGCATCTATAAACGCTTGTTGTAATTGCTCTGTTTGCTCTGAATTGTGACCCTGTTTAAGGTTAGTGCTTACCTTGCGGTTCTGATCCATACTTAATAAACTATTTTTGTCTAATACAGCATATTTGTAAAATTCTGTTTTTCTATCAAACGGTAAATTATTAATTGATTTAATAAAGGATTTTTCTCTCTCGCTTTGTGCGCTTATATCTTTTTCTATAATATTTGAATAATTTTTAACTAAGATATCATAATACTTTTGCTTAGTATTATCAGTTACATTTAAATTATTATCTCTATTGAAGTGAAATTCACCCTTCTCATCAATCGGGAGCTCTGCAAATTTCGCTAGCATTTGCTTTTCATTTAAATCTTTAAGTGAATTAAATGCCGGCCTATGCAAACCTTCTGGGCCAGAAACTAAATTTTTATAGGGCTTGCTATCTGATAGTTTAACTAGTTCATTAAAGTTTGAGTTTTTAGTTGCATCATTATATATATCTATAAAAGAATCGGTTAACGCATTTTTTAAGCTTATCTCTAAACTAGAAGGAATTTTGCCTTTATTCCAAGTGTTATTAAAATAATCTTGTATCTGTGGATCAGTAAACACATCAAGTCTATCTTCTAGGTTTAAAGAGTTAAGGTTGCGCGTAACACCAGTCATCTTAGAAAAGTTATTATCTGATAGTGTAAAATAGTCTTTATTGCTATTTATTTGTGCTTGAGCTAAGAGCATTAGTTTAAAAGTCCAAGTTTTAACATTCTTTTTCAGCTCTTCTTTTGCAGCAGCAGGCTTTTGTTCAGGCAATGTAGGTCTTTTTTCTGGGGGTGCAGACTTTTGTTCAGGCAATGTAGGCCTTTTTTCTGGGGGTGCAGACTTTAGTTCAGAGGGTGCAGACTTTAGTTCAGGGGATGCAGTATTTTTTCCAGGATTGTCAGGTCTTTTTTCTGGGGGTGCAGACTTTTGTTCAGGCAATGTAGGCCTTTTTTCTGGGGGTGCAGACTTTAGTTCAGAGGGTGCAGACTTTAGTTCAGGGGATGCAGTATTTTTTCCAGGATTGTCAGGCCTTTTTTCAGGTATAACAGGATTTTGTTCAGGCGTTATAGGCCTTTTTTCTGGGGGTGCAGATTTTAGTTCAGGGGATGCATAATTTTTGTTCCGAAGAATAGTAATTCTAGTATTAACTGCTCTATCAAATTGCACTTTTTCCGCGGTCGAGGCAAGGTTTCCTCTAAGATTACGAGTTAGATCGTTGTGGCTGCCATGAACTGGATTTATGCTGTAATAAGCTTGCGTGTAAAGTTCTGCTTTTTTATCAAAGGGTAAATTATTAATTGATTCAATAAAGCTTTTTTCTCCCAGGCTTTGAGTATTTGTGTCTTTTACTATGATTTTTTCATAATTTTTAGCTAAAGTATCATAATATTTTTCCTTAAAATCATCAGTTACAGTTAAATCTTGATTTCTATTTGATTGAAATAAAACTTGTTCATCAATAGGGCGTGCTGCTAATTTCTTAAGCATTTGTTTCTCATTTAAATCTATAAGCGATTTAAATACAGGTCTATGTATAGCATATTCATTGCCTTCACCCTTATACAAATTTGTATAGGGCATGCTATTAGATAGATTAACTAGATCATCAAGGTTTGAGTTTTCAATTGCATCCTTATATATATCCGTAACTGACTCTGTTAACACTTTGTCTAAGGCGTCTGCTGATTTAAAAGAAATTACTTCAGGATCCCATTTTTGATTAAATTTCTTTTGTATCTCTAAATCAGTAAATACGTCAAGCTTATCCTCTAAGTTTAAAGAGTTAAATTTGCTCATATTCTCTTCAGTAGAAAATTTTTCATACTCTTCGTTAGCTCCATTCTGATTTCTTAGTGCGTTCAAACTTTGCTCTGTAATCCATGTAGCAAAACTTTTTTTAAGCTCTTCTTTTATAACAGCAGAATTCTCGTTAGTTTTACTCATATATTTTCCCTTGAATTTAATAAATGTTATAATAATAATTATTATATAATATCGTTAAAGAATCAAATTATTTGTTAATATATTATTAATAATTGCCAATAAGTGATGAAATAATTACACGTAAATTTGAATGATTCAATATATTCATCGAATCGTTATATTATTAGCTGATGTTAGTGGTTTAGTACTTACTAGGCCCTTTTTTATCTATGTTTAGTGCTTGCTCGGTAATTACCTTGCTTGCGTGCGAGCCTTTTTGGGAGGATTTGCTTTCCTTTGCTGGTGCTTTTACTACCCCTAATTGCCCCTTGGTTAGCTTGCTTTCATGCTGCTGGTTTTGAGAAGTTTTGCTTTCTTCCTTGTTTGCATGCTGGCGGTTTTGGAGTGGATCGCTTTCCTTTGTCCCATGAAGGTTTTTAATTTTATCTTCCTCATAAGAAACTAAGTGAAGAACTAGCTTAACAACATTTTTAATAATATTAGTAAATTTCGCCAAAACTTTTCTTAGCCCGCCACCCTCAACTTCAGGAATAACAGGATTTTTTTTGAGCAATGTAGGTTTTTTTTCTGGGGGTGCAGGCTGCTTTGGTTCAGGGGGTACAGCATTTTTTTCTTGAATAACAGTATTTTGTTTGGGCAATGTAGGCTTTTTTTCTGGGGGTGCAGGCTGCTTTGGTTCAAGGGATATAGTATTTTTTACAAGAGGTGCAGGCTGCTTTGGTTCAGAGGATACAGTATTTTTTTCAGGAATAACAAGCTTTTTTTCTGGGGGTGCAGGCTGCTTTGGTTCAAGGGATATAGTATTTTTTACAAGAGGTGCAGGCTGCTTTGGTTCAGAGGATACAGTATTTTTTTCAGGAATAACAAGCTTTTTTTCTGGGGGTGCAGACTTTAGTTCAGGGGGTGCAGGCTGCTTTGGTTCAGGGGATACAGTATTTTTTCCATGAATAACAGGATTTTGTTTGGGCAATGTAGGCTTTTTTTCTGGGGATGCAGACTTTAGTTCAGGGGGTGCAGTATTTTTTTCCGGAATAACAAGCTTTTTTTCAGGGAGTGCAGACTTTAGTTCAGGGGATGCAGACTTTAGTTCAGGGGGTACAGGCTTTGTTTCAGGGGATGCAGACTTTAGTTCAGGGGATGCAGACTTTAGTTCAGGGGGTACAGGCTTTGTTTCAGGGGATGCAGAATTTTTTCCAGGATTGTTAAGCTTTTTATTATTTTTTTTAATATTAAGTGCCTCCTTACCTGCCTTTACAAATTGCTTTTTTTCCGCGGAAGATAAGTGTTTGATAAGATTAATAGATACTTTGTTGCCTTCTTCAGGAGGTAATGTATCGCTTATTGCAGCATGTATGAAAAGCTCTTTTTTTCTATCAATCGGTAAATTATCTATTGATAGAATAAAGATTTTTTCTTCCAAATTTCGTGTATTTATAGGTTTTTCTATGATTTTTGCATAATTTTTAATTAAAGCATCATAATATTTTTCCATAAAATCATTAGTTAGTGTTAAATCATTAGTTCTATATACAGGAAAGTTATTTTGCATCACATCCGCATGTGCTGAATATTTCGTAAGCATTTGTTTCTCAATTGAAACTAAATTTGTATAAGGATTACTAGTAGAGAACTCAACTAAATCATTAAGGTCTGAGTTTTCAATTGCATCTTTATATACAGAGCTTATGACATCACTTAATACTTGATATAAGCTATTTTTTGACTCATTAGAAAGTTTTTTATTATGCTGAATCTCTTCAAGGTACTTTTGCACCTCTATGTCACTAAATACTTCAAGCTTATCCTTTAAGCTTAAAGAGCTAAAGTCCCTCATATTAATCGCATTAGAAATTTTTTCATACTTTACATTATCTCCATTTTGCTTTGATTCGGCGATTACTCCTTGCATGTTAATCCAATGACAAAGCCTAGTTGTAAGTTGCATTTTTACTTTATTCACTCTATCGGTTTCTTTACTCATATATTTCTCATTAAATTTAATAAATGTTATAATAATAATTATTATATAATATCGTTAAAGAATCAAATTATTTGTTAATATATTATTAATAATTGTCAATAAGCGATAAAATAATTACACGTAAATTTGAATGATTCAATATATTCATCGAATCGTTATATTATTAGCGGACTTTAATGATTTAATGTCTACCACCAGGTGAGACGTTTTTACCTTGCTTGCTTTCTTGCTTTCTTCTTTCATCGCTTGCGTGCTGACCATTTTGGGGGTTCTTGCTTTCCTCTATAAGCGCTTTCACTATCCCTAATTGCGTTATTACTCCGCTCGCTTGCAGCTGGTTTTGGGAGTTTTTGCTTTCTTTTAATGGTGCTATCCCTAATTGCGTTGTTACCTCGCTCGCTTGCTGCTGGTTTTGGGAGGTTTTGCTTTCCTCTATGTGTATTTCATTATCTTTAATTACTACTTCGCTTGCTTGCTTATTGTTTTGAGTTTTTCCCGCTATCCCAAAAAGGCTGTTGATTTTATGCTTCCCATATTCAACTAAGTCAGAAATTCGCTTAACAACATTCTCATTAATATATTGAGTGAATTTTGCCAAAGCTTTTCTTAGCCCGCCACTCTCAACTTTAGGATTGTCAGGTTTTTTTTCAGGAATAACAGGATTATGTTTGGGCAATGTAGGCTTTTTTTCTGGGGGTGCAGGCTGCTTTGGTTCAGGGGGTGCAGTATTTTGGCTAGGATTGTCAGATATTTTGTTCTGTGGGTTATTAACTCCAGCATTAACCTCTATATTAGGCTTTTTTTGCGCTACTTTCTTGCCACGTTGAGGCTTAGTTCTTACGTTAAGATCTGGCTTGGTACTTAATAAATAATTATTCCTGAACACAACATACTCAGAAAGCGCTTTTGTTTTAGCAATCGGTAAATTATGGATTGATTCAATAAAGCTTTTTTCCTCCGGGGTTCGTGTATTTGCGTCCTTTACTGCGATTTTTGCATAATTTTCAGCTATAATTTCATGATACATAAACTTACAATGTGAAGTTTGAAATAAATCCTTTTCTTGCTTGAGGTGAAATTCACCTTGCTGCTCGATGGGAAGTGCTGCAAATTTCTTAAACAATTGCTGCTCATTCAAACTTATAAATGTCCTGAATACTTGTTTACTTATTGCACTACCGTCTTCATTTTTAGATAGATTGGCATATGAATCACTATTAAATACTTTAACTAGCTCATTAAAGTCTGAGTTTACAATTGCATCATGATACATATCTTCAACTGAATCTGTTAACAGTTTATATAAGTCTTTAAGTGATTTAGTAAAATGTACTTCAGAATCCCATATTTTATTAAAGCTCTTTTGTGCCTCTAGATTAGTCATTACGTCAAACTTATCCTCTAAGTTTAAAGAGTTAAATTTGCTCATATTCTCTTCGGTAGAAAATTTTGTATGGTCAAAATCTTTTACTTTTCTATTTAAAACTGCGATTTCTGCTTCATAATTAATCCAATTAATAAATTTCTCTTTAAGTTCTTCTTTTAGTTTATTAGAATTTGGGTTAATGGCATCAGAATTTTTGTTAATATCATCAGAATCTTCGTTAGTTTTACCCATATATTTCTCATTAAATTTAATAAATGTTATAATAATAATTATTATATAATATCGTTAAAGAATCAAATTATTTGTTAATATATTATTAATAATTGTCAATAAGCGATAAAATAATTACACGTAAATTTGAATGATTCAATATATTCAGCATATTGTAATATCAGTAGCGGACTTCAGTAGTTTAATTTCTACCACCAGGTGAGACGTTTTTACCTTGCTTGCCATTTTGATTTTTCCCTCCTTTAAAGGTAATTTTACTATTCCCAATTGCTCCTCCTTTGTTAGTTAGCGCATTGTTTGGAGTTTTTTTCGCTATCCCAAGGGCTTCGTTAATTGCATGACTCCCCTTATTAACTAAGCCAAAAACTGGGTCAGCAACATATTTATCAAAAGCCTTCAAAGCATTTTTTAGTCCGCCAACCTCTTCTTCGGGAGCGTCAAGTTTTATGTTATTTTTAGTAAGATTATGTTTAATATTAACTGCCCTCACACCTGCCTCAAAAAATTGATTTACTTCAGCGGGAGAGTGGCCTCTCTCAAGATTATTAGCTATATTGTCGCGTTCTTCACGAGATAATGCATCGTTATTTGCAGCATGTACGTAAAACTCTTTTTTTCTATCAAACGGTAATTTGTTAATTGATTCAATAAAGCTTTTTTCTTCCTTGGTTTGTGCCTTTGTATCTTTTTCTATAATATTTGAATAATTTTTAGCTAAAGTATCATAATATTTTTCCTTAGAATCATCATTTACTGTTAAACCTTCATTCCTATTTACATGAAATTTACCTTGCTCCTGAATGGTAGCTATCTCTGCTAGATTATGTGGCCCAAGTGTTTTTTTGGGACTGGGGCCATTAGTAGTGCGATTTTCTTCATTCAGGGGTAAAATCACATCGCTAAGACGGTTAAATGAATCTAAAATAGCATCGCGTTGAATTCTAATCGCCTCCGTAGCAGCCTTTTTAAAATGCTGACTTTCCGCGGTTGAAAGACCTTTGGTAAGAGCAGTAGTTATTATGTAGCTTTCTACATTAGATAATGCATCGCTCATTGTAGCTTTTACATAAAATTTTTGTTTTGTGTCAAACGGCAAATTATTAATTGATTCAATAAAGCTTTTTTCTTCCGGGTTTTGTGTCTCTGGACCTTTTTCTATAATATTTGAATAATTTTTAGCTAAAGTATCATAATACTTTTCATTAGAAGCATTAGTTAGTTTGGAGTCGTCATTATTTCTATTTAAAATTGAAATAGCTTCTTCATGCTTAATCCAAAGATTAAGACTTTCTATAAGTTCTCCTTTTTTAGCAGAAGAATTTTTGTTAATATCATCAGAATCTTCGTTAGTTTTACTCATATATTTCTCATTAAATTTAATAAATGTTATAATAATAATTATTATATAATATCGTTAAAGAATCAAATTATTTGTTAATATATTATTAATAATTGCCAATAAACGGTAAAATAATCACGCATGAAATTTTGCTTAAATTTGAATGATTAGCTATTTATGAAATAAAAAATGTCATTTAATCTTAAAATTAAGCAGATTCCTGTTGATTTTTATCTGAAAATCTTGTCTAACTATTTATATAGAAAATTAGAGCTATTAGGGCGCGTCACTTTAAGGAGATTAAAATTTATGAAACTAAAGCCTTCAGAATTATCAGAAATACTTATAGAAAAGGTAAAGCATTTCGACAAAATAGGGGATACTGATCAAATTGGAAAAGTTATATCAGTGGGCGACAGCATTGCAAAGATATATGGGCTAGACAAAATTGAAGCTGGAGAATTGGTTGAATTTGAATCTGGAGATAAGGGCTTAGCGCTCAATCTTGAAGAAGATGCAGTTGGCGTGGTTATCATGGGTGATGCTGAAAAAATTAAGCAAGGTGATATTGTCAAGCGTTCGGGCAAAAAGATGCAAGTTCCAGTAGGACCGGCCCTGCTTGGGCGAGTTGTTGATGCTCTTGGCAAGCCACTCGATGAAAAGGGTGAGATCAAATCTAATCAATTTAACGATGTTGAGGCTAAAGCTCCTGGAATTGTGGTTCGTAAAAGCGTGCATGAGCCTATGCAAACGGGCATAAAGTCTATTGATGCGCTCATTCCTATTGGTCGCGGGCAGCGAGAGCTTATTATTGGCGACCGTCAGACCGGTAAAACAGCGATCGCTATTGATACTATAATAAATCAAAAGAAAGCTCATCTTGATAAAAATAATAAAGATAAAGTCTATTGTATTTATGTTGCAATTGGGCAAAAGAGATCTACAGTTGCAAGAATCGTAAAAAAACTTGAAGAAGCTGGAGCTATGGAATATACCACGGTGGTTGCAGCTACGGCATCTGATCCAGCTCCTATGCAGTTCCTTGCTCCTTATTCTGGCGCTGCTATTGGTGAATATTACAGAGATAATGGCATGCATGCATTAATCATATATGATGATTTAAGTAAGCATGCTGTGGCATATAGACAAATGTCATTGCTACTTCGCAGGCCACCAGGAAGGGAAGCATACCCAGGAGATGTATTCTATTTGCATTCAAGGCTTTTAGAAAGAGCTGCTAAAATGAGCGATGCTAAAGGTGCTGGCTCATTAACCGCTTTGCCAATTATTGAAACCCAGGCGGGTGACGTTTCTGCATATATTCCAACTAATGTGATATCTATTACTGATGGACAGATATTTTTAGAAAGCGAATTATTTTATAAAGGTATTAGGCCGGCTGTGAATGTTGGCATTTCGGTTAGCCGTGTTGGCGGCGCTGCGCAAGTGAAAGCTATTAAAAAATTAGCTGGCTCGATGAAATTAGACTTAGCGCAATTTAGAGAAATGGAATCTTTTGCACAATTTGGCTCAGATTTAGATTCCTCAACGCAAAAATTATTAAATAGAGGGCGTAAGCTTACTGAGCTATTAAAGCAAATGCAATATCATCCATATTCTATGGCAGAGCAGGTTATTATACTTTACGCAGCGAATAATTGTTTAGATGAGATTGCTGTTGAAAATGTAAGGAAATTTGAAGCTTCTTTAATCGAGTATATTTCGCTTAAGGGACAAGATATTTTAAAAAATATAGCTAAGAGTGGAGCGATAGATGAGAAAGATGAAAAAGAGCTAAAAGCTTTACTCGAAAGCCACCATAGCGTATTTAAAAGCGAAAATATAACTAAAAATCTGACATAAAATAAAGAGACATTAATGGCTGGATTAAAACAATTACGTAATAGAGTTAAAGTTGTTAAGTCAACGCAAAAAATCACTAAAGCAATGCAAGTGGTTTCAGCTGCAAGGCTTAATAAGATCAAGGATAGGGCAAGCCAGCTTGACATATTTTCTGCTAATTTAAATTATATTATGCGTAACATAACTTTGAATTATGATAAAAGTGAGCTTGAGGATAAGGATAAAATTTACTTCTCACTTTTTGATAATGCAGAAATTAAACAATTGCCTCATTTATTAATTTTAGTTACTTCTGATCGAGGGCTTTGCGGAGGCTTTAATCAACAGGTAGTTAAGCATATTAAGGCGGATATTAAAAAATATATTCAAAATAATGAGAAATTTAAGCTTATTATTATCGGTAAAAAAGGTTACGATATATTAAAAGTAAATTATAGTGAATATATTGATGAACATATACTTGTTGGTAATGAAGACCAGTTATGTATTGCTCTTCAAATAAGAAACTATATAGAAAAATTAATTGAAAATAAAATGGTTAGAGATTGCTATTTATACTTTAACGAATATGTTAATCCCTTGAAGCAAGAGAAAAGAAAAGTACAAATGCTACCCATAAAACTTGAAGCAAATCTTGAACCCAAAGAAGGAGATATATCTTCAAAGTTAAATAATGCTCAAAATAAAACAGATGCTTTAAGCGCTACTGACAATGAGATGCACATTTTTAAAGAAGATGCAAATTTTGAATATGAAGGAAAAGAAATCATTAGAGAAGTAATTAATTTATATTTAAGTAGCCAGATTAAGCACGCATTGCTTCAAAACCAAGCTGGAGAAGAGGGCGCTAGGATGACTGCTATGGATAATGCTACGCGAAATGCTGGTGAGCTGATTGATAAGCTTACTTTGCAGCTTAATAGATCAAGGCAAGCTATTATAACAACCGAGCTTAATGAGATTATTTCAGGGGCAGAAGCTCAATAACATTTAAAAAAATTTATTTAAGGAGATTTAAAAATAATGTCAAAGAAAAATATTGATATGCCAAGTAAGGTAGGAAATAGTATTGGCAAAGTTTCGCAAATAATTTCAGCTATTGTTGATGTGAAATTCGATTATGGCGGCTCAATACCAAAAATTAGGAATGCATTAACTTGCACAATTAATGGTAAAACTTTGATTCTAGAAGTTGCAGGCCATGTTGGAGATAGCACAGTTAGATGTATTGCGCTGGATTCTACAGATGGATTAGCAAGAGGCGCAGAAGTTAAGGATACTGGCGCGCCAATTCAAGTGCCTGTTGGAATGGCTACTCTCGGCCGAATAATGAATGTTGTAGGTGAGCCCATTGATGAAAAAGGACCAATAAAATCGAAAGAATTTTCTTCTATTTATAATAAAGCTCCTGAATTTAGTGAGCAATCAACTGATCGTAACATATTAATTACCGGGATTAAGGTTATCGATTTGCTAGCACCATATGCTAAAGGCGGTAAAATTGGACTTTTTGGAGGAGCTGGGGTTGGTAAAACCGTGATTATTATGGAATTAATCAATAATATTGCTAAAGCTCATGGTGGCTTTACGGCTTTTGCAGGTGTTGGCGAACGAACTCGTGAGGGTAATGATCTTTATCATGAAATGATTGATTCTGGTGTTATTAATGAGAAAGAGCCAGAAAAATCGAAGGTAACTCTTGTGTATGGCCAAATGAATGAACCACCTGGAGCGAGAGCTAAAGTCGCGCTTACTGGTCTTACTATGGCGGAATATTTTCGTGATTTAGACGGCGGGCAAGATGTTTTATTCTTCGTTGATAATATTTTCAGATTCACTCAGGCTGGATCCGAGGTTTCTGCTACGCTTGGGCGCATACCTTCAGCAGTGGGTTACCAGCCAACCTTATCTACTGAGATGGGTGAGTTGCAAGAGCGTATTACATCTACAAAAAGTGGATCAATAACTTCGGTGCAGGCGATTTATGTGCCGGCGGATGATTTAACGGATCCTGCACCTGCGGCTTCTTTCGCGCATCTTGATGCAACCACAGTGCTTAGCCGTCAAATTGCTGAGCTGGGAATCTATCCGGCGGTTGATCCGCTTGATAGTAATTCGCAGATGCTAGACAGCGACATTATTGGCGAGGAGCATTATAATATAGCTAGAGAAGTGCAGCAGGTTTTACAAAGCTATAGATCTCTGCAAGATATAATTGCTATACTCGGTATGGATGAGCTTTCTGAACAAGATAAGCTTACAGTAAACAGAGCTCGTAAGATACAGAGATTCTTATCGCAACCATTCCATGTTGCTGAAGTATTCACCGGTTTGCCAGGAAAGTTTGTTGATCTTAAAGATACTATAAGTGGGTTTAAAGATCTTCTTTCTGGAAAATATGACGATCTTCCTGAAGCTGCATTTTATATGGTTGGCACGATTGAAGAAGCTATTGAAAAAGCAAAAAAATTAAAGTAAGCTTTGAGTGAATTTGCTAGCAACTAAAGGTATAATATATGAAATTAGAAATAGTGGTCCCATCAACTGAGGTGCGCAAATTTGAGGCAGATTTAATAACTTTAACTGGCGCTAAAGGTGAGTTTGGAGTTATGGATGGTCATGCAGAATTCATCACTAAGTTGAAGCCTTCGTTAATTAAGCTAAAAAATAATTTAGAGCAATCTATTTTCATCTATGGCGGAATAGCTATGGTTAATAGTGAGAAAGTTATTGTACTTAGCCAGTATGCTGAAACTCTTAATAAAGTTGACAAAAAGCTGATTCAAGAGAAATTAGATATGCTAAGATTAGATGTTAAAGATGAAGCGCTAAAAGAGCATAAAAAAGAATATATTGTAGAGAGAATTTCTCAATATGAGTATTTACTAGAATATTTATAAAATGATTTTTAAACTTTTTAATAAAAAAGGCAGGGCGTCTAGACCAATTGTTAAAAGTAATTTATCGAATAAACGTAATTTTGAACTTAAGATTAAAAGCATTTATTTTAAGTTCAAAATTGGTTTATTAGTCATTTTAACTCTATTTTTTTTCACGAACTTTTTTGATCCTTTTAAGCAATATATCTATAATAGCTTTGACTCATGGCTGCGCGCTAAACAAATTTTGCGTTATGAAGATTTAATCATACAGGGGCGCCCTAAAACTGATGTGAATGAGATTATAAATGCTATTAGTGCCGAGAAAGGTAGTAATATATTAAATATAAATATAAAAATAGCGCGCCAGAAATTATTAAATTTACCCTGGGTTAAAAATGCAGTGGTAGAAAAACGCTTGCCAAGCACTATATATGTTGCTCTTTTAGAGCGCAAGCCTATCGCTTTGTGGCAATTTAATAATAAAGTATATTTAATTGATGAAGAAGGCGAGCGCATTACGGCAAATTATAATGAAAGTGAATTTCAAAATTATATATATTTGGTGGGAGAAAATGCAAATATTTATGCTCGAAAATTAATCTCGAATTTACAAGTTCATGAGGATTTAAAAACGCGAGTTCGTGCTGCGTTAAGATTTGGTAATCGCAGATGGGATCTGGTATTGGATCAAAATATTACCATCAAGATGCCTGAAATAAACTTTGATAAAGCTTATGATTATATTAATAAATTGCACAAGAAAGGTAAATTATTTGATAATAATTATCGCGTTATTGATCTTAGAAATAACAATACTTATTTTTTCGAAACCGATGCAAAATAGCTTAAATCAGAAAATCATATTTTATATGGTATATTTGAATTTTATTGCTTGACTTTTTACGATTAAATTATATACTCCAGTAATAAATAATATATTAGAGAGTTTGCTTATATGTTTGCAATTGTAAAAACAGGTGGGAAGCAATATAAAGTAGCTAAGAATAGCGTTATAAGAGTTGAGAAAATAGAAGGTACCCTTGGAACTACTATTGAGCTTGACCAAGTACTTATGATGGGAGATGCTGCAAGTTCAAGCATCATCGGTACGCCAACAGTTAATGGCGCTAAGATTAAAGCTGAAATAGTTAGCCAATTCAGAGATGATAAAATTATCATTTTCAAAAAGAAAAGAAGACAAAATTATCGTCGTAAGAACGGGCATAGGCAGTCTTTAACTGAATTAAAGATTTTAGATATTATTAAAAAGTAATTAGGTAGGCAAATATGGCAACCAAAAAAGCTGGTGGTAGTTCCAGGAATGGCAGAGATTCTGCTGGTAGAAGACTTGGAGCTAAAAAATCTGACGGTCAAAAAGTAATAGCTGGAAATATTCTAGTTAGACAAAGAGGAACAAAAATTCGTCCTGGTAATAATGTTGGTATGGGTAAAGATCATACTTTATTTGCTAAGATTGAAGGTAAAGTTCAGTATGTAACTAAAAGAGATTATAAGAAAGTAAACATAGTCTAATTTTGTAATTTAATTAGATTATTATCATATACTTTAATAGTTTCAAGCTATATCATCATATTAAAATTTTAAAAAAGCTAGTAACGCCATCGCTACTAGCTTTTTTTAATTATTCGGCATTTGTAGTAATTTACTATTTGAGTTTTCTAGTCAACGCTAGCGAGAGCTCAGTAATATTACTCAGCCTTTTGCGGGAGGAGCTTAAATATTAATTAACTATATATAATTAATTACTATTTAAGGTCTTCCGTAGGAGTACTGAGCGAATATTATATGCTAAGAGAGTGAGCGAAGAAACGCTCGTCTCAAAGCTAAATTAATTAACTGTAATTACTCTTCTTGCCCTGTTAGCAAGCGGCTAGTTTTGTACGGGGCTCAGTAATTTATTAGAGGTTACCCAAAAGTTCGTGCTGTTTGCTTGGGGTGCAAGCATTAGTACTCGCTCTATAAGCTATTGGGGTAACTTCTTGAGGGAGCATTATAATAATAAAAAATTATGTCAACATTAGTTTAAATCAAAATGTTCATTATGATCTGCCACCCCTGGTAATGGTATATCAGCGTGCCCCATCCATAAGTTTAAAGTATTATACTTAAGGGATAGATTATCATAAAGTTCAATATTTCGTATTATTGAATTAGTATCACTAAATTCGTCAATATCAAAATTATTAACATTAATTTTTTGAGGATTATTCTTAAATGCTAAGGGAGTTACCATTAGAGAATCTAAATTAAATTCAGAATAAGACTCAAACGCTTTAAGATTATGTTTAACTTTAGGGCGAGAAGAATTTGCAATTTCTAATATATCTTTATTAAATATTGTGATGAGGTTTTTATAACCCTCATAGTTGCGTCCAAATACACAATCATAACCAACCTCTAATAACATAGATTTTAATTCATCTGCTACCGGAAGGGCATTGCCAGTGGAATAATTTAGAAATTCAGCCCCTTGGAATGTGTGCACAAGAGCTTTATTTTCAATAATACTATTTATAATTAGAGAAATAGCTTTATATATATATTCACTATCTGTCTCATAAACTGTTTTTGCATCAAGCTTATGTGCGTGAAAAAGAAAGTTATGGTTGAAAGCGAATTTTTCATTTGGTCCAGTAATTAATTTAACATGAGCTGCAATTCGCGATTCTTGACTAAATTTTGGTTGTAAATATTGCCCAGGCTGATAAGTGTGCTGAGTGTGTGGATATGAATAACTTTGCGCATTCATATATGCATTCCCACCATACTGCACTTGCTGATAGTAACTTTGCCCAGGCTGATAAGTATGCTGAGTGTGAGGATATGAATAACTTTGCGCATTCATATATGCATTCCCACCATGCTGCACTTGATGATAGTAACTTTGCTCAGGCTGATAAGTATGCTGAGTGTGAGGATATGAATAACTTTGCGCGTTCATATATGCATTCCCACCATGCTGCACTTGATGAAAGTAACTTTGCTCAGGCTGATAAGTATGCTGAGTGTGTGGATATGAATAACTTTGCGCGTTAGTATGAACATTACCATGCTGCACTTGATGATAGTAACTTTGCTCAGGCTGATAAGTATGCTGAGTGTGTGGATATGAATAACTTTGCGCGTTAGTATGAACATTACCATGCTGCACTTGATGATAGTAACTTTGCTCAGGCTCAATCATGGGTGTAACAGTAAGATTAGGGGCATTAGCAGGAGCAGACTGAGCTACCGGATGTATATTATTGATATCAACTACCTCAACTGTGAATTTATTAGTAATTGGTTGGCCTTGAGCGCTTTGATTAAATGATTCAATTTTACTGATAGTAATTTTAATATTAGCAGCGTCATTTACATGCCATTGATCAACTTTTTTTGTATTCACAGAATTATTAGCAAAATTTCCGGAAAGACTAGTTGCATAGCCAGATTCATGAAATCCTACTAGTTGATTAGGGTTTTTATTCGTATCTCCAACCCATATGCAATTACTACCATATTTCATTGAAGATTGATTATATGTGTTAATAGCAGTATTTAAAATGTTTGAATCGGCACTAAAGTCTAAATGCATATTGTTAAAATTTATTTTTTCACCACTTGTCTTGCATTTAAGGGCAGTTACCATAACAGTTGTTAAATTGCTTTTATTAAAGGCTGCATCGTTAGTGCTCATAAAAGGATGTTTAGGATTTATAGGTTCTAAGGTCACTTTTTTATATATAGTTACTAAATTTCTAAAGCCGCTTTTATCACTTGCATATAAGCATTCATAACCTAAATTTTCGATTTTTTGCTTAAATTTACTAGCAAGCGTTGAATGATTAATAAAATCTGCTTCTTGCAACATAATTACATCATAACCTTCTTTGCATATCTCAGAAATTTTATTAAATTGATTTTCTTTCCTTTCGTTAAATTGGTTGCTGCTTTCATTAAGTTTGAATGGATTATTCGCAGATTTACCTCCACTAAATATTTTACATTTCTCAAGTACATTCCAAGATGCTAGTTTTAAATTATTTCCCTTTATATTAATATTTAAATATAGAGGTTGGTGATCCGAAGTTTGCGGATTACCATTTTTATCAAAAATATTGAGTCCAAATGTAGTTTTAGCCATATAAATTTACTTTTTTTAATTATTCGAGCCGTAACATTAATTAAAATAAATGCATTTGTCAATAATTTAATAAAATATGTTAATAGTAAGCAAATCATTAAATGTTGAAATATTTTGAGATTTTAAATATATGTATAATATATTTATACTTTAAGAAAAGTACATTTACCTAAATTGATTAACTTTATGTTATTGACTTTAGTCATTTACCTATTCATGCTCTATTATTACTCCGGCTCCAAGCACAATAAAATTAACAATATTACTCGCTAGATTAATCTTTCGGGGATAAATGCTAATTAACTATAAGAGGTTCAGAAAAAAATTATATTTAAACTTTTTTTAATATAAGCGATGCATTAGTGCCGCCAAATCCAAAAGAATTACTAAGCGCATAGTCAATTTTTGTTTCCTGTGAGTTATGCGGAACTAAATTGATTTTAACTTCATCTAAGGGGTTATTTAAATTAAGAGTAGGAGGAGCTATTTGATCTCTTATAGCAAGTGCAGTAAATATTGTTTCAACACTTCCAGCAGCGCCGAGTAAATGACCTATTGCTGATTTTGTGGAAGACATTTTAACATCCTTATTACCCGCAAACAGTTTTTGAACATTTTCCAGCTCAATAACATCACCAACTTGAGTGGATGTGCCATGCGCGTTGATATAATTAATTTTAGATGGATCAATTTTAGCTTTTTTAACTGCTCTTTCCATTGATTTATAAGCGCCAATTCCACTTGGTGCCGTCATATGATATGCATCACCAGTGAGGCCGTAGCCTATAAGTTCTGCATATATTTTAGCGCCGCGCTTCTTAGCATGTTCATATTCTTCTAAAACTACAATGCCAGCGCCTTCTCCCATAACAAAACCGGCATGATCCTTATCCCATGGGCGTGATGCACTAGTTGGGTCATCATTAAAATTTGTGGCTAATGTCCTAGCTGCAGAAAATCCTGCAACACCAAGATGGGTAATGGGAGCTTCTGCTCCTCCCGCAACCATAATATCAGCATCACCCGATTCAATTATTCGGGAGGCTTCGCCAATCGCGTGAGCGCCGGTAGAGCAAGCTGTTGCAATAGAAAGATTTGGCCCCTCTAATCCATATTTTATGGATAAATGTCCAGGCAGTAAGTTAATTAGGGATGCTGGTATGAAAAAAGGACTCACTCTTTTTCCATCAGCATGGAAATCTTTTGCAGTATATTCAATTGTTGCTAAACCGCCAATTCCAGATCCAATAAGCGTTCCGGCTTGATCTCTATCGAAATTTGACTCAAGTAAACCTGAATCCTCTATAGCCTCTTTTGCAGCAACAAGACCATATTGAATGAAAAGATCCATTTTTCTAACATCTTTTGGATCTATTGCTAGAGTTGGATCAAAATCATTAAGTTCGCCAGCAATAGTGCAGGGTAAGTTTGATGCGTCAAAACGCGTTATATTTCGAATTCCGCTATTTCCATTAGTGAGATTATTCCAACTAGTTTCAACATTCAATCCAAGCGGAGTAACAGCTCCAATACCGGTAATAACAACGCGTCTGACCATAATTTAAGCTTTTTCTTTTTCAATATAAGCAATGATATCAGAAATAGTCACAATCTTACTTGCTTCTTTATCTGGAATAGTAATACCAAATTCATCTTCTACGCGCATAGTAATTTCAACTGTGTCTAGACTATCAGCGCCCAGATCATCAATTAATCTAGTTCTATGCTCAACTTTTTTAGGGTCAACATTTAATATCTCAGCTATAATAGCTATAACTAATTTTTCAATATCATCTTTTGTCATAATCAAAAACCTCAGGTAAAATTAAATTATAATTTTTAGTAACTTCTTAAATTAGTTACTTAATTCAAGAAAATTTAAGAAGTATAATATTCTAAAAATTTTGTAGGTAACTTTTTATCATAAAAAATTTTTTTTTACTAGTAAAAACTGCATATTATAGTTAATTACCTAAAATTAGCGCGCAATATAAAAAATATTTTAGTATTTAGATATTAGCTTTTTCCGCTAGCAATGCTAACCCATTTTAGGGGAAAAAGGTTTTATATAAATACTAAATGATGAATTAGAAAATGCGCTAATTTTTGTAAATGACTATACAATTAAATCATTAACATCCCGCCATTTATATGCAATGTTTGACCTGTAATGTAGCTTGCCTTATCACTACTCAAAAAGCTTACTGCATAAGCAATATCTTCAGCAGTCCCCATTTTTTTTGCAGGAATATTTTGTAATATTGCTTCTTTTTGAGCGTCGTTTAATGCATCCGTCATATTTGTTTTAATAAAACCTGGAGCTACCACGTTAATAGTAATGTTTTTACCAGCTACTTCTTTAGCTAAGGCCTTGCTCATGCCTATTAAACCAGCTTTTGAAGCGCAATAATTGGCTTGCCCAGGGTTTCCAGACACCGCAACAACAGATGCTATATTTATGATTCTTCCGCTTCTAGCTCTAATCATCTTTTTGATAGCTTCTCTATTTAGTATGAAGTTAGAATTAAGATTAATGTCAATAACTGATGTAAAATCTTCATTGCTCATTCTCATAGCAAGTGTGTCCTTTGTAATGCCAGCATTACAAACTAATACATCAATTTGGGGCATAGAGCTAATTAATGATTCTACAGATTCAGCATCCTTTAAATTACAAATCATTTCCTTAGCCTTACCACCTAATTCCTGCGTATTAAATTTTTGTAACTTTTCAGCATTAGAACCACTTATATAAAGTATGGCGCCCTTTGCTAAGAAGTCTTTTGCAATAGCTTGTCCAATGCCGCCACTAGCTCCAGTGATTAAAATATGTTTATTCTCAAATTCCATTATTAGTATCTCCTTAAATAATTTTACATATAACATGTAACTTAGAGCATTCAAATTAGATATGCA
Source organism: uncultured Alphaproteobacteria bacterium (assembly GCA_963762045.1). Taxonomy (GTDB): domain Bacteria; phylum Pseudomonadota; class Alphaproteobacteria; order Rickettsiales; family Rickettsiaceae; genus CAVXJA01. The sequence continues at coordinate 9,507 of CAVXJA010000009.1, read as the reverse complement.
ACTAATAACTTGCACTGCTTTTTACAAAAATAAGCAAAAGTGCCTATTTTCATAGGCTATGAAAAACATTATAGTCAAAAAAATTGACCTTTTAAGCGAGTTAGCACTGATGCGCTCACTAACTTTATCATAATATTCTCTGACCGGCTCCTACTAAAACTTCAATCTAATTAGTTATAGTCAATAAAATTGAGCTTTGAGGGCTAGCGCCACTTCGACTGCGCCTTAAGTGCCCAGGGTTCGCTCATGAATTTAGTACATAGTATTCGTGCGTGCTAGCTAGGGCCTCGGGTTTAATTAACTATATTCGAGGCTCCTCGCAAGCGCGAATAGAGCGAATAATCTATACTAATAACGCACTTTGCGAAGAAACGCTCCTGTAAATGTTGAATTGTTATTGACTGTAATATTGCCGAATAATTAATATTCTAAAATTATTCAGCGGCTTCTGTCATAATTTCAGTTTCTTCGGATCTCGGCTCCTCTAATAAATCAATATCATTTTTAAGTAATTTATTCATGATTTTAGCGGAAATTTCTTCTGCAATTTTAGGATTATCCTTCATAAATTGTTTTGCAGTCTCTCTTCCTTGTCCAACTCGCGTTCCATTATATGAAAACCAAGCACCAGCTTTATCAACGATTTCATACTTAACGCCCAGATCAATTATTTCACCAGTTCTAGAAATTCCTTCACCATACATAATATCAAAATCCACAGTTCTAAAAGGTGGTGATACTTTATTTTTAACCACTTTTACTCTGGTTTGATTACCCACAACTTCTTCTTTATCCTTGATTGCACCAGTTCGACGTATATCAATCCTAACTGATGAATAAAACTTAAGAGCATTACCGCCAGTGGTTGTTTCTGGGCTGCCAAACATAATGCCAATTTTCATCCGAATCTGATTAATAAAGATTATTGTGCAACTAGTTCTTGAAGTAGAAGCGGTTAATTTTCTCAAAGCTTGGGACATAAGGCGAGCTTGCAGACCCATATGTGCATCACCCATCTCTCCGTCAATTTCTGCTTTTGGCACAAGAGCAGCAACGCTGTCTATAACAAGCAAACTAACGGCTCCAGAACGAACTAAAGTATCAGCAATCTCTAAAGCTTGCTCTCCTGTATCGGGCTGAGATATAATCAGCTCATCGATATTCACTTTAAGTTTTTTTGCGTAAGCCGGATCTAAGGCATGCTCAGCATCAATAAATGCGCAAACGCCACCTTTTTTTTGTTCTTCTGCAATAGCATGCAATGCTAAAGTGGTTTTACCTGAGCTTTCATGGCCATAAATTTCTATAACGCGGCCACGAGGATAGCCTCCCACGCCTAAAGCTGCATCAAGGCTTATTGATCCAGTGGGAATAATTTCAATATTCATTTCTTGTCTTTGCCCAAGTTTCATGATTGAGCCTTTGCCATATGCTTTTTCAATTTGACTAACGGCTGCAGCAAGCGCCTTGTCTTTATCTATATTTTTATCCATGATTCTTAAATTTTTAATTATTTTGCTTCTAGCATATGCTTATTTGTAATGAATCTAGTTTTTATAAAATAAATATTGAAACTATATTCAAGTTTATGAATTTAAGTCATTTGCACATCTTTGTCAACACAATTAATCACTCTATTTTACATTTAGTGATAATTTAAATTTTTAAAGTTTGTAACAAGGCTTAATATACGGCTTTTCGCTATTCAATACACAATTATGCAAATATGCATATACATTATAGTGTATAATTCTGTCAGCGCTAAGAGTTTTTAAAACATAATCCTGCAATTAAAGCAATTAATGCTACATATATTGCAGGAGCATAAATACTTTCAAAATATTTCCATAAAAATAGGCAAATTAAGGTAGTTGATCTGCCTAATATTTCTGTTCCAATCGTATAGCTGATTCCGGATACTAGATATTTTTTTCTCATAGGCGCAAGTTTATATAAATAAGCATTGAGCGGCGTGGAAAAGCATACACCAATAGCAATTATCCAAATTTTCACTGCAATTAACCCTGTGTGACCTAAATAATTAATCAAACCAAAGGCGGGTATTATAGTGAAAGCAAACAATAGAGCGCAATTTCTCATCCATTTAGTGATATTAAAATTATCTATATATTTTCCGCAAATAAGAATTAATATATTATTAAAAGCCACGAGCAGCGTGTTATAAGCTAAAATACTATCAAGTTCGATATTTGCAATTTCCGGAGCGATGAAATTTAAAAATGCAAATGGAATTGAGTATGTAATTAAGGCGAAGCTTGTTATTGGAATAGTTTTTATAATGCTCCATTTGTTTTGATTAACAATTTGTAAGCTGCTTAAATTTTGCTTTTCAATTAAAACTTCTTTTTCATATTCTTTATATTCAACAATGCTTGCATTTAATCTAACAAATAAGCCTGCAAGTCCTGTAAGCATGCCGAGTAAAAATGGAATACGCCAGTAAAATTGAGGATCGCTTGAAATGCTCACAAGCCAGGCAGCAAGGGAAGCGAGTAAAGTTCCCATCATAGTTGAAAAGAGATAAATGCTACTACTTTTTCCCTGTTTTAAGCTGGGCGATTTTGAGATCGAATATAACGAGCTGATCGCATTTTCTCCAGATGCAAAAAATCCTTTTATAAATTTTATCAAAACTAATAAACATGCGGCCGATTGCCCGATTGATATATGAGTTGGCAAGCAACCAATGCTTAGGGTGCATATAGATACACCCCCGAGTGTTATTGCAAGCAAATTATCTAATCTATATTTTTGAGCTAAATGGGCAAAGAATATAGAGCCAAGAGGGCGTGAGATGAATCTAGTCATCTTAATTCCGTAAGAATATATAAGGGCTAGCAATGGATCAATATCCGGAAAAAATAGAGGAGCAATAATAGGGGCCATATATAGGTACAAAGCCGTGTTGAAATGATCTAGGCAATTACCAACTATTATTGCTGCATAATTAAAAAATTTCCTATTACTCATGTTTACCTTTTTTGGGTGCTGTGCAGGGCAATGGCTGCTGCAACTGAAGCATTCAAGCTCTCTACGTCTGGGTTAATATTTATACCCACTTGAAAATCACATAATTTTGCTGTCAGGTTTCTCATTCCTTTCCCTTCAGATCCTATGATAATAGCCAACTTATCGATATCTTTAATCTCATTAAAACTATTTGGCCCATTTTTGCTGAGGCCAGCAACCCAGAACCCTTTTTTCTTTAAATTCTGAATGCTGCCTGCTAAATTAGTAACTCTAGCGATTTTCACAAGCTCCAAACAGCCAGAAGAGGCTTTAGCTATTGTTGCATTTTCATGAGGAGTTGAAATGTCTGTTACAATCAAATTTGCCGGTCCGAAAGCTGCTGCGCTTCTAATTATAGCTCCCAAATTATGAGTATCGGTAATTTGATCCAATATAATTAGTCTATCAATGTTATTTGTTATAAGTTCATTCTCGTGAAATATTTTTAGGGGCTCAACTGTTGCGTATATTCCTTGGTGCGATAAATCTTCGCCTAGCTTATTTTTAAAAAAGGATGGTTCCTTAATTTGTATTTTAATTTTACTATTATTTGTATTATTAATAATGTCATTGATTTGAAGCTCATATTTTTCTAAGCAACAAACTTCATGGATTTTTCTATTTGTATTTGCCAAAGCTGCAAACACTGGGTGCTTCCCATACATTATATATTTTTTCATAAATCATTCACTCTATATGTAAATAGTACTATCTTAATGGATTATATATTAAAATTTAGACTTGACAGAAGATACTATTTATTATAAAAACTAGCAACAAACTTTTGCATTTTTATATTTGCACAAATTAAATTATAATTATTTTTTAAGCTTTATAAGATAAATTATACATTTGTGCTAGTTTGAGAAACAGTAATATAAGAAAAATTGATAAAGTTAAGTTAAAAGGAAGATTTCGCTTGCGTTTGCTTTTTAAATAGTCTATTTTGCTTTATATTCCATTATATGGAGGGATGGCCGAGCGGTCAAAGGCAGCAGACTGTAAATCTGCCCGCGTATGCGTACGAAGGTTCGAATCCTTCTCCCTCCACCATAACCAAGGCTTTGCGCCCTAAGTTAGTGTGAGTTGCGGGTGTAGCTCAATGGTAGAGCCCCAGCCTTCCAAGCTGGTTGTGTGGGTTCGATCCCCATCACCCGCTCCATGATTTGAATGTATATTTAAATTATGGTCTTGTTGGTTGGATATTATATTGTAAATTGTATGTTAAATATTTTAGGAGATTAAAATTATGGCTAAAGAAAAATTTGAAAGAAATAAGCCGCACTGTAATATTGGAACTATTGGTCACGTTGACCATGGTAAGACATCGCTAACTGCGGCTATAACTAGAGTTCTTGCAAAAGGAGCTGACGGTTCAAAGGCGAAAGTAAGTAATTATGACGAAATTGATGGTGCTCCAGAAGAAAGAGCTAGAGGTATTACTATTTCTACTGCTCACGTGGAGTATGAAACTAAAGCTAGGCACTATGCTCACGTTGATTGCCCAGGACACGCGGATTATGTGAAAAACATGATTACCGGTGCTGCTCAAATGGATGGTGCTATATTAGTTGTGTCAGCTGCAGATGGTCCAATGCCACAAACTAGAGAGCATATTTTGCTTGCTCGTCAAGTTGGTGTTCCTGCTATTGTTGTGTTTTTAAATAAAGTTGACCAAGTTGATGATCCAGAGCTACTTGATTTAGTAGAAATGGAAGTTAGAGAATTATTATCTAAGTATGATTTCCCGGGTGATGATGCTCCTGTTATAAGAGGTTCAGCTCTGCAAGCGCTTGAAGATAAGCCTGAAGGTGAAAAAGCTATATTAGAGCTTATGGCAGCAGTTGATTCATACATTCCACAGCCAGAAAGAGAAACTTCAAAGCCATTCTTAATGCCTGTTGAAGATGTATTCTCAATATCTGGTCGTGGTACGGTTGCTACTGGTAAAATTGAAAGTGGTATTGTTAAAGTTGGTGAAGAGATTGAGATTGTTGGTCTTAAAGCTACTGCTAAAACTACTTGTACTGGTGTAGAAATGTTTAGAAAAATCCTTGATTCTGGTGAAGCTGGGGATAATGTTGGTTTATTACTTCGTGGTGTAGATAGAAAAGATATTGAAAGAGGTCAAGTTTTAGCAAAGCCTGGTTCAATAAAGCCTCATGCTGAATTTGAAGCTGAAATTTATGCTTTAACTAAAGATGAAGGTGGTAGACATACTCCGTTCTTTAAGAATTATCGTCCACAATTCTATTTTAGAACTACTGACGTTACTGGAGATGTTGAACTTCCAGAAGGCGTAGAAATGGTTATGCCAGGTGACAATACTAAAGTTACTGTTAAGTTAATTGTTCCTATCGCTATGACAGAAGGTTTGCGTTTTGCTATCCGTGAAGGTGGTAGAACAGTTGGTGAAGGTGTTGTATCTAAAATTATTAAGTAAGATTTTACTTTTAAAGAGCGTTAAGTTTTGAGAATTTAGCGCTCTATAATTTTGAAAAAAGGGTTAGTTTTTAAATTTAAGTAATTTACTTAAAATAGGAACTAAAAAATATTAGTTAAAGCTACTAATAGCTGTTTAAAAATAAGGTTTGTAAATGAATAATCAAAAAATAAAGATTAGACTCAAATCATTTGATCATAGATCTTTAGAGTTAGCAACAAAGTCAATTGCTAGCGCAATTAGAAGAACTGGAGCGCATGTAGTTGGTCCTATTCCTCTACCTAGAACTATCGAAAGATTTACCGTAAATAGATCTCCCCACGTAAATAAAAAATCAAGAGAGCAATTTGAGATTAGAACTCAAAAAAGGTTATTGATTATAAGCTATCCAACTCCTCAAACAGTGGAAGCTTTAGGTAAGGTTGATCTACCAGCTGGTATAGATGTCGATATAAAATTAGAGAATTTAGCTAAGAAAGGTAAGTAATATGAAACGTACAGGTTTGATTGCTAAGAAGTTAGGTATGACATCTATGTTTAGAGAAGATGGTAAAAGAGAGACCGTAACTATTTTAGAAGTAAAAGATTGTCAGGTAATAACTACTAAAACTGTTGAAAAGGATGGTTATAAGTCCGCTTTAATTGGTTCGAATAATGCTAAGTTAGCGAATGTAGCGAAGCCGCAAAAGGATATGTTTGCAAAGTTAAAAATTGAGCCTAAGGTTCATTTGAAAGAATTTAGAATATCAGATGATTATGAAATAGATTCTGGAGCGGAATTAAAGCCTAGTTTTTTCAAGGTTGGGCAATTTATTGATGTGGTTGGTACTAGCATTGGTAAAGGTTTTGCTGGTGTTATGAAAAGGCATAATTTTGGTGGTTTGGAGATGACTCATGGTGTGTCAATCTCTCACAGATCACATGGTTCGACTGGTCAATGTCAGGATCCAGGTAAAGTTTTTAAGAATAAGAAAATGGCGGGGCACTTAGGTGCTGCAAGAGTTACTTTGCAAAATCTTATGGTCCTTGACGTAGATGATAATAATGGATTATTAATTGTTAAAGGTAATGTGCCTGGTCACAAAAATAGCTTTATATATGTGAGTGATGCTGTTAAAAAGTCGCTTAATATTAATATAGCATAAATTAATGAGTAAAAAGAGATGAAAGTAGATTTATTTAATCTTGAAAAAAGCACTGTAGGAGATGTTGATTTAAATGATCACATTTTTAATGTTGACTTTATTCGCTTAGATCTTATCAAAAGAGTTGTTGATTGGCAAAGATTGAAAGCTATGAGTGGAACTAGAAGTACAAAAAATATTTCAGAAGTTTCGGGTACTACTAAAAAGCCTTTTAAGCAAAAAGGTACTGGTAATGCACGTCAAGGTAGTTTAAGATCCGTTCATATGAGAGGTGGTGCAGTTTCTCATGGTCCTAGAGTTAGGTCTCATGCTATTGGTCTTCAAAAGAAAGTTAGAGTTCTTGGAATGAAGCATGCATTATCCCTTAAGCAGGAATTAGGAGATTTATTTATAGTTGATAATTTAGCTATTAAAGAGCCTAAAACAACTATTATGAAAAATGCATTAGAGAAATTTGGTGAAGGTAAGTATTTCATTATTGATGCTGAGGTGGTTAATAACAACACTATTAAAAGTGTTAGAAGTTTAGCTAATGCTAAAATTGTTCCAACAATAGGAGCAAATGTATATGATATCATGAATGCAGATAAAGTTTTAATTGCTAAGGACGCTCTTCCATTATTAGATAAGAGGCTAGGTTAATATTATGAAATTTTTATATGATTTAATTCAAACGCCTGTGATTACTGAGAAATCAACCTTTGTGGGTGAGCAGGGTAAGTATATATTCAAAATAAGTAAATTTGCTGATAAATCCAAAGTAAAAAATGCGATTGAGAAAATATTTTCAGTAAATGTGACTAAGGTAAATATAATTAATATTGCTGGTAAGGCGAAAAGATTTAAAGGTACTATGGGTAAAAGAGCTGATACAAAAAAAGCTATAGTTACTCTTAAGTCTGGTCAAGAAATAGATATTACTGGGGGTGTTAAATAATGGCGTTAAAGAAATATAATTCAAGAACAGCTTCGCAAAGAGGTTTAGTTCAGATTGATAAATCTAGTTTATGGAAAGGACGTCCAGAAAAATCTCTTACTCAAGGTTTGTCTAAAACTGGTGGGAGAAATAATACTGGTAGAATTACCTCTTGGCATAGAGGCGGTGGGCATAAAAGATTATACAGAATTATAGATTTTAAGAGAAATAAATTTGATATTGAAGCTCAAGTGACTCGTATTGAATATGATCCAAATAGATCGGCTCATATTGCATTAATTAAATATAGTGATGAAAGTTTATCTTATATTCTAGCTCCAAATGGTTTAAAAGTTGGCGATAATATTATAGCCTCTATGAGTGCAGATATAAAAGTTGGGAACACAAATAAGCTTAAAAATATTCCTGTTGGTACTATTGTACATAATATTGAGATGAAGCCAGGTAAGGGTGGGCAAATAGCAAGATCTGCTGGTTCATTTGCAACTTTAGTTGGTAAAGATTCTGGTTATGCGCAAATTAAGCTTCCATCAAATGAGCTTAGAATAGTTTCTCTTGAATGTTTAGCTTCAATTGGCTCGCTTTCTAACGCAGATAGAAAAAACACCAATTTTGGTAAAGCTGGAAGAAGAAGATGGCTTGGTCGTAGGCCTGTTGTTAGGGGTGTTGCAATGAACCCGATTGATCACCCACATGGTGGTGGTGAAGGTAAAACTTCTGGTGGTAGACATCCAGTTACTCCTTGGGGTAAGCCAACCAAAGGTAAGAAAACTAGAAATAATAAAATGACAAATAAATTTATTATTAAAAGTAGAAAGAAATAATTAAATAAGTAGTTGATATGGCAAGATCAGTATGGAAGGGGCCTTTTGTTGAGGCCTGTTTGTTAAAAAAAGTTGAAAAACAAATGGAATCAGGCAGAAAGGATGTTATTAAAACATGGTCAAGAAGATCAACGATAATACCTAATTTTGTTGGATTCACTTTTGGTGTGCATAATGGAAAAATACATGTGCCAGTTGCTGTAACTGAAGAAATGATAGGGATGAAATTTGGAGCTTTTGCACCAACAAGAACCTATTATGGGCATGGTGCAGATAAAAAAGCTAAAAGAAAATAATTATTAATGGGTATATATGAGTAATTTGGTAAAAGCTTCAGCGAAATCTCTTAGAGTTAGTCCTAGAAAATTAGGATTATTAGCTTCAATGATTCGCAATATGGATATTAACGATGCGATTGTGCAATTGAGTTTCTCAAAAAAGAGAATTGCACTTGATGTGAAAAAATGCTTACTAGCAGCAATCGCGAATGCTGAAAATAATTTCGGTATGGATATTGATAATTTGATTATTAAATCGGCTACTGTAGGAAAGGCTCTTGTGATGAAAAGAATGAGGCCTAGAGCTAAAGGTAGAGGCGCTAGAATATTAAAGCCATTTAGCAATTTATATATAACTTTAATGCAAGCTGGAGAGTAATTAAGATGGGTCAAAAAGTTAATCCACATGGTTTTAGAGTCGGTCCAACTTTGCATAAAGATTGGGATTCTATTTTTTATGCTGAGAGAGATTACGCAGAAAAGTTAATGGAAGATATAAAAGTTAGATCTTTAATTAATAATAGATATAAGATAGCGCAAATTAGTAAAGTTGAGATCAAAAGAACTAGTAGTAATATCATTATAAACATACATTCCAAAAAACCAGGTGTTATCATTGGAAGAAGTGGTTCTGATATAGAAAAGCTTAAATCAAATATTATTGATATAACAAAAAATAAAGAAACCTTCATAAATATTCATGAAGTAAAAAAACCTGCTATCGATGCGCCAAATATTGCTCTTAATATTGCCCAGCAATTAGAAAATAGGGTTTCATTTAGAAAAGCTATGAAAAGCTCAATTCAAAATTCTATGAAATTTGGTGCTTTAGGTATTAAAGTTGCTTGCT
>CAVXJA010000008.1:0-254474 GCA_963762045.1 uncultured Alphaproteobacteria bacterium | reverse complement strand
TTGAATTTGCTCGAAGCCGAAAGGGAACGCTATATATTAGAAGCTGCACGTTTAGAACGCCGTTTAGAATCTATTCGCACTCAAGTTACTGCTATAGATAACTTAATATCGGGTTACATTGAAGAAAAACAACATCATACTTTTTCTCAACAGTTTCCTCAATCTCAAACCCTAGCATATTTAGAAGAAGGTAGACGAGATATTAATATCTTATCCGTCGATCAAAAGATTGAGGATAAACCTAATTTAGATGTTGATTTAGATGAAGAAAAGTTCGATCCAGTTGATAATTACAAGGATTCACAACCGCAGCAAGAAGAAATTGATATTTCCGATATCCCAAAAACAAAAGGAAGGCAATCCAAACTCTTGCAAATGTCAGTTCAATTTCAAGGATATTCAATCAGAAACGCCATTCTGATCTTAATGCGTCGCCGACCCAATTTTCATTTTCATATCCATGATATTGTTAGCGATTTATATCCCGATTTGACAAAGAAGCAACGCGATACTGCTAGGGTAAGTGTTACCAAAGCTTTATCACTTGGCTTTAAATCCGGTTTATGGTTTAAGGTGCTGCGTTCGCCTGGAGTATACACCTTCAAGTATGAAAAAGGAATTACAGCTAAAACTCCGCCATGTTAAGCAGCAAACAGTTATATCATAAAGTAATACAAAACCGTTGGTCAAATTTCGCCAACACCGGCAGTTAGCGTGCTGCCAGCTTTATTTTACAAAACTCTATCTGTAGTTAGATACATAGCCTTGATTGGTGCGGGAGGATTGTTTTATTTAAGACTGCAATGCCGGATTATTCTATTGGGCGTGAGTTTTGTAGATTTATTTTAGATTTTAGATTGTTGAGATAAATGATTTTGTTTATTTTCTAAAAACGATTGTTATTATTGTTATTAAATTAAATATTTTTAACTGATAACTGTATGTCCCTTTCGGGACACGCTTCGCTAACGCGGATAACTGAAAAATGTGGGATTTAAATAGATTCGTAAAAACTCTTACCTTCTTTGAAGTAATCCCATTACTTAATTGGGTACAGGATTTTTTTAAAGGTGATTTAAAGGATAATCCAGAGAAATTAATTGGAGCAAAAACAGTGGGTGTAGTATTAGTCGCGGGTGCAACGGGTGGTGTTGGTAAACGAGTGGTGCAACGACTTATTGATAAAGGCTATAAAGTAAGATGTTTGGTGCGCGATATTGATAAAGCTAGGTCAATTCTTGACGATAAAGTTGATTTAGTGGTTGCAGATATTACCAAACCAGAAACTTTAACTTCGCTATTAATGGCAAACGTTCAAGCTGTTATTTGCTGTACTGCGGTACGGGTACAGCCAGTTGAAGGAGATACTCCCGATAGGGCAAAATACAATCAAGGGGTTAAATTTTATATGCCCGAAATTGTTGGCGATACTCCAGAAAATGTAGAATACAAAGGTGTAAAAAACTTAGTAGAAGCAGTTAAAAAATATTTACCCGCTTCAAACGAAAAAATACTATTTGACTTTAATAATCCATCCGTAGATGTAAAAAACCTATGGGGTGCGGTAGATGATGTAGTTATGGGTGGTGTCAGTCAAAGTAATATCAAATTATCTTCAGGTACAGCTTTATTTTCCGGAAACGTTTCCACTGAAAACTCCGGTGGATTCGCTTCTGTTAGAACTAAAAACTTCAATCCTTCCTTTAACTTATCTGGTTACGAAGGCGTTGAAATTCTGGTTAAAGGTGACGGAAAACGCTATAAATGCATCTTGCGTACAGAAACAAATTGGGATGGTGTTGGATATTGTTATTCCTTTGATACCGAAGCAGATACTTGGATAAACGTAAAGGTTCCGTTTGCAGAATTAATACCAGTTTTTCGTGCCAAAACTGTAAATGATGCTCCGAGAATTGAATCTAACAAAATTTGTTCTTTTCAATTAATGTTGAGCAAATTTGAATACGACGGAGGATTAAATCCGAACTTTTCAGCAGGTGCCTTTAGCTTAGAAGTAGAAACAATCCAAGCTTACGGAGGAAGAAACTTACCTCAATTTGTTTTAGTTAGTTCGGCAGGAGTAACTCGTCCGGGAAAACCTGGTATAAACTTAGAAGAAGAACCACCAGCAGTCAAATTAAACGATCAACTTGGAGGCATTCTCACCTGGAAATTAAAAGGAGAAGATAGTTTAAGACAAAGTGGAATTACTTACACTATAATTAGACCATGTGCTTTAACAGAAGAACCAGGTGGAAAAGAATTAATCTTTGAGCAAGGTGATAACATTAGAGGAAAAATTAGCCGCGAAGACATTGCAAAACTTTGCGTACAATCCTTACAGCAACCATTAGCTTGTAACGTCACCTTTGAAGTTAAAGAAGGAGAAAATAACGCTAATTATATAGATTGGGAAAAACTTTTCAAACAGTTAACAGTTAACAGTGAGCAGTGAGCAGTGAGTAGGGAATAAAGAATTTAGAATATAAAAAATATAAATTTATCCTTGTCCCCTTGTCTCCCTATCTCCCCATCCCCCATCTCCCATCTCCATGTTTAAGAAGTTTTTACTCACAACACTTTTACTCATTCTTATCTGGGGTGGTTTACTTTCTGATACGGCTTTTTCCGGGTTGCTAGAATCGCGTCTTAATAATTTAGAATCTGATTTTTACCGTTTAGAATCCCAAGTAAACCGTATAGAAACACAGTTAAATCGAGTAGGTGCTTCCCAACTAAAGATACCAAATAACTCTCCACCATTCCAGCGTCCAAGAAGATTATCGCAGCAACAGCGTGACAAAATGTTTGATAGACTTGCTACTTTGGTAATTGAATTAAAGCAGGATATCAAGGAATTACAAAAGCGAGTTTCCCAGTTAGAAAATGCCAATAATTGATTAACCTAACCATTAACAACTAACAACAAATTATGAATCTTCTTACCTATATCATGCATTTAGCGGGTTCTGGTGCAAGTGCTTATTTTAGCGCTCTTCAAATTCGCGATATTAAAACTCGTCCAAATCTTTTAGCAGGATTTCAATTAGCTGAATCTGGCTCGGTTCCTTTTTTAACTAATCTTAGTCAACGTGCTGCTCAAGAAGGTGATACGTGGCTTGCAGAGAAATTAGCCAAGCACGCAGAAGACGAAAAGAGACACGGGCAAATTTTTGCTCACGCACTCAAGCAGCTTGATAAAAAAGTTCGAGACTTCAAAACTGAGTCATCGGATAAAAGCGAAAGCAATACGGGTGAAAAGAAATCAAAACAACGTCGTAGTTCCTTTTTTAGCACCTATTATGAAGGCTACCAAGGGGAACAGTTAAAAGCAGAGTGCATTGACTGGAATGTGTTCATGGCTAGCACTTACATACTAGAATTGGATGCGAGTAAAGACTTTGCTCGCATGGCGAGAGCTTTGCCAGAAAATGATTCCAAAGCCCATAACCTTAAATTAGGAATGCTCAACATTGCTGAAGACGAAACAACTCATGCAGCATATTTGTATGAAGCAATGAACCGACGAATGAGTGCAATTCAAGTGCAGCAACTTGTTGATGAATGGCGATCGCGCAAAGTAAATGCCATCACAACATATGTTACGAACAAGTTGCAGGGTACAGATAATACACCTTCCTTAGCGGAAGATGATAAATCTTCGGAAAAAGAAGCCGACGTATTAGTAATTGCCTGATAAATGTAGAGACGTAGCAGTGCTACGTCTCTTGAATTGTGTTAAGCGCCAGAATACATAGTCATCATCGCCAACAATACGACTAAACCACATATCCAAAGCGTTAACATTCCCCAACTAACAGAATCATTCTGTAATTTGCGCCATAAACCGTTTTTTAAATTATTGCGAATTGCCATTTTTATATCCTCCGATTTTTAGTTATATCTAGTTCCTTTAAACTCTCATAGTTACTATGTTTAAAATATTTCAAATTCTTCTATCCGAATGCTTTATAAACAGCTTCCGAGAGATATCGTAACTACGATAATTTATCCAAACTAGACATCAGATTGCCTTATACGCTTTAAAAGCGAATCGATCTACAGCACCCGCGATTACAAGCACCGAACAAGAATGTTCCTAGAAAAAAGTTTTTTAATCTCTACCTGTATTTTCCCACAGGTAATCATTAGCACTCTTTAATTGCCCTGTTTTGCAAGAAATCTTAACGCGGATATTTAGGGGTAAATATTATACTAAAGTCATTAACGATAATCAAAAAATACGTAATTATGATTAAATATATCCGATAAAATTAATTATTACTTAAAAAATAAAAACTAACTCCTCGCTTACTTTGGGATAATGTAAAAGATTTAATAGTCCTTGATGAAGATGCTTATATTGTATTTGATGATACGGTTGTAGATAAAAGATTTTCAGAGTCAATCGAAATTGTTAGAAGACAATATAGTGGTAATGAGCATGGCATTGTTAAAGGAATTGGAATAGTAAATTGCATATATGTTAATCCTCAGACGCTACAATTTTGGGTAATAGATTATAGAATTTTTAATCCTGAAAATGATGGTTTAACTAAAATTGACCATGTGAAAAATATGCTCATAAGTCTTGTATATCAAAGAAACTTGCCTTTTGAGACAGTTTTGATGGATACGTGGTATGCAGTCAACAAATTAATGCTTTATATTGATAGTTTAGATAAAGTTTATTATTGTCCATTAAAAGTTAATCGCTTAGTTGATGATAGTTTTCGTAAGGAAAAATACAAGAATATTAAAGATTTAGAGTAGGTTTAAATTAATTATAATTATACTAAAAACTCTTTTATAAGAAGCATCTTGTTCATTTTAATTATATCTAAATCCATTTAACTCAATTAACTATTTGATACCAACCTTTGAATCTTCTTCCAAAAAAAGACAATCCTGTTAGGGGAAATATAAAATCTAAAACAAAGCAAACGCATCCGTTGTTAAAAACTAAAATCGAATGACAGATATTCTTAAACAACCCGTGCAGGCGGTTGATACATATAGCGAGCAAGATGCTCGTCCTGGCGGACACGCTACGTTAGCGGAGCGAGACGATAGTCTTAGGCAGCACTACGATATATTTTGCAAAAATTGGGATGCTCCCCTTTAATTTGTACAAAGTCTACTCTCCTATAAGGAAATTACCCATTACCAATTACCTATTACCCATTCCCTAATTTCACCAACACTATAAAGCCTGGAGTTTTGGCTCCAGGCTAATAAAATCTGTTAAATTGATTTTTCAAAAAGATGGCAAATTTATATGCAGAATTTGAAAAGCTTTATTTTTAATTTGTTACTTGAATATATGCAGAGTGTACCCAATCATTCCCAGTGGAAATTCTGTACCAATTGCCTCTCTGCTCGTAGAGATTAACTCCTTGTCCAGAAGATAATGTACTTGTAACTCCGTAACCAGTACTAGGACCAGAACGTACATTCAGATAACTACCAACTCTTACAACTCCATTAGCGGTAGTAGGAGCAGAATCGTAAGAACCACCCGTACCTGCTAATCCCATAGCTCTGAGAGTTTGAGGCCCAACTACACCATCTACTCGTAAACCGCGAGCGCGTTGAAAATTCATTACAGCACTTCGAGTAATAGTACCGTAGTATCCAGTAGAGTTAACGTTGCTGGACATGAAACCTTGTGATTTCAGAGTGTTTTGCACAACCACTACGTTAGTACCTCTGGAACCTCTTTTTAATACCAGAGCTTGAGCAGAACTTGCTACACCTACAATCGAGCAAACTAAAGCAGCAGACAAAATCCATTTAGAAGATTTCAAAGCAAAACGATTCATCATTAGTCTCCCTTCACAAAAAAATAAAATCGAAGCGGTATTACTGAATCAATTATGATTTGGGTAACAGCGCCATACTCAAGTTATAGGCGTAAAATAATACAATTAGCTTCAGTGGGAATACGTCTTATCAAGCATCGAAAAAACTGCTTAAAAATTACTCATAATACATATCGAATTTGTTTTAAAGTCAATATTTTTACTTAATTCTCTCTAGAAAGTATATTTAAGCAAGCTCCAGTGTCGAAAAAACATCAGTAAATACCCAGATAAATTATGTAATTCTCGCTCTTGTATCAAGGAAGCTTTATTATTTAGTAGCGAAATAGAAATAAATCAAAAAGAGCATTTTGGCTTTCTATTACCAAGTCCCTATGCCCAATTAACAGCATTTTTTTTCACGAACAACTGCACCGCACATCTGCATTAATTACAAAACACCTTGCCTTCATGTCGGTTTAGCTGACTATTGCGCCGAAATCATCTGGAATCCAATCTATCGCGTACCAAGTCCGGAGAATGATGATGTCTGCGATTATCCTTTCGCACGTAATTTAGTAACCTGCTTCAGTTGCAACCGCGCTCGTTGTTGCGATTAATGTTGCTACGAGTAAAACAACAAATCACTATTACCTTAGCTGATTGAGATGATTAAGCCTTTTGATTTTTGAAATTACAACTATCTATTTTTTTTATTGATAGTAAAAATTCAAGATATTAAGAAAGCCTATTTTTTGAATCTTTGTCCGGAAAGCATTAATACCCACCGAAATAACAGTGTATAATAAGTGTATCAGCCTACTATAGTTTTATACTTGAGGTATAATTACGCTTTATAAATACAAGGGATTAAAACAAAACGAGATATTATGGAGCATAACGAAGAAGGACAACGTAACAGTGCAGCAAAAGAGTTTCAAAAATCCCTCGATCAATTGCAAAATCTGTTAGAAAAAAATCAAACTGAAGAACAACCAGTAAAAGAACTAGAAAAAGAATTAGAAAAAGAATTAAAAGAACTAGAAAAAGAATTAGAAATTGCCAATACGCAACTCAAGGCAGCAGCAGAAGAATCACCGAAATTTGACTTAGCTGAGTGGGAAGATGCGGTAGCGGATATAGAGCAATATTTTGAAAGTAAAAATAAAGATAATTAAGTCATAAAAGCTACAACAAATGACTTGATGGCTGGCGCTCGTTCAGATATTAATTAGCGAATATTAAAGGAAACTGTAATATTTTAACCTGCGAACAGCCATAAATTGCTAAGTAGAACTTTTCTGACGTTGCGCTTCATATAGTATCAAAGCGGCCGTAATAGCTACATTCAATGACTCTACCCCAGGTTGAAGCGGAATTTTTGCGTTGAAATCTGCCATTTGTGCTAACTCAGTCGATAAACCAGCGCCTTCATTACCCAATAAAATTAAACTTGGTTTTTGCCAGTCTATCTGCCAATAAGTTAGATTTGTACCTGGTAAAGTTGCAATTACTTGCATACCTGCTTGTTTCGCACTGATTACCGTCGCTTGCAAATCCTCACTTACCTGCATCGGTAAACGAAACCATTGTCCGGCGCTAGCACGTAAAACCTTCGGGTTGTCTAAATCTACGCTATCTTTACTCAACCACAAACCCGATGCAGAGGCAGCAGCAGCAGTACGGATTATAGTTCCTAGATTACCAGGATCTTGCACGGTTTCTAAAGCTATTTGCAAGCCGCTAAACGGTAATTCAGTAGTATGATACCCGCGTTTAGCCGTCGCCACTACACCATCTGGTTGCACCGTGGTAGCTAGCGCTTTCATCACATCTTCACTGACAACAAGAGCGCGATCGCACTTTTCCACAGCTAGCTGCCAAAGTTCTTCGTGCCCTGCTTGCCACTGCGAAGTACAACATAAACTATCCAAGGGATAATTCGTAGCACAAGCTTCTTCTAATAAATGCGTTCCTTCTAATAAAAATAATTCCTGTTTGTGCCTCTCTTTGTTAGAGTGGAGCTTGCGAATTTGTTTTACCAAAGGATTTTGTAAACTAGTCAGCACGATTTCAAATTTTCCCGGCTGCGTTCTGTTATGATTTTCGATGTATAAAAACTGTCCTAGACTCGTTTAAATGGAGAATATTTGATTTCCAACAAGCCCAATTTAAAGCAATGCGGAACCCGGGACTCGAACCCGGAAGCCTTGTGGGGCACTAGAACCTGAATCTAGCGCGTCTACCAATTCCGCCAGTTCCGCTTTATTGACAATTCTTAATTATTACTTAATTATTTACTTTTGTCAAGATAATAATCTCTTTTAAATAAACATGAAAAATTTGTAACTGATGATTCATACCCTATCATACGGGAACACCTTTGGGGGTGAATACTCACAACTGTTCGCTGATAACTGAGTATATGTATCGCGGATATGTAGACAAATGGATTCTTTACTGTAGAATCAAAACCAACTTCCTTCCTTTATAAAATCCATTAATTACTATATGGAGGATAGAATTATTAATACTTCTAACGGTTCACCAGTCACGAATTTATCTCCTCAAGCAGACTCCTCAGTCTTGAAAGTTTGGGGTGGGCGCACAATCGATGGCCACGTAACTATCAGCGGAGCAAAAAATTCTGCTTTAGTGTTAATGGCTGGAGCTTTGTTGTGTTCGGGAGATTGTCGCATCCGCAACGTTCCCTTATTGGCAGACGTATCGCGGATGGGTGAAGTTTTGTCAGCTTTGGGTATGCGTTTGTCACGCAATGGCAACATTATAGACATCAACGCTAGTGAAATTACTACCTCTAAGGCTCCTTACGAGCTAGTTACTCAGTTGAGAGCAAGTTTCTTTGCTATTGGGCCCCTTCTAGCAAGATTAGGAGAAGCACAAATGCCTTTACCCGGCGGTTGTGCAATTGGAGCAAGACCAGTGGATCTTCACGTCCGGGGTTTGCAAGCAATGGGAGCCGAAGTTCAAATAGAACATGGTATTTGTAACGCTCGCGTTACCGATGGCAGTCGCCGACTCAAAGGTGCCAAAATTTACTTGGATCTTCCTAGTGTCGGAGCTACCGAAACATTAATGATGGCTGCGACTTTAGCAGACGGCGAAACAATTATTGAAAATGCCGCACGAGAACCAGAAGTAGTTGATTTAGCTAACTTCTGTATTTCAATGGGTGCAAAAATTGAAGGAGCTGGAACAAGTAAAATTGTGATTAAAGGCGTTCCTGAATTACATTCCACCGATTACAACGTAATTCCCGATCGCATCGAAGCTGGTACATTCTTACTTGCAGGAGCCATCACTCGTTCGGAATTAATATTGTCACCCGTGATGCCAGAGCATTTAATGCCGGTGATTGCCAAATTGAAGGAAATCGGAGTTCCTGTAATTGAAGAACGATGCAATTCTTTGCGTATCAAACCAGCGGAAATTTTAAAGGCAACAGACATTGAGACTTTGCCTCATCCAGGTTTTCCTACCGATATGCAAGCGCCGTTTATGTCTTTGCTAGCAGTAGCACAAGGCGATAGCATCATCAATGAAACCGTATTTGAAAATCGTCTGCGTCACGCTTCCGAGTTGAATCGCTTGGGAGCAGATATTCGCGTCAAAGGCAACTCTGCTTTTGTTAGAGGAGTATCGAAACTATCTGGCGCACCTGTTGAAGGTACTGATTTACGCGCTGCTGCTGCTATGGTAGTGGCCAGCTTTAGCAGCAAGCGGTGAAACTACAATCAAGGGATTGAATTACCTCGATCGTGGTTACGATAGACTCGATTTAAAATTGCAGAAACTAGGAGCAAAAATCGAACGTGTAGAAGAAACCGAAGCACAAGCACCAGGAATCCAGCCAAAAACTGAAACTACCAACGGTACTGCTTCTGTTTCTAGTTGATTGCTTAAGTTAGTGTTGATAATGACTGATGGGTTGCAAGTTTTGAATTTATAGCTCATAACTCATAGCTCATAACTACAAGTATAGGTAGACGGGACGGCTCGTCTGCCTTTGTTGTAGTTATACTATTTTTGAGGGGTTGTTTGACTAGCCCCGAAACGTAGTTACCTTTCTGTAGAGCTTGCAACACCCCATGTCCTCAATTGCAAAATCCCAACTAATCGATCTTAAAGCGGATAATTTCCGTCATCCCCTCGATAAAGAGGCAACAACCGCGCTGAAGCAGATTCCAGGTTTAGATATGATGGTACGGAATCTACTGGGACCATTGGCAGAACAAGTTTTTTATGTCGAAAATATTGCCTCTAGCGTTTTGGTAAGTGACAAACAACTACCGGCGTTAAACGAACTATTGTTAGAAGCCTGCAAAATACTGGATATTGAGCCTCCACAACTCTACATTAAACAACATCCCGCTCCCAATGCTTACACCTTTGCCATGCGAGGTAAGCAACCTTTCGTGGTGCTGCATACTTCCTTGATTGATATGCTCACACCAGAAGAAACTCAAGCAGTAATTGCTCATGAGTTAGGACATCTTAAGTGCGACCATAGCGTTTATTTAACCCCAGTAAATATATTAATATTAGCTGCCACAGCCTTACCTAACGTTGGTGCAGTTTTGGCACAAGCAATTCAAGCACAACTTTTAGAATGGGTTCGTTGCGCCGAATTTACTTGCGATCGCGCTGCCTTGTTAGCAACCCAAGATCCCAAAGTAGTCATGTCAGTGTTGATGAAATTGGCGGGTGGTTCACCTACTATCGCTCCGCAACTCAACCTTGATGCTTTTATCGAACAAGCCCGCGCTTACGACGATATAAGTAAAAATGAACTAGGAGAAATGGTTAAAACTGCAAGAACCGCACAATTAACTCATCCCGTACCAGTATTGCGTGCCAGAGAAATTGACCGTTGGGCAACTACTAGAGATTATGAAAAATTGTTGCAAAATCAAAAAATAGAGTATAATAGTGAAGTTGACCCCAAGGGCCGGTGGCGGAATTGGTAGACGCAGCAGACTCAAAATCTGCCGCCGCAAGGTGTGAGAGTTCGAGTCTCTCCCGGCCCATCCGAAACATAAAATAGTTGGAAATAGAATATTGTACTCAAAGCTTTCCTGATTGTATTTAGGAAAGCTTTTCTGATAAATATTATTTGCTACAAATAAAGGCGATGTAAGATCGACGATACAGTAACGCCCTTGTATATACCTAAACCGCAAGCACTATACTCCTTTCTGGCTGCACTCACTTGCGTTCAATGTACAGGATGAGTTTGGAGACATTGTAACTACTTAGAATACCTTGTTTCTCTTTGTGGTTGCCTATGTACCTTCATTAGATAACTTTATAATATTGCTTGAAAAGTTATACATTTATTTCCGGAAAACTGGAAAAGAACTATGTATCTATACTAGTACTAACTTTATTCTTGATGACTCAAAGTGATGATAAGAAACTTTTTGAGATTTATTCCAATCATCTCTTAAATCATGTGAATAACCATCATAGGGTAGTAACTATCGATTGCTTTATAACAGCTATTTAGCGTAAAAATGATGTTAAACTACTATCCCATCTGTCTGGGGCTAAAACTGTGGATATTATGGTTAAAATTCATTGATATCTTCGCAATATTCAGAACTGAGTATAGCTAATATAGATTATTTTAACTTATCAATCAAGAAGCCTATAACTTGTGCAGGATAATTAAATAATCTAACTAAAGAATCAGTTCTAATCTGAATTTTTATATTATGCTATACTTTGTATAATAGCGATAAAAATTTACTGTCAAGAAAATAAAAAGGACAACTAAATCATGCGACTCAAAAGCTGGGAGTCTCCACGCCGACAAGGGAGAAACGATAAAGGTAAAGGCGGTGCTGCGAGAAAACGACAACTTAAGAAACAGCAGCAAATGCTACGGAAAAGGTTGAAAGAAGACAATAAACAAGACAACGGCAACAATAATAGACAGGGGGAAGAACAATCAATCTTCTCCCATTTTTTTTGCAAATTTTGAATTTTTCTGCGATCGCAAATCAAATATCTTTGATACAAATGTTCTTCAAACTAAGTATGTTACGTACTTAATCAATATAGGTAAATCAAATTAATAAATGCTTTTAATATTCTTTTAATAAATTATTAACTCTAACAAGCAATAATACGATTATCTAATCTATATTTTTAGAAAGTTAATGCTTTACGTGAAATTTTTGACTAGTATTTGTAAGTATAATTTGCTGCTATTATGATGTTCTTATGAACCTAACCGATCGGGTTTGTAAAGTTAAGATAAAGTTTACCTAAATCAACTGAAAGTGCTGTTTTTTACGAGTAAATTAATATACTGTAATATAAAGTGATTCAATAATTACCAGGGAAGCTAAAGTTAACACTAAGAGCCACTGCATCCACCTGTGTCAAGTGCCGACCATTCATTAAGTTTTAAGCTAGTAAGGCTGGGCTAAAACATAACTTTTTCTATATCAGTAGTTTGGTCGAATATTCTTAGCTATTTTAGTTGTTATACAAGGAGTAACCTATGGTGAAGGCAGTTGCTCTGCCGACTCGGAAAGTGCTAGATTTTCCGATTACTGCTTTGCGTTTGCACGAGCAAATACAAACTATTCTTCAGTGGGCAAGCGCACATAAAAGTAAGACAGTGTGTGTAGCTAATGTACATATGTTAATGGAAGCTCACTGGAACCCGGAGTTTGCTGGTGTATTAAAAGATGCTGATATTGTGACTCCAGACGGTATGCCCTTAGTTTGGATGATGAAAAAATTAGGGGCTACTTCTCAAGATAGAGTAGCAGGATTGGATATTTTAGCTTCTATATGTAGATCAGCACCTAAAGAGGATGTCAGTATATTTTTTCTAGGTTCTCAAAAACAAATTCTTTCCGGAATGAGAAGCAAATTAAAGGAAGAATATCCTGACTTGAATATTGCAGCGATGGAGCCATTACCATTTCGTCCGCTTACAGAAAGTGAAGACGAAGAATTGATTAACAAAATTAATGAAAGTGGTGCAGGTATCGTGTTTGTATCTTTAGGCTGTCCAAAACAAGAAAAGTGGATGTCCGAACATAAAGATAAAGTTCATGCCGTAATGATTGGCTTGGGTGGGGCTTTCCCTGTTTATGCAGGACTTCAGAAAAGGGCACCTCGCATAGTCAGACAGTCTGGATTTGAATGGCTATATAGATGGTTGCAAGAGCCTCGTCGTCTTTGGGGTAGATATACAAAGACTATTCCACCATTTATGTGGTTGGCGATGAAGCAGTTGATTAGTACTAATTATTCAGTTTCTAATTCTGCAAGTAATTTGGAATAAATAATTCTTGATTGTATTGCCAAGTACTTGTCTACCTTAACTTAATTGAGTTGAATAGTAGCGGAACTTGGCAATTTGATTAATGAGTGATTTATAGCTTGTTAAGTTTTAATTTTATTGATTTGCTAATGGGAGATTTTATCTCCCTGGCATATATCCAAATTGTTTACTTAGTTTTTTATTAATAAAATAAATCTAAGTAAATATCCTGACAGATAATGTTTGTGTAGAAAGTAGTTTTAACTAATTCAAATGATTGAAGTTAATTTAGTTAGTTTATAACTGTATAAAAATTAAGTATTGTCAAAGAATTAAGTCTTATTTTTATAGTGTTGGTGCAGCTTTTATCTTATGAATTCTGTTTATGAAAAATCTCCCATCTAAGGTAAATAACGAACAGTATTTTAATACTGAGCATCTCAAAGCAGACCTCAAAGGTCGTTCTGTTCGTGGTGGTGCAGTCACAATGGCTGCTCAGATTTGTAAATTCGTTTTACAGATGGGTTCAACCGTAGTTTTAGCACGCTTGCTCCTACCAGAAGATTACGGTTTGATTGGCATGGTAACAGTTATTATTAACTTTGCCGGATTGTTCAAAGATTTAGGTCTTTCAACCGCAACAATCCAAAAAGCTGAGATTAATCATAAACAAGTCAGCACCTTATTTTGGATTAACTTTGTAATCAGTTGCGCCACTGCATTAGTAGTTGCAGCATTAGCACCTGTGGTTGCATCGTTTTATAAAGAGCCACGCTTAACTTGGATTACTCTTGCTTTAGCCAGTAGCTTTATTTTTAGCGGCTTAACTGTTCAGCACCAAGCTTTACTAAAAAGGCGGATGAGCTTTACTAGTCTTGCCAAGATTGAGATTATTTCAATGTTGGTTGGTGTAGTGACTGCAATGATATCTGCCTGGTATGGTTTAGGCTACTGGGCATTAGTATTGATGCAGATAGCAACTTCAATTGCCAATGCGGTGGGAGTTTGGGTTGCTTGTAGTTGGCGACCTGGAGTACTGTTACGAAATTCTGGTATTAGTTCAATGCTAGCTTTCGGCGGGAATCTTACAGGTTTTAGTATAGTTAACTACTTCTCTCGAAACTTAGATAACATACTAATTGGTCAGTATTGGGGTCCGCAACAGTTAGGTCTTTACGCTCAAGCTTACAAATTACTGCTGCTACCAATTACTCAAATTAATACCCCGATTACGAGTGTTGCTCTTCCCGCACTAAGTAGTTTACAGTCGGAACCGGAAAAGTACTGTAGGTATTATTATAAGGCAATTTTATTAATTACCACTATTGGTATGCCAATTGTTGGGTTTATGTTTGCTTCTGCCGATAAAGTAATACTTTTAATTTTAGGAAAGCAATGGTTAGATGCAGTTCCAATATTTAGATTTTTGATGCCTGCTGCTTTTATGGGGACATTTAATGTAGCAACTGGATGGGCGTATACTTCTTTGGGTAGGGCTGACCGTCAGTTCCATTCTGGAATAGTAACATCAACAATTAACGTACTAATTTTTCTAATTAGTGTCCGATGGGGTGCTATTGGGGTAGCTGCTGCTTTTGGTTTGTCTCGACCAATTATTTTTGTACCTACGATTATCTATTGCTACAAAGGAACACAATTGCGATTTATTAATTTAGCAAGTACCCTATTTCAACCAGCTTTAGCCTCTTTTGGTGCAGCAGTGACACTGATTGGAATTAACTACCTACTTACCCCGGATCTAAATTTACCGATCAGTTTACTTCTTGATTTATTGTTATATACCCTATTTTACTTTGCAATTTGGATAGTTCTTCCTAATGGCAGAAACACTTTATCTGATATGTATGAAATGACTAAAACACTGAAACGGAAATAGATTTAAAAAAAAACACATTTACGATTAGAATGAAACAAATTATTCGCGATTTTATTACACAACCAGTTCGAGATTTACGTGATATTTCCAAAAATATCAAAACAGAAGACAGCTTTTGCCTCGGTAAATATGTTTGTTGTAATCAATAGCATTAAATTGCTAATTCAATGTAACTCTGAATCATTCTAAATTTTATTGTAAAATTAATCCAAGGAACTTATAAGTAAATGTTAGAAACAAATCATATTCAGCAGAAAATAGTAAATTTCACCTATAAGAAAATACTAGGCGATCGCAGATGTAAATTCAATGATTTTTCTAAAATTACATCGGGAAAAAGGAAAATTACTTCCCCGATTATGCAATTTTATTCGTCAGTTGACAATATTGGTAATTATTTACCAGTTCTTGGTATCCAAAAGATGCTTTCACAGTCAACTGATACTTGGTGTATACATGATAAAAATATAGATTTTGAATTTGTAAATGCCAACTATAAATGTGTGATTATTGGTGGAGCAGGACTTCTACATGAATGTTTTGAAGAATTCTGGAGTAAATTTTTAAACGAATGTAAATTACCTACAATCATCTGGGGCGTTGGAGTTTGCTTACCTGACAGTACAGGAGTAAGAACCGACTTAATAGATAGCACAAAAAGATCCGGCATTAACCGAAAAGTTTTTGCTGAGGTAGCTAACAAATGTGATTTAGTAAATCTGCGAGATGATTTAACAGCTGATTATTACGGTTTAAAGGAGGTACATATAAGTCCGTGTCCAACTATTGTTTATTTAGAAAAATTTAGAAACTCAGTCAATAAAATATCAAATCAAGTCCTTTTCAGTTCTCACAAAGAGCTTGTTGCAGTAACTACTCAAGAAAGAATTCAATCTTCAATTAAAAATCTAATACCTAAACTTAAATATACAGATAATATTCAAAGACCTTCCTTAGGTTTAGATGATATAATTCAGAGATTTTACTGCAATACATCAATCTTAGTTACCACGAGATTGCATGGGGCTATTATTGCTTATGGACTTGATATTCCCTATATTGCAATTCCAAGGGATGAAAAACTTCGTGATTTTCATAGACTTTATTCAAATGGTATCAGTATCGAAAATATCACAGACATTGAAGATGCATTAAAGCAGGGATTTGCAAATAATATAGCAATGAAACCAATAGCAATTAATCCAGTATTAACTTTTGGCGAACAAGCGCATAAATGGGTCATTTCATGCTGCAAAAATAATTAATTAGAAATTAAAGAGGTGATAAACACCTCTTCAAATATCTTTCCTAAATCTCAGCTTATTTATATTCCTGAACAAAAATACTATATAGTATCTATTTAGCTTAAATTTGGTAGATATTGAAAAATATTAATTATACGCAAAAGATGCTCGCTAAAGTCAATATTTAGGCTGCTACGTTTATAGCAGGTTAGTAAACATATTCTACATTAATCAACATAACTATGGTAAAAGTTGCCTTTATTGTTAGTACATTTCCTTCTTTATCTGAAACTTTTGTTTTGAATCAGATAACAGGACTTATTGATCGAGGACATAAGGTTGATATTTATGCTTCTAAACTAGGTAATACTGATAAAGTACATCCAGATGTAGAAAAATATCATCTTCTTGACTGTACTTATGAAATTGGAAATTCTGACAATCCCTATTGGCGGCTATTGAAAATATTTCCATTATTTTTGACTAGATTTTCTAAAAATCCCACTGTTTTTTTTAAATCACTTAATATTGCTAAGTACGGTAGAGAAGCCAAATCTTTAACATTGTTATATTTAGCTTCTAATTTATTAGGAAAACAATTGAATTATGATATAATTCATTGCCACTTTGGACAGAATGGCATCAAAGGGGTATTTTTAAGAAGTCTTGGTATTTTGAAAGGTAAGATAATTACCACTTTTCATGGTAGTGACGTACATTATTATCCCCGTAAATATGGAAAAAACGTGTATAAGGCGCTTTTTGAAAAAGGAGATTTATATACAATTAATTCAAGATTTACTGGGAATAAAGCTATAGAATTGGGTTGCAGTAATGAGAAAATTATTCGGCATCCAGTTGGACTTGAAACATCAAAATTCAATTTTAAAAAGCGAGAAATAAATACTGAAAAATTAATTAAAATAATTACAGTTGCAAGATTAGTAGAAAAAAAAGGTATTGAGTATTCAATCAAAGCTGTTGCTCAAGTTTTAAAAAAACATACTAATCTTGAATATCAAATTGTTGGAGAAGGTGTTTTGCGACCGTCAATTGAAAACTTAATAGCAGAGCTTGGTATTTCAAATCAAGTTAAACTTCTAGGATGGAAGACTCATGATGAATTGCAAAAACTTTATGCTGATTCTCATATTTTTATTTTGTCAAGCGTAACTGCTTCTGATGGAGATAAAGAAGGTCAGGGTCTTGTATTGCAAGAAGCTCAAGCAATGGGTTTACCAGTTTTATCTACTCTACATAACGGTATTCCTGATGGTGTACTGGATGGAAAATCCGGCTTTCTAGTACCCGAACGAGATGTAGACGCTTTAGCTGAAAAGCTAAATTATCTGGTTGAAAATCCTGAAGTTTGGAGTGAAATGGGTTTAGCAGGTAGAAACTTTGTAGAACAAAATTACGATATCAATAAACTAAATGATAAATTGATTCAGATATATCAAGACTTATTAGATGTTAATACAAGGGATACGCTACCAGTCGCTGTTTCTCAACTATGACTATCAAAGTATATTATCAAACTTGAATAACGAATTTACTTATCCTTTGCAGGATTCTTATGAAATTAATGAATTATGATTAAATCAATTATTATCACTCACCAATATCCACTTGATGCCCCAGGTGGAGGTACAAGGAGTTGCGTACAAATTGCTCAACATCTAGAAAAATTGGGAATAGAAGTAATTCTTGTACCTGTATCTAGTAAAAAAGAATCGGCAAGTAAATAGTAAGTTTACTCAAGTCGCTCCAGTATCAATCCACCCACTGCATTATTTATTGAGTAGTTTTTCTGTAGCTCAAACCATCCAAAAAATTATTAAAACAAAGCAAGTTGATGCTGTATTAAGTTGGGATTATGAAGGTGCTTTTTTACCATCGTTGTTAAAGTCCAGAAATGTCTCTTTTGGGATGATTGCGGCAAGACCTTCTTATGAAGAGTGGATAAACCGTAAAACTGGTGGGCAAATTAAATATCTAACTGATGAATGGTTCCGTTGGCGACTTTTTAAGAACGCTGATATAGTTTTTGTTTCCTCAAAATATACACAAGAGGAAATGATCAATTTATTTAAAATTAAGTCCGAACGGATAAAAATTACTCATCGAGGTATAGATAATATATTTGCTAACATCAAACGCTCCCAACCAGACCAAATAACTAATTTCATTTTCTACGGTTCTTTTGCTCCCATCAAAGGGGTTTTTGATGCGATCGCAGCTTTAGGTGCTGTTCGTGGTAATAAAAACTGGACTCTCAAACTAGCGGGTTGGCATAATGAAGAAGCTGTAAAGGAAGCAATACGGCAACAAGGAATAGAAAAGCAGGTTTTGCTTCTAGGGAAATTAACTCCTGAAGAACTTGTTAAAGAACTTGAATGGGCGCACGTTGCAATTTTACCTTCTCAAGCAGAGTCTTTCGGTAGAGCAATCGCTGAAGCGCAAGCTGCCGGACTTCCAGTTATTTCCTACGATACTGGATCGATTCCTGAAATTGTAGAAAACGGTGTGACGGGATGGTTAGCGCCACACAAACAGGTGGATGTGCTGGCTCAAGCGATTTCCGAAGCAATACAAAATCCCGAAAAGACTTTTCAAATGGGGATGAAAGGACGCGATCGCGTAACTAAATTATTCACTTGGGAAAATACTGCAAAGTTAATACTCCAAGGTATTGAAGCAGCAAAGCAAGAAAAGCTCAGTTCGCAATTGAGATGATTTTATTTAAAGTTGATATTTTGACGGTGAGAGATTACCAATGCGTGTAGCAATTGTCAGAACAATGCCCGATTTTAGCATGGAAGTTTACGCTAACGGCGTAATTTCCGGGCTGCGGGCTGTCCGTCCGGACTGGGAAATTATTGATTTAAAACCCCAGCCAATTGATAGAAAAAGTCAGTCTCCTATCCTCAGAGTTCAGAAGTTCTACGAACGTTTTTGGCGTTTTCCGCAATCTGGTACAGCATCAGGTAGCGGATGTATATCATATCCTCGACCATAGCGAGGCACATATTACTTATGGATTGAAAAAACTCGGTAAACCTGTTGCTGTTACCTGTCATGATTTAATCAATTTTTACTACAAAGATAATCTTCAAGGTTCGGTAACGCTACCATTTCTCAGCCACAATATGTGGTTGCACGCTGTTAAAGGTATGAAGAGTGCTGATAGTGTGGTGACAGTTTCTTCAATTACTGCTAAAGATGCAACCAAAATTTTAGATATTGAGCCTGCAAAAATTTCAGTAGTTCCTAATGCTGTTGAAGCTATATTTAAACCTTTAACTCAACAGGAAATTGATAATTTTCGGCATAAATCTGGAATTTCACCAGAAACGTTGTGTTTATTAAATGTTGGTTCAAATCATCCGCGCAAAAATATTGATACCGTTCTCAAAGTTTTAGATATCTTAAACAACAAGGTACATCTGTTCATTTATGGAAAGCAGGTGCAGATTTTACAGAAGAACAAACATTATTTATCCGCAATCAAAATTTAGAAAACAACATTACTTATTTGGGAAAGCCAGATAAATTAAGTCTAATTCAAATTTATAATGCCGCCGATATCTTAATAGCACCTTCTTTACACGAAGGATTTGGAATTACACTTTTAGAAGCAATGGCTTGCGGCACTCCAGTTATCACTTCCAATGTTTCAGCAATGCCTGAAGTAGTAGGTGATGCTGGAATATTAGTACGAGCCTAATGATTATCGTTCAATTGCAGATGCTGTGATTAATATTCAAAATAGATTCAACTTTCCGACAACAGTTAATAGAAAAAGCATTGACAAGAGTCAAACAATTTACTTGGGAATCTACATCCGAGCAAATAGCTCAAATTTACGAAGGATTAGTAGAACGCAAGAACAAAAATAATTAATTTACAACTAACTATTTGAGGAGAAAAAATATGCAATGGAATATTCTTGATTGTACTTTGCGCGATGGCGGTTACTACACTAACTGGGATTTTTCAAATAGCTTAGTTCAAAACTATATTAGAACTATGGCGGATTTACCAATTGATTATATTGAAATTGGTTATCGCAATCCGACTCAATCTGGCTACCAGGGCGAATTTTATTACTTGCCCAACTCTACTTTAATGTCGCTTTATGAGATTATTAATGGTGGAGCAAAACTAGCACTAATGCTAGATGCCAAGAATTGCAAACCCGGTGATGTACCCAATCTTCTGAATGATTGCCGCGATGTTGTTAAGTTAGTTCGCATGGCTGTTAATCCTGCCAAGATAGATGATGGGATTGCACTCGCGAAAGCTGTTAAAGAATGCGGTTTTGAAGTTGCTCTTAATTTGATGTACCTCTCCAAAGCTGGAGATGATTACAGCTTTTTATCCAAGTTTGAAGATTTAGAAAATGTAGTCGATTACCTTTACTTAGTAGACTCTTACGGTGCTTGTTATCCAAAGCAGGTAAGAGAAGCAGTTAAATTTGCTGTGGATAATTTACCGCAAAAAATTGGCTTCCACGGTCACGATAACATCAATCTTGCTTTTGCTAACGCTTTAGCGGCATTGGAAGCTGGGGTAGATATTTTAGATTCTACTGTATTAGGTATGGGTCGCGGAGCAGGTAATTTACGTACAGAATTGATTATTGCCTATTTAGCTCAAGTTTTTGATAAGCCTATAGATTTATCGTCTTTAGCGGATTTGCTCGAAACTTTCCAGACCATGAAGAATCATTATGGTTGGGGTTCGGAACTACCTTACATTGTCTCCGGGTTGGCAGACTTACCGCAAAAAGATGTGATGGAATGGTTAGGGAAAAAGCGTTATTCTACAAGTACAGTAGTTCAAACACTGCAAGGAAAACAGCAAAATATATTCCCAAATCAAACTTATCCAAAACTAAGCGATTCTGCAAAAAATCTTGATTTACAAAACTTCAAGACTTGCGTAATTGTTGGTGGAGGTTCCACAGCAGCGGAACATAGTAGTGCTATTTCAGAATTTGTGAACAAACAGCAAGGCTTGTTAATTCACTCTAGTTTAAAAAATGCTGAGGTTTATGCCAAAGCGAAAATTCCCCAAATTCTGTGTTTACCAGGTCGTGAAGCAGAAAAGCTGAAGAGATTATCTTCTGAAGATTTGCAAAACCAGTTTAAAGGCTATGTTTTATCTTCTAGTCCTCGAATGACATCTGTAGTTCCTAGAGAATTATCAGAAAAAACTTTTGAAGTCGAGCCGATTACCCAAATGCGAGATAATTCCCAAATAGCATTGATGCAGCAAGATTCTCCTTTGGGTATTGGTCTGAGTATTGCTCAAGCCTTAAACATTGAATCTGTATATCTTAGCGGATTTGACGGTTATCCCGGTGGAAATGAAGTAGAACAAGAATTGGCAATGGAAGTACAAGATATTCTCGAATATTTTACTACTTCTCATATAAACATTCGCGTCAGAAGTTTAACGCCAACTCGTTATAGTTTGCAGCAGCATTCGGTGTACGCTTTACTTAGAAATTGAACTGGGGAGAGTATCAACTGTGACAATACTTTGTAAAGCTATTATTTTCGATTGCGATGGAGTTATATTTGACTCCAACGCATTAAAAACGGCTGCTTTTAGAGAAGTTTTAGCCGCTTATCCTCAAGAAGTAGTAGATGAGTTTATTGTTTATCACCAAACTAACGGTGGTATTTCAAGATATGTAAAGTTAAGGGTTTTCTTTACAGATTTTCTCAAAACGTCAGTTGATGAGGAAAAATTACAAAAGTTCTTAGATGAATTTGGTAGTTCCTGTCAGCGACTTTATCAACAAGCTGCTTTGACACCTGGTTGTGTAACTGTTTTAGAAAAGCTTTCCAAGCATATTCCTCTTTACGTTGCTTCTGGTAGCGATGAAGCTGAATTGCAACAAGTTTTTGCTGGGAAGGATTTAGATAAATACTTTAAAGGTATTTACGGTTCCCCTAAAACCAAGCAAGATTGTGTTGCCGAAATTATACGGAAATTAAATTCCCACAAAGAAGTAATTTTTGTGGGTGACGCAGAATCTGACTGGAAAGCAGCTACAGGAGCAAATATTAACTTTGTATTTATGGCTAAATTTTCTGATGCTGCTAATTCGATGAAACAAAAAGCCTTAGAAAATAATTTTCCAGTAATAGATACTTTGTCAGAATTATTATCACTGCTCGATTATACCCAGTTATCAATATCCGGAAATAACCAGTAACAACCAGCAGTTTATATATTTATCAGGATATTTATCAGGTGCATTTAGTACAATTCTCTGCCTACAAGAATTAACCAATACTAGGAATTGTTTAAATGCCATATTCTAACTTACCCATCATCGCTTTCTTACCCTGTCGTCGCGGTAGCGAAAGAGTTAAACAAAAGAATACTAGACCGTTCGCGAATATTGAAGGTGGACTGACAAAAATAAAAATGGAGCAGTTACTAAACTGTCCTGAAATTGATTCGATTGTTGTTTCTACCGATGATCCAGAAGTTGCTGAAACTTGTCAGCAATTGGCAAGCGATCGCACCAAGAGTGTCAAAATTTTGGAGCGTCCAGCCCATTTAGCAACTTCCACTGCTTCCACCGATGATGTAGTTAAATATATCCCAGAAATCATTTCAGACGGAGTAATTCTTTGGACTCATGTAACTTCTCCTTTTGTAGATAGTAATTCCTATACCAATGCAATTCGCGCATTTAGGGAAAAGTCTTCAGATGGTTATGACTCATTAATGAGCGTTACTAGAGTGCAGAAATTTCTCTGGAATGAAAATGGTCCAATTAATTACGACCGTCAAAAAGAAAAGTGGCCCCGGACGCAAACTTTACCGATTATTTATGAAGTAAATAGCGCCATCTTTTTAGCTCCGATTGAAATATATATTCAGCAGCAAGATAGAGTCGGTAAAAAAGTAATACCTTTTGAATTATCAGCATCTCAAGCAATGGATATTGATTGGGAAGAAGATTTTAAATTAGCACAGGAGTTGTGGAAACATGACAAATAATACTAGCAGCGGTTTTGATAAATTAATGTGGGCTGATGACCAACTTATTGGTCTTTATAACTTAGCTCAACGTACAAAGTTTTTTCTTTCTGGCGGTTCCAAAAAACGCGGAATGGGGAGAAATAAGGAACTCAAAAATAAACATTTAGGAAAGCGCTGCTTTATTGTAGGTAATGGGCCATCGATTAAGCAACAAGATTTAACTTTGCTTAAAGATGAATATACTTTCTTCGTCAACCACTTTTATCGTCATCCTCAAATAGCAGAAATTAATCCTAAATATTATGCCATTATCGACCCCAAATTAATTACTGGGGAATGGCCAATTACAATGCTTGATGAAATTCTGGAAAAATGTCCGGAAGCAAAATTATTAATGTCGGCTCAGTACCAAGGTACGCCAAAAATTACCGCTTATGCTGACAAAGCCGATATTCACTGGGTATATCCCAATCAATTTTTACATCAAGGTTTTTCATGTACTTCTGACATTTCTACCTGTATTGGTGGGTCAAATGTCAGCACCCTTTGTTTATTTTCTGCCATTCATATGGGATTCACAGATATATACTTGATGGGTATTGATTGCGATGGTATTTTTCGCGATTTAGTCGAACAAAGCTCTCACTTTTATGATGGTGAAGTAGAAAATATCGGTGATAACGACCCCGAACTTGTCGTCAGACATTTACGGATGTCAATTCAAGGTTTGCATGGTTGGAAAGTAATAGCCGATAAATACAAAGATTCAAAACACACAATTGTGAATTTGACTAAGGGTGGTTTGCTTAATGTCTTTCCCCGTGAAGACTACGAGAATGTAGCTTTAAATAAGTCAAAATCTGATTCAGTCGCGGTAGCAAGCTAATAGTTTGATAACACAAATATGAAATGATATGAAAATTTTGATCTCCGCTTACTCCTGCGAACCGGGAAAGGGTTCTGAACCTGGAATTGGTTGGAATATTGTCCGCGAAGTTGCTAAATATCATGAAGTTTGGGTACTAACTCGTCCAGATGAAAGTAGTGAAGCGATCGCAGCCGAATTAGAAAGAAATCCCGCTCCTAATCTACATTTTGTTTACTTTACTTTACCTCTTTTCGCGAGTAGCTGGAGATGGGGTTTAGGTGCGATTCACCTTCATTACTATCTATGGCAGATTCAAGCCTATTTTGTAGCGAAAAAACTTCAGCGTCAAATTGGCTTCGATATTGTCCATCACGCTACTTTCGGCAGACATTCAACTCCTAGCTTTATTTCACTTTTACCAGTTCCTTTTATTTGGGGACCTGTTGGAGGTGGAGAAACAGCACCAAAACCTTTCTGGAAAGACTTTAGTTTACGGGGGAGAATATACGAAATATCGCGGGACTTGCTGCGTCGGGTAGGAGAGATCGACCCGTTTGTAACTTTTACTGCCAAACGCAGTGCTTTAGCATTAGCAGCGACTGAAGAAACTGCACAACGCTTGCGTCAATTAGGGGCAAAAAACGTACAGATATTCTCCAATGCTGGTTTACCAAAAGCCGATATTGCTCGTTTATCTAAGTTCTCGCAGCCCGATAATAATACGATCAGATTTGTGAGTATAGGTCGTCTTTTGCATTGGAAAGGTTTGCATTTAGGTTTGCGTGCTTTCGCTTTGGCTGATATCGATAACGCCGAGTATTGGATTATTGGTGACGGACAGGAAAGGAAAAGTTTAGAAGAGTTAGCCGCACAGTTAAATATTACGAATAAGGTCAAATTTTGGGGTATTTTGCCACGAGAAGAAACCTTAAACAAACTAGAAATGTGTCATGCATTGATTCATCCGAGTTTGCATGATTCGGGGGGATGGGTTTGTGCGGAAATGATGGCAGCTGGTCGTCCGGTTATTTGCTTGGATTTAGGAGGCACCGGCGGTTCAGGTAACAAAAGACACTGGTTATAAAATCCCTGCTAATACACTCGAACAATCCTTAGATGGTTTAGCAAAGGCAATGCTAGATTTAGCAAATAATCCCGAAACCGTAAAAAGTATGGGGAAAGCTGGACAAGCTAGAGTTAGCGATGTATTTGATTGGGAAGTTAAAGGTAAGACTTTGGCTCGATTTTATAAGGAAGTATTGACTCAACAAAGTGAATCAAAGCTAATTGATATAGATACTACTAATTTAAGTAGTAATTATGACAAGTAATCCGCTCAACTTTTATAGACTTTTGAACGGTAAGATATAAATCAACGTGTTATTTATTACATTAAGTAGAGAATTGAATTGAAAAAATTCTCTATTTTAGAACTTATTTTTACTCAATATAGAAATTTGGTAATCTCACAATCATGCGTATAACAACTATCCACAATAGCTATCAAATTCGTGGAGGAGAAGATGAGTGTCATGAGGCTGAGGTCAAATTATTACGGGAAATGGGAGAAGACGTTGAAGTCTACGAGGACAACAACGATCGCGTAGCAGCAATAGGTAAATTAAATATGGCTGCTAATACCATATGGTCGAAAGCTGCTTACGAAACACTTAAACATCGATTAATCAAAAAACCATCAGATGTAGTTCACGTACATAATTTTTTCCCTTTAATTTCTCCCTCAGTTTATTATGCAGCTAAAGCCCAAGGAGTTCCTGTAGTTCAGACTTTGCATAACTATCGGCTTGTTTGTCCTAATGCTTTATTCTTCCGTGAAGGAAAAGTCTGTGAGGATTGCTTAGGAAAATTTATTCCTTATCCCGGAGTTCAGCATGGTTGTTATCGAGAAAACAAAGTTGCAAGTGGAGCCGTAGCGACGATGTTGGGAGTGCATCGCGCTATGAATACCTGGACAAAAATGGTAGATTTATATATCTGTTTGACTGAATTCGCCAAACAGAAATTTATCCAATCAGGTATCCCAGCAGAGAAAATAGTAGTTAAACCAAATTTTGTTAGTCCCGAACCTACGGTTGGTTCTGGTAAAGGTGGTTATGCTTTATTTGTGGGCAGACTTTCTGTTGAAAAAGGTTTAGACACCTTATTGGCAGCTTGGGAACAATTAGGGGAGCAAATTCCGCTCAAAATTGTTGGAGATGGCCCCTTAGCCTCGGAAGTTTTAGAAGCTACAAAACGCTTTCCTCAGATTGAATGGCTCGGACGCAGACCGATGTCAGAAGTACATGATTTGATGGGAGAAGCGATGTTTTTGGTATTTCCATCCAAATGGTATGAAACCTTTGGTCGCGTAGCAATCGAAGCCTTTGCCAAAGGTACCCCCGTCATAGCAGCAAATATTGGTGCGATCGCCGAAATCGTATCTCCGGGAAAAACCGGGCTTCATTTTCATCCTGGTGTTCCGGAAGACCTAGCAGACAAGGTGAAGTGGGTTTTAGGGAATCCAGAAAAAATGGCTAAAATGCGTCAAGAAGCAAGGCTTGAGTTTGAAGCTAAATACACTCCCAAAAAGAACTACCAACAATTAATAGAAATTTATACGAAGGCTAAAAGCATCGGCACAAAGTTTTAGATATGTAGATAATCTGGGGGAATAGATGAATACACAGACAGCAATTTACAAGAAGCAGAAAGCGTTTATCAGTAGCTCAACGCTGATACTTTTAGCATTTGCTACAGCTTATTTTCCTCGAATTCTTAATTCTGTCGGCGCTCCCTCTGCAATTAATTTCTTACATTTCGCTACAGTACCAATTGCTAGTTTAATCATTATTAATAAAACTAGAACAAAAGACCAGAATCAAATTGCAATTTCTTGGGCAATTATCTCTGGTCTTTTTACTCTATTTGCAGTTATGACGGCAAGTGCATTTTTTAATAAAGCTGGTTTTATTAATTTAGCTCTTGATTATCTATTATTTGCAGAGCCTTTCATTCTGCTGTTAGCGATAATATGTATCCCCATGTCGTTAAAAACTTTCACAAAAGTAAGGCACTGGCTATTAGTTTTTGGATTAAGCAACATAGTATTAGCATTTGCTCAGGATATTTTTATTAAAGCTGGGCTACTTCGCGTTACTAGAATGACACCAGAAGACAATGTTCAAGGAGTCTTCTATTTATCTGGTGCTGGTAACTATGTTTCTGTTTATGTATCAATTAGCTTTGCTTTGTATTATTGGTTAACTGCAAAAAAAATACCGACATGGGTAAAAGCCTTTGGATTATTTGCAGCATTTTATCAATTAATAGTTTCTGACTCTAAACAAGTACTTTTATCATTATTAGTAGCTTGGATGATATTACTACTAACTAAATTCCAAGATATTGGAAAAGTTTTACTGTATTTAATCGGCTTAGTGGTAATTGTTTTTAGTTTAGTTTGGCTGACACAAAATACAAACCTAGAAGCTTTTAGTTCCTTTAGATATTGGTTCGGTAGAACAGACCTTTATGGACCCGATGGTGAAGCTATTAATCTAAAATTAGCAGGGATTCGTAAAGTTATGTCTTCTTATGATTCACCCATCAATTGGTTGTTTGGTTTAGGGCCAGGTCATACCATAGGACGTTTGGGGGGATGGGTACTTTTAGAATATACAAGTCTATTAGAACCATTAGGGGCAACATTTCATCCTGTAAGTGCAGCAGTTAAGAATGTAGTCGAAACTAATTGGCTCGCAAAGGATTCCTCGCTATTTTCTCCTTTATTTACTTGGGCTGGTATCTGGGGAGATATCGGACTTGTAGGTTTAGGTTCTTACTTATATCTTGGCTTTATTACATGGAGTTTTCTAGGAAAAGATGATTTTTCCAGATTTTTGATACTTAATGTGGTAGTTATCGGTTTTATTTTGACTCAGATGGAAGAGCCTGGATATATGCTGACTGTGGCAAGCTTAATTGGTATGCGCTGGCAGGAAAGACAAGTGGAAAAATACGAGCGTTCTCGTCTTGCACATTTACCTCCCGAATCACAATTTTAGCTCTAGATTTAGTTTTTAAAAATACCGACAAATCTTTTTAACTTTTATTTAGCTATTAATATTACCCATTTTTCTTTTTTTTTTCTATTTTTTTTTTTTTTCTTGACAAATCTTTTCTACCTTTATTTAATATAAAAAGTATAATATTGACCTTTTACACATATTTGCTTTGTTATATCGTTAAGTAATAATGGTAAGTTTTCAAGCATCAATTTAGAAAAATTTATCTTATCAGAAATAAAACAAAATTAAAATAATTCTAGGAGATAAAATGCTTATTAGTATCTCTGGCTTATCTGGTAGTGGAAAAGACACGAGCGCTCAATATTTGAGTAAGCAAGGATTTCAAATTTTTTCTTGGGGTACTGCTCTTAGATTGCATATAGCCCAGAAGTTTCAGATTCCACTACCTCCTCAATATCAACAAGCTGTTGAATTGGTACCAACTTATTTAGAAGCAGATAAAGAGTGGGAACAAAAATCAGGATTTTTAGAGCAACTTACAGCTATTACAGCTTCAGATAGAGAGCAAATCTATCACCAGAATTTAGTTAGATTAGAAAGAATATTATTACAAGGAACAAATATTGTTATAAACGATACTCGATTCCCTAAAGAGTTTGATGTAGTTCAAAAATTTGGAGGATTGAATGTATGGCTACAAAGGGAAGAAAGATGTAGAGATACTCAAGCTCATGACAAGTATCTGAGTCTTGATAAATTTGATTATGCGATTGAAAATAATAATTCTTTAGATGATCTTTACATAGCTTGGGACAATGTTTTAGAAAAACTCAACAAACTTCATAGCTTTAGTAACATATAAACCTATTCAACTAATATTGAAAGCAGAGAAAGAATTTTCTTCCTCTGTTTTTGAGTATGATTTATTTTTTGCTTATCAATCTAACCTTGACTCTGCATCGCTTTAATCAATTCCGCAGCTACTTCAGGTCGAGAAAACTGAGGTGGTGGCAATTCACCATTACGCAGCATTCCACGTACTTTGGTTCCCGATAAATGAATTCGCTCTTCTTTAGTACTTGGGCTAGTCTTTGCTGTTGCCATTGACTCGGTACGGGTACAGTAAAAAGCGTGTTCAAATTTCATCGGCGTAATTCCCAATTCCCCAGGTTGAAACTCATCAAAAATATACTGAGCGTCGTAAGTACCGTAGTAGTCACCAACACCAGCATGGTCCCGTCCAACAATGAAGTGAGTACAACCGTAGTTCCTACGCACTAAGGCATGGAAAATGGCTTCTCTAGGTCCTGCATAACGCATTGCAGCGGGGTTAATAGCCAAGATTACCCGGTCATTGGGGAAATAGTGTTCCATCATAATCTCATAACAACGCATCCGCACATCTGCGGGGATATCGTCGCTTTTGGTTGCACCAACCAAAGGATGAAGGAATAAACCATCCACTGTTTCTAAGGCGCACTTGATAATATATTCGTGAGCGCGGTGAATTGGGTTACGGGTTTGGAAACCGACTACTGTTTTCCAACCTCTTTCTCGAAACATAGCCGTTGAGGTTGCCGGATCGATTTGGTAAGAGGGAAATAAAGGATGAGAGTCGCGCTGTAGCAACCAAACCGGACCTGCTAAATTAACTTCGCCCTGTTCGTATACGACTTTTACACCAGGGTGCTTATCTTCATCAGTACGGTAAACTTTAATAGCTTCGCGAGTTTTATCGTAGCGATACTTCTGAGTTAGTTGTAAGACACCAATAAAGCGTCCATTGGAGTCATCCAACCGGATTAAACTACCTTCCTTTAAAGATGCCGCAACTTCTTCACTTACAGAGAGTGTAACGGGAATTGACCAGGGCTGGCCGTTAGCCAGACGCATATTTTCAACTACTGAATCGTAGTCAGCTTGTTCCAAAAATCCCTGAAGTGGACTGAAGCCACCGATGGCAATCATTTCTAAATCTGAAGTTGCCCGTTTATCAAGTTGAATTCTAGGTAAGGAATCAGCTTTCTCTAAAAATTCAGCTCGCTGTTCTGATGTAGCAATACGGTTAACTAACTGGGTATTTTCAGAAATGGTGCCCTGCTGATTATTCTCTAAAGTTAGACTTTGCATATTTTTGGATAATAAGATTTTCGACAAAAATTGAGCGTAATTGAAGCGCTGTAACACAAGTTAGATTTGGGTATTTGCGGTTCATCGCAAACCCCTATAATTCAGCGTCTTTAATAGAAGTTATTTAAACAGCTTGCATTAAAGACGCTTTATCGAGATAACCCAACTCTTCAAGTTTATTGAAGATTTTTGCTACACTCTCTTCTAACTCTTCTAAGTCAGTGCGGCATTCAATAGTAGGGTTAAGGGGTGCTTCGTAAGGGTCATCAATTCCGGTAAAATTCTTAATTTCTCCCGCACGCGCCCGCTTGTAAAGTCCCTTCACATCTCGATCTTCGCAGACACTCAAAGGAGCATTAACGTAAACTTCTACAAAATCTCCGATTTTTTGCTTAACTTCTTCGCGAATTTCTCTATAAGGAGAAATTGCAGATACCAAAACGATGACACCATTGCGAGTCAACAGATGAGAAACAAAACCAATGCGGCGAATGTTTTCATCTCTATCTGCTTTACTGAAACCTAACCCTTTGGTGAGATTTTCACGTACTACGTCACCGTCAAGAATTTCTAATTTACAAGAGTGCGATCGCAGTTTTTCGGCGACAGCTTTAGAAATAGTGGTTTTTCCAGCACCACTTAAGCCAGTAAACCATACAGTCACACCACGCTGATTCATGATTAATTTTTTCCTATGTAATGGGGTTTATTTAGAACACAAACTTATCAGTAAAGGAAGACTCAAGTTAATTACAGCCGCCATGTTCTCGAGAATAATTAAAAGTTATTAGATGCTTAAGATACAACTATTCTCAAAGCAGCATGACCTTCAAACATAAATTTAGATGTTCAATTTCACAAATGTTCTATTGATAACAATCTTCTACTTTTAGAACCGATGAGGCATATCCGGTAGATTCACTAAGCTGTAGGAGTAGCAAACAAATTTGGAAAAAGTATAGCATTAAATTTCTTTAAAGACTACCAATAAATACTTAATACTTTTTATAGTTTTCATGTAGCCAGGAAGTATTGACTAGAAGAATCAACTATACATACAAGTAAGACAGATAAGTACAAGTTTTAAAATAAGTCTATTTCGTTTGAGTTGCCCCTTATATATATCTTTCAAATACTCTTACTAGTACTATTCGGGGAATCTTTACCTTAAGGAAAAAACAAATTATAAATAAAAACGTGTCCTTCTTTTTAATTTTTTAAAGTAATAAAAATGCTAATTTCTTTAAGTAATCTTCAAAAATAATCTAAAAATTTCTGACTATTGCTTTATTTATTTATGGAAATATGTATAAGATTTGACAAAACATATAATTATTTTTTTTATAGGTAATTAAGTTTTATCTATATGTATCTAGATAAAACAAGTAATTATTTTTTATATTATTATCGATGGTATTGCTACAGATTTTTGATGTATGTTAGTTATGTCTACTAAGTAAGTAACAAAACTTTCCTCTTTGATCGGATAACTATTGAAAACTGGAAAGTAGTAATGGTTAAAATAATTACCGTACTTAAATTAAAAGCTTGCTTTGATTCGAGCTTCATAATCTGAAACTTCGCCCAGGGTACGGCAAAGAGGCATTTATTATTGATTATTGTCCAATATTTTCCCGTAAGAATGCTTTAGGCAAAGTGGACTAATCGCGCTTTGGGCGGAATGTTGCTTGCTGCTTACAATTTTGCTCGCGGCCGTTAAATCGCGTGGCTTGCCCTGTCTTGAGCAATTAAATATGAGTATCTTTCTAACTCTAATCGTAGTTTTTCTGACTCTAGTTAGTTTTATTAGTGAATGGTTTCCGGTTGATATTACTGCGATGGCGGTAATGGTATTGTTGATGGCATTGGGATTAGTGACTCCAGAAGAGGGTATTTCTGGTTTTGGTAATTCGGCAACTATTACCGTGATGGCAATGTTTATTCTTAGTGCGGGAATTGCTCGTACTGGAGCAATTGGGGCAGTAAACGATTTACTATTGAAATGGGGAGGTAAAAATTCAAGCCATCAAATTTTAGCAATTGGTATAATTACAGGTCCTATTAGCGCTTTAATCAACAATACTGCTGTAGTTGCAGTTTTTTTACCAGTAGTAGAAGATTGGTGTCAAAAACAACAAATTTCTCCATCTAAGTTACTAATGCCCTTATCCTTCGTCACAATTCTAGGGGGAATGCTGACGACAATTGGTACTTCAACTAATGTATTAGCAAGTGGTTTGTCTGAAAAACTGGGCTATGGTGCTTTTAGCTTGTTTCAATTCACCGAATTAGGACTAATTGTTTTTACTATTGGTTTGGCATATCTAACCTTAGTTGCACCTCGACTGTTGCCCAATCGTAAAATTAGAAGTCATAATACGATGACTCAAGATTACAATCTTAAAGATTATGTCAGCGAAATTATTGTTGCACCAAGTTCTCATTTAGTTGGACAAACTCTACGCCAAAGCAAACTCCAACGGAAATTTGATTTGGATGTGTTGGAAATAATCCGAAATGACAACCACTTTCCTCAACCCCTGGCAGATAAACTCTTGCAAGTAGGGGATATTTTAATGGTTAGGGGTGGGAAAGAATGTTTGCTTAAGGTTAAAGATGAAAGAGGAATAGAATTTTTACCGGATATCCAGCTTTACAATAAATCCTGGGAAAAAAATCTTAGCTCCGGAGAAGAAAGCATTGCAGAAGTTTTAATTCTGTCTAATTCCAATTTAATCGGCTCTACCCTTAAAGATATCCGGTTTAGACAACGCTATAATGCCACAGTTTTAGCAATTCGTCGGGGGGAAGAGTTAGTCAGAGAAAGACTTGGTAAAGTCAGCTTACGTTTTGGTGACGTGCTTTTGTTACAAGGACCAAAAGAAAGTTTTTTAGGGCTGCAAACAAGCAGAGATTTGTTATTCATTGGCGATCGCGATTTAGAAACTTTGCGACGAGACAAAGCGGGTGTTGCTGTAGCGATTGGTTTGGGAGTAGTTTTAGCAACTGCTTTTGGTATATTGCCCATTTTAGTCAGTGCTTTATTTGGGGTACTGTTGATGGTGGTGACTGGTTGTCTCAAACCTGGTGAAGTCTATCAAGCGGTGCGCTGGGATATTATTTTTCTATTGGCTGGATTGATTCCCTTGGGAATTGCAATGGATAAGTCTGGAACAACTGTATGGTTGGCAGAGAATTTAGTTGCGATAGGCGGTAATCTTTCAGGTTATTGGCTATTAACTTTGTTTTATATTGTTACTATTTTAATTACAGAAGTTCTTTCTAATAATGCCTCGGTATTATTGCTTTTACCTGTTGCAGTAGAGGTAGCGAAGAGTCTGGGTTTTAATCCAATGGCTTTTATATTAGTAGTAACTTTTGCGGCTTCTAGCAGTTTTATGACTCCCATTGGCTATCAAACTAACACTATGGTTTATAGTGCTGGTGGTTACAAATTTATAGATTTTGCGCGAGTTGGTGCGCCATTGAGTTTATTAATGGCACTGATTGTTCCACCTTTGATTATTATTTTATATGGATTATAATACCATCTAAACAATTATCTTATTATCTTAATTAAGAACAAGAACAAAAAACAGTTGATAATGCTTGGACAAAAGCAATCTCAACTGTTATTTTATATACTAAACTTTAATATTATTGAGTTGATTTATCTGAAAAGCTAAGCTTTAAAATACTACTTCTCAACAATCTCTTTTTTACCTTTAACCAACCAGTGAATAAAAGATTGAATATACAGAATCTTATGGTTTAAACGTTCTCTTACCTGAATATGATAAAAAGTTCTTCCCATAAATTTATCGGAAGTCCTAACATCTGCAAAAAGCTGATTATATACT
Source organism: uncultured Alphaproteobacteria bacterium (assembly GCA_963762045.1). Lineage (GTDB taxonomy): Bacteria > Pseudomonadota > Alphaproteobacteria > Rickettsiales > Rickettsiaceae > CAVXJA01. The sequence continues at coordinate 220,335 of CAVXJA010000008.1, read as the reverse complement.
TGAGGAGCAATACCTTTTACTATAGGTTCAACCTTCTTCATTTGCTGCCAAATTTCTGTTGGTAAGTCAACACCAAATAAATCATGTGTCATATAAAGTCCCAAGAATAGCATCCGCTGACAACCCCAAATATTAGCCTTTTGGACTACTTTTTCCCAATTTATATCTGGATTTTTATGAATCAGCGTTGCAATGTCGCACAGCCATGATAAACGCTCCCATACGTGTCTGGAACCATGCACGCAAAGGATTGGTAGCCAATCTTCTAAAGGTAAATTATTTATAGTTGTACCAGCTAAAGAAAAAGGTTCTAAATCCGGCCATAAATCTTTAGCTTCGATGGAAGTGATATATTTCGGTGCAATTCGCCAGTGAATTTCTAGAAAAACATTTTTATCTTCATGAATAAAATCATAAGTATGCTCGGTTTTTGAATTTAGATATTTGACTAATTGTGCATCAGTCATTTCAATATTTGGTCGATATCCTTGGGCTATTAATAGTTCCCGTACTGCAAAGATATCTTTCTGTTGCACGATAATATCTAAATCTCCAAACCTTCGTAGAGCCACATTTTTGTAGACTAAAGTTGCTAAAACTGGGCCTTTATAAGGTAAAGCTACGATATTTTTTTCTTTTAATAATTTCAGAAGATTGACAAGTTCACCTGTTAAAAGCAAGTTGCGTTGTGCAATGTATTGGAAACTCCTGCGCCATTGATTTAAGAGTAGTTCTGGTACCGCTTCAGGGCAAATATTATTGATACGAGAATATAGTAGAGATAATACCCCATGTCTATCTGCTGTTTGAGTTAAATATTGCCAATCAATATTTTGTTTAACTAAGGCTTTGATGCGTTCAGTAATAGCGTCATTAATATCGGGGTTAAGGCAAGATAGAAGTAATTCTATTTCGGGACGAGTATTGATTATCTGGTTTTTAGTATCGGGTTTGGATAAAGTTTTCATGGATGTAATAGTTGCTTTTAGTGATTTTTACTATGTTATTCAGAATTTAATGTAATCAATAACACTTTTTATCGGCACCCTATAATTATACTTATAGCATTTTTATATGAATTAAATATGCAAATATCTCCTGATTCAAGAGCCTGGAAATACAAATTCGCGAAGATATAGTTTTGTTGAATTTAAGATGATAAATCTTCTTCAACCAGCTGTGCAACTTTAGGCAACAAATCAAGCGAGCGAGGTCTTTCTAGACTATATATAGGTATATTTTTAGCAATATGCGTACATTGACGTAAGTGCAGAGCAGTTGTTTCAGTCTGAAGAAACTTGTTTCCTAATAACATCGGAATATAGGAGTTAGCAATTAATTTTGTTACAGCTTCTTGAATGTGTAAAGGTTTGATTTCCACATTTGAACCTTCAGACAAAATGTATACGCGCTTCAACGGTAAGGATGTTTGTAAAAAGTTCTCTACAGTCGGACGAGCGCGTTTCTCAACCTGCGGGTGAATCTTGTGTAAGTTTTCAGGATTATCCCCTAAAGCAGCTGTTGCGGCTTGGGCCAAAGTTTTATTTGAGGAAACCCTGGAAGCAATATAGGACAAGCATCACTACCACTATCAATATTTATCGCTGCTGCATCATCAGTCATCTGTTTGTGACCTCTACCATAAAGAGTCGCCGCCATCGTTGACTTACCCTGACCCTTCTGACCTAAAAATACAGCCGCACTATCTCCAATTGCCATAGCACTAGCGTGTAATACTAAATACTGTCGCTGATGCAGTAACATTGCTAATACTGCACCTAATAGCGGAAGACGTAGAACTTGTTCTTCTACATCTGGTAAAGGTTCAATGATAATCTCATGTCCAGATTTAACTAAAAATTTACCAACGACTTTCCAATATAGATAAGCTAAATCACCATCTAAATGAAAATAATCCCAAGCTGGTTCTGGCTCCGGAAGTGATAAATCCACCTTGCCAAATTTGATGACTACATCAGCTATTTGATGAGTTGAAACTTGAAGTTCCGGTAGTAACACCGCAGAGCAAATATTTAAACCATAAGCTGTGTAACTATACATATTTTCTTTTCCTTTAGAGATAATCTATTAATATATTCTGTTTTAACCAACAAAATTTATTGTTTAAAAAGTGAGAACTATTCTATATAAAAGGTATAAGCAATTTAATAGTCTGAAATAATTAATTGATATTTACCTCTGCTTAAGTTTTAACCCAAGCAGAGGTAAATATAATCTATGCTAATTAAACATAGATTATATTGTTAGACTTAATCAACTCCTAAAACTAACTTTAGAATTAGGAAAAAGTTAAGTCACCTCTAGGAGTATCGTTAGAAAACTGTTGGTCTAACTTAGCGCCATCTTGACCACCTTGAGTTAAAACTTCAACGTTACCGTGAACTTTTAATTCGGGCTTGTTGTAGGACTTCTTTTGATTAGACATGATTTTACCTTTTTCTCGTTGGTTTGTGTGTTAGTTACAGTTCACCATTCGTTACCTTAAAATATTTAGGCAACTTTCTGGTTCGCTGTGCTATGGGATGATAAATTTGCAATCAATCCCATAGGACAATGACCTAGAATATTAGAAACTGTGTATATCATTTCAATCAATTAGCATTAATATTCTGACAAATGAGTAATTAGAATCGCTTTAAGTTATTGAGCGCAGCCATAATTTGAAATAAACGAACTGCAAAATAGAAAATAGATTCTGTGATGTTTCTTGTTCTTTCTTATGTGTCAATTGCTGATACAATTTTTGCAAAGCTTGAGTATCTATATATTCCTCCATTCCTCTTAAATCTCTAAAAAGTAAATCTTCCAAAGATTTTTTTTCGCGAACAAGTAAGTTATGAGATAAATTAGGAGTAAAATCTGCTTTGCTAGTACGCCATTGAACTTCTACAGGTAATATATTATTCATGGCACGGCGCATTATCATGCGACTCCAGCCTTTATTTAGTTTTTGTTCTGCTGGTATTGCTAGGCAAAACTCTACTAATCTTTTATCCCAGAAGGGATATCGCTGTTCTATAGAAAAGGCCGCCGCAGCTTTATCTAAAACTTCAAGCGCATATACTTGCAATCCATTAGTAACAGTGTGATAATGCTCTTTTTTTGCACTTTGCAATGAAGATATTTTAGATTGCTGTAATTCACGGTAGCGTTTTTCTAAATTAATACGCTGTATGAATTCAGGGTTAATGTTGTCACTCCACTGCGAAAGTAGCTGAGATTGATTACTTTTAGACAAACGTCTTCTTAAAGCTTTCCTAAATCGTCTCAGAAGTATAAAAGGCTTGCGAGACAAGGAATTCATGCCATAATTGTAAAAATACAGCCAAAATGTTTCCCAAGCTGATTGACTGTAAATTTTGCTAGCCCCTCTAATTTCTGTGGCTAAAGCTAACCAACGTTTTTGACGCGCTAATTCATGCAAATATCCGTAACCGTGGGAAACAACTCCATCGCCATCATGACCGTCTAAGAGAACTCGTACACCTTCTTTCTTCGTAGCACCATACAATCCCCAACCCATAATCGGTAATCCTGGCGCAAAAAATGCTTCATCCTGATGCCATAAAATCTTTTCAATATCGCTTAAAGGGGTACGCTCATCACCAGGTACGTAATGCGGCTTCAGATTGCCTCCCTCTAATACAGCATTTATAAACGTTCGCTCATCGCATTCGGTATTTTTATCGAAGATGGCTGAAAAAGTATCTAGTATCTTCCCTTCCGGTGCAAGTATCTTTCTAGCTACACAGGTAATTGAGGAAGAATCTAATCCACCGCTTAACAATGAGCCAACAGGTAAAGCACTTCGCAAACGACATCGTACCGCTTCTGTGAAAATTCGGCGAAATTCTTGAGCATATTCTTCATCCGAACTGAATCTTATTTCTTTTTCAGGGTCTAGCTTCCAGTAATTCTGGATTTCAATTCTCCCACGACTAATTGTTATTGTATGAGCAGGAGGAAGCCGCAGGATATTTTTGTAAGAAGTAATCATGGTGTCATTGAAGTTTTTGATCAGATAATCACCAATCCTAACCTCATTAATCTGACGCGGCACTTCTGGTAAGCAAAATATCGCTTTTATTTCGCTACTAAAAACGAAAGTATTATTAGAAGAGTAATAGTAGAAAGGCTTCACCCCAAAATGGTCGCGAGCGCAAAACAATATCTCTTTACGCTCATCCCAAATCGCAAATGCAAAGTCACCTAATAAATGCTTTGGGCAATCTTCACCCCATTTCTCGTATGCTGCCAATATCGACTCGCTATCTGCAATCTTATCACTCTGACGATTATTTATCTGTAAAGCAGCTATCAATTCATCACGATTATCTATGCGAGCATCGGCTGTGATTACTAAATCACCCCTTTGATTAACAAAAGGTAGCTTTTCTATAAGTGATTCGGGAGTAGTCCACAACATCCTGTGTCCCAAACCAACGCACCCATCAACCCAGATATCTGCACCATCTGGCCCGCGATGCGCCAATATATCAACCATTTTTGTCAAGTTTTCGCGGTCTACAGGACGTTCGTCAAGGTAGTGAATACCTACGATGCCGCTCATAATTTAATTCCTTCAAGGGATGGTAGTTGAATATAGCGTGGTAGATCCGGTAGATAACCGATTACAACATATCCCTGATATTTAATCCAAGCGTGCGCTTCTAATTCTCCTGACTCTGCTTTAGCAACCCCGATGCACAATTCCGGGGGAAAACCACTATAACTCATCAATACTTGAGTAGTTAAAGCTCTTGCTAAACACTTTGCACCACCCGGCATATAGCGGGTTGCAACATTGACACCCCAAATAATTTGACCTAAACGAGCATGGCGGAGTGGCAGTTTTATTGTAATAAGTTTATTTATTATCTTTAATAAGATGCGAAATTCCAGCAACAGCAACCCTAACCGAATTGCTCCTAGTAAAAAGTAAGTAACAAATAGGAAGTAAAAATTAACCTTTCTTAGATTCCAAAGCTTACGCAGCAGTTTCATTTTTGACTTCAATTAACCCTGCGGTTTTTAAATTATTTAATAGTAAGAAGAGGTCGTCAGTACAAACATCTGGCTCAACTTCGTACTCATCTAAAAGTACCTGTTTTATATCTTTAACAGCTTTTGGCTTCTCAATCAAATCCCAAACTCGCGCACCCACTTCATTTAAACCGTGGTAGACTCCTGTTTTCATATTCAGGATAACTGATTCGCCGCCAAGGTCGGAAGAGATTTGTTCTTGGGTGGCTACTACTATTGATGATTCTGCAATTTCGCGCATGTCGGCTTCTGAATAACTCATTATCTCTAACTGTTGAATGCTAGTTGGTTTGTGTTGTTTGCTCTGCTGTATTAAATATAATCCCTAGTAGCGTGGTAGTACTATGTTCTTTTTTACACTTCATGTACTCTTTAAACTGACATTGCTGCGTCTTTATAAACTTAGGTTGAGGTAAAAATTATACGCTTTCGTTCGTAGTAGCGCTTTAGCGCATCCGAATTTGGCAGATGCGCTAAAGCGCTACTACAAACCTTACATATACTGACTAGCTTGTATTTCAAACAAATGAGCGTAGGTACCCTTCAACTTCATCAACTCCTGATGGGTACCACCTTCGACAATTGTTCCGTTATCCATTACGTATATCCGATCGGCCATTTTCACAGTGGATAAGCGATGGCTAATTAAAATTGCGGATTGATTTTTAATCAATTGACGAAACTTTTCAAACACCTCATACTCTGCTTTGGGGTCCATTGCGCTGGTGGGTTCATCCAAAACAATTAGCTGGGAATCTCGCAAAAACGCCCGCGCTAAAGCAACTTTCTGCCATTGACCGATACTAAGTTCTTCGCCTTTGTCAAATAATTTACCCAAGATGGTATCGTAACCTTTGGGTAGTTTTTTTATTACATCATCGGCACCAGAACGCCGCGCTGCTTGAATAATGCTGTCGCTCTGCGGTGGTAAATCTATATTTCCCAACCAAATATTTTCTTGCGCTGTAAAATGATATTTTGCATAATCTTGAAAAATTACGCTGATTTGACGGCGTAATTCTTCGGTTTTAAATTGACTTAAATCGATCCCATCGATGGTGATTCTGCCAGAAGTTGGATCGTAGAGTCTACATAAAAGTTTAATTAAAGTAGTTTTACCCGAACCGTTTTCCCCGACTAAGGCTACTACTTCTCCAGGTTTAATCGTCAGGTTAATATTTTTAAGTGCCTGACGGGTAGTTGTGGAATATTGAAAACCGACATTTTTAAACTCAATCCCAGTCTTCATTGGATGAGGAATTGGTTCGGGGTTGGGTGGATCGATTAATTTGGGTTTGATGTCAAGGAATTCGTAGAGATTCGCCAGAAACAAGTTATCCTCATAAAGTCCAGATAAACTGTTCAACAATCCTTTGATATTGCCCTGTCCCCGTTGCAACGCTTGATAGTACAGAACCAAATCCCCCAAACGCAGCACACCATTGATAGTTTGATAAATAATATAAGAATAAATCGCAAAAATTAAAATAGCGGCGATCGCCTCAACTGCAAAACTAGCTAAAGAGCGTCCAGTTAAAATCGCTAAACTTTCTTTATATATCTGTCTGCGGATGCGGCTATACGCTTGAGAGAAGTGAGAACCTAAATTAAATAGGCGGATTTCTTTCGCAAACTGGTCTACCGTCAGCATATAGCCGATATAGCCTGCCTGACGTTCCAGAGGTGTCATTTTCCGCTGCCAGCGATACATTATCTGAGAATATTTCACCCGTACCAACATAGCCGGAAACGATGCAACAAAAAGAACACCGGGTATTCCCCAGTGCAGCGACAGCAGTAAAGCAATCATCCCAATTAAAGTAATCGCATTTTGACCAACCTGTGCCAAACGATTTAAGATTTGTGGAGGTCGGTAAGGCGCTTCTTGTTGCGCTCTTTGCAATACATCGTAGTATACAGGATTTTCGTAGTATTCTAAATCGGCCGCAATAGATTTTTCTTGAATAATTCCCTGCATATAATCGGTTACTCGCTGGGAATGAGCTGTAGTAACTAATTGTCCGAGGGAGTTAGCATCCCAAACCCCAAACCCCAAACCCCAAACCCCAAACCCCAAACCCCAAACCCCAAACCCCAAACCCCATAATACCTTTATTATTATAATAATTATAAAGTTATTTCGAGTAATAAAAGGGTATTCAAAATCAAAAAAGACAATAAATCAAAAATAAATCCATTTATGGTAAAACTACAATATTTGAGAGATTAAATCTTTAAAAAACGACCAAATGAACATCATAAGAAAAATTTCACTTTTCTTGTTCCTTTTAACCCTATTAAGCTCTGAAATTCAATCTTCAGCTACAAATTGCAAAGAATACCGCAATCCAGAATCAAAAGACCTCTGTAAAAAATGCAACAATAAATTCTTTATTTCGACAAATGGGCAATGTGAAAACTGTAGTACTGATTGCCTAGAATGCTCATCAAAAACCCAATGCCTAAAATGCGATGCCAATTCATCTCAAAAATCGGAACTTTTCAATGGGAGGGAGATGCACCACGAAGCAAACAATAACAACAACTAAATTTGTGGTCTACGGATTATGCGCTCTCACCAGTGTATTTCTTACTATTTATGTTTTGAGGTTTTTCATAGGGAAAAAGGAAAATAAGAAAGATCCTAAAGTTTATCATAATTTTGAGAAAGTTGAGATTAATTAATTAATTTCCTTAATTTGCGATTAAAATTTTTTATTTGAAAATAGGGATTTAAAAATTTTTGGGGTAGCATTAAAACAAATAATTATTTGTGGCCCTTTGGCCCTTAAAACCAGATAAAACTCCTTAGTTTCACCCGGTTAGGTACTTAAATGTGGTCTGTGGATTTAGAGTTGTTCCTCGAATTTGAGGAGACACTGAAGCTCCACAGATTTGGCTAGAGCTAGTTCTTCTTGAGTCCAGTTGAAGATAACCTTGTTCCCGAGCAGATATCGGGTAACTTCATCTAGCTTCTTTCCGTCAAGCATATTGTAGAAGTTTGAACTATCTACAGAAGGCTCCTCCCTCTGAAGGAAGGATTTGTATTGAGCACGGAAAGGGGATGAGCGCATAAAATTACTCCAGAGGAGAGCAGTGATACGCTTTGGTGTGAAGATATTGAGTGTTCCTAATGAGAGTTCCTTGCAGAGAGGTACTCTGTATCCATTTGATCTGTTAGATTTGTTTGAGAACTTTCTTCTTTCCCTAAGATAAAATATAAACTTACGAGACATATGTGAAGTAAATCTTAGCAAATGCACTTTCCAGAGGGAATTCTTGGCCGGGTAAGCTGAAGTCATGCCTGCTAAGTTGACACAGGCTCTCTGGAGTTGGAGAATCATTATCATCAATATCAATATTATTAATATGATTTTCTTCTTCAAAAAATACTCCTTGATCTTTAGCAAACTTTCTAAGATTTCCATCATATTTTTGGACTAAACTGCGAATCAAATCTCTGTGGTACTCTTTATATAGTTCTTTAGTCCGTTGTTTCTTTGATTGACCAGCACGTGGTCCTAATTGTTCATGTAAGTCATTTACAAAAGCTTTAAAGATCTTTTTTCTGTATTCTTCATTCTTTCTTCTCTTTGTGTCTTTCATTCTGTGAGGCTCAGATAAAAACAAAGTTAATTTCTCCAAGATGGTAGGTAGATCCTTCATCATGGTGAAAGAATGTTGTTTTCTTTTTTCAGCGGAATAAAATTTATTATCTAACACTAGAAGAAAGATATGAAGAGAAGAAGGAGATTCTGAAGCAGGATATGGTTCAGCAGCTGTAGAAAATATCTCAGATTTTGCAGCCTGTAATTGAGAAAGAGTGATAGGCTTAGAGTTCATGAGATGATCAAAAAGTGATCGAAAAGCTGGAATACGTGAAATTGAAGAATGTGAGAGAGCAGGTGAGTTCATACTAGTAGTAAGAACATTCTTGTTCTTGATCTTTTTGTTGGTCTTCTTTGTTGGAGTTTCTGTATCTGTTGTGAGATAGTTGCTGAAAGATAAATTGTTCTCTTCTCCTGTGCTATACTTCTGCCATAATAGACTTTCAAATGAATCTTGCCCTGGGACTGTGTCAGAGGGTAAGAGGTAGGCGGTCTCCAGACTGCTGGTCTTCAGCAACTTAGGGGCCCGATGCGTACCAAACAGGTAATGCCCTGCTTGTGAATCCATGGTCTCTTCTGAGTCCTCTCTACTACAACAACTATTTCTTTCGGGAGAGGCCCGTCTTTCCAGAGGTCTGAATCCGTCATTGCGGGAAGACTTGGGAAGACTAGGTTGCGCAGAATGGCTGTTTGCGCATCTCTCTCCAAAGATAAGTCTGAAGGTAGTGGACTTAGGGCTTTTTTGATCGGCCTGGTCGGATACTATAATTGGCTTCCATTGTTTGAGGAGCTGGGTCATTATTATAATAATAATATGGAAATCAATTTAAGCAGTTTTGAGCTCTACAACAAATATATTATTTTAATAAGTGCAGCTCAGAATTGCTTATTTGGTACCTTTTTAAAGTCTTTAATGTGCTTCTTAATGTTTTTTGACTCAATTAGGAGTATTAACATCTTCTTGAAGCAGTTTTATAATAAATTTGGAGTTTTTGGTAGTTAAACGAAATAATCCATATTAAACAAGTGCCAACTAATAGGATTCTAATTAGTGGTCCCAGTCATTTAGAAAGAGTAATGAAAAAGTCTATAAGTGTTGAATTTAGGTTTTCTCAAGATGATAGAAAGAAAGAGCTACTAATTTTTTGAAAATTGGAGTTTTTAGTCAAAACGGTTAGAACTATCAACAAAAGAGGTTTTTAAATAATTAATTAAATAAGCTATATTTCTAATCATAGAATTATAGCTTGGGGTTTGGGGTTTGGGGTTTGGGGTTTGGGGTTTGGGGTTTGGGGTTTGAAATAAATCACATTGTATAACAATTAGTAACAAATGTCAATCATTAAAATTAATGAAAATTAACTAATAATAGTAATTAATAGTCGATTTAGTTAATATTATAATAAATTTATAAAAGAATGTCGCGCATATAGAAGCAAGATATAGCCTTGGGTATGGTCATGTAAGGTAGGTGTTGTTTAATGCATCCCAGTTTAGCCCAGCATTTCTATACTTATATAATTGTAACTCGCTTTTGTAAATACTATAGTAAATTAATTTGAATATGGGATGAGTGCAGTGGTTTTGATAAATTGTATGATACTACGTATCCTACTTCCAAATCCAAGTTAATTAACTATATAATAAATTAAATTGAATATGGGATGAGTGCAGTGGTTTTGATAAATTGTATGATACTACGTATCCTACTTCCAAATCCCAAATCCCAACTCCTAATAAATTAAATTGAGTTTTGAGACTAGTTCAGCTTCGCGGCTAGTGGTTATAATATATAGGCTTCGCTCTATTCCTCTCTGCTTGAGGACCTATAATATTAATCAACTATAATTAAAATCATCCTGAGGCTTCTAGGGCGGGGAGAGTGCTAATTTATATAATATATGAGGAAATTTAGAAATGGTGCCGGATGTCGGATTCGAACTGACGACCTACCGCTTACAAGGCGGTTGCTCTACCCCTGAGCTAATCCGGCGTATATGAAGCTTAAATGAGTAATCACTTAGCTTATTATTATATATAGTCAACAACTTTTATTGTTACAACTTTTTTGTCTTTCACGAGCTATTCGGCTCGTATCACCTATTTTATAGTCAACAACTTTTATTGTCACAACTTTTTTTGTCTCTTTCACGAGCTATTCGGCTCGCACACCTATTTTATAGTCAACAACAACTATTAGAGTTTCATAGGCAAGCTCAGCTTCGCTGCTAGGGCGAGAGCTTTTACCCTATTAGTTCCTTGTGGAACCTCTAATATTAATTATCTCTAGTCAAATAGTAATTAACTTACTAATTAACTATATTTAAAGCAGAAAAACTAACTAGCTTTAGCTTCTTTTTTTGATGGCTTATTAACTCTGCTTTTTTCTTTAACAGCCATTTTCTTTAATATATGCTCAGGCAACTTTATGCCTGCTTGCTGGATAAATTTTGCAACCCTATCTGAAGGAGTTGCTCCTTTAGCAAGCCAAAAATCAATTCTATCACTTACAAAATTAACTTTTGATACTTCTGCATCTTTAACAAAAGGATCATATGTACCAACTTTTTCAATAAAAGCGCCATCTCTCGGAGCTCTTGAATCTGCTACTACAATTCTGTAATAAGGACGCTTTTTAGCTCCACCTCTTGCTAAACGAATTTTAACTGCCATATATTTATCTAACTTTATTTAATCTTTGCTTCTTTAAATTCAACATGCTTGCGCACTACCGGATCATACTTTCTAAAAGATAACTTTTCAGTTAAAGTTTTAGGATTACGTTGCTTTACAAAATAGTAACCAGTTCCAGCTGTGCTAACTAGCTTCACTAAAAATTTGCCTTTACTTTTCTTTCCAGCCATAATGCTATTATTTTATTTAAATATTATTTAAAAGAATTATATTCATTCTTACTTGAAATATAAAATATAATCCAATCGCTAATTAGTCAAGGAAAATTTTATCTAATTTTTATAATATTTCCAAAGTAAAATTAAAATAATGTGATGAAGCACGTAAAACTCTAGTAAATAAGCGGTTATTTTATTAAAATTAAATGAAATTTGGCTTTCAAAAGACCTATAAAGCAGCAATGCTCCGGCCAATGATTGCATCATTATCGCAATTACATAGTCAATGAATGTAAAGCTAAAATAAAACGCATAGCAAGAATGAATAATCCCGTAAAATACAATAGTAGGGATAAGGATATGGCGGTCGCGCGGATAGTTTTTAGTCATATAGCCAATAAGCACCATAGCCATGCCTATTGAACCATAATCTAAAAACTTGTTAACGAAGAGATATATGCTTGCTAAAAAAGTTACGTGCAAATATCCGAAATAATAGTTTTTATTAATAGAGTTAGAAAAAAACATTATATATAGCTGGGCTGATAATATAGTGAAAAGAATATTAACCGGCTGAAATTTGGAAAACACACAAAATTGTAATATTATTTCAACTAAAATAGCATATATAGGTAGTTTAATATTGATTCTGTGATGAAAATTATAACCAGCAAAGAAGGTGAAAATCAGAACAGCAGGGCGCCCTAAGGCCCGCATGTAAACTTCACTGCTAAATAAAAAAGCCCCTGTATGATCAATAGTCATGAGGATAATGCCAAGTAGTTTGATAAGGTCCTGATAATTAGCGCGCCTGGAAATTAAATCTTTCATTTATATAGCTTATAGTTAATTAATTGTCTGCAATCTGCCACGTTAAATATATAACATGTTAAGAAATAAATAAATATACTAAATATTATTATAAATGTTAGCGACGCAATATTTATAAGCATTGTGTCTAAATATATATAATGAAATAGATAGCTTTGCGAGAGCTCAATAAATATTATCATTAATATTAAGCTTAGTAATATCTTAAGTAGATCTTTTGTGAAGCTAGCGGATAATGTGAAGTTATTTTGCTTTTTTAGATAAAAATATAATATATAAACATTTAACCACGCCGAAAAACTCGATGCAAAAGCGATAGAGCTAAGGCCCAGATGCTTAATTAAACCAAGGCTAAGTACTATATTAGTTACAATTGTGATTAGGGTGATTTTAAGTGGGTCCATCGTATTGCTCCGAGCATAAAAAACTGAAAGCAAAATCTTACTTAATATGAAGGCTGGCAGTCCTAGGGCAAAAGTTTTCAATGCATCAGAGACAAGTATGGTATCACTAGAATTAAAATTACCATGCTCATAAATAATAAAAATAATAGGTTTAGCTAAAAAATATAAGCCGGCTGCTGCTGGCAATGAAATAACTAAGGCTATAAGCGTTGCTTGATTTTGAACTAGGTTTGCTTTCGCGTAATCTGCGCTTTTATATATCCTAGATAAAGTCGGCAATAAAATAGTGCCAAAGGAAATTCCTATGATGGCAAGCGGCAGCTGATACAAGCGGTCTGCATAAGATAAAATTGAGACTGCCCCCGGAATGAAGCTTGCAATTGATTGAGAAATGAATAAATTAAGCTGTTGCGCGCCCGAGCTCAAAGCCGCTGGGCCCATTTTTTTAAGCAGGTTTTTAACTTCCTGCTTATCTTCCTTGGTCTCATTGTAATTAAAAAATTTCAATGCAATCATCAAATTATATTTTTTTAAATAATATAACATAAAAATAAGCTGCAATATGCCCGCAACTATTAATGAATAGGCTATGCTGAAATCCTTACTTATGATATCATTATCAATCCCAGCAAAAATAATTACACATATATTGAGTATTATTGGCGAAAAAGCATAAGCCGCAAATTTATTAATTGAATTTAGCATACCACCAAGCAAAGCCGAGCATGATACAAAAATTAAATATGGAGTAGTGATCTGGCAAAGTGTAACGCTTAAATGGAACTTATCAATATTTTCTGAAAAACCAGGTGCAATCAACAACATTATATAGGGCATAAATAGTTGCATGAGCAGGCATATTATAATCAGAATTATGAGCAAATATGAAAATATACTACTCGCATAATTTCGTGCTTGAATATTTGATTGATTAAGCTTCTCATTAAAGTAGGGTACAAATGCTGCAGACAAAGCACCTTCTCCAAAGATTCTTCTAAATAAGTTTGGAAATTTGAACGCAACATTCACAGCATCTCCAGTAGCGCTTGAGCCAAAACTATATGCAATAACAAGCTCTCTAATGAGGCCAAATATGCGAGAAAGCATAGTGATTAATGCAACTATTATTCCTGATCTAAACATAAAATTTAACTTAAAGAGTAAATGACTATATTTTATCAATATCAGTCATTTTGAGCATATTCAACTTTTATATCAACTTTGCTACCATTATCATCAAAAACTATATTTTTAGAGGAAGTAACATGTTTCAAATCATCGAGCAAATCTGCATCAATAGCTTTTATTCCCGAAACATGAATTTTCTCAATAGGCGCTTTGATTGAGAGATTATCTAAAGCTTTTTGCTTTCTAACCGTGTCTACTATGTTAAATAATACTAAAATTTGAGCCTCATCAAATTTCATATTAATTTTATCTAATTTAGGCCAATTTCCTTTAATATGAATTGATTGATATTCCTGATTATCAGCATATAAAACTTCATTTAACTCCTCAGTAATTGCTGGTAAAATCGGCGCAAAAAGCTTAAGCATAATTTTATAGCTATGGTATAGGACTAATAGCACACTCCTTTGCCCCTCTGGGTTTGCGCCCGCTTCATTATAAGCCCTAACTTTAGTGATTTCTAGATAATTATCACAAAATTCATGCCAGAAAAAATGCTCTATCTTTTCCATGGCCTGCGCATATTCGTAATCATTAAAGTGATTAGTGACCTCATTTGTAACATTAGCTAATTTATGCACAAAATAATTGTCATAATTATGACTTATTGAACTTGCATGATCTTGCAAAGATCCTTGTTTGTCTTTAGCATCTAAAGCAGAAAAATGAGTAGAAACAAATTTTGCTGCATTAAATAACTTGTTAACTAACCTTTTGCCATTTTTTAATATATCTTCACTGTAAGCCGTATCAGCGCCAAGCCTTGAACTAGCAGACCAATATCTCATAACATCAGATCCATAAGCATTTAAAATAGATTCTGGCGTTATTACGTTACCTTTAGATTTCGACATTTTAGTTTTATCATTAGCAAGACACCAACCGCTCACCATAATATCTTTCCAAGGCAATTCAGTTTCCTTAGAATTTGGGCTATGCAGATATGATTTCAATATAGTATAAAAAGCCCAGCTTCTTAAGATCTCATGAGCCTGAGGGCGGAGATCCGCGGGATATAATTTTAAATGCCTATCATAATCAATTGCAAAATCTTGAGAAATTGCATGTGAGTTTAACTGAGGGCTGACAGAGCTCGTAAACCATGTATCCATAACGTCGCATTCAGCTTCATATTCTCCCTCAATGTAACCATCTGGCTTACTATTTAATGGATCAATTGGAAGTTGACTGGGGTTTGCATAAATAGGCTTACCTTCCTCGCCTTTTCTTTTAGAATACCAAACTGGAAATGGCACACCAAAATAACGCTGACGGCTGACGCACCAATCCCAGCCAATTGAATTTATCCAGCTATCAAGCTTGATTTTCATCGATTCCGGATACCAATTAAGTTCACTTGATTTTTTTAGCAAATCTTCTTTATGGTCAATAACCCGTACATACCACTGATTTGTAGTAATTATTTCAAGAGGGCCACCTGAACGCTCAGCGCATTTTAAATTTTGTTTAAAATCTTCTTGTTTAATTAAATCCCCAGAAGCCTTAAGCTCTTCTATCACACTTTCTCTGGCTTGTTTGATTTTAAGGCCATTAAACTTTTGTGCATATTCTTCAGCTTTATGAATTTGCGCGCAATTATCATCAAATTTAATATGCTCTATAGTGCCAAACTTCGTGACAATCATCTTGCATGGCAAATTATGCTTACGCCACCAAAGAATATCTGTTTGATCACCAAATGTACAGCACATGACTAAGCCAGTACCCTTATCTGGCTTCACTAAATCATCAGCTAAAATTGGTACTTTAACTTTAAAGAGGGGGCTTATGGCATATTTGCCTTGTATATGCGCATATCGCTCATCATCGGGATGATAAAATACTGCAACGCAAGCGCCAAGTAGTTCAGGGCGAGTAGTTGCGATGATTAAGTCTGCATCATCTTCTGTTTTAAAAGTGATATGATTCATGAATGAGTCAATTTCTTTTTCCTCAATATCTGCTTGAGAAAGGGCTGTTTGATCAATAGGGTCCCAAAGTATAGGTTGATCGCTTCTATAAATTTGCTCTTTTTTAACTAAATCAAGAAAAGATAATTGCGCAATTTTCTGAGAATTTTTACTAATCGTTTGATACTTATTAGACCAATCGACTGAAAGCGAAATTGCTTGAAATAATTCTTTGAATTTTTCCTCTTCTTCAACCACAATATTTTTACAAATATTCACAAACTCTTGCCTATCCATTTGACTGGCTTTAATTTTTTTCTTCTTTTCAACCAAACGCTCAGTCGGCAATCCATTATCATCAAATCCCATAGGATAAAACACATTTTTGCCTTTCATTCTTTGAAATCTTGCAATGAAATCAGTATGCGTATAGCTATACATATGTCCGATATGCAATAATCCGGAAACCGTGGGCGGAGGGGTATCGATCACATAATTTGCGTTTCTGCTTTCTTTATCATCCCATTTATAAATTTCTTTGCTTAGCCAATAATTTTGCCATTTTGGCTCAGCAATATTAAAATCATATTTTTTTGGAAAATTAGTCATTTTTCTTTTGTTTTAATTTTAAAAATTATATAAAATACTTATGTATAAGTTATAAACAACTTTCACAAGCAATATATTATTAATGGGTACAAATGCCAAGCAAATTTTATAATTATCTCGATTTAATTAGAATTAACAAACCTACTGGCCTGATTTTAGTTTTTAGTCCGGTGGTATTTGGTGTATTACTTGCAAGCTCAACTACTAAAGATTTATACATATTATTTTTGCTAGCTATAGCTTCTTTTTTTGCAAGAGCTGCTGGCTGCATTATTAATGATTTATTTGATCAAAATATTGATAAAAAAGTAAAAAGAACTAAAGATAGGCCATTAGCTGCTGGAAAAGTTACTGAAAATGAAGCCAAAATTATTTTAATTTTATGTCTCTCAGTATGTTTATATATATTATTGCAATTAAGCGTCACGTCAATAATGCTTGGAATAATTAGCTGCTGCATGATGAGTATATATCCTTTAATGAAAAGAATAATATTCTTTCCTCAGCTTTTTTTGGGCTTAACTTTTAACCTTGGAGTCCTTATCGGTTACACTAGCATTACGGATGATGTTAATTTCGAAGCCTTCTTATTATATATTGGGTGCTGTTTTTGGACTGTTGGATATGATACTATTTATGCTTTCATGGATATAAGCGACGATAAAAAAATACGGGTTGGATCACTAGCTATTGTCCTTGAGGATAAAAACTACTTAGCTTGGCTAGTATTTTTTTACAGCATATTTATGCTTATTTTTGTTACTAGCGAGTTTAGGAATATGAGTAACATTTTTTACGCAACCTGCGTTTTAAGCTATATTATACTCCTTTGGCAAGCTGTAACTTTAGATATTAAAAGTGATAGTAATTGCCTGAAAAGATTTAATAGCAATAATTATGTAGGCATTATCTTGTCACTTGGTTTAATTTTAGATTTTTTTGCTTGAAGTTTAAAAATAGCGCTTTTAAAACTAGCAATTTTAAAAAATAACGCGCTGCCATAGTGCCATAGCTCGAGGCTACCTGACGGCCCAAGGAAGGAGCCAAACAATTATTGACTAAATAGCCCCCGCGTCAAACTATTGGAATGTTAGTATATAAAAAGGATTGAAGGAAAAAAAGAGTTGAATAATCCATAATAAAATGCTATGAATAGCTCATAAACCTTATGTATTAGTAAAAAAATGCCAATAGAAAAACAGAAGGAAAATAAATACACAAAGGGCAAGCATGCAAAATGAGGAAAATCAAGGAAAGCCTGAATCAGACTCAGCAATATCGGAGCAAAAATCTAGTAAGGTTAGTAAAAGAATATAAAACCAAAGGCAAAATTAAAGCATGATGCATTGGTCAAGAAGGTTTTATGCGACGAACTTGCTTGCAGAGAGTTTTTAGAAGAGTATTTACCTGATGAATTTAAAGCAAGAGTGGATTTAACTCAGCCAATCATTACCGCCAAAGAAAGCTATATTGAGGAGGCACTAAAGCACAGATATAGCGATTTAGTATTTAAGGTAAAGCTTAGAGAGAGCAATGATAAAGATAAAGATAATGATAAAGATAATGATAAAGATAATAGAGCCATAGATAAGAGCAGTAAGGAAGAACATGCCTTTGTATATTGTTTGCTTGAGAGTCAGTCTGAGCCAGATCCTTTGATCGCTTTTAGACTCCTTAAATATAGCGTGTTGCTGCTTGAAAAACATGTGAATTTGCACCAAAAGAAAAAGCAAGATATAAATCAAGAAGCAATAAAGAAATATTTACCAGAAGTAATTCAGTTGGTAATCTATAATGGAAAAGTAAAATATAATGTACCATTATCGATGCATGACATGTTTAAAAGAGCAGAAGCTGCAGATAATTTGCTTAAATATAATTTAATTGATCTGCAGGCGATGGATAATGAGAAACTTGGCCAAGATAAGCATTTAAATTTATTTTTATATATGCTCAAGAATGCCCATAAGCCAAATATATTAGAAACATTAAAGCTAATGCTAGAGACCATGAAAGAAGCGCTGAGGCAAGATGCGGGGATGAATTATATTTACTTAAAAAGCATAATATGGTATGCTAGTGTAAAGATAGCGGATAGTAAAAGAGATGAATTTGTAAGTATAATAAAGCATAATATAACAAATAACAAAGAAGGTAAAGTTATGAGAAGTATAGCAGATGCATATCTAGAAGAAGGTTATGATAAAGGTATAATAACTGGTGAGCAGACAGCAGAAAGGCATTGAAATTGGTGAGCAAAGAGGTGATTGAAATTGGCCAGCAGAAAGGTATTGAAATTGGCCAGCAGAAAGGTATTGAAATTGGCCAGCAGCAAATGCTAAAACTGATGCTAAAAAATGGTAGTTCTATAGCGGAGTTATCGAAACTTACAAAGCTATCACCAGAATATTTAGCTAACTTAAAAAAAAGCTAACTAAACCATATAAATTCTATAAAAAGAGAAGTTACTACATTATGTAATTCGCTATAAGTCCTCCCTCCGCCAAAATTGATAAAATTGTATAAAATGGCTAATTTTAGATATTTCATTTCAATATGATTTTCTAATTGAAAGATTTTGGCGGAGGGACTAAATCATGCGCTCAAATTAACGACAAAAGAGCAAAATTTATTGAGAAAGCTAAAGAAGTTGTATTCGCACTCATTTTTTAAAGCAACAAAGCTAAAGCAGCATAGGAGGCAGCAAGCAAGTTAGCAGCGTCGACCCAATCAAAAAAACCTGAGTTTTAATAGCTATAGTCATTTACATTGAACATGAGATGAGTATAGTGGTTTGATAAATTGTATGATGTTATAGTATCCTACTTTCAAATCCCAACTTAAAGTTAATTGACTATAGAAACAAAGCATGCTTATTCTTTAACAAAATCTATTACCCAAAGCGCAAAAAATAGCGCAAAATCAGCCAAAAATCGACAAATAATCACAAAAATCTTTCAATTAGAAAGTCATATTGAAATGAGATATCTAAAATTCCCCATTTTGCTATATTTTATCAATTTTGGCGGTGGGACTAAATATCTTTTAAATACATCTTAAGAGCAACTTCATCTAGTAATTTATTATCTTGAAGAAGCTGTTTTTCTTTAAGTGTTTTGATCTTTTTATCCTTAATAATTTCGAATTTTTTAAGTTCGCCGAAAGTTTCTCTAATTAGGTTTTCAAAGCTATTAATAACTTTCCGAGTTTCTTCAATTTTCTTTTCAATATCACTGATTTGAGCATCAATGTCTTTAATAAAATCCTCTAAGAAAACACCATAACTACTACCATGATATAGTTTAAGTTCGCGCTCTCTAGCTTCATTAAACATATCTTTAGTATCTATTAAAATATTTTCTACACGCTCTGCTTCTCTTCTTTGCTCAGAATATTGATTTAGTAGATTTTTTTTTAATTTAATAAGTGTATTTAGCGTCTTCATCTATTATTGTTTTTCAAATTCGCTTTTAGCCTCAGTGATACCGGTTATTTCTCCAAGCTTTTTAAAACTTTCCGCAGCTGGGCATTGTTCATGCGGAGCTTGAGCTAGAAATTCTTCAAGCTTTGCAGCATAATGAATTGCATTATCCACCTCGCTATTACTCCCTTTTTTATAAGCGCCAATTCGTATCATTTCTTCCATATCAGTGAAGGTCGATAACATTCTCCTAGCAAATTTCACCTGTTCATTCTCTAGATCATTATTACATTTAGGCATAGCGCGCGAAACGCTTTTAAGCACATTAACCGCTGGAAACCTACCTCGATGCGCTATATCGCGGTCAAGGACAATATGGCCGTCTAATATTCCCCTAACTGCATCGCTGATTGGTTCATTTTGATCATCGCCTTCTACAAGTACTGTAAAAAGTGCAGTTATATGAGCGCTGCCTGTGCCAGGCCCAGCTCGCTCAAGTAGTTTAGGGAGTTCACTGAATACTGAAGGTGTATAACCTTTGGAAGTAGGGGGCTCTCCTATGCTCAGGCCAATCTCACGCTGGGCCATGGCAAAACGAGTGATTGAGTCGATAATGCATAAAACATTTTTCCCTATATCGCGAAAATATTCCGCAACTGCCATAGTGGCGTAAGCAGCGCGCGCCCGCATTAGAGGTAATTCATCGCCAGTAGCTAAAATGATTACCGCTTTTTTAAGGCCTTCAGGCCCAAGATAATCCTCGATAAATTCTTTAGCTTCCCTTCCTCTTTCTCCAACCAAACCAATGACCTTAACATCAGTATCCGCATATTTGGTAAGCATGGATATTAGCACTGACTTACCAACTCCGCTTCCCGCAAAAATACCCATTCTTTGCCCATAACAGCAGCTGGTGAAAGTATCAATAACCTTAACTCCAAGGTCAATCTTCCCACCAATTTTCATGCGACTCTGCGCAAGTAAAGGATCATTTTTAAGAGGAAATCCTTGCTCGCCTTTTTTAAAATTACTTTTTCCCTTAGTAAAAAGTAACTCAGTTCCAAAGGGATCGATCACTTTGCCAAGCCAGCTCTCATCAGGGTAAATAGCATTTTGATCTTCTAAGAGAATCATCTCATCTCCAGGGCTGATGCCTTCAGTAAGAGAATAGGGCATGAAGAGCGCACTTTCGCTTGTAAAGCTTATGACTTCACATTTTATAAGTGCATTGGCTCTAGTTTTAAGTGCACAAATTGATCCAATTGAGAGAAACTTATTCAGTCCACGTGCTTCTATCACTTGTCCTTTGACTGAATAGACCGCGCCCCTAACTTTAATTGCTTTGATGCTTTTTATATTCTCAATTGCTTCTTTGATTTGCATTATTTACTTAACTAATATTATAAAAAAATTCACTTAAATTATTTAACCCTGGAATCTGAGGCGGGTAGAAAGAAATTACCCTGCATTCCACCAATTTTAATATCTACTAAAAATTTAGCAATTTCCCCATTCTCAACAAATTCAGCTACCGTCTTAATGCCTAAATCTTCAGCAAGTCTAATTAAGGCTTCCACAAAAAAGCGACTATGGTTATTTTCGAGTATATCGGAAATATACATACCATCAATTTTAATAATATCTATCGGTAAGCTTAGAAGCTGCTTAAAGGAAGTGAATCCTGAGCCAAAATCATCAATGGCAAACTTACAACCATATTTCTTAAGAGTTTCTATGAAATCTCTAGTTTTATTAAAGTCAGAATTAATTGAAGTTTCTGTAATTTCAATAATTAATCTGTTAGCTACATTATGTTTTTTTAATTTATACTCAATATGCTTAAGCAACCTTAAATTGAGAACTCCGGCGTTGGAAATATTCACAGATAATATGATATTTTTTTCAGAGTCAAGCTCATCTATCACCATATCTACCACAGTGAAATCAACAATATTAATCAAGCCTTTACTCTCAGCCGATTTAATGATTGGACCTACCGTAACATATTCATTTTTTTCATTAAGATATCTAAGCAAACATTCATGATATTCTACTTCTCCACTTTTTCTATCAATCACTGCCTGGTATACGAACTTTGCTTTTTTTTGTACAAGTGATGATCTTAGCAAGTTAAGCCTTGTATTTTCAATTCTAAGTGATTCTACATCAATAGGGGTTTCTTCGTGGCAATAATAAAAATCGCTTGGGGGCATATTTTTCATGCCATAATTTAGTCTAGATAGCATATCAAAAACGAGTAAATTATCATCTTTACAAAATTTTATGCTACCAATCGCGCATTTGATATAACATTGAGGAAATGCTCGATCTACATAAAGCTGAACTTTGGAATATATTTTATAAGCAAGTTTTTCAGCGATTTTTTTATTCTCAGGAATAATTATGTATAAACGACTTGGTTTATCTGAAGAGAATATTTTATATTCAGTATTTTTTTCGCAGGTTTTTTCAACTAAATTATAAAATTTATTTAGTATATTTTCAAGATCATCAATTAAAATGCTAAGTTCGCTAATATTAGTTATAACCACGGAAAACAATATTCCGCTATATTGCTTGCTTATCTCTCTTTGGAGCAAAGAAATAATTTTGCCTTGTTTCACCATATTTAATATTTATAACTATTGAAAACTTCTGTAGTTATATATAATATCAAGAGTTATTGCAATAATATAATATATTTAATCATCACCATGCGCGATAAAGTTATAGAAAGTAAATTAAGTGTTTTACTGCCACAAGTATTAAAAGTTGAAAACGTTAGTCACATGCACAATCACCATGCTGGGAGTCCAAATTCAGGGCAGTCCCATTATAATCTAACTATTAAATCAACGAAGCTTGATAATTTACCCAAAATCAAGCAACATCGATTAATTAACGATCTACTAAAAGATGAGTTTGCTGAAGGATTACATGCTTTGAGTATCAAAGTTTTATAGATTACTATGTAATTAACTATAATTCAACGCTTTCGCCAGATGGATCAATATTATTTGATTCTTCACTATATTCAATATGCATTTTGCTTGCATCATCAAAGCTCATTTTTTTATAATTAACTTCATGTTGTTCATTAACTATTTTTCCATCTCTTAAACAAGCGTCAGGAAGATATTTTTCAAAAAGACTTAAAATATCATTACTTAAATCATAAGAGCTTATTGCTTCATCAATAATATTAGCTAATTTATATATTGCTAATTCTTTATGCAAGTTTGAGCTAGCATTTTTAAGTTGCACATTTTCAAAATAGCTGAGGAGTATTATTGCCATTTCATAATTTTCATGGCAAAATGCAAAATTAAAATAGTCTCCCTCGTCATATAATATATCTATTTTATTTTCATTTTTTTTTAGAAATTCTTTAACTTTTTTGACTTGTTTTCTTCTACAATAATCACTTAATTTATCATGTAAATATATTTCGTCTTCATTCATAATTTTACCTTTATTATAATGCGTTAAATTAAATAATAATTTACTATATAATAGTTTAAGGTGCACAGGATATGCTTTGTAATTTACTAGCCGCTTTGACCGCCGGCATAAAAAGCTCCGTAGAACCTTTTTGTTTAGGTGGGATAAAGTAATAATCAAGCCACAGCTTTAATCAGTGACCAATCCCGATATGTAATAATCGTAGTCCCCGGGATAGAATTTTGCCAAAGCGAGTCAAGCAGCCATATAAATATTATCATAATATATATCCCAAGTCTATATAAATTAACAATATTTTAAGCCCTATCTTATGCTGCAAATTTTTCATAAAATTATAGTATTTTGCTACAATATAAAATAAATATATCAAATTAGGGATTTAGTTTTAGCATATTTTTGCTATGCAATATTGTAATTAAAATCAGAAAAGTATATAAAAATATTATAGCTTTATATTTATTCTTTGGGAGGGAAAATTATGTTTAGGAGATTTTTAGGGTTTGTTGCTAATACTAATGATAAAAAGGATGAATCTAGCGATTTTGATTCATCAGATAAAAGCGGCTCTGAAATGGATGAGCGCTCAAAACATGATTCCGTAATTACAGATGATTCTCCTTATCTAAGTTTTACTCAAGAAAGCAGCCCAAAAGAAAGAATCTTTAGGGAAAATGTGTCTGATGAACTTCAGCTTTCAATAGACAATGCTAGTCAGCCGGCTAATGAAGAGTCAGTTTCATCATCGCCAATTTTAGGTGCTAAGAGCGATGCTGTTGAATCTACTAAGGGTGAGTTAGATTCTCTAAATAGATCCTTCAATACAATTCCTAATACTAACTCAGATATAACTAATGCATGCACTTTTAATGGTAATTCTGGAGAGAGCATTGAAGCTAAAGATGAATTTGTAGAGATGTTTAATTTTGTAGCCCAACAGCATAAGGAAAAGGTTAAGGTAGAGCAGATATATAACAGAGTAAATGATAATAAATTATCATTTAGTGATGCTTTTTATTTAAATGCAGCTTTTTCAGCGCTTAATTGGGATATGTTACCTTACCTTCCTAAAGGCTTTTTATCAAACTTAAAACTATGTGTTGATATATATAATTTTGAAGAAATTGAACAAATTTATTTGCATGCAATAAAGCTTAATAATGATTATATTCTCAAAGGTTTTGGTTATAACGAATTATACTTAAGAGAAGCACAGGTGCAGACACCTCTCATACAATTAAGTTTAGTTGAAATTTACCTAAAAATGGTTGATATTTTTGACCAAACTCCTTGTATTGAACATTATGTATTTAAAGCTACTCAAATTTTAATAAATAATTTTAAACATTACAAAGAATATAACTATTATCATTTAAATATAATAACTAAAAATGATTTCTATGGTTTAATCTGCAATCCTAAAATATCAAGTATAATTAAAGATAATTCAATTCATGAAGTATTAAACCTCGACTTATTCACTAATGATGAAGATCGTAAGTATGAGTTAAAATTAAAAATTAAATTAGCTGACAATTATCTAAATAAAGAGTTTACACTAACTGGTACTCCTATTAAGGACGCTCTTCTTGCTCATAAATATGCAAGTGAAGTATATAAGCTTGCATTTGAAAAAAATTATTTTGATGAGATGAAAGATGCTCTGCAGATTATCTCGTCTGTCTATAGATATTGTGGCGCTGAAGAGCTAGCTAATGAATATTTAAAAAAATCTAATTCTTTGGTTGCGCAAATTTCTAACGAATATGGTCTAAATATTAGTAAATTCGGCGTTAATAGTGAATATTTAATTAATTTGCAAAAAGCAATACAAAAGCCGATACTTGATAGTGTTACGGATTGCGCTCTGCGCGGTAAATGGTATGATTACCACTGGCTTGGGCAGTATGGCCTGGTTTACTATCTTGATGAGAAAATAATAGAGAAGCATGTTAAGCATTTAGTGCCATCAAATCTTCCAGAAGATTTATCTAAACAGCATTTGGATAATTTGCGCTGGGATACAAAAAAACTTATATTCCAAGCAATATGCCTTGGTTGCTCTAAAAATAATAATGAGAATATAATTTGCGCCTTAATTTTTAAGGAAAAACACCCTAAGTTAATTGAGGATATTGCAAAAAATCACCCAGAATATTTTAATAATAGCGTTATTGTTAAAGCTTTGTTTAATGAAAATAAAAATAATTTAGTTAATGATTTTGACTCGCAAAATAATATAAATTATGAAGCAAATTGCATGCTGCCTGTAATTGAGAATTACACCAAAAATACATTAGATAATATTAATTATATCTTGAATTCATCAGATGAATCTCATAAAAAATCTGCAAAGATTATTTCTGCAGCATCTCCAGAAGCTATTTCTAAAATATTAGGCAATAATAATAGTTTAATTGAGAATGGCGTGAAATATGCCCAAGCTTTGATGTTTAAGGAAATAGTTAAAACTTTGGGAGATAGCAGCAACGCAGAGCATGGCGTAGCATTAGATTTTTGTAAAGCCTATCCATTAGCATCTTCTATTATATTAAAAAGTTATAAGGACTTATTTGATAATGATCTTGAATATAAATGTAATAATTTAATAAATGATTATTATAATAGCAGCATTTGCCCAGAGTTAAACGAGACTCAATTTGAGAGCGTTATGGAGATTAAGCATCCACTGGAAGCATATATGTATGAAGCTAATAGTCAATCGATTGTATATTCCCCGTTTAGGGATGAGGAACCATATTCTGAAAGTTTTATTTACAGGATGTTTAATAAAAGTAAAGCTAATGTAACAGGTAATAATTTTGAGCATTTTGACGATTAACAGCAATTAATATTCATTGAATATAGAATGCGCTCTTATGGTGCATGCGCTGGACCTCGTTCAAATTAACTTTATAGACCCACCGCCAATATTGATAAAATTGTGCAAAATGGCTAATTTTAAATAGTCCCTCCGCCAAAATTGATAAAATTTGGCAAAATGGCTAATTTTAGATATTTCATTTCAATATGATTTTCAAATTGAAAGCTTTTTGTGATTATTTGTCGATTTTTGGCTGATTTTGCGCATATTTTTTGCGCTTTGGGTAATAGATTTTGTTAACGAATAAGCATGGTTTATTTTAGGGTATTAAAACTCAGTTTTTTTTAATTAGGCCGTCGCCTGCTAACTCGTTGCCTCCTATGCCGCTTTCGCTTTGTTATTTAAAAAATGACTGCGAATACAACTTCTTTAGCTTTCCCAATAAATTTTGCTCTTTTGTCGTTAATTTGAGCGCATAATTTATAGTGAATTACATAATGTAGTAACTTCTCTTTTTATAGAATTTATATGGTTTAGTTAGCTTTTTTTAAGTTAGCTAAATATTCTGGTGGTAGCTTTGTAAGTTTCGATAACTCCTCTATAGAACTACCATTTTTTAGCATCAGTTTGAGCATTTGTTGCTGGCCAATTTCAATGCCTTTCTGCTGACCTCTTTGCTCACCAATTTCAATACCTTTCTGCTGGCCAATTTCAATACCTCTTTGCTCACCAATTTCAATACCTTGCTGCTGGCCAGTTATTATACCTTTATCATAACCTTCTTCTAGATATGCATCTGCTATACTTCTCATAACTTTACCTTCTTTGTTATTTGTTATATTATGCTTTATTATACTTACAAATTCATCTCTTTTACTATCCGCTATCTTTACACTAGCATACCATATTATGCTTTTTAAGTAAATATAATTCATCCCCGCATCTTGCCTCAGCGCTTCTTTCATGGTCTCTAGCATTAGCTTTAATGTTTCTAATATATTTGGCTTATGGGCATTCTTTAGCATATATAAAAATAAATTTAAATGCTTATCTTGGCCAAGCTTCTCATTATCCATCGCCTGCAGATCAATTAAATTATATTTAAGCAAATTATCTGCAGCTTCAGCTCTTTTAAACATGTCATGCATCGATAATGGTACATTATATTTTACTTTTCCATTATATATTACCAACTGAATTACTTCCGGTAAATATTTCTTTATTGCTTCCTTGATTGATATCTTCCTTTTTCTTTTGGTGCAAATTCACATGTTTTTCAAGCAGCAATACGCTATATTTAAGGAGTCTAAAAGCGATCAAAGGATCTGGCTCAGACTGACTCTCAAGCAAACAATACACAAATGCATGGTCTTCTTTACTGCTCTTATCTATGGCGCTATTATCTTTATCTTTATCTTTATCATTGCTCTCTCTAAGCTTTACCTTAAATACTAAATCGCTATATCTATGTTTCAGTGCCTCCTCAATATAGCTTTCTTTGGCGGTAATGATTGGCTGCGTTAAATCCACTCTTGCTTTAAATTCATCAGGTAAGTACTCTTCTAAAAACTCTCTGCAAGCAAGTTCGTCGCATAAAACCTTCTTAACTAATGCATCATGCTTTAATTTAGCCTTTGGTTTTACATTCTTACTAACCTTACTAACCTTACTAGATTTTTGCTCCGATATTGCTGAGTCTGATTCAGGCTTTCCTTGATTTTCCTCATTTTGCATGCTTGGTCTTTTTGTATTTATTTTCCTTCCGTTTTTCTATTGGCATTTTTTTACTAATCCATAAGATTTATGAGCTATTCATAGCATTTTATTATGGATTATTCAACTCTTTCTTTCCTTCAATCCTTTTTATATACTAACATTCCAATAGTTTGACGCGGGGGGCTTTATATTATTCGGTCATACTTTTTCTGATAATATTCTTCTTAATATATAGAGCGTCACCACAAATCTTTGTGATCATATAACTATCAACTCTAACGAAATCATGCTCTAAGAGGAATTTGTCTAATTCATAAACTGGAACTGACCCTTTATACATTTCATCTGGACTAATTTCAGATACTATTACATCAATATTTTTTAAAGTATTTGTAGCTCCTTTCAACGCTAATAATTCAGCGCCCTGAACATCAATCATTATAACATTATACTTACTAGGATCATTTTTTGACTCTTCAAAATATGTATCTAGACGCTTAGTATTTACTGTAATTTTACCATCGGCATATATGTCTGGATAAACTGACTCATGAAGGTTTAATTCAAGCAGTGAGCTCGAGTATTTATTACTCGTAATGAAGAAATCAGCCGTACCATTTTGATCTGAAACAGCAAAATTTTCAGTAATTGTTGATGGATAAGTAAGATTGTTTAAAATTTTAGTAACTCCGCTAGGCGTAACATTCTCAACTAGCTTTTTATAAGTTTCAGGATCAGCTTCAATCCAAAGCACATTTTTTGCTTTTATCGATCTATAGAACTTTTTTTCTTGCCCATCAGATGCTCCAATGTGAATTATACCTTTCATTTTAACATTATACATATCTCTAGCTTTAGTTAAAAAAGATGTATTAGCAAATGCAGTAAAATTAAATAAAATAATTGGAAGGGTGAGTAAAGCCATAATAGCTTTATTTTTAATGCTTAGCATGAAGAGGCTCATTTGTTTGTAATATTGACTATAGCAATATTTAGCTCAAATTCATGCTTTAGTCAAGGATTATTACTGTTTAACATATTCCCCTGGAGCTGGCCTTAGAGCTTTTAAAGAGCTATAATTTTGCTCAAGACCCATTTTACCACTTCTTAAAATTAGCCATTCCTTCCAACTGTTCCACCAAGATCCGCTAACTGGTTTTGCTGCATTCATCCATTGAGCAGCGCTTTTAGAATTCATCTTAGCAATTCTATGATTGTATCTGCTATTTTCAGCTGGATTAACAACTCCAGCAACATGGCCAGCATCCGTCAGGCAAAAGGTTTTATTGCCACTTAAATGACCATAACCATCAAATACAGCGTCCCATAAGGCTATGTGGTCTTTTTTTGCAGCAAGCGAAAAACTATCCACTTTAATATTAGACAAATCAATTTTTTTGCCATCCATTTCAAGAAAACCTGGTTTTATAAGGTTATTTTCAACATACATATTTTTGATATAATATAAAAACATATTAGCAGGGAGGTTGGTTGAGTCGCTATTCCAATAAAGAATGTCGAATGCCGCTGGGGATTTGCCAAGTAAATAATTATTTACAAAAAAAGACCATATCAAATCATTAGCTCTTATAAGACCAAAGCTATTAGAGATATATCTTCCATCAAGATAACCAACTTTTTCAATTTCATTTTGAATGAATTCTAGCGCTTGCTCATTAATGAATGCTTTGATATTACCAGGCTTTGCAAAATCCAAAAGTGACGTTAAGAAACTGGCGCTATTAATAGGATTTTTAGAGCTTTTACCCATAACACTTAAAGCAAAGCTGAGCAGAGTGCCGCCTATACAATAACCGAGTGCATTAACTTTTTTTATGCCATTTTTTTCAAGAAAAGCTATATTATCAAATATGCCAAGCTTAACATAATCTTCAAAAGATATGTGAGATAATTCTTTTCCAGGATTTTTCCATGAAACTAAAAATACTAGAAAGTTATTATCAACAAGCCATTTTACTAGAGAGTTTTTTGGTGATAGATCTAGTATATAATATTTATTAATGCAAGGCGGAACTAGAAATATAGGTGTTTCATAAACTTCTTTCTTAGGCTCATAGCAAATAAGTTCCATCAAATCATTTTGATAGATTACTTTGCCCTTAGTTGCTGCAAGATTCTCGCCAAGCTTAAATTTGCTGTTATTATTAGTTGTAATATTTAAAAAATCTGAAGAGTTTTTCAAATCATTCAGGAGATTTTCTAAACCACTTACTATATTTGCAAATTTACTATCAAGAGAAGTTTTAATAACTTCAGGATTGGAAAAAGCAAAATTGGTAGGCGATACGGCGTCCATCAATTGATTAGTTAAAAAGTCCGCATATTCCTGTTGCTCGGGGTCTAAAGATAGAGCTTTAATGCCATCTTCAACCCATTCTTTATTCAAAAAATATAGTTGTTTTATAAAATCAAAATATGCATTTTCGCTCCAAGCTTTGTCCTTAAAGCGGTTATCTTTAATATCATTTTCAGTATTTTGTGAATTTGCAGATTGTTCAAAACTAGATTTATCACTGTATTTGTTATATGTTTTAAGAAGTAAATTCTGAAATTGATTTATATATCTGGCATTATTTTCAGCGAAAATCTCTGGTGAATATATTAATTTTGTAGCAATATTACTAGCAATAGCCATATTTTTCTTACTATCAATAACACCAAATGTCAAATCAGGAGATTTTTTACTCAGCATGATTTGCATAATTTCTTGATAATATGCGCTAGTCTTTTTTATATTTTCAACTATTTCATCGAGATTAGCATCTTCACTTGAAGCAGAATTTGTTTTCATAATATATAATTAATGATTGAAATTAAATATATAATCTAGCGTGCTTACACTATTATCGCAACCAAATTATTTAAATATGATGAAGATTTTGCGCAAATATTTTATTTTTCCATATGCTCAAGTGATCTAAAGCTCGGTCAGCGTAAGCTTTGCCTCTATCTTGTTTAGATTTAATCTTCATATCCAGTGGAGGCATAAGGCCAAAATTGATATTCATGGGCTGAAAGGTATCAATATTTGCATTTGATGTGATGTGCCATAAGAGGCTTCCAATAGCGCTACTGGCAGGAGGTAACATCTCAAGTGAATTTTCATTTGATAGTGAATTTTCATCTGATGCAAACAAACCAGCAAGAAGCCCGATCGCTGCGCTTTCAACATATCCTTCAACGCCAGTAATTTGCCCTGCAAAAGAGATATTAGGTTGATTTTTTAAGGTTAAATTTGGGTTTAAGCATATTGGGCTTTTAATAAAGCTATTTCTATGGATGCCGCCTAATCTAGCGAATTCAACATTTTCTAGACCCGGAATTTGCTTAAATATACGTTTTTGTTCAGCATAAATTAGCTTAGTTTGAAACCCAACTATATTATACAAAGAGCCAATCTTATTATCCTGCCTTAATTGCACAACTGCATATGGCTTTTCATCAGAATTGGGATTTGTAAGCCCAACTGGTTTTAATGGGCCAAATCTCAAGGTTTCTCTTCCTCTTTCAGCCATAACTTCAATAGGTAAGCAACCGTTAAAATAGGGTGTGTTTTTCTCCCATTCTTTGAATTCAGTTTTGTCTCCTTCGAGTAATTGATCAATAAAATTAAAATATTGCTCCTTATTCATTGGGCAGTTAATATAATCCTTACCATCGCCACCCGGGCCAACTTTGTCATAGCGGGACTGGAACCAGCATTTACTAAAATCTAAACTTTCCTTATAAACTATGGGCGCAATAGCATCGAAAAAAGCTAATTGTTCTTCACCAGTTTTTTTAGCAATAAATTCGGAAAGCGCTCCTGAAGTTAGTGGGCCAGTAGCAATAATCCACTTACCATGCTCGGGAACTTCTGATATTTCTTTTCTAATAATGCTTATATTCGGGTGGCTAGATATTTTATCCGTAACATATTTGGAAAATAAAGTCCTATCCATTGCAAGCGCAGAACCAGCAGGCAGCTTAGTGCTGTCAGCTGCTTCCATAATTAGAGAGCCAAGTTGTCTCATTTCCTCGTGGAGTAAGCCAATCGCGCTTGATATATCATCATTTCTAAATGAATTTGAACAAACTAGCTCGGCTAAAGCGTCAGTTTCATGAGCTTCAGTTAGATTATCTGGTGTTCTCATTTCGTACAAATTAACTTTAATATCTCTTTTTGCTAATTGCCACGCCGCTTCTGAGCCAGCAAGGCCACCTCCAATAATATTGACTTCATTCATATGATTTTTCACAATTTTAATAATTAATTTTATTAGTTAATCTTATATATTATATGATAAATTAAGCAATCAAATATAGTTAATTACATCACATTTTCTTTTTTTCTATAATGATACTAACAAATGTTAATAGACACTTTTAATAGTTTTAAGTTATCATAATATATAGTAATATAGTTATTAACTATAATTTAAAATGAAATTTATTTAATCATGAAAAATATATTAACTAAGCAAATTTTACAATCAGCTAAAATAACTATATTAGCATATTTGCTATGTTTTAATGCAAATGCTTATGGCAATTTATATGATTTTAACCATACAATTAACTCAAATGAATTTGCATATAAAATTAACAACTCTTTAACTAATGCAGATGATTCATATCTTGTATCATTATTTAAAAAGATTAAATCTATGATTTTTTCAAGTGATAATGTTCAAAAAGAAAAGGAAATTAATAATGAGCATTTACCTTCAGATTCACCATATGAAAGTGAAAGCAGTAAAGATAAATTAGATAAAACTAAGTCTTCGGAAGATGATATTTCTATCAATGAGATGCAAAATCATGCTCAATATGCGAGTGATATGAATAATACATTAACTGATATTGAAGAACAAAACAAACAAGTTGGCGCTAAAGATGAATCTTTAGAAAATATCAATCAACTTGAAGCTATGAATGCTGATGATAAAAAAATGGATAAGGTAAATCCAGCGCTAAAAAATATGCAAGGCATAAGCAATAAAGATGTTATTGAAGATTTCCCGCCAGAAGATATCGATGATATATTATCTAAATTTGATGGTTTAGAGGAAAAATTCGATAATAATTTAAGTGATAATTCATTAGCGCTTGCAAATGTGAATGATGTTAATAATGTTACTGCTAAAAATAATGAAGATGCATTGCCTATAGAAGCACAAGAATCTGAAGCTAATATTAATAATAAGCAAGCAGACGAGCCAATAATTACAAAAGCTGAACCTTCAGAAAATATTGATAATATGGCGAAGATAGTTGATGAGGCAAAAGTAAATAATACAAAGAATAATCAGGAAAAAGAGCTTGCGGTAGATGCAAGTAGCAGCGCTAGTGATAGCAAGCTTAATGATCAATTGATGAATAAGCAATCTGAAGAAGCGACTAACGCCACAAGTGAATCTTCGGAAAATATTGATCATATGGCCAAGATAGTTGATGAAACAATAGTAAATTTTAAAGAAAATGGAACCGAAGAAAAGCTGGAGAAAGATATTGATAATGTCCAAAAAAGCTCTGCATTAAAAGATTCTGAAGTTGTTATTGATAAAAGAGTTCAAAAAATTAAATCTAAAATAAGTGCTGATTTTGAAAAACAAATTGAGAAATTATCTAATAGTAAGGCTGCGAGTGAAACTGTGGAAAGTGATATTCAAAGCGATATTCAAAATGAGCCCGAAGATATGTATTTTTATACAAATGATGAGCCTAAGAATCTTGAGAGTGAAAGTGATAGTGAAGGGTTGCCCGACAAGAGGCAAATACGCTTTATAAGAGATGAAGCGATAGTATTTACTTTAAAAGATGATGATGTAGTGCTTGGACAATTAACCGAAAATGCTTTAATTAAAGATTTGGACTATCCAGATTACATCCAATTATTCTGGGATAAATTTAAGAAAATAGCAAATCAAGGCAAGGTTGATGCAATTGATAATTTTATAGAAAATTATGAAGATTTCGATCCGCAAACTCAGATAAGTAAAGCAGAATTAGAAACTAAATTTGTGCAAGCCGTGGTTTACATTAAGCAGGATAATTTTGAAAGTTTAAAAATATTACTCGATTATTATCCGCTAATAAATTATCAAAATGAGAAAGGCAATAATTTACTGCATTATGCGGCAATTTGGAAAAAATTTAACTCAGCTAAGCTTCTTATATACAGAGGCATCAACATTCATGCTAGAAATAATGTGCAATTAAGCGCTCTTGATATTGCAAGAAAGCAAACTGATCCCGATATGGAAATATTATTAATGAGAGCTTTAAAACCAGCGCCAGTAAATTAATTTGTTAACAGTGTCATACTATTCGTAACAACAAACATTGTTCAATAAAAATTTTTTTTATTTATGGAAAAACCCTTGAATTTCTTAATTTATAGCTGGAATTTTATTATGTTACTATTATATTATTAAAATCATAAAATTTATCCTCAAATGCTTTTCTTTCAAAAGTAATTAGATTATTGCCACTAAATTTAAAATGCTACTCATTAAAGTAAATTAATAATTACTTGACAAATATTTCATTATCTATTAATATTTATGCGAATTAATTAATAATTTAATTAAGTAATTAATCTTAATAAACTAAAAGAAAAATTTCATATGTCAAAGACAAATATTACCAATGATGAATTAATAATTAATGTTAATAAACTTAAAGAAGTTATAAATACTAAAGATATAAACAAAATTGAATCATTTTTAAAAACTATAGATCATTCTGGATACATAATTGATGAGGCTGCAGTAATATGTGATTATATAACTAGAACAGATGATCAAGAAGAAATTAATTATAATCTAAAAATATTAAATCTATTTTTTGCGTATGGAACTTCAGTAAATAAAGTTTATAAAGACATATATGAAAATACACCTTTAACATACGCAGTGTATCATGAGGCTAATATAGAATTTATCCAATGTTTATTAGACAATAATGCAGATGTAAATTTTGAATTAAACGATGGTAACAGAGCTATAGATTTTATTGGTGGTGAGGTAAGAGCTTATTATGATAATGTAGCTGAATTATTGATTGAAAATAGTGCAGACTTTAATCGTATGAATAATTATAACGAATCGCTTTTATTTAAGGCAATATATAAAAGAAACCTTGAGCTTACTACTTACCTTATATCTAAGTTGGATAATTTTAAAATATTAAATAATAGTAATTTTAAGCTATTAAATAAGTTTGTTATGGTATTTGTTAACGATGAAAATCTTCATGATGATTATATATTTAGTAATATAAAATTAATGCTAGAAAAAGGTGTCGACATTGAAGGAGATGCTGGTTTATATGCATTAAACTCAGCTATTAGAAAAAATATTGAACTTGCAAAATACTTAATTACTAATGGTGTGAGCTATAAATATCCGCCGTTAGGATTTGATTACCCAGTATCGTCAGAATATTATAATCCCTTATATGTAGCAACGAAGCATAAACAATTTGAAATATTAGACTTATTTATAGACAATAAAATGGAAGTTGGCTGTCTTAGTTTAAAAGCATTATCTAAGCTTACCAGTGAATTAGGTGAAACAGATGTTATTGAGATTTTAAAGTATTTTGCTTCTAAAAATAATTCAATAATTAGCTTTAAGGAAAATGATATAGATTATTTAAGATATACTATTTTAGAAGAAAAGCTTCAAATAGCTGATTACGTAATTGCTAATAAATATGTTGATAACTATAAAACAATATTAGATAGAGCTATTAAAAATGATAAGCCGCAAGTAATTAATTATTTAATCAAGAAGGGGAAAATTAGTGATATTAATTCTCACGGCAATTCAAAATCAAGTCAAGAAATATTAGAATTAGCATTTGAGCATGATTCACCTAAGGTTATATTTGAGTTTAAAACTTTATATAGAGAATTATTTAATAATATTGACTATATTAAACCTTTAATTGGTAAAAAAGCAATATCTCAGTATATATATGATAATATATGCACAATAGCTCAATCAAATAAATCTTACTTGGAATTTAATGCTTTTGAAAAAGCTATAATAAGTGCTTTTAACATGAGAAGTACAATTCAAGATATTTATAAAAATATTTATAAAAGTAAATTGTCAGTCAATGATTTTCTAGATGCAGAAAAGCATTTTGAAGAATTAGCGGTTAAGTTTAGTAATCTTCACGACACATTACAATTATTTCCTAACAGCGAAGATTTGTTTTTTAATCTATTAGCTCTAGATAATGTTAAGGAAATAGCTAAATATGCATTGATTAAACCTGATGAAGATTCTGCTGAGAAAATGGTTCAAATTAAGTTTTTTGAAGAGGATGAAGTAATAGATCCAAATATAAACAAGAAAGAAGCCGAACCTACTGAAGATACTACATCTCCTAATCCAAATAGTGATGATTTTGAAAATCATTGTTCTGGTAAAGATGAGATCGAGTAAGAGTAAAAAAATTAATTTATAGTATAGTTAATTAGTATTTAAGGTCCGCCGCAAGTGCCATAAGTGAAGTCTATATACTAAAATCCCGCGCGGAGCAAAACTCTCCGCGGGGCCCCTAATATAGTTATTGGCTATATAATTCATTAGCTACCGCTACAATTTATAAATTAATTTGTTAACTTGCTTCATAGTAAATAAGCATTTAGTAAATTTAATTTGCGCTTAGATAAAATTTTAGCTTTATTTATTTTTATAAAAATCCTAATATATAATTAGTTTTTTATAACTTTCCGAAATTTTTGATACATATGTTAAATAGACTACTTTTACCTGCAATCATAATTTACATGCTAGCATTGTTTTCAACAGCTATTGCTAAAGCTGAAGAAATAAAGCCAGATGAAAAATATGCTAAAATTGCTGTTGTAGATATTGAAAAAATTTTTGAAAATTCATTAGCTATTAAAGATCTTAAAACTAAGCTTGAAAAACTGACTCAGGAGTTAGAGCAGGAGCTATCTTTAAAAGAAAACATACTTAGAGAAGCAGAAGTTAAGCTTAATAGTGAAAAAAATCTGTTTTCTGAAATTGAATATGATGAAAAATTAAAAGTTTTTAACAATCAAGTTAGCAAAGCGCAGGCTTTCATGCAAAATAGAAAATCCGAAATTGAGAAATTACGCATTGATGCAGTAAGTAAGCTTCATCAGGCTATCAGAGATATTATTGTTGAGCTTGCAAAAAAGTATAATTATGATCAAGTGTTTCCTTCTGCATACATAATTTACCATAATAGTAAGCATGATATTACCGATGAATCTCTTGTGCTTTTAAATAAAAAATATAATAGAGTTGAGATAAAAAATTCTTAAGCTCTGTATAATTATTAAATAAAATATCAATTCATTAAACTTAATCTTTCATGAGCAAAAAAAATTCTCACATAGCAATATCTCTTATATGTCTAGTTTGCAGCATGTTGCTTTTGACATTTGCTTCAGCGCCTATATATAGCCTGTTTTGTAAAGCTACAGGCTTTGCTGGGACTCCTGCAAAAGCTCAAGTTTTTTATTCAGAACATGGACAAAAAAGAATAAAAATTAAGTTTGATGCTAATGTGGACAAGAAGCTAGAATGGCGTTTCAAGCCAAAGAATAAAGAAATTACATTGAAAACTGGAGAAAATGCCCTAGTCTTTTATGAATCTGAAAATTTAGCTAATAAGGATATTATAGGCACATCCATATACAATATCACTCCACAAAAAGCCGGGCAATATTTCGTTAAAATCCATTGTTTTTGCTATGAAGAGCAATTATTGCTTGCAGGGCAAAAGCTCTTAATGCCTGTTTCATTTTATATAGATCCTGCCATTGAAAAAGATCCATATATGCAAGATGTTGATACAATAACATTGTCTTATAGTTTATTTAAGGTTAAAGAGATTAATTAGCAAAAAATCCTAGACTATATGTACTAGTCAGTTATATAATGAAGTTATATCAATTTATTTATATAATTTTATTATGTCTGATAAGGTTAAAGCCCATCACCCGTTTCATCTTGTTGAACTCAGCCCATGGCCAATTCTAACAGCCTTTTCTCTACTTGCACTAACTGGTGGTGGAGCTTTTTGGCTTCATAATTATAGTTTAGGCATGGCGGCTACTATCATTGGAGCAATTTGCGTTATAGCTTGCGCCTATTATTGGTGGAGGGATGTAATTCATGAAGGAAAAGTGGGTAAATTCCATAATAAATATGTTCAAAATGGTCTTAGAATTGGTATGGCATTATTCATAATGTCTGAAGTGATGTTCTTCTTTGCCTTTTTCTTTGCTTATTTTTATTCGAGCAATTTTCCCCTCGAAATTTTTGAAGGCTTTTGGCCGGTATCAGATGGCGTATGGCCTCCAAAGAATATTGAAACTTTCGACCCATGGCATTTGCCTTTCATGAATACTTTGATTTTGCTTTTATCTGGCACGAGCGTTACCTGGGCGCATCATGCAATTTTAGAAAAAAATAGGGAAGATGCAGTCATTGCGCTAAGCATTACTGTTGGACTTGGAGCTTTATTCTCATTATTACAAGCTTTTGAATATTCACACGCTGCTTTTGGCCTTAAAGATGGTATATATGCGGCTAATTTCTATTTAGCAACAGGCTTTCATGGCGTGCATGTTATTGTTGGAACAATTTTCTTGTCGGTATGCTTGTATCGCGCGAGGAGAGGCGATTTCTTAAAAGGCAATCATTTAGGGTTTGAATTTGCAGCATGGTATTGGCATTTTGTTGATGTTGTATGGCTGTTTTTATTTATATTTGTTTATGTTTTGGGTAGTTAAAAATATTATAATTATAGAGAGAATAGAGAAGTGGTGTCATTAATAAATAATAAATTTCAAATTTCAGTAATTAGCTTTATATTGATTTTTATTTTATCAAATATAAACTCAGCTTCTGGGGCTAGGGCTGACTATAAAACTCAAAAAGAGATTTTAAAAGAATCAATAGTGCAAGATGATGTTAAAATCATTCCTAAGAAAATTGTTAAAAGCAAAAAAAGAGTAGCTAAAAATAAGCCAAAGAGTACCGCGCGAGATGATTTTGATATAATTATTGATCAAATTAATATGATCACTAAAAATAATAGGATTAAAAATAATACGGATGCGATTTTTGTGATTTCGCTTGATAATTTAGTGCTAAAGCCTATTAATCCTGAATTTTATGTTAATGATAAGAAATATTACCCATTGGCTGAGAAGCTATTATCTAAAGTAAAAGATTCTAAATTGCCATATTATCGAGAATTTGTACTTACTAATTACAACATTATTTTATCAGATAAACGAATTGCTAAATTAATTAAGGATCTACAAAATAAAGGCATTAGCGTTATTACAATTAGCACTAATAAATCTGGAACTTTCAATGATATAGATTATATTGAAGTATGGACGCATGAGTTATTGCAAAAAATGGGCATCAACTTAAATAAAGGTTTTTACTCTAATAATGCAATTGTATATGATTCATTCTTAAAAAGAACCAAGGAATCATATCCAAGCCTCTATTATGGATTACTTAGCTGTTCAACTAATGCTGGTTATAATGCTGAGCATACGGTGTTGACATATATGCTTAATAGGTTCCAAATTAAGCCTAGAAAACTAATTATGCTCCATGATAATAAACGATTAATTGACATAACAGCTCAGCAGGTTAAAAAGCTATATCCAGAGACAGAGTTTTATGGTTTTAATTATCAATTCACTACTCCAATTACTGATTTAGATAGTAATGATCCTAGCAAATTGCATCCTAAAAAATATATTGATTTTTGGACTAATTTTACCAATGAATTAAATATTGTTGCAACTGGTGGTTTTAGCACTAAGCGCAAGATGGATCCATATAAAGTAAAAGCAAAATAAATATGCTCTATTTTTTATCTTCATATAGAAATGTTTTTTTAGCTTTAATCTTTTGCTTTTGGAGTAGCGCTTATGCTAATTCTAACAAAATTACAACTAAATCATTAGATTCCTCAGCTATAAGCGAGTTAATCGAATTTATAGATCAAGATTCTTTAGTGGTTATTTCTATTGAAAATACACTTATATCGCCAATTTTTGAAAATGAAGAATATAGGCAAAAAATAAATTTATATCGTGCAAATTATAATAGCGCTACAGGATATAAAAGCTTTTTAGAGGAATATTATTTAAACCGTAAGACTGAGCTTACTCACTCTTCTTGGCCAGAAATAATTAATAAATTTAAAAATAAAGGAGCTCAGGTGTATTTAATTTACGGGAACCTTGAGTTTAAAATAGCTGGTTTTGAAAAAACTATTTACATGGATTTAAAGAGTAAAAATATCGAGATAACTGAATTGATTAATGGTCAAAATTCTATGCTTTTAAACAGAGCTATGGATTGGTCTGCAATTTTTGTTAAGGGGACTATTTTCACAGCTCATATGGGTAAGTCTAAATCTTTATTTTCTCTTGTGCGCACTCTTCAGAAACAACCTAAAAAGTTTATCTATATTGATGATAAAGAGAAGGATATTGTTTATGTTGAAAATATGCTGCGACGATTTAAAATGAAATCTAGGTTCGTCCATCTTACAAAGTAGATTATTATTAATTAATAACTATTTGATCTTGAGCGAAGAGATTTCAGGTCTAATTAGTTATATACTTATTAAATTTTTAATTAATGAATTTTAAAGGAACTTATATCTATAATTAATATATTGACAGATTAGTAAACTTTTTGTATATTTACGGATACTTATTTGACATAAGTAATTATTTGTTAATATTATATAAATCTTATGAAAGAATTTGATTATCAAATCATTGATGTGATTGATGCAAGTGTATACTGGAAAGATATAAATGGTAAATATCTAGGTTGCAATAAGTTCATGTTAAATATGGCTGGCATGTCAAGGGAACAAATCATTGGACATACTGATTTTATGTTACCTTGGAAGGAGCAAGCAAGCAAAATTAGAGCAATTGATGAATATATTTTAAAAGCCGGCACTCAACATAGAATTGAAGAGATGGCTAGAACTTATGATAATAAAATCATGCATTTTTTAAGCTCAAAATGCCCGCTTTATGATGAAAATAACAATTTAATTGGAATTATTGGTGTTTCATTAGACATAACTGATAATAGATTCCTTGAAAAAGAACTTACAGAATCAGAAAAAATTCTAAATGAAGTTATTTCTATAAAGAAAAGATTTCTACGAAATATTAGTCATGAAGCAAGAATTCCAATGGGGTCTATATTAAATACCGCTGAACATTTAGTTGAAAATTGGCAAGAGATAAATGATGCAGAAAAAAAATCTTGCATGGAAATTATATATAAAGAATCCACAAGATTATCAAATTTTATTTTAAATACTTTTGATACAGCTAAATTCAACAAAAATGAGATTAGACTTAGCTTGCATAAACATAATTTCAATAAAATGGTCAAAGATATTGTAAGTTCATTTCACAGCAGCTATTTAAATAATGAAATTGATATCTGCCTGCAGGCTAGCGATGAATTTACATTTGTTTTTGATAAGGAGCTAGTTAAGAGAGCTATTAATAACCTGCTTGCAAATGCAGCGAGATACTCGAAAGCTTCTCAGAAAAAAATATCAGTGGCAATTCATAAAACAACCTTAAAAGATACAGATATGCCTGCTGTCTTACTTTCTGTTACTGATGAAGGAATTGGCATCCCTGAGGAAGAATTAGAGGCAATATTTTATTCTTTTACTGAGAGTACTAGATCTGCTAGTAAAGCTTGTGGTGTTGGATTAGGGCTAACAATCACTAAAGAAATTATTGAACTTCATTCGGGTAATATCTGGGCAGAAAATAATCCAAGTAAAAAAGGTTCAAGTTTTTATTTTACACTGCCATTAACTCTTTTTTCTACTATGAATGATGGTTTTAGCTATAATAATTCTCATATATTTTCAAGTTCAGCTCCTGCTAAAATAATTCATAAAGAACTTTCTAAATTATATCCTGAAGAAAAGCAAGAATTTGCTTTAATTGGAATTAGTCCTGCAAATAGCTATTATACAGAAAAGAAAATATCAGAAATATTAGATTGGACGAGTAAACATTATAATAATTTTGCGATATTCATACCTGATATTGTCTCTTCTTATACATTAGAGGCTTTAGGATATAAAGATGGAAAATTACATCAGAAGATTAGAAAACAGGATAATTATATTATAAATAAAGTCAAAAATGCTTTATTAAAATACCAAGAAGAAAATAAAACATATGGTGTTGCTAAGGTGCATTTGCTATCTGAGTTAAAGCATAATGAATGTTATAAAATGCTTTATGAAGCATATATCAAGAGGTTTTATACTGATAAAGATTTTATGCAAATATGCTTAGATTCCAGCAAATATGTTTTAGAAAGTAATACAAATTTTACAAAAATGCATCGAAGTTTACCAATTGATGAATATCAACAAAATATTGCAGCGCAATATCTTCTTTGTGAACTACCCGCCCTTTGTTATACTACTGATCTGCTTAATGTAGAGAATTGTGATTTTATTTATCATAAATTATCGAATTTAATTAAGCAAATATATCTTGATCAAGAA
This sequence comes from uncultured Alphaproteobacteria bacterium, assembly GCA_963762045.1. Classification (GTDB taxonomy): domain Bacteria; phylum Pseudomonadota; class Alphaproteobacteria; order Rickettsiales; family Rickettsiaceae; genus CAVXJA01. The sequence continues at coordinate 177,833 of CAVXJA010000008.1, read as the reverse complement.
ATTGTCTCTCATACGCAAAGATTCGTCGTTCTAAGTTAAGCTATATAGTCAATAACTATTAAAGCTTAGAGGAGAGGGCGCTTTCAAAATTAATGTCACAGGTAAATCGCCATAGTTTTTCTTTAGCTTTACTTATGCCTATGCGCGGGGTAGCTAGAATTGGGCTTTGAAACTTAGGGTTGTGATTAATACTTAAGTAATCACTATTGATAATATCTAAGCCATTTTGCTGTAGAGTTATATTTAGATATTTACAAATTTTACCTGGGCCATTTGCATAATATTTGTCAAACTTAATTCCTCTAATAAGCACAGCTCCTGCGTCTCCATCACTTTCAGTAACAATATTCATGCAATGATACATGCCATAAATTAAATAGATATATAAGTGTCCTGGTGGGCCTTGCATAGTTTGGCTGCGCAAGCTTAAGCCTTTGAAAGCATGGGAGGCAGGGTCGTCTTTACCTCGATAGCACTCAGTTTCAGTAATAAACCCAACATGCCCATTATATATAATTTGTTTGCCGATTAATTCTTTAGCAACAATTGCTGTATGCCTATCATAAAAATCTCTGGTTAATTTCATTTGATTCCATCTAATTCAATTTGTTAAATTATATTTAAGGTAATGTTTTCTTAAGAGAGCATTTTAAAAATTGTGGTATTCTATTTTCAGCAATCGCCTTATTATGATATTTAGTATTAATATAATATTTGTGGGGATCAGAAAAGTTTTCATCAAGTTTAAAATTCTCATCCTTTTTAATAATATTTACAACTTGCGCAAAATAATCGTCAATATCGCTTGCAAAAAATAGATTAGCATTATCTTTTAATTTAGACTTAATTGCATCCAGCCTAAATGCATTAAAAAGGCGTTTCTTTTGCTGCTTACGCTTTGGCCATGGGTCTGGAAATAGCATATATAATTTATCTAATGAATTATCAGGTAAAATATTTATGAGTTCGTCAAAACCCCCTGTATGCAGCATATAATTAGTTAAATTCAGCTTCTTGCAAGTGGAAATAACTCTAATAACTCCATTTAAATATACCTCGCATCCTAGGAATAAATATTCATCTGAATCCTTATGCTGCATTAGATTGAGCAAATGCTCGCCCATACCAAAGCCAATTTCAAGGATTATTTTCTTACCAATCGCTGCATCTTTAAAATTATCTATATTATATTCATGCTTACGCATGCCATCTTCAAGGATTTCTTTTTGATTAGGGCTTAAGCTTTTACCAACGGTCCTTGCATAGGATTTTAGCAATCCGGTTTTATTTTTTTGAATAGCATGATTAATTTTATTAGCGATATCCATTTTAAGACAATAATTTTAACGAAAAAGATCATAAATAATAGCAGCAAATTGATTAATTTACAATAGGTCTTATGATTTTGTTAGCAGTGCTATATCAATAAAATTGAGCTCCCGAGGCGAGCTAGACCCGCTAGCGCGCCTTTAGTATATATTATTCGCTCGTTACTCCTACGGGTGAACTTAAATATTAATTAACTATCTTATTTTCCAAAAATTTTCTCTAAAATATTATATAGAGTTTGAATAGTATTCTCAGGATTAATAGGTGTAATATAAATCATTTTATTATCAGGTTTTAGCTTAGCATTTCTAGGATATTTACTAATAAAGCTCATAATTTTATCAGCAAGATCAGCATTTTCACTAAATTTAAATACAAAGCCACTAGGGCCAGAATCAATAGATTTAATGTAATAATCTCTTGCGTAAGTTTTGAGTTTAACGATGTCCATAAGATTAAGAAATTCCTGAGGTATAGCGCCAAATCTATCGATCATCTCATTTTTAAACAATTCAATTTCATCTAAATTTTTGAGCTCCGAAGCCCTGCGATATATAGCTAATCTTAAAGAAGAGTCTGATATATAATCGTCACTAATAAATACCGGAATATTTAGATTAATTGTAATATCACTCATCTTAGTAGCAGTAGATTTAGGTTGGTTTAATTCTTCGCATTTTAATTCTTCAATCGCATTTTCAATCATGCTATTATATAATTCAACTCCAACTTCTTTTATTTGGCCAGATTGTTCATCCCCAACTAGGTTGCCAAAGCCTCTGAGATCCATATCATGTGAGGCAATGCTAAAACCAGCTCCAAGCTCAGTTATATTTTGCAAGATCTCGAGCCTCGCAAGAGATTTCTTATTTGTTATATAATGTTTTGGCAAAGTTAAATATGCGTAAGCATTAACCTTGCTTCGCCCAACCCTACCTCGAAGTTGATATAATTGGCTAAGGCCAAGCATATGGGAATTATATATAATTATAGTATTTGCAGCAGCAATATCAATTCCAGATTCAATTATAGTCGTTGAAAGCAATATATCAAATTTTCCATCACAAAAATCGCTCATTATAGTGTCGAGCTGCTTTGCTGGCATTTGCCCATGGGCTATCTTAAATGAAAGCTCTGGCGCGATGCGCTCTAATATTTGACCTATCTTTTCAATATGGCTAATTCTTGGCGCTACAACAAAGCTCCTTCCCCCGCGTTTATGCTCGCGCAGCAGGGCTTCCCTTATTATATAATTATCAAATTGAATCACCTGAGTTTTAACAGGAGATCTAAGAGCAGGGGGCGTGGCCATTATGCTTAAATCCTTAATGCCAACCATAGACATTTGCAAAGTGCGCGGTATGGGAGTTGCAGATAAGGATAAAACATGAATATTAGCTTTTAACTCTTTCAGTTTTTCCTTTTGAGCTACCCCAAAATGCTGCTCTTCATCAATGATGATCATCTTTAAATTCTTGAATTTAATTGAATTTGAAAGCAAAGCATGGGTGCCAATTATAATATCGATATCACCATTTTCTAAGTCATTTTTAACATTTTTTAAAGCTAAAGATCCAACAAGCCTGGATACCTGAGCAACCTTATAGCCGAATGAATTGAATCTTTCCTTAAAATTATGATAATGCTGTTTGCAAAGAATTGTAGTTGGACAAATGATGGCTATTTGATTTCTCGAGCTAAGCATATCGCTTGCAACCATAAAAGCCGCGCGCATAGCAATTTCGGTTTTACCAAACCCAACATCGGCGCATATTAGCCTATCAATAAGCTTGCCCATTTTAAAATCTTGCTCAATATCTTCTAGGGCTCTTAGCTGATCATCAGTTTCATTATAAGGAAAATTGTGGCAAAATTTTTCATATTCAGTTTTATTAAATTCAATATAATTACCGGTAGAGAGCTGGCGCTGTGCTTGAATCTTAATTAATGTACCCGCAATCTCACGGATCCTTTCCTTGACTTTAGCTTTTCGCTTTTGCCAATTGACTCCCCCAAGCTTATCTAAAGCTACTTCATTATTGCCATATTTCTTAACTAGGTTTAAATTCTCGACAGGTAAATATAATATGTCATCACCTTCATAGATAAGTTTAATGCAATCATGCTTAATATTCTCTACTTCTAAAGTGACGATATGCTCAAATCTACCAATGCCATGTTCATCATGAACTATCAAATCACCTTCTTTAATATTATCTATCTCTGTAAGCAGGCTATTTATTTTGTCCTTAGCGGTTCTTTTTGACTTGCTGATTAAGTTTAAAGCTTCTTTTTTACCAAACAAATCTTCATAACCAATTATGAAATATTCCTCACTTATAAAGCCATTACTTATTGGTGTATTAGTTATATTCAAATATTTTAGCTTTGCTGAGTTTATATCGCTAATATGATTAAATTGATGGGGGTGGTGATTGTTATATTCACTTAGCATATTTTCAAGGCGCACCTCCATATGCTTTAAGGGCAATGCTGCAATTATGATTTTGTCATTATTTATTTCAAGCTGCTGCTTTAATAGTTCATTTATATCTATTTTTTGAGTTATAGCAGTTTCGATGAAAGCTTTATTCTCCTGAATTAACTTTCCATCATAAAATTTATGCAAATTTATATGACTTACATCATATTTCGCTTTCAGAGAATTTTTCAACTCATCAAAATCAATGATAAATTCCTTTGGTTTAAGTGCAAAATAAAATGAATTTTCATCAATTTTATTACTGCTGATTCTATATTCGTAAGCATCAATATAATTCTTTTCAAAATTTGCAGCATTTTGTAGAGCCATATTGCTGTAAAAAATTTCGGCTCCCTCAAAACAACTGAATTCTTTTATTGAACATAATTTATTATAAAATAAGGGTAAGAATTGCTCGTGACCAGGAAAGTTATGCTTATTTAATATAGATTCATAGAAGGGATGGGAGCTGTAATTAACTCCAAAATTCATTAAAAAATTAGATTTAAAGATCTCAATTTGCTTATCATTAAGAATAATTTCACTAGCTCTAAAAATTTCAATATCCTGTAAATTTTCGTCCGAACTTTGGCTGTTAGTATCCAGTTTCTTAATCGAATCTACCTTATCCCAAGCCAGATTAATTCTAACGGCTAGGCTTTCGCTAAGGGTAATATCAATTATCTCTCCTCTCACTGCATATTCAGCAGGTTCAATCACGGTGCTGCTGCGCGCAAAACCAAAATCATTAAGACTTTTGATTAAATTACCTACCTTGCAATCGTCCTGAACTTTGAGCTTTATTGAATTAAAATTAAAATTTGATTCATGAGCGACTTTTCTCATCAAACTACTTGCAGATAAAATCAGCAATATATTACCCGTATTATCGCTTGCGAGCTTTTGCAAAACCCTGACTCTTTCTTGCATAATATTGATGCTAGGGCTAGTTCTATCATAGGGGCTAGTGTCATAATCAGGAAAATATAAAATATCATTATTACATTTTTGATAAAACTTAAGTTCAGCATATGCTTTAATAGCGCTTTCTTCCGTAGGGAGAATGTATATAATATTGCCTTTTGCCTTATCAGGTTTGCTGGCAATATAATCAGCTAAAATAAAATTAAAATTTTTTGTGGACATAATTTTGGTGCATTATTGCGTTAAGCCTAGCAAATTATTTTTCTTTCGAAGCTAACTTATAAGCCATGATCATTTGCAGCATTTCAGAGTTAAAATCATCAGGAATAGGTTTCTTATTCGTATACCAATCATAGATATCAGCATCGTCAAATTCCAGTATATTTAATAGCACTTCAAGCTGATTTTCAGTGAATTTATCTATATTATCTTTAACAAAATTACCCAATATTAAATCAGTTTCTTTGCAGCCACGATAGGAGCTTTTATACAAAACTTTTTTAATAATTTTACTTTTTAACCTATTGTTCATATTTTAAAGATTGCAAAAAAAATTTATACGAATATTATTATTCTACCGACTTAAATGGTTAGCTTAAATTATCTAAATATATGCTAGCAGTTTTTAAGTTTAATTTTTAAAACTATAAAGCAAGTTAATCACTATTGCTATAATTAATTTAATATTTTCGCTTAAATCATGAATTCTATTGGTAAAATAAAATTAGCTGATCATTTTGTTCAAAATGAGAATAATAGTGAAATAAGCCCAGATTATAATAATAAATTATGGCAAAAAGTATGCGAAGATTTATGCAATTATTATGGCAAGGATCTTTTTAATAGTTGGTTTGATAAAATTATTTACGATCGTGTTAATGCAAATAACATAATAATATTGAAAGCTCCTTCTGATTTCATTAGAGATTGGGTAGCAAGCAATTATAATCAGATGATACTTAATTTTTTGCATAAGCATAATTCGGAGATCAGGGGGCTTGAAATACTCACCGATAAAAGCATCAAAGCCAAAAGCAAGGATGTGGCTCTTGGGACTGAGCCTTTGGTAGAAATTAATGATCTAAACTTAATTGAAAAAGATGATTTTACCTCTTTCTTAGATCCAAGATTCACCTTTGATAATTTTGTTATAGGGCGTCCGAACGAGCTTGCGTATGCCGCTTCACTTGCTGTTGCAGAATCAAGTACATCAGTTGCAAAATCTAATCCATTATTTTTATACGGCGGCGTGGGGCTTGGTAAAACTCATCTTATGCATGCGATTGCTTGGCATGTGCATAAAACTAATCCTGAGCGTAAGGTATTATATCTATCGGCCGAAAAATTCATGTATCGCTTTATTAAGTCGCTTAGAAATAAAGAGATTATGTCTTTCAAAGAAGAATTCCGCTCGGTTGATATTTTAATGATTGATGATATACAATTCATATGCGGCAAAGATAGTACGCAGGAAGAATTTTTCCATACATTTAATGCAATTATCGATAATGGTAAGCAGATGGTGATCACTTGTGATCGCTCGCCATCCGATCTTGACAATATTGAAGATCGCATCAAATCTCGCCTCGGATGGGGGCTTGTTGCTGATGTGCATTCAACAACTTATGAGCTAAGGCTTGGAATTTTGCAGTCAAAATTAGAGCAAATGAAAATAATGGTTCCTTCCTGCGTGATTGAGTTTCTGGCTTCAAAAATCACATCAAATGTTAGGGAGCTGGAAGGGGCTTTAAATAAAGTTATTGCTCATTCAACCTTAGTTGGCAGAGAAGTGACTCTAGATTCCACTAAGGAGATACTCAGAGACTTATTAAGAACAAGCGAAAAAGCCGTCACCATTGATGATATTCAGAAAAAAATTGCAACAAGATATAATATCAAAAAATCTGACATGTCTTCTTCATCAAGACTTAGATCAGTCGCCCGCCCGCGCCAAATCGCTATGTATTTATGCAAAAAACTTACTCCAAGAAGTTTGCAGGATATTGGTCTGCAATTTGGTAAAAAAGATCATTCAACCGTGATTCATGCTATTAAGAAAATTGATGAACTAATCGTTAAAGATGCAGAGCTACGTGAAGAAATTGAATTGCTAAGTAAAATTTTACAAAGCTAGTTCATATACTATAATTACGGCTCTGCATCAGTGCAAAGTACCCGAAGAGTTAATGAGCACACGCATGAGCGCCATTCTAGCGCTTGGGCTAAAAGAATCATGCATAAAAGCAAGGATTTGTAATAAAAGCAAAAGTGTTACTCAAGTTTTTCTATTTTAAGTTTGGCAAGATTTATATAGTCAATTTAGTAAATTGAGAAGAGTAAACTATAATGTCTAAATGTAAAAGCGCTGAAGAATTAATTTATAAAGTTAAAGCTAATGTTGCGCGTAAACTACGTGCGCCAGAATACAAATTAATCGTAGATGATATTAAAAATTTAGTACCCTATCTTAAAGATAATACTTCTTTGCAAGTGCTAGATCTTTCTTATAATGATCTTTCTTTTGAGTGTAGTGGCGATGTTGGAGCTCAGCATTTATCAAACGCACTTAAGAATAACAAAATTTTGCTAAAGCTTAAGCTTGTATATAATCAAATTACTGATATCGGAGCAAAGGATTTTGCAGATGCACTGATCAGCAATACTTCTTTGCAAGTGCTTAATATTTGCGGTAATAAAATTACTGATTTTGGAGTGCAATATATAGCTAAAGCGCTAAAAGTTAATAAAACTTTGCAAGTGCTTAATATTTGCGGTAATAAAATTACTGATTTTGGAGTGCAATATATAGCTAAAGCGCTTGGAACTAATACTTCTTTGCAAAAGCTCAATCTTGCAAATAATGGTATTACTGATGTTGGAATGCAATATTTAGCAGAGGCACTTAAAAGTAATAAAGTTTTGCAAGTGCTTAATATTTGCGGTAATAAAATTACTGATTTTGGAGTGCAATATATAGCTAAAGCGCTTGGAACTAATACTTCTTTGCAAAAGCTCAATCTTGCAAATAATGGTATTACTGATGTTGGAATGCAATATTTAGCAGAGGCGCTTAAAAGTAATGATACTTTGCGTAAAATTTCTCTTTGGAGAAATGATATTAGTGAGGTTGGAGCGCAGCATTTTGCTGATGCTCTTAAAACCAACACTTCTTTGCAAGAGCTTAATATCGGTAATAATGAAATTAGTGATGCTGGAGTGCAGCATTTTGTAGAAGTGCTTAAAATCAGCTCTTCTTTGCAAAGACTTTCTCTTTGGAGAAATGATATTAGTGAGGTTGGAGTGCAATATTTTGCAGAGGCTCTTAAAAGTAATAACACTTTGCAAGTACTTAATATTGATGATAATAAAATTACTGATTTAGGAGCTCAATATTTAGTAGAGGCTCTTAAAAGTAATAAAACTTTGCAAAAGCTTGAGCTTCAATATAATAAAATTACTGACTTAGGAGCGCAATATTTAGCAGAGGCGCTATTTAGCAATACTTCTTTGCAAGGGCTTATTATCAGCGGTAATCAAATTACTGATTTAGGAGTGCAATATTTAGCAGAAGCGCTTAAAATCAATAAGACTTTGAAAGAGCTTTATATTAGATGTGATGGAATTACTGATGTTGGAGGAAAGTATATCTTAGAGGTGCTAGAAGATAATTATAATTTACTTCAAGTAGATTTAAATATCCATAATGTAAAAATAAATCCTGCTATTCTTGAAAAGATTAGCTTTAAAACTGCATTAAATCAGCATTTATTTAATAGCATTAAATATTTTATAAATAAATTATTTGATCGATATAAAGAGCTTAATGGCGCTGAAACAACAAATATAGATAATCAACCTTGGATAGCGTCCATGGTTTGTAATGAATCAATAAAGCAACTAGAAGATGAAAGTAAATATGCTTTTAAGCCTATAGGTAAGGTAAAGCTTATTAAATATTTTATGAAACATCAGAATCCCGCTCAGTTTATCTCTAAAGGTGATAATTCAAAGTTGAAGAGCATTATAAAAAATTTTGAAATGTTTCATAAAGATTTAAATGTTAGTTATTTTTCAAAAGAAAATTACCTTTGTTTGAATAGAGTTTGTAAATCATTGAAAAGCGAAGATGATACGCGATCAGAGCCAAATAATCTTGACCCTAATAACTCGAAATCATTGCCAGAAAGTGATGCAAATATATTAGCTTTATTACCTAATAATGTTTTTCATGATATCATGCAAATGGTTGATTTAAATGGCGGTATTAAGCATTCAAAAGATGTGCAAAAAGCTGATGATTCTAGCAGCGCGGTTGGGGAAACAACCGAGCAGGTTGAGTTATAATATTAAAAAATTTAATAAATATTAATTAGGCTCTTTATACAAGAGTGAGCATTTATTTAATATATTTAGCGATTACAGCTAAAATACTTGCATTATCATAGTAAAATAGCTTAATATATAGTATATTAAAGAATTTGCGAGTTTTATGGTGGGACCGAGTAATAAGGATTTTGAGAAAGAGAGTTTTTTATGGGGAAATAATTCAGTTTACCTAGAAGAAATTTATAATATATATAAGGAAAATCCAAATGATGTATCGTCAGATTGGAAAGAATATTTTGAGTCACTCGCTCTAGCGCCTCTGAATCAAGCTGACACCACTTTATCGACGGTAAAAATTGTTGGAGCTAAGCTTGAGTCACTTGATAAAAAAGGTGCTAAAACTCCTGATAAAAATGCAGCAACTAATTCAAATGAACTAATAGCGCTTAAAGCTCAAAATTTAATTGAAAAATATAGAAGTAAAGGGCATTTCCTTGCTTCGCTAGATCCACTTAAGCTTGAAAAAATCAGTACTGAGCAAGAAGTGAGTTTGTCTCTTAAAGATTTTGAGATTGCTGAAAATATAATGCACGATAAGCTAACCTTAAGCCCACGCTTTAAGGCTTACGATGGTATGTCGCTTAATGAAATTTATAGTAAAATCCGTAAAGATTATTCAAAATCAATTGCTTATGAAATTGATCATATTGAATATCAGGAAGAAAAAGATTGGTTTTATAGCGAAATCGAATCAGGGGGTTTTAGCTTAAAAGCTGAAGAGCAGCAAAAACTTCTATCTGACCTCGCTGAAGTTGAAGGATTTGAGCAATTCCTGCATACAAAATTTCCTGGAGCTAAGCGTTTTTCTGTTGAAGGGGGTGATCTTTCGGTAATTTGCACTGACATGCTAATTGAATTTGCTGCGCGCAAAGGCTATGAAGATATGGTGCTGGGCATGGCGCATAGGGGAAGATTATCCACCTTAACCAAGGTCATGAAAAAACCTTACAGAGCTGTAATTTCTGAATTTAAAGGTAATAGCGCTTTTCCAGAGGATTTAGGCATTTCTGGCGATGTTAAATATCATATGGGCTATTCTTCCGACAGAAAGTTTGATGATAATAAAATTCATCTTTCTTTAACGCCCAATCCTTCTCACTTAGAAGCAGTTAATACTGTCGCGGCCGGTAAGGTCAGGGCTAAGCAAGATCTAATACATAAGCAAAAAAATAAGGCATTTGGAATAATAGTGCATGGTGACGCCGCATTTGGAGGCCAAGGTGTGGTTGCTGAAGGCTTGATGATGTCCGGGCTTGATGCATATGATGTTGGTGGTTTAATGCATATTGTGGTCAATAATCAAATTGGGTTCACTACGGATTATTCTGCAGCGAGGAAAGGACGTTATGCTACAGATTTTGCGCTGCTGGCTAATATACCAATCATCCATGTTTGCGGCGATGATGCGGAGTCGGTTGTGAAAGCAACTAGGCTTGGCTTTGATTATAAAGCTAAGTTTGGGCGCGATATTGTTATCGATATTGTTTGCTATAGGAAATATGGACATAATGAAGGAGATGAACCTTTTTACACTCAAAGCGTTATGTATAACGTCATAAAGCAAAAAGAAACCCCAGCAAAAATTTATGCTGACAAGCTTCAAGCTTTGGGGGTTATAGATGAAAATTATTACGAAAATTGCAAGACTAAGTTCAAGGCATTTTTAGAAGAAGAGCTGAAAGCTAGCGAAACTTATAAGCCAGAAGCAGATTGGCTTAAAGGTGAATGGTCGGTTGTAAAAGATCGTAGCAAAACGGCAAATACTGGTTATGATAAAAAAAGATTGCTTGATATTAATACCAAATTAAACAATATACCAAATGATTTCGATGCTAATCCAAAGCTGGTAAAGCTGCTTGCTGGCCGAATTGAAATGCTAAATAAAGAAAAAAAGGCAGATTGGGCGATAGGCGAGCAATTAGCTTTTGCTTCAATTTTAGATGAGGGTGTGCCAATTAGATTTTCTGGGCAAGATGTGCAAAGGGGGACGTTTTCTCATAGGCATGCAGTGCTTAAGAGCGGATCTTCCGATAAAGCTTACACTGCGCTCAATAACTTCAAAGAAAATCAGGCTAAGTTAAATATTTTTAATAGTAATTTGTCAGAATTTGGAGTTCTCGGCTTTGAATATGGCTACTCGCTCACAAGCCCTAAGCAATTGGTGATATGGGAAGCGCAATTTGGTGATTTTTGCAATGGGGCGCAAATTATATTTGATCAATTCATATCCAGCGCAATGACTAAATGGCTGCGCTTAAGTGGCATAGTTATACTGCTTCCTCATGGTATGGAAGGGCAGGGACCGGAGCATAGCTCAGCTCGCTTAGAGAGATTTTTGCAAATGGCAGCTGAAAATAATATGTATATAACAAATCCAACAACACCAAGTTCAATCTTTCACTTATTAAGGCGCCAAACAATTGACGCTGAACCAAAGCCACTTATTGTCATGTCGCCAAAATCATTACTTAGGCATAAATCAGCTGTAAGCTCGCTTGATGAGTTTGATAAGAAAGAAACATTTAAGCCGGTCATTGATGAAAATAATGAGTCAATAAATGCTGGAAAAGTTCAAAGAGTGGTTTTTTGTAGCGGTAAGGTATATTATGATTTGCAGCAAGCGCGCGATGATTCAAAAATCAATGATATCGCGATTGTTCGTTTAGAGCAATTATACCCATATCCTAAAAAGGAAATGAGCGATATAGTGAAAAAATATACTAACGCTTCAGAATATGTATGGGCTCAAGAAGAGCCTGAAAATATGGGGGCTTGGAGTTTTATAAATAAATATATTAATGAAACTTTAGGTAGCTCTTATAATGCGCAAGATGTTGGATATGTTGGTCGTGAGGCGGCTGCTTCTCCGGCAACTGGCTATTCATCGGTTCATACAAGACAACAAAATGAGCTTGTGAAAAAAGCTTTAAAAATAAAATAAGAGGAATAAAAATGAGTGTAGAAATAATAGTTCCACAGCTTGGAGAGTCGGTATCGGAAGCAACAATTGCTAAATGGTATAAAAAACCTGGTGATAATGTTAAGCTTGATGAATTACTCTTAGAGCTTGAGACTGAAAAAGTTACTTTAGAAGTTAATAGCACTGCAGAAGGAGTGCTTGAAAGTGCGCTTCGCGGCGAGGGTGATACCGTTACTCCTGGCGAAAAACTGGGAGTAATTAAAGCTGGCGCTAGCAGTGCAAAAAAGGAAGCTAGTTCAGATTCTTCAGCATTGGAAAATAAAGTTATAGCGAGCGCTAATGAAAAAACGCATAATGAACCAAGTGCGAATGATAATAAGGGTGGCGCAGATTTTATGGGGCCTGCGGCGCGTAAAATTATTGCAGAAAATAGTTTGGATTCAGCAAATATTAAAGGCACGGGCAAGGATGGACGCGTTACCAAGGGTGATGCATTAAATTCAGTTGGAAGCGGATCAAATGCAAGTTCAAGTTCAAGTTCAAGTTCAAGCTCAAGTGGCCATGCAGCTGGTTCTAAAGAAGTAGAAATTGTGAAAATGTCGCGTTTGCGTAAGACAATTGCTCAGCGACTTAAAGATTCACAAAATACAGCGGCTATCTTAAGCACTTTCAATGAAATTGACATGAGTAATGTGATGAATTTGCGTAAAAAAATGCGTGATGAATTCGGCGAAAAGCATGGGGTTAAGCTTGGCTTTATGTCATTTTTCGTTAAAGCTGTGGTAAATGCGCTGAAAGCTGTGCCTTCTGTGAATGCTGAGATTAACGGAGATGAAATCATCTATAAAAAATATTATGATATAGGTGTTGCGGTTGGCACTGAGCAAGGCTTAGTTGTGCCAGTGGTGCAGGATTGTGATAAAAAATCATTTGCTGATATTGAAAAAAATATAGTAGATTTAGCTGGAAAAGCAAGATCAGGTAAGCTGGCAATGTCAGACCTTATGGGCGGTACATTTTCAATTACAAATGGTGGAGTTTACGGATCTCTTTTATCTACGCCTATCATAAATCCTCCTCAAACAGCCATTATTGGTCTGCATAACACTCAAGAAAGACCAGTGGCAATTGATGGTAAGGTTGAAATAAGACCAATGATGTATATTGCATTATCATATGATCATAGAATTATTGATGGTAAGGATGCTGTAACATTTTTAATTAATGTTAAGAAAGCAATTGAGCAACCTGAGCGCTTATTATTTGATATGTAATTTTGGCTAGTCATAGATATGTTAGCTATAAATAGAAATAAGTTTTGGTTTTTAATAATCGCGAGTATTGTAGCTTTAGGTTATATTTTTGCTGATATATTAGTGCCATTTTTTGCGGCATATATTTTTGCTTATATGCTGCAACCATTAATAGATTATCTAGAGAGAAAGACTTCGCTTTCAAGGACGCTAATTTCCTCAATAATTTATTTTGCTTTCATAGCGCTTGTAATCGTAATCATTATAATTATAGCGCCAATAATTTATCAGCAACTTCTATTATTCATAAGTAATATGAGTAAGTATGAGGAATATAGTAAATTACAGGTTCATAAAATTGTTGAATATATTAATTCATATGATGCAGATTTAGCCAAGCATGTTCAATCTTCATTCAGTGGTATAATACATTCATTTTATGAGATATTAACCAATATTTCCTATAGTGTTTGGGAATATACTATGGCAACTATAAATGCACTAAGTTTGACTTTGATATTTCCTATAGTTTTGTATTATTTTCTTCGTGACTGGAAAGTTATAGTTTCAAATGGTTATGATTTACTTCCCATTCATGATCAAAATGATTTTAGAAACATTTTTATTTCAATAAATAAGCTTTTATCCGCCTATATAAGGGGGCAGCTCACAATATGCCTTATAATGAGCGTTTATTATTTCGTTGGTCTTAGTTTAATTGGTCATAATTTATCTGTATTCCTCGCGCTAGTTGGCGGCTTTTTTGTGTTAGTTCCGTTTCTTGGATCAATAGTTACGCTAATCATCTTTGCAAGCAGTAGCTATATATTATTTGGTTTTACTAGCCAGTTTTTCTATGTTATTTTACTTTTCGTATTAGGTCATGGAATTGAAGTATATGTATTGCTACCTAAAGTGATTGGCAACAAAATCGGGCTTCATCCTATATGGATAATGTTTGCCTTTTATGCAGTAGCCAGTCTATTTGGCTTAGTAGGCATCTTATTTGCCATACCAATTGCTGGCATAGTTAAAGTGCTTATGCAACATTTCGTTAAATATTATAAAAATAGTGCATTTTATAAATTAACCTGATTTTATAAATTAACAGGCTAATTAAGAAAATTAAAAATCTAATTCTACTTAATTCATAACATTTAATATCAAAAATTTCCTAGCATATTATTGAGTATATGCTATAAATATATTTTAACTATAATGAATTAATATTATGAAATTAAATTTTAATAATCCTTCAAACGCTAAGTTAATTGAGAATTTTAAACCTTCAACAAGATTAATTATTAACAATACTTCAGATCTAATTAAGTATAAAAATAAGCTTGAGCTAGATCTAGGTAAGAATTCTTCTATCATATTTAAAAAAATAAACTTTACTATTGATGATGCAAAAGTACTCGCTAAATGCATTGAATTAGATAATGAATTATCAGATTGTGAGCTCCATTCATGCAACTTTGAATCTGGAGCTTTTGAATTAATAATTAGTGCAATCAATTCTAGTAAAAATATTGATCAGCTTAATTTTACAAATAATAGTATTAAAGCCGAAAATATGAGAGATTTTTACCAAACTTTGAAAGATAATTCAAAAATTCGCTCTATTGGAATCATTAATTGTAAAATAAAAGACGAAGGAGCAAAATATATAGCTTGTCTTATGCTTAGCAATATGCCTTTGGTTACTTTAGCAGCCTCTGCTTGTGATATTAGCTTAATTGGGGCTAATAAAATTTTTGCAGCTCTTAAATATAACGTTAGACTTATGAGCTTATCTCTTAATAATAATGATTTCTCTGGTCAAATATCCACGCCTATAAAAGAATTTTTAGAATCAAATTTTACCTTAAATTCCTTACAATTAAACAATTGTAAATTAAATGAACAATTTGTAAAAGATTTATTAATTGAGCTTAATAACAATCTAATTATCACTGATCTTCAAATAGATGATAAGTGCGATGATGAAAAAGAAGAGTATAGACTTATTGATAGTCGAGAAAAATCTATTAAGAATTTTATGCAAGGAAATTCAAATATTCAAAATTTTCATGCTGCTACAGAGTTAGTTAATGCTTATTTAAAACAATCTTCAAATTATTTTTTGAAAGAGTATTTCGAAAAAACAATTATTAATTTATGCCCAAATCCTAAATTTAAATATATTGTAATTAAATCCCTAGAAAAGTTTTTTTCTGATACTTCTGATTTATATGCTGTAGAGCTTTTAACGCATAAAAAAGCTTTAAAGGAAGAGTATTTTAAGCATTTTATGTTAATTAATGAAGTTTTTAATAATGATTTAATTTTTAACAATTCAAAAAAGGATAATGATTGCGACGCTCTGGATATATCTTCAAACCCTAATCAGGATTCAAATGATAACTCTGAGTCTTTCCAGTATTTCCTTTTACCAAGAGACTTAAAGTATATTATACTCGACTATGTCATTGCAGGTTTTGGTGTTGATCATAGCGGCAGAACAAGCGATTATAATTTGCTTGAGCAGCTATTAATTGCTAATGAAGCCCCTGCGGTAGATGATTTTGAAGCTAACTTTTAACTTTGGCCAAATAACTTTAAGTCCATACATAATTGACTCGGCTTTGAATTCCGGTTAAAATATTCCATACGATACTAGCAGATTTGGCAGAAACCCTTTCAATAGGGAGGCCTTCGCCCCATAATATAACTTCATCTCCAACACTTGCCTCAGCGCAGTTTTTTAAATCTACTGCAAGCATATCCATGGATACTTTGCCTATTAAATTACATTCTTTATTATTCACCAATATTGGAGTGCCATCAGCCGCTGTTTGTGGATATCCATCTGCATATCCAAAAGCTACGATGCCTATATATGTATCTTCATTTAATTTAGTTCTAGCGCCATATCCAATTGTTTCGCCTTTTTTTATTTTTTGAACAGACATAAGTTTAGATTTCATAGTCATCACAGGTTTTAGGCCAATATCCGCTCCTATTAATCCATCAATAGGGCTTATGCCGTATATGGCTATACCTGGGCGAACAAAATCATAAAAATGCTCAGGAAAATTTATAATGCCGGCTGAATTGCATAGGCTATATTCTGTGTCGGTGCCTTTTATAAATTCTTGAAAATTTGCAATTTGCTTTTTATTTAACGGATGTGAGGCGTTATCAGCGCAAGCAAAATGGGACATTATTCTGACCTTCTTACTAATGTGATTATTTTTAACTAAGCGCTCGTAAGCTGCTTTTGCTTCATCAATTTGAAAGCCAAGCCGGCCAAGGCCCGTGTTAATTTTAATCCAGCTTTGCAATGGATATAGCAGATCTACTTTTTCTAGCCAATTTAATTGCTCGTTATTGTTAAAAACCACTTGAAATTTATTTCGGGAAGCTAAAACCAATTCATTTGCATCATATATCCCTTGAGTGAGCATGATATTAGAATTAATATTGGCAGCCTTCAGCATAATAGCTTCATCTATAGAGCATACGCCAAGGATATCAACTTCATTTTGTAAAATTGCTCCAACCTCTCGCAGACCATGTCCATATGCATTTGCTTTTATCATTGCAATTATTTTAGATGGGTAAACTCTTTTCTTAAGTATTTCGATATTATGCAATAAGTTTTGCTTAGAAAAAATTGCAATAGCTGGTCTAGACATTGTTTTGCGCGCATGAAAGTTTAAATATAAAAACGACTATTATCAATATACTAATATCAGGCAGATTCACAATAATCAATCTAATTAATTATAATTATAATCTATATCAAACTCACATCGAAATTGCTAAACGTATCAGATATTAAACTTTCATCATAGACTAATTTATCAATTGGATCAGAATTTAATTCATCACTTAAAGTCATTAGAACAGATTTGTCTGCGAGTAATAAGTTAAAATTATCGATTTTAATTGATTCATAATTTTCATCCTCTTTTGTATAATCAATATTGAAGTAAAATTGCTTTGTAAGTAGATCCTTAAAGGCATAGCCATCATTATTAACTATGCTTGTATCGGCGCTGTTATCAATAAAAACTTGAGCATTATGAGGGTATGAATATTTTAATGCTAGCAATAAAGGGGTATCGCCATTCATATCTTGATGATTAATATCATTGCCATTTTTTATCAATTCATCGAGCAAAGCTTTGCTAGCCGCAGGATTATATTGAGCGAGATAGCTTATTGCCGACTTTTTCTCATTATCAAGGATATTAAAATCAGCACTCTTTAAGAGCGCTTTTTGTAAGGTTGCTGCAGTTAGATCTGGTATACTCATCCATTTCATTAAGGGGGTTTGGTCTTGGCTATTTAGAGCATTAATATCAATATCATTAACGTCTAGCATATTTGAAACCTGGTCATTAGATACCAAATTATGCAGAATAGTTTCATTATTATTGAATTTCGCATTAATACCTTTAACCGAAACTACTAGGGCATTGTTAAAGGCAACTAATGAATTATTATTAAATAAATTAACTATGGGAGTTTGCATTAAAGGGTTGCTCATTGAATCTACATTGGCCCCATTACTAATAAGCACATTAGCAACTATATCATTATTGGCATTATGAAGGGGAGTGAAGCCTGCAGTATCTGGCAAATTAACGTTAATGCCATTATCTATAAGATATTGAACAATATTCCCTAAATTGTTTGAGGTAGCATGATGGATAACGCCCTTGCCAGCTAAATCAACAATGTTTAACGAAGCGCCATTAGTAATTAATATATTCGCAGTTGCATCGGTAAGAGCATACATTATGGGAGTTTTGCCATAATTATCAATTAAATTAACATTGCCTCCCGCAGCTATAAGGGACGCCAGTATAGTATCAAAACCCCGAAGCGCAGCATAATGCATCGGGCTTTCAAGCATATCTTTGCTAACTATATTGATATCATTTATATCGATTGTCGGTATATTTAATAATGCATTTGCTATCTCGCCATTTACAATATTTTGTATTAAATCATCAACTGTTGCCATAAAATATATTAATTAAATTTATACAATTAATAGTAACATTTTATAACGGAATTTTCTACTTAATCTTTCTTAATAGTTTAATGATTTATTTTATTGACCATAGTGCGAATCAACATTGTATTTAAGGACTCAGGCTTTAGTTTATCCCCCTCTCGAGCAAGCCATTGCAAATAACATATTCTCACTCAACTAACAGCAAAATAATCGTTTATGATTAACCTCTGCCCTTACCTTTGTCACTTACGGGTTGTTTAACAATTTTATTTTGCCAGGAGTTGGTAGCGCCAGCGCTTAATTTTTTATTTTCTTTATTTTTAAAGTTAGAAAAATTGTTTTCAGTTTGCTCTGATTTGCTTTTAGCTTCCACTTGAGTTTTTTGACCATTTTCTATTACAGAAATTTTTTCATTTAAAGTTTCATCAATTAGATTAATTCGTTTCTTATATTCTTCACTATTGTAAAATCCTTTAATACCTAAAGTATCATCTTTATCGTAATAATCTAAATTTGTTGTATGCTCATTCAAAAATTTTTTAGAGATATTTAATTCTCTTAAATCAGTTTTATTTTCATTAAGTTCATTATTTATATTGCTAACTAATCTATCTTTGAAATTTTTATCATTTAAGCTCATCTCTGTTATGTTTTCTCTATCATATATTGTTGCAGTGAATTCTGAATAAAGTGTATCTTTATATAAACCAATTTTCTCAAATAATGAAAGTTTATTATTATTCATTTTAGACTCCATTTTTTTATAATATTCGCTTCGAATAGCAGCTAGCTTTTTTTGACTTGCATTAAGTTCATTATTGTTTGTATCGTTTTTACTCATAAAATTTCTCATATTTAATTTAATTTAATTATAAACAAATATAAGCATAATAGTAAATAAATAATTAATAATATATTTACTTTTACTTATAGAGTGAAGTTTTTATTTATTAAAATATTGATAATGATTTATCTAGCAGCAGTGCAGAGCTACTTACTCGTTATTGGAAAAAAATTACTGCTAAAGTGGTAGGATAAGGGAATTTTCTTAAAATCCCCTTTTTTTGATTAGATTTTAGCAATTTCTGATGCAACTTCTTCCATTGCGTCATTATTATTGCTGCCGCTAGGCTTGATAGAAGATATAGCATTATCCATAAACTCATATTCTCCAAAAATTGAGTCTAAAACATTTGCAAGTTCAGTATTATTATTATTATTATTTGTAATTTGCCCAAAAAAGTTTTTGCAAACTAGCTTATTATACATTCCTTCATTAAACTTTATTTTTAACTTAGCTTCAAGCATAGGAGAGATAGAGTCAGCATCAATATTTAACTTACGTTCTGAAATAAATTTATCAGTAAAGTTTTTTAATAATATTTTCCCCTCATCAGTATAAGTGCATAGATATTTAATATGCTGAGCTACTTGCTTATTTAATGTCTTATCTTCAGATAATATTTTATCCATTATTTTTGTAACAACTATTTGAATAAGTGGAGTATCCAACATGCTTGCTTTAAATATAGCTCCTTTTTCAATTAGAAGCTGAACCATGCCTTCATGCTTGAATATTAAGGCAAAATCTAGTGCGGTACGCGCTTTTGTGATATTACTTTCAGGAATTCCATTTTCTAGCAATAGCTTCGCCATTTCCACCTGATTGCGTTTAATTGCAGTATCCAACATTAAATTATAATATTTTTGATGTACAATATTTGCTTCTTCTTTTTCTTCTTCTAGTTCAAATTCAAATTCTTCTTTCCATTTTTTTTCAAGTTCTTCTTTTTCTTTTCTTTCTTTTTTTAGAACTAAACTTAGATTAGTAAAGCGGTTATCGGGGGTTTGAAGATTCACGTCAGCACCATTTTTTATCAGCAAATCAGCTATAGCGAGGTAATTATTTTCTGCGGCTAGTAGCAGTGCTGAATAGCCTTGATTTGGTCCTTTTTGGCTTATTGCATTAATATTTACTTTTTCATTAATTAAGTTTTGAACTAATAGTATATTATTGGTTTTTACAGCTTCTAAAAGATGCTCTTCAGGAAGTTGATTATTTAAATTTTTACTCATATTTCTTTATATATTTAATTTATTATTAATGAACAACATAGATTAAAAGTTAATTTACGTCAATCCAAATTTTCTTGGTAAATCCAAATGGTCTTAATTTACCTTTGACAAATATTTATAGTTTTATATTGCTTATTGAGGAGAAATTTGCTAATGTAACCCTTTTATTAATTTGCGACTCTAAAGGTTATACATGACTTTAAAATGCGGTATAGTTGGGCTTCCTAACGTGGGTAAATCTACACTTTTTAATGCCCTAACGGGAACCATCAAAGCGGAAGCTGCAAATTATCCTTTTTGCACAATTGAGCCGAATTCAGGCATAGTATCTGTGCCAGATAAAAGGATTGAAGAGCTTGCAAAGCTTGCAGGATCTGCAAAAACAATTCCAGCTTATATTGAATTTGTCGATATTGCGGGTTTAGTTAAAGGAGCTTCAAGCGGTGAGGGGCTTGGTAATAAATTCTTATCCCACATCAGAGAAGTTGATGCAATTATCCATGTTGTTAGATGTTTTGAAGATGGAAATATCACGCATGTTAATGGAAAAATTGATCCCATAGATGATGCAGAAGTGATCAATACCGAGCTTATTATTGCAGACTTAGAATCTTGTGATAAAAGAATCCAGACATTAGAAAAAAAGGTGAAAAGTGGCGATAAAGAAGCTAAGGAATTGCAATCGGCTTTAGCGCGCTCTCGCGAATTATTAAATGAATCAAAACCGGTTAGGAGCATAACTCACGAATTTGAGCCGCATATCGTAAAGCAATTGTCATTAATCACTGCAAAACCAGTGCTGTATGTTGCAAATGTTGCCGAAAGCGATGCTGCTAGCGGCAATGATCTCGCAGAAAAATTAGCTAATTATACTAAAGAGCATAATTCTAAAATGGTAATTATATCTTCAAGGATTGAAGAAGAAATAAGCTTGCTTGAAACCAATGAAGAAAAGCATGAATTTTTAAGTGATTTGGGCTTAACAGAAACTGGTTTATCAAAGATCATACAAAGCGCATACAGCTTGCTTAATTTAAAATCATTTTTTACCATTGGGCCAAAAGAAGCGCACGCTTGGACTTTTAATCAAGGAGCGCACGCACCTGCGGCGGCGGGCATAATCCATACTGATTTTGAAAAAGGCTTCATAAGGGCAGAGATTATTTCATATAAGGATTATATTGAATGCAAGACTGAAAGCCGCGCTAAAGAGCTTGGACTTATGCGCTTAGAGGGGAAAGATTATGTTATGCAAGATGGCGATATAGTCCATTTTAGATTCAATGTTTAAAAATTAGTGAGTTAAGTTTATGAGTGAAAATTCTTATCAAACAAAGAGCCATTCCTCGATATTTTCTGGAGTTTGCACAGCGCTTATAACCCCAATGGATCACGCCCAAAAGATAGATTTAGATTCTTTTGTAAAAATATTAGACAAGCAAAATAGCGCCGGTGTTAATAGTATAGTAATTGCGGGCACCACAGGAGAGGGCAGCTTTTTAAATGATGCTGAATATGATAAACTCATAGATGCTGCAATTAAGCATTTACATGGTAAAGTAAATATTGTAGCTACAGTTAATCAATCTTTAACGCAAAATGCAGTTGATTTGGCTATTAAACTTAATAGTAAAAAGATTGACGGCTTAATGGTCACGGTGCCGCCTTATGTAAAGCCGACGCAAAATGGCTTAGTGCATCATTATGAAAAAATTAATGATGCTGTCGATTTGCCAATAATGATTTACGCGCATCCAGGCAGAACTGGCTTAAATGTTAGCCCTAAAGCTATAAAAGACCTAAGTAATTTCAAAAATATAGTTGCTATAAAAGATGCAACGGGTGATGTCATGACTCCATTATCGCTAAGTTGCAACGAGGAAAAGCGAGATAATTGTGATATTAATTTTTTATGCGGAGATGATCCACTAGCGCTTGCTTATTATGCAAATGGTGGGCATGGCTTAGTATCTGCGGCTGCAAGCATTATGCCTAATTTGTTCGTGCAAATTGATTCTTTAGTAAGAAATGATGGTTATAGCGCTGCAAGAGCGCTAATGCTTAAAGCGATGCCACTTTTAAATGCGGTATATTCTATGCCAAATCCGATTGGCGTTAAGGCTTTTGCATATTTACTCGGACTATGCGCTACGCCAAATCTGCGTGCGCCTTATATTGCTGCAAATGAATCTGAATTGGCTGAATTAAAGCATTTTGCTCAAAAAATTGCTGCAATGGAAAGTGATATTAGCAAAAATAATAGCGCAAGTAAAGGAGCCATATAAAAGTGGCAGAGGGCGTAAATAAAGATTTTAAGAATGTAATTGCAAAAAACCGCCGTGCGCTTTTTGAATATTCCATCGAAACTCGCTATGAAGCTGGCATTGTGCTGCTTGGTTCTGAGGTAAAATCTGCGAGAGGTGGTAAAGTTAATTTGCAAGATTCGCATGCTGCAGAAAGCGAGGGCGGCATTGTGCTTTTTAACGCACATATCGCTGAATATCCGGGTGCAAATCAATTTAATCACACGCCAACTCGTCCTAGAAAATTATTGCTAAATAAAAAGGAAATAAAAAATATTATTGGAAAAATTAAGATTAAAGGCTATACTTTAGTTGCATTATCAGCTTACTTTAATTATAAAAATATTTTAAAATTAGAGCTTGGCCTTGCTAAGGGTAAGAAATTGCACGATAAGCGCGAAGCTATTAAGGAAAGAGATTGGCAGCGCAACCGTGAAAGAATAGTTAAAAACTCATAAAATTTATATACATATATGTTACCTCCAGAATATTTAATTGAACGAAAAAAATTAATAAAATCTTTAATCAAATGGAAGATGCTATTTTTTATTGCTATCATTGCTGCGATAATTTTTGCTTTAAATAATAAAGATTATGGTAAAAAAGTTGCATCTCAAAAAATGACAAAAGATTATATTGCAAGAATTACTATTGATGATTCCATAGATGAAGGAACATATAAGACTGATCGTTTTGACGAGATAAAAAAAGATAAAGCGATAAAGGGAGTTGTGGTTTATATTAACTCACCGGGCGGCAGTAGCGTTGCATCTGAAATCCTTTATAATTCCATAAGAAATATAGCCAAAGAGAAGCCTGTGGCGGCTGTGCTTGGCGGCATGGCAACATCCGGCGCATACATGACGGCTATTGCAGCAGACCATATCGTGTGTCACCAAGGAACAATCACTGGCTCTATAGGTACTATTTTGCAAAGTTTTGAAGCAACAGAGCTTATTGAAAAGATAGGCTTAAAGTTCCAAAATTTTAAATCTAGTCCGCTTAAGGCAAATCCTAATCCAGTGGAAAAAACTTCAGAAGAAGCTAGAGAGATATTAATGGAGAATATTTTGGCTGTACAGGAATTTTTTACAGAGCTGGTTATGAAGAGAAGAGGGCTCACGCTTGATCAAGCAAAATTAGTATGTGATGGTAGAATATTCTCGGGGCGCCTAGCGCTTAAGCATGGATTAGTCGATGCTGTTGGCTTTGAAGGAGATGCTTTAAAATGGTTGCAGGAAAGTAAGAAATTATCTACTAAGCTTGAAATTAAAGATTATGAAATTGAGGAATCTCCAGATTTATTAGATACAATCATTAAAAATCTTGAAAATAAAACCAGTTTATTATTTAATAAATTAAGTAGTTATAATAAATTAGTGAATTAATTTAATTGACTAAAATACTTAAAGTAATACTTTGTCTATGAGTGATGAGATGCATTTTAAATTTAATCATAAATTACCGTTTTTTGATGATGAGGAATCTAAAAAATGTTTCGATTTAATTTCTAGTAATTTAAATCAGCACTTAACTGATGGTAAGCGAATTGAGATAAGAGGTTTTGGTAGTTTTTCTATAAGGGAGCGTAAATATCCTGATCAGGATAAATATTACAAAAGCGTATATTATAGGCCCTCTAGCAAAATCATTCAAAAAATTAATAAATAATAAATTTATTCCCAAGAGCTTATGCAATCAGTATTTTCCATCGATTCATGTAAGCATTTTAGTCAGGATAATTTTATTGTTTCAAGCTCGAATGAGCATGCTTATAAATATTTACTGGAGCGTGATTATTCGGCGCGTGAAAACAAATTAGGAGTGATTCCATTTGCTAATAGCTTACTTTTAATTGGACCAGAATCATCGGGTAAAAGTTTTTTAAGTTTAATTTTTGCGCAAGCTCATCAAGATATGATGCAGATAAAAATCATTGAAGATATTGATGAAATTGCTCAATCTAAGAGCGATAATGCTGAAGAACAATTGCTCCATCAATTCAATCATTGCCATGAGAATCAAATTAAACTACTAATGACAGCAACGCGGCGCCCAGTATTTGCTTTGCAGGATTTGGCTTCGCGCATAAATTCGGTATATGATATTGAGCTACAAGAACCTGATGATGATTTAATAAAAATGCTAACTTTTAAGATTTTCTCTGAATATTCTGCTAATATTTCTTTATCCACCATTAATTACATCATGCGCTTCCTGCCAAGAAATTTCAAAAAAATCTTTACGATTTTAGAGTGTTTACTGCAGAGCTCCTTAGCGCAAAAGCGCAAAATCACTATCCCCTTCATCAAGCAAGAAATGAGTCAAGCTTTTGTAGAGTAAATTACTATATTTACCTTGAAGTATAATTATGCTATATTGCTTCAAGCGCTCTAAAGAGCAAATGAAGTATGCTTTAGCTATATAATATTAATTTATATTAAACAAAAAATATGTTTGGTGAAAATGTCAAGAGGCCACCCATTAAAGGTGATGGTAGTCAGCTGGATATAGTTGATATATTTAAGACTGTGCAAGGTGAAGGTCCCCATAGCGGCACACCATCAATATTCATAAGGCTTGGCGGGTGTAATTTGGCTTGCAGTTTTTGCGATACTGAGTTTGAAAAATTTACTGCTTTTTCAATTGAAAATATTATCAAGCAAGTAACCTTGCTTAAGTCTAAGGATAGTGTAAGCGGTCCAAATTTAATAGTTATTACTGGCGGAGAGCCTTTGCGTCAGCCAATTGAGAAGCTTATTGATGAATTACTGCAGCTTGACTTTGAGGTGCAAATTGAATCTAACGGCACCATATACCGTAAATTACCAGAAAAAGTGGATATAGTTTGTTCGCCTAAGGTGGTTAAAAATATTTATATTAGCCCGCATGGAGATTTAATTAATAACATAAGTGCTTTTAAATTCATCATTTCTATGTCTCTGCCTGGTTATGATATCGTGCCAGAGCTAGGTCAAACTAAATTTAAAATACCGGTATATGTGCAGCCGATGGATGAGTATGATCCGAAGAAAAATCAGGAAAATATGAATTTAGCGATTGAAATTGCACTGAAATACAATTATAAAATCTCCTTGCAGACGCATAAAATTATGGGTATTAATTAATTGCAAAAACTTAAAAGGTATGATTAATGAAAAAGGGTGTGATTTTAGTTAGCGGCGGCGCGGATTCTGCCACTGTATTATCCATAATGCAGCAGCAAAATTATGAGATTTATGCTCTAAGTTTTAACTATATGCAAAGGCATGCAATTGAGATTAGTAAAATTAAAGAATTCATTAAAGATTATAATGTTAAAGAGCATAAAATAGCTAATATTGACCTATCAGTTTTTGGCGGTTCAGCTTTGACTGATAAAAATATCAATATGCCAAATTATGATTCTGCAAATGATATTGATGATGAAATACCTGTGAGTTATGTGCCAGCTCGTAATACCATATTTCTTAGCTACGCCTTAGGATACGCAGAAATAATAGGAGCGCGCGACATATTTCTCGGAGTGCATATGTCTGATGGACCAAATTATCCTGATTGTAGGCCTGAATATATTAATGCCTATGAAAAGCTTGCTAATTTAGCGACTAAGCAAGGAGTAGAGGGAAAAGATAAATTTAATATAGTAGCTCCACTCATTGATTTAAAAAAGCACGAAATTATCGCTTTAGGCTTGAAAAATAATGTTGATTATTCTAAAACTATATCATGCTATGACCCAAGTGAAGATGGCGCTTCATGCGGTAAATGCCTTGCATGTGTATCAAGAATTGATGCATTTAAAGCAAATAACGTGAAAGATAATATAAAATATAATCTATGATAAATACAGATTTTTTCTTTAAGGATTTTCCAGTTCTTGATTTAGGTGAAATCATATTACGTGAAATCAGGATTAGCGATGCTAGTTGCTATCAAAGATATATGTGTCACCCAAAGATGCAAGGATTATTAACTAAAGATAATCAACCATCAACTTATAGCGAAGCCGAGAGCGAAGTTCGTTATTGGAGTGGTTTATTTACAAGTAAGAGAAGTATATTTTGGTGCATTGCGGATAAAAAAAATGACAAAATGATAGGTACAGCAGGATATAATAGCATGTTTTTCAGCCATAATAGAGCAGAAATGAGTTATGACCTTGATCCCGAGCGCTGGGGAGAGGGCATTATGCAAGCCGCTTTAAGAGTGATCTTACAATATTCTAGATTAGTCATTGGTCTTAATAGAATCCAAGCTACAGTTTTAATTGAAAATACTAGATCAATAAAATTGCTTGAAAAGCTTGATTTTAAAAAAGAAGGTATTCTTAAAGCATATGAGAATGTTGATGGAAAATATATGGACTATTATATGTATGGTAGTGTATAGTATATATATAGTAATTTAGATTGAATTAGCAATGTCGTCATTTCATCGCTCACCTATCACAATAGGCTTCGCGCTTTATTCCTAATATCTAATCCAATCTAAATTACTATAGTCAATAACTATTTGAAGTTTTTAGGCGTGCGTTTCTTGCGCGTTAGGGAGCGAGTATATAGTTAATAACTATAATAATGAATTATAAACTTTTTAGGTTTTAAGATATGATCAACTTTAGGAATATATGCATATATTTAGTGTTACTTTCACAGTTAAGCACCCATCTTGTTTATGCTCAAGATAAGGCAATAAGCGCTACTAAAGCTAATCAGAATGTTAGCGCATTAGAAAAAGCAGCTAATGTTGCAGCAAAATCCGTTAAAGAAGCACCCACAAAAGTTAAGAGTGAAATAATTCCATCAGATCATGAATCAAAAAAATTACAAGCCATGATAGAAAGTAATCGCATTAAAGAAATTAGCACACATGATATTGAAGTAATAAAGCAGGAGCTCGAGAATATGGGCAAAGATGACCTGCTCGTTACCGACGTTATGGGCGTGTTATTCACTCAGGCTGATAAGATAATTTCGGTAAATAACAAAAAGACTTATAAGAAATTTTTAAAGGAAATTGAAGCGCGTGATGGTAAGCAAAGAAGCATTAACCTAGACAGTGTAGTTAAAAAAAACTTTACGTCTATTGCGGTAGATCCACAGCTAATTGGGGCTATTACAGAAGCCGTTGAAAAAGGCACGAAATATCTGGGCTTGACTTCTGGCAGGTCAGGTCAATATGGTTATATTGAAAATTTAGCTGAACTTAGACATGAAAGATTAAAAGAAGTTGGGCTTACCTTAAAAGAATTTGTGAAGATCAAGAAAAATGAATTACTATTAAATGATTCTTTCATTAAAAAAGAAGCTCCATATTATTATAAAGGCGTTATATTTACCAATAAAACAGATAAGGGCAAAAGCTTGGAAGCTTTTTTCATGGAGGCCGATTTTTTCCCTAAAAAGATTGTTTTTATAGATAATCAAATGCATAAAATCAGTTCGCTAAAAAGGCTTTGCGCAAAATATGACATAGATTTTGTTGGAATACATTATACTAAAGTATTCAATCTAAACACAGAAGGATATGATAAAAAAATAGCGGATATGCAGTTCAAATTGCTTGATAAAAATGAAATTTGGGTTTCGGATGAGCAGGCAGCTTGCATCATTGCCAAGGACGACATTGATGCTTGCCTTAAGTAACTAAAATTACTTAAAGAAAATTCAATGAAAACGCCTGTAATTTTATTATTTAGGAAAGATTTAAGATTACATGATAATGCAGCGCTCGCGAAAGCTTTGGCATCAAAATGCCCTATAATCCCAGTTTATATTCATGACGCTAAAGCCGGCAATCAAGATGGTAGCATGAGCAAATGGTGGTTGCATAAAAGCTTAATCCAGCTTGATTTATCTTTAGGTAATAAGCTTAATTTTTTCAAATCTTCTTCATATGAATGTTTAAAGCAAATCATTCAAGAAACGGGAGCTGAGCATATTTTTGCTGGGCGCATGTATGATCCTCATTTGCAAAAAATTGATGATGAACTTGAGAAAAACCTTGCAAAAAAATCTGTTAAATTTCATAGAAATGAAGGTTATTTGCTTAAAGAACCTCAGTTAGTAAAAAAGAGTGATGGTGATGATTATAAAATATTCACTCCCTATTACAAAAAAAATTATGCCTATGATAAATATTCAATAAAGCAGCCTAAAAGCTTTAGTCAAAAAGGCTTTGATGAAGCAAAATTTCTAAAATTAGATAATTCATTGGATATTGATGCGCTAGAACTAATGCCTAAAAAGAAATGGCATCAAAAGCTTGAAAAGTTTTGGAAGCCAGGCGAGCAGGGCGCTCATGAAAGATTTGAGCATTTCTTAAATGAGCAAATTAAAGAATATAAACTTAACCGAAATAGGCCCGACCTTGGCGGAACTTCACTTCTTTCTCCGCATTTACATTTTGGTGAAATTTCGGTTAGATATATTTGGCATAAGATACTTGATTTAATGGACACGCAAAGAGATGTTGATGGTCATAATCATTTTTTATCTGAAATTTGCTGGCGAGAATTTTCATATTATATTCTGCATTATTTCCCGCAATTGCAGGAAAAAAACTGGAAAGAGAAATTTGATAAAGTTGAATGGTTGAATGATGAAAAAGCTCTCAAAGCATGGCAAATGGGGCAAACTGGTTATCCAATTGTTGATGCTGGCATGCGCGAGCTTTGGCAAACTGGCTTTATGCATAATAGGCTTAGGATGATTTGTGGCTCATTTTTAGTTAAGCATTTATTAATCGATTGGCGGCGCGGAGCAGAATGGTTTTGGGATTGTTTGGTTGATGCGGATATTGCTAATAATTCATCTGGATGGCAGTGGGTGACGGGGAGTGGCGCTGATGCTTCGCCTTATTTTAGGATATTTAATCCAATAATTCAGGGTGAAAAGTTCGATCCAGATGGAAATTTTACTAGAAAATATGTTCCTGAAATTGCAAAATTACCCACTAAATATTTATTTAAACCTTGGGAAATTAGCGAGCAAATGCTACAAAATTATGGTATAGAATTAGGAAAAACCTATCCAAAACCGATTATTGACCATAAGCAAGCTCGCACCAGAGCCCTAAATGCCTACAATAAAACTAAAGAAAATTGAATAATGGTTGATCTTAGGAGTTTTTATGGTAATAATAGGAATGTATATAATAATACGCTAATATAAGGGATAATTTTCAAGTGGAATTAGTCAAAATTACCAATACAAAACCAAGCTGGATTAAAGTTAAAGCCCCGGTATCTAAAGGATATCTGGAAACTTTTAAACTTATGCAGGATCTCAAGCTAAATACAGTTTGCCAGGAAGCTGCTTGCCCAAATATTGGTCATTGCTGGGAGCAAAAGCATGCAACCGTGATGATCCTTGGGGCTATTTGCACCAGAGCTTGTAAATTTTGTAATGTGCAAACAGGCATCCCTAATATGCTAGACAAAGATGAGCCTCGGCGCATAGCAGAAGCTGCTGGTAAACTTGGATTAAATCATATTGTAATTACATCTGTTGATAGAGACGATTTAGCCGATGGCGGTGCTGAGCATTTTGCCAATGTTATTAAGGAGTTAAGGGCAAAAGCACCAGGTACTACCATTGAGGTGTTAACGCCTGACTTTATGAGAAAAAATGATTCAGTTTATACCGTAACTTCGGCAAGGCCCGATGTATATAATCATAATATAGAAACTGTGCCATCTCTCTATAAATCTATCAGACCCGGCTCACGCTATTTTAATTCACTTTATTTGCTAAATAAGGTTAAAGAAATTGATCCAACTATATTTACCAAATCTGGTCTTATGGTTGGGCTTGGGGAAACTAATGACGAAATCATTCAAGTTATGGAAGATTTAAGAGCAGCTAAGGTGGATTTTCTGACCATTGGCCAATATTTGCAGCCAACAAAAAAGCATGCCGAGGTTAAAAGATTTGTTTCTCCAGATGAATTTAAAATATTAGAGAGAACTGCTTATGCAAAGGGCTTTTTAATGGTAAGCGCTTCGCCGCTAACTAGATCATCTTATCATGCCGGTGATGATTTTGAAAAACTTAAGGCTGCTAGAGATGCAAAAATAATATAATTATGCGTGAATTAAAAGAGAGTCATTTTTTAAATTATCCTCCTGAACTGATTTTTGATATTATAAAAGATGCGAAAAAGTATCCAGAATTTCTACCGTGGTGTAAGAATGTGGAGATTTTATCAGAGTTTGAAGGTGGATATATGGCAGAAATGACCGTTTCTTTTAAAGGAATAACGGAATCTTACAATTCAAGAGTAGAATATGGTTGCACAGATGGTATATATTTTGTTAAAGTAAATTCAGTTTCAGGACTTTTTAGAGAATTAAATAATGATTGGCACATTCTCTCTAAAGAAAATGGTTCATTTGTAGATTTTTATCTTGCATTTGAATTTAAATCCAAGATACTAGATACTGTTGCAGGAATGTTTTTTGCTTCAGTAACACAAAAAATGATTGCTGCTTTTGAAAGTAGGGCTAGCAATATTGTAAGTTAAATGTTATAAGTATATTTAATGTATGGTTTAATTTAACTTGGAAGTTAACTCATGCATAGATATTTTTATATTTTTAAAAATTTTTAATTAATTACGGAGAATAAAATGAACAAAAACGAATTTATAGAATACATGACCAAAAAACGCGGATATGACAAAGCTAGCGAAGCTAAAAAAACTATCAATGATTTCATTGATACTGTCATTGATGCTTTTAATGAGAAAAAAGAGATTAGTTTAGTTGGTTTTGGAAATTTTTATACAACCCACGTAAAAGCTAGAGATGGACGTAATCCTAAAACTGGTGATTCTATCAAGATTAAAGCTTATAATCAGCCTAAATTCAAGCCTGGTCAAAAGCTTAAAGACGCTTGTAATTAAAAAATTATATCTCTAACATGCGCGTATTTAAAAAAATATTGCGCATGTTAGAGATATAGTTAATTAGATTGAAGTCCCGCGTAGGAGCGGCTAAAGTGAAGCCTATATAGGTGAACGAAGCTAGCTTACACCCTCAAACTTCAATGTAGATTACTATAGCAATTTACTATATTTAAATCATGATTTCTTAAAAGCTTTATCATAAGCATTTTTAAGGTAAGAACTATTTATTTTTGTGTAATTTTGCGTGGTAGAAAGGCTGGCATGCCCAAGTAGGGACTGAATAGAGCGTAAGTCTGCTCCATTTTCAAGCAGATGCGTTGCAAAGCTATGCCGAAAAGCGTGGGCGCTTAAAAATTCAGGTAAATTAAAGCTTTTGCGTAAGTTAATTAATTCTTTGTTAAAAACTGCCCTGGCAAGTGCGCTTCCTTTTAAACCTCTAAATATCGGATCATTTTGATCAAGCGAGTAGGGCAAGTGCTTATAATATTCCTCTAAAGCATTATAACTACACTCAATCCACGGCACAATTCTTTCTTTCTTGCCTTTACCAACAATATTTAAAAATTCTCGGTTACTCAGAGCTTTTGGCGTTAAAGATAAAGCCTCAGAGATGCGGAGTCCGCTTGCATAAAGCAGCAATAGCAAGGCTTTATTGCGCATAATGATCCAGCTATTACTTGGATTTAGTGTAAGTATATTTTCAATTGCAATCTGAACTTCATTTTCAGTTAAAGCTTTTGGCAAGCTTTTAGCTTTTTTAGGAGCTTTAATAAGCTGAATATGATGAATATCTGCATTTAATTTTTTCTCTAAGAAAGCATAAAAGTTTTTCACTGAAGATAAGGCTCTGGCGCTGGAACTTGCAGTATAATTTTCCATTTTTCTTGCCGCAAGCCAACTTCTGAAGAGCTTTATGTCAGCTTTTAAAACAATATCTAGATTAATTTCACCATTATATTTAGCTATAAACTTAAAAAAACTTTCTAAATCACTTTTATATGAAATCGAGGTATGTTTAGAATAGCTTTTAATCTCACTAAGGTAGATTTGCCAATCATTAAACTGAGCATGAAGTCTATCGCAATTTAATAAGATCAGCATAAATTTTATTCCATTCCAACTCGTTTATAGCCAATCTCTTTTGCTAAAAATCTAATTTTTACATTAATCGGCGGTAGTTTTCGTTTTTCATTAAGATTAATGACAAGATCTGGCGTTAAGGTTAAAGTATTAAAAATTTCTAAATTAATTATGCTAGTACTTTCTGGCAAAATTTTCCTAAAATGATTAATCAAATTCATTGCAGCAAAAATATTCACAGCATAGAAATCAAGTTTGATTTCGTAATTATTTAGTGTGAGATCAGATATGCGCCTTAAGTTTTCAGGGTTATGAACAACATTTAATGTTATATTAACATATTCTACAAGGGGAAATTTATGCAATATCAAATCATTTTCAATTTTTCGAATTAGATTAGGCACACCAAGGATTTTATGATTCTTATGCGCGCGAGTAAGGCTAATATATCTGTTTTGAAGTTCGTATAAATTCGTTTCAAAATCTTTCAAATTAGCTATTTCCATGATTGATTTATTAAGATAATTTTCAGCTCTTGCATATCTCTCATAAGCAAATTCTTGCTGCCTGCAAATCTCAGGATAGATAATACACATCAACATTATGAGTATGCAGGCGGCACTAAAGCGCGATATAATCAACCTTTTTCTCTTTCTAATATAACTTTGTAATTTCATATATGTTCAAATTTTTATTGCTTTTATCTATTTTAAAGATTTTTATAGATAGTCAAATTAAAAGAGATAGTTAAATTATTTTCAATTAATAAATTATCCTGATTTAATTCAATTTTAATATTATAATTACTTAATAATTTTCTTAAATCTTCAGTTAAAACTTTAATTTTTTCATATATTTTTTGCGGATGCTGCACACTAACGCGGTACGCTAAATTAATATTCATTAGTGATAAATTTCTATTAGATTTAAGATAGCTGCCATCCACTACTTGCCATGTGAATTTATTAATATTGTAATCATTTTTGTGTAAGTAATTATACAATGATTGAATATCCTCAAAAGGCGCATCGACAATATCTTTTAAATCTTTATCATGCTTATATAATTCGGCAAGTTTTTCAGGATCAACATCAAGTTTATATAAATTTTTAAAATTATCATAATCATTTTTATATTCATGATATAGCCAGCTTAAGCTATCAGTTTGCTTATCTAATACTATAGTATATATCTTAATGAGCACTAATATAGTTAAAATTATTCCAGCAATAAAATAAGTTGGCTTTGCAAAAAAGTTATGTAATAAATTTAGCCTTGATATTTTATTTAGAACCTGATTATATGCTGGGTATTTTTTTTCTTTGACGAAGTATTTGCATAATAATGGATCAAAAAACCTATATTCATGATTTACCTCTTCAGCAAAGTCAATTTTGTTTAAAGGTATAATTACTTTATGACAATCTTTAAATTTACTATCAATTAATAAGTGACTTAAATTTTCGTTGGTTGCAAAAATAATTACAACTTCCAAATTATGATGAGCAACATAATTTTTCATTGAAAGAAGCTTATCGCTGACAAATTGCTGCAAGGTTCCTTGCATATATTCATCAGTCTTATCCTTTGGAAAGGGCATATTATATTGTTTCAGCAATTTATCTTTATGCTTAATGAACACTGAAATTTCTGAAGATTCAAGCAGTGTAACAAAGGCTTGCAAACAATCATTATATTCAATTATTTCTTGATATTCTAATATTTGATCAATTATATAAGGCATTTGAGCGCCAAGGAAATAACAGCCATTAAATCTGCCGCAATTAATTTTACTATTTTGAATAATATATTCAATAAGCTCTAATGCATTTTCTGGTAACAGGCAATGAAAATTAATAAATTTGCTGGGGCTATTTTTATCCTTTTTTTCAAACAATTGATGTGTCCAAAAATCATTATCTCCTAAACTTTGATTAAGAAGATAATTCACTTTATTGCTAGATAAAAGATTAGAACTAAGCATAACTTTATCTTGCGTAAATTCAAGTTCAGGTAAGTCAATTATTACGCTAATCTGATACTCATAATATTTAGCTAAAATAAGTCTAAAGCTCTTTAAGTCAAGATCGTTAATGTAGCTATAATCAATAATTTTCTTATCATTAACTGCGAGTATGTAGTTATTATACTTACCAAAAATGATTATAAGATCTTTTTTGAAGAAAAGCCGATTAATTTTTCTACTAATATTGTGTAAGATTGATTCTTTCATTTATTTATGTAAGCGTTATTTTAAATCTTTAATATGATTAAAGTAAATTTATTCTTGTATTTAACTGATAATTTATTTAATCTATCATTTTCTCAAAATTTTTAAAATAAAAATTTTAACTTATAAGTAAAATTTATTTGCACATATGACAGCACTTTACCTTTATAAAAATATTAGATCTACATTTACTAATTATTTTCAAAAAAATGATCATGAACTTATTGCCTCAAGCTCTTTAGTACCCCACAATGATCCCAGTTTAATGTTTGTTAATAGCGGTATGGTACAGTTTAAAAATATATTTACTGGAGCCCTGAAGAGCGACAAAAAGCGCGCAGTAACAGTTCAAAAATGTGTTAGAGCTGGAGGTAAACATAATGATTTAGATAATGTCGGATACACAGCAAGGCATCATACTTTTTTTGAAATGATGGGAAATTTTTCCTTTGGCGATTATTTTAAGGAAAAAGCCATAACGCATGCATGGAATCTTATTACAAATGAATATAAGCTACCAAAAGACAAATTATATGTAACTTACTATCACACAGACATTGAAACAGCTTTGATTTGGAAGAAAGTTACAGGCTTTGATGATAGCAGAATTATTAAAATAAGTAATAATGATAATTTTTGGTCAATGGGCGAGCTTGGTCCATGCGGACCTTCAACGGAAATTTTCTATGATTATGGAGATAGTGTTAGTGGCGGTCTGCCTGGAACTCCAAGCCAAGATGGGGATAGATATGTTGAGATATGGAACTTAGTTTTCATGCAATATGAACAAATTAGCGCAGATCAAAGAATAGAATTGCCTAGCAAATCAGTAGATACAGGTATGGGACTTGAAAGGCTTGCTTCTGTTTTAAGTGGTAAAACTAATAATTATGATACTGAGATTTTCTCAGGTTTAATTGATAATATTGCCGAGCATGTCAATGCAAAAATTACTAATGAAAACATAGCTTCAATGCGCATCATTGCAGATCATTTAAGATCCGCTAGCTTCCTTATGGCCGATGGTATTATGCCTTCAAATGAGGGCAGGGGTTATGTCTTGCGCCGTATTATGCGCAGAGCCATGAGGCATGCACATAATTTAGGGGCAACTGAGCCTTTAATGTATAAAATTGTTCCAGCTTTAACAAATCAATTTGGAGCATTTTATGAAGAGTTAAAATCTCAAGAAAATTTGATCTCGCAAATGCTTAAAAATGAAGAAGAGAAATTTAAACAAACATTAGATAAAGGGCTAAATTTGCTTGAACAAGAAGCTGAAAATTTAAGTAAAAATTCTATGCTAAATGGTGAAATTGCTTTTAAATTATACGATACTTATGGTTTTCCACTTGATTTAACTGAGGATATTTTAAAAAACAGACAAATTCAAGTTGATATTGATGGCTTTAACGCAAAAATGAATGAGCAAAAAGAGAGGGCCAGAAAAGCATGGAACATTCGCGGCGATGGTGGTGTTGATAAATTATGGTTTGATGTATTTAGCAAGCATGGGGCAACTGAATTTGTAGGATATAGTCATGAAAAATCATCAGCTTTATTGCATAAAATATTTGCGCCAGGCCAAGCATCAGACCAAGCTTCTGGGCAAAGCGATGCTAATGAAGCTGGTGCTTTAGAAGAAAAGTCCAATATAGATATGACTAATAAGGGAGAATTTTATCTCATATTCAACCAAACCCCTTGCTACGGCGAAAGTGGTGGGCAAATGGGCGATAGAGGAATAATTACAAATAAAAATTGCAAAATAGAAATTATTGATACGCTTAAGTTTATTGGGAAAATTCATGCTCATAAATGTAAATTAATTAGCGGTAATGTCCTTACAGGTGAAAGTTATGATATTGAAATAGACAGTAAATATCGTGCAAATTTAAAAAGACATCACAGTGCAACGCATTTGCTGCATGCGGCTTTGCGCGCTAAATATGGTGAATTCATAACTCAAAAAGGCTCACTTGTTGATGCGGAAAAGTTACGTTTTGATTTTTCCTGTGTTAACGCTCCTCAGACGGAGGAATTAATTGAAATTGAGCGCGAAATTAATGATGTTATTTTAGCAAATAATGAAGTAACAACTAGCCTGATGAATATTGATGATGCTAAGCGCGCGGGAGCGCTTGCTTTATTTGGCGAGAAATATGAAGATGAAGTTCGAGTTGTGTCAATGGGGAATTCTCCTGCAAATCAAGCTTTTGAATATAAAGACTCAAATAATAAGTTTTATTCAACAGAGCTTTGTGGTGGCACGCATGTGAAAAGAACAGGTGATATTGGCGCATTTAAAATTACTAGCCATAGCGCTATTGCTGCCGGAATAAGACGCATTGAAGCGGTAGCGGGGACTAGCGCGCTGAAATATTTTAATCAGCAAGAGCTGATGCTAGATGAAATATGCAAATTTTTAAAGGCTCCCAAAAATGAAGCTTTAATTAAGCTAGAGCAAATTTTTGCGTCAGCTAAAACTACAAAAAAGCAAGTGGAAAATTTACAAACAAGCTTACTTAATCAATCACTTACAAATATTGAACAAAATGCCATTAATACTAAATTTGGCAAAATATATTATAATATTTTTGATGATATTGATGTAAAACTAATAAGAACTTTAGCAAATAAGCATGCTAAAGCCGACCTTGCAGTTATCCTTGGCTCTAAGCTTGATGATAAATGTATATTTGTGATTGCTACGGATAAAAATAGCGCAAGAGAGTTTAATGCTGCAAATATTGCAAAGGAATTTTCTATGGCTACGGATGGCAGCGGTGGTGGTAAGGATGACCTTGCGCAAATTGGAGTAAGCAATATTTCATTAGATTTTAAACAAATATTAAAAAATTTATAGTAAATTAAGACAATTATATACACTTAAGCATGAGCAGAGCTAGATTCGCTCACGCTTAAGACGATATAATATTTGCTCTATCCGTTCCTACGCGCGGAGCCTCAATTAATTAACTATATATTAGAATCCCATACATATTCTTATTTTAGATCATACTTTTTATATTCACTCTTTTGCTCAAGGCTATTAATTAAGCTATTCGAGAATTTATCTGTAATATCCTCTATAAAATCACTATTTTGATCCTTATTATTTTTGATGCGATATGAAACATTAAACATATTATAAAATCTGTCAAAAAATGAAGGTTTATCGATGATATATTCCATTTTATAATTGTCATCTCCTAGTTTTCGATTGTAAAAACTATATATATCATCTATTCCATCTATAAGGCCATATTCTGCTGCAGTCTCACCGCTCCAAAATTCTCCACTAAATAAATCCTCAGCCTTGTGAAGTAAGTGACTTTTTCTTCTAAGCTTAACAAAATCAATAAAATTTTCATGAATATTTTTTTGTATGTTAGCTATTATTTTTATATCAGAGTCTTTAGAAGGCATAAAAGGATCTAGTACTGATTTACTCTTGCCTTGCGTAATTACCCTTCTTTCAATCCCGTGTTTTTTAATTGCTTCCACAAAACCAAATCCACTTGAAATAACGCCAATACTTCCAATAATTGAACTTTTAGTAGCATATATTTTATCAGCAGCGCAAGCCAGCCAATATCCTCCAGAAGCAGCAACATCTTCAATAAAAGCATAAACAGGCACATTATATTTACTCGAATGATACATGATGCGCTTGGCAATAAGCTCTGATTGAGTTGGTGAACCTCCAGGGGAGTTAATAATTAAACTCACTGCATAGAGATTTTTTATTTTAAATGCTTTCTCGATTTTGCTATTAACATTTTTAAGAGACAGGCCATTTTTAGATATCGCGCCTTTGCCAATTATACCTTCAAGGCTAATTACGGCAATTTTAGCTTTAGGGGTGGCAAATATAGAAAAAGGAAAATATTCGGTAAGATTATTCAAAATATTTTTTTCCTCAAAGGCTAAAGTTGATTTACTTTGTTCATTAGATTCGATACTCATAGCTATTATACGCTTTTTTAATGTTAATTAATAAGCTTTTCTTTATATGAATTTTTTGGCAGTTCATGCAAACCATCAATCTTTTCAAGTAAAGAGCTTCTAACCTTATCATCCTGCCACTTAACTTTACCCTTATATTCCTCAATAATCCTACTCTGCTTATCTATCAAATAAGCCCTTGGGAGGCTTGGACTACCGATTTCTCTATATAATTGGTTATTTTTATCATAATAGATATCTAAATGCCTGATATTATTTTTTTCATAATAATCTCTTACGATATCAGTGCCTTGGTAATCTTGGCTTAGTGCAATAATCTTAAATGGTAGTTTCTTGAAATCTTTTGCAAGATAATCTAAGCTATATATTTCACTTAAACAATCCCCGCACCAACTTGCCCATAATACGAGTAAAATATAATTTTCTTCGAATTCTTCAAGGTATTTTTTATTCCCTTCGCGATCAAAAAAATACCCCTCTGGGGCGTAAGTGATTTTACCTGAATCAACATTCTTAACAGCAGATAAGCTAATACCTATACATAACAAATTAGTAAAGATAATTAATAGTAAAGTTTTAATAAAACTGAAAATTGATTTTTTCATAATTTTTACTTTATTAATTAATTACTTATTGTATGATAATTTAATTAAACTTATAAATATTATAAGTTTAATTAATAATATACCTAATTTTATTCAAAATTACCAATAGAAATTTATAAATTATTATAATTATGAAATTAACAAATTTTTCTCTAAAGATTTTAGCTATATTTTTAATAGTTAGTGCTTTATCAGGCTGCGGTTTAAAAAAGCCAGTATATTATAGCAATGTTAAAAATATTTTACGAGTCAGCTAAAGGATATTACTCTGCGCAATTTTTTTCAATCCAATTAGCACCAAAATAATAATCTAACGAATATTTGCCAGGGCCGTAGCAAGTTATGGTGCCAAGTAATAATAGCCAATAATAATGCTCGCCATAATGAGGATAAATATAATGAATTACCAAAGTAAGCATGATTAAAATTAGTGAGCAGATGCGGCTCATAAATCCAAATAATAATATAATGGGCACGCATACTTCAGTAATAGTTGCCATAAAGGCAGCAAGTGAAGTTGGCAAGAAAGGCACTTGATATTCATTTTCAAATAAAAACAACGTGGCTTCCCAATCAGCTAATTTATTCATACCAGACATCACAAAAATACAAACCATTATAAGTCTAATACATAGTTTTAAAATGGGAGCAATGTTTTTCTCTAGCGCTTTATTTGCGCATTGATGCATTTTAATAAGCTTTTGAACCATAGCAATTTGAGCGAATTTCATAAAGTGACCTTAATCTAAATTTTTAATTAATTTGTTTCCTATCATATATTCAACCATATTACTTATATTAAATCCATTTATAGTTGTAAAATCGCTTATTACTTTTTCAAAATTGTGTTCGTTATATAAATAATATATGAAATTAAACATATTTTCATTTAATTGATGAGTTAAAATTTTCTCCTCATCCCTGAATATTATGTAATTATAAAGATTGGCTTTTAACTTAACATCAGTTTTATTTTGCGCAAGCATTTCTTCAATTTCAAGCAATGAAAAATGCGATTGTAATAAAATTAATGAATCTATAAAATTAACTTTCGATTCAAGCAATTTTTCCTCAGCAATATTGTTAATTTGCTCTATTGTTAAAGCAACATTATTATCAAGATGATATGCTTTAGACCTCGCAAGGTCAAGCTTAGCCAGATCGCTTAAGTAAGGTATTTGCTTAAACTCCGCCACATTGGATATAAAATCAGGCATCTCATCGCCATATGCATTATCAATATAGCTGCACGGAAAATTTTTTAAATCACTAATATAGCGACGCGCTAAATTTACGGCATTTTCTTTGCCAAGTGCGCGCCAGATATTTGGATAAATCTTTTCTAATTCTTCAATTAAGCCAATATTAATATTGTTTCTATGTATTGAAAGCAATTCTATAGCATCCGCCTTGTTTGACTCAATTTCAGAGTTTAAAACTCTGGCTTTACCTTTAATGAATAAGCTATCTATAAAATTATCTTGCAGTTCTTGTATCTTCATAAGCTATTTTCTTGCCTGCATAGGTATAATTTTAGGTATAAATTCCTGAGATTTATTTATCTCCAGTAATAGAATATCAAGTGAGGGTACATCACTATCCCATTCAAGAGTAGTGTATATATTATTTTGCAATCCTATTGTATGAATATTTTTAAGAGCCATTTCATATAAATCCCATACTTCGGGAATGACCTTAGCGCTATGAGTATCGAGCTTCAGAGCTTTGCCGCTTTTTAAAGTTATTTCACTATGACCGGCTAGATGAATTTCCTTCACGTAATTAGCGTCAATAGATTCTAAATATTTTTGGCTTGAAAAACCATTATTATAGCTAGATACATATATATTATTTACATCGAGCAAT
Source organism: uncultured Alphaproteobacteria bacterium (assembly GCA_963762045.1). Classification (GTDB taxonomy): domain Bacteria; phylum Pseudomonadota; class Alphaproteobacteria; order Rickettsiales; family Rickettsiaceae; genus CAVXJA01. The sequence continues at coordinate 136,489 of CAVXJA010000008.1, read as the reverse complement.
ATACCGCATCCAGTTTTTAAGCATAGATCATTTAAAAAATCTGGCTCATATATCTCATCGCCTTTATATTTTAAATAGGTTGATGGATTTTCAATAAGTATTTTTTGATCTAATATTTGCTGAGCTTTGTCTATGTTTACCCTAAAAACTTCAAATGATTCTTTATTTAATTTAGCGGGTAATAAATCAGGTAGCTTATATTGAGTATTTGCATTCCATGATAAATGATCCGATATTAAAAATGCATTTATTCTTTCGCCCAATAACTTTAAGCGCTTTACATGCTCTATATCAATGCCATGGCTAGATCCAAGCGAATTACCTATTGAGTGCAAACTAATAGGGTAATGCTCTTTAATTTTTAGGAGTTTATCATAATCAATACCCTTAAGATCAAAGAAATTCTCACTGTGAACTTCAACATAATCAATATTCGGCCTTAATGCTAAAAATTCATCAAAATGCTTATATTTAAGATTAATTCCTAATTTGTAGTTTGTTTCAGATTTGTCAGTCATTATTTCATGTAATTGACTATATATATTAAAAAAAATAAAAGATGCCTGAGTAATATGGTTTATTAGCAGGCATCTGAAATATAGAATTATTTAAATTTTAATTAAGCTTATTTTTTAGCTTTAATTTTATCTACTTTAATTCTATCTTTAATTTCATCAGGAACTTCACTAAGGTCCCCTGCGTTAATTTTATCGCATAAACCTTTTTCAACTAAAATCCATGCATCAGGATCACCATCAACGCTATGACCAGTGCATGAATGTGTTCTACCAGCGCAATCATTTTTACCGGCTTTAATAAGTCCTTCACCATCTTCACCAACAATCTTACATTTTTCCATAGCTATTGCATTGCTTGACGCCATTGCAAGTGACGCGCTTATTAATGCTTTAGAGATAAAACTAAGTTTATTTTTTTTGTATGACATAATATTCTCCTTAATATAACAATTAATATAATCACATATTAATATTATACCTGAAAAAAAATTATTTCAACTATATATTGAATTTTTTAAAATTATTTTAATTTTAAACTCTATTGAAATCTATGCTTTTTTTCGAAAGATTTAGCATAATAAAGCTAAAACAAATCGATAAAAACCACCAACTTTGCCATAGATTATATGATATTAATGATATTGTAAATAAGCTGGTTGAAAGAGCAATCATGCTTGATATATAGACAGATCTCACATAATTATTATGAGTAACAATATTATGATATCTAATATAATTGATTATATATTTACTCAGCATAGCGCAAATCAAGAAAATACCAATTAAACCTGTTTCGAAATAAAGTTGTAAAATTGCATTATGTGGATGCATTGGCAAGGGAGAGAGAAGCATATTAGCATAATTCACATGATCGGCATCATCTACAGAGTAAAATTTCGAATTCCCAGCTCCAATTCCAAGCAAGCTATGCTCACTTGCTTTATCGCTTACATATTTCCAAATAAAGATGCGATGCTTTGCAGTTAATGGTAAATAAGTTGCATTCTCAACAAATTCAGTGGTATTTTTAATAAAGAATGGCGCAATTAACATGGCTGAAGTAAGCATACTTAAAGTAACAATATTAAATATTTTACTTCTTAATAAAGAAATATTTTCTGCAAGTAAAAACATCAATATCCCGAGATTATAAGCTACATGGCTCGCTAAGCTATCGCTATTATATAGCACAAGATTCATCATTATATATTTGATAATAAGCCAAATAAATTTCTGATTAAGATATAATTTCCTAAAAAATCCCCATGAAAAAATAACCAGCAGCGCGCAGCTTCGGTCTAAATTAAATAAATGATATTCTTGCGCATTGGTGTTAATTAATGATCTAAATAAGCGAGTTGTATAACCATATGATGCTATCTCTATAGCAATACATGTAAATAATAGAAGATAGGCAATATCAAAAATTGTTAAATCAAACCCTAGTTTTTTCACATGAAACTTAGTGAAATTACTTTGAATCAAGCCCATATTCCTAAAAATATATTTAGTTATAGTGATTATAAAATAAGCAATAAGCAATGTTTTAGCGCTATTTAAAAAATTAATCCCAAAAAGAGCGGCAATTAACATATAAATTAATGTAATATTTTCTAGATATGAATTTTTAATTATATTAATAAAGCTTTCATATTCATAATTATTAGCGCTGATAAATATCATTGATATAAGTAATATATATATAACTGGTACCGCTGTTGACATTATCAAACCAGAGTAAGATGCAAGAGCAAAAAAAGTTAGAATTATTAAGTTAAATAGAATGTTATATGATTTGAAATTTAGCATATTATTTGGGTTGGTAGCTTGAGTATTTTAAAAGAATGCGCATTAGCATTTAAGGAGTAAAATTTTTTCAGCTCACATTATCATAATTACTTGCAATTGACAAGCGCAATAGCTTATTTAGCGCTTTGCACTAACTCAAAGACCGCTATTTTAAAGTGCTCATCCTTAATATTTAAGTAAATCATTTAAATTAATAAATATTATATAGTATAATCTAAGTGAATTTAATTAAAGGCTAAGATGTATGGATAATTTGGAACGTCAAATTATTACTTTTTTTGATAGTAAGGGGCAAAAAAGCCCCCAGCGATTTCATGCTCAACTTATTGCAGCTATTCATGATCACGAATTAACCAATTTAGTTCCTTTGAAGAATTTAAATTATAATTTTATTTGTCAGGGGTTAAGTTATGATCGTCCGATAATTTTAAAAATAAGTTCATGTGAGAATGAAATAAATAGAGAAGTTAATGCTCTACAAACTTTCTCTAATATTGCTGTGAAAGTTATTGCTTTTGACAAAAATCTTATAATTATGGAGCATGTAAGACCCGGTATAACTTTGAAAAATAAATATTCTGTAGATGATTTAGAAGCAACAAAAGTTTTCTGCACGATCTTACATAAAATTATAGATTATAATAAGCAAATTACTTTACACTCAGAGGGCATGAATAAATTTACGCAAGTTAAGAAGCTGCTTAAAATATTAGATGATAAACTAAACATACCTCCAATTATTTTAGACAAAGCTAAAGAATTGAGAGTAACATTAGGTGCGGATCAAAGTACCAATATTTTGCTACATGGTGATTTACATCATGAAAATATATTATTAAAAGAAAATAATGAATGGATAATTATTGATCCAAAAGGATATTTTGGTGATTTTGCTTTTGATATAGCTGCATTTTTATTTAACCCACTACCTAATTTGCTAGATTTTGTAAATCCTAAGCAAATAGTTTTTGATCGAGTTGATTTTATTGCTAAAGAATTTAACATTGATAACCAAAAAATCTTAGATTGGTTATATTTAAGGTCAGTTTTGTCATGGGCTTGGTGTATTAAGGACAATGTAAGTCCAGCATATCCAAAGCAATTCATTGCAACGATTTTTTGAAATTCAATTAATAGTTCCCCATAGTCAATTAGATTGAAGTCCCCCTTAGGAATGAATGGAGCGAATATTATAGTTAATTAGTATTAGAGGATCCCGGTAGCAACGAATGGATTGAAGCCTATATTTAAGCGAGTGGGCGAAGCTAGCTGACACTCAAACCCCGATAGTTATGGACTATTATATATGCTAACACCAATCTGAGCTAGCATCTGAACTATCACCCGAGTAACTACTTGAGCTTGTTTCGGTGCTTGAGTCACTACTTGAGCTTGTTTCAGAGCTTGATTCAGAGCTTGAGCTATGATGGGTAGGTTTGTTTAATTTTAATAATTTAGCTTTATTACTTTCTGAATTTTTATTCATCATATTATGCTGATATCTGAATTCAATAAACTCTTCGCATTCTTTAATTAATTCAGGCTTGCCAGTGGCTTTTAAGGCATCAACAAGTAATTTGAATGAAGTTATATCTCTATGATTATCGCATAAGTCTTTAAATTGACTAATTACGCCCTCAATATTATCATTTTCTCTAATATATTCTGGATTTTTGAGTAAGAGATAATAGCCGAGTATTTTTGGATTAATAAATCTAGAAACCTTAACAAGTGGTTCATTTAAATCAAAATCAAAGCTTTCCTCAGAATCATCATATGTGCATATAATCTTACTATCATCTTCTAATGAATTTAATGTTAAATAGATAGCTATTTGAATAGCATTTTTATCAATTTCTTGTTGATTAATGTTTTGATAAATCCTTATATAAGCATCATAAGCAAAAAAAGATAGTGGTAAATGAGTGTGTTGATCTAACGAGATATCAAGTGAACCATTATTATTAATGTTTCTATAAAATTTCTCTAAATCATACCTAGCTTCAGTAATATTAATTTCAGGTGGAACGGGGTTGTAAGTCGGTAATTTTAATTTAGACATACTACTTATAAGCCTCAAAAATGTTTATTAATATATCCCACTAATACTCAGAAATAATATATATTAATATTCCATAAGTCAAGTTTTATAGTCAATAACTATTCAAAACCCCTAGTTGAGAGCGGCTTCATGGCTAGAGCCCAATTATTCCCATTCGCGCTTGAGGTGCATCACAATCTAATTAACTATAATAAACGCTCTCGGCTTTCCATCTAAGCGGGTGGTTTATAATTTTCATCATGCTTGGTGAGTAAGCGCGTTGCAATGAATATCTCTTTTTTTGCATCATATTTGCCTTCAGCAACAATACCCTGTTTTGCTCGAAACATAGCAGGAGGGGCCCCGCGGTAAGATATTTTTAAGCTAGAAAAATTATCATTAATTGAAAATATTATATCACTATTATTATATTCTATATTATCACTAACTAATCCTCCAACTCTTACTTTACCCTTTGCATTGAGAATTTTTTCCATATCAGAGGGAGGATAAAAAAATAAAATATTATCATTCAAGTTCGATAATATAATGTAAGTCCCAAGAGCAGATGTTAGGAGTAAAAATATTAGGACTAAAGCTCTCCTTAGTTTTAAGTTAACGATTTTCATAGAAAAATTTTACAGAATAATTTAACTGGATAAAAGATTATTTATCCTTAAATTCTAAATAATCTCTTACGGTTTTAGTAATAATAAATGCTAGAGAAATAAAAGCAACTGAATATGCTGAAATAATATAATACATATAAAATATATAAACTAATTTATTGGCTTTTGTTTAGCAAGTTCAAGAGATAAGTCTCTGGCTTTCACAGAATTCATGCTAGCAATAATAGGTGCAACCTTAACTTCTTTCATATTGGTGACAACCTTAAGAAGCACGCCCATATCAAGCTCATCAAATATTTTAGCTGCATCCTTGGGCTTCATAGCTTCATAAATTTTCACTAAGCTGAGGATTTTGCTATGTTCTTTTTTGTCATAAGTTTGCATTAAAGCTTCAAGAGTTGCTTGCAGTTTTTTCAGCTCTTCTACTTTCTGATCAATTTTATTTTCAGTAGCTTTTAAAACTTGTTCACGGCTCTGAATTTGCTTCTTTTCAAGGTCAAGCTTGTCTCGTCTTTTAGCTAATTCTTTGAGTAAGTTAAGTTCAGATTTAGAAAAATTATTAGTAAGCAAGCTCCCTTCAGTATTAGTTTTAACATCATCTTGTATTATAAAATTATCTAATTTATCTTGCCTTTTGCTTTTTGGCTTAATCACATGCTCTTTTGATGTCATTTCGCTGGAAGGGGTCTTGTTACCGGTATTTTCTTTGTTGCTTTCGCTCATTACAGGATCCACCACCGGCTGCGCATCAGGTGTGCTTGCATAAGCGCTGCTAACAAGCACGGAATTGGACTTTGTATTACTTGCATATATGGTTTGTTCTTGCACACGCCCAAATAGAAAACTAGCCTTTGTAATCATCGCAAAGACTAAAATAGTTAATAATGGTGCAAAAAGATTTACTCTCATCTGTTTCTAGAACTTATTTTCCTCAAAGTGTTATAATAGCTTGCTTGATTAAGCGTTGGACTAGTTTTTTCTTCTCTAACATAATTCACCGAGCTTTGGTAGATATTATTGCTTTTCATGCTTTGCTCGTGATTATTGTTAACAATGTGATCATCTTCAATATATTCTTCACTAAAATCATCATCAGTGAATTTTTCATCACTAAAGTTTTGGATCATTTTAGTTATATTCTCATATTCTTCGATACTGATTTTAATATCATTATGATTTTTTTCAAGCTTTTCTAACATTTTTTGAGCAATTTCATATCTATCCCCAAGCACATCAGACACGCTATGAGCATCATTAACCAAGCTTTTTATCTCATCTGAAGTAACTTTACTGAGTTTATTCATTTGATCAATATTATATTCAGCTTTTAAAATTGAAGCATTTAACTCTTTAATCATCCTAGCAAATTCAGCTCTGCTATTTTGTAAATCTTTTATGCGCCTGCTTAATATGAAGCAATAATAGGCGCAAACGCTGATCATAAGTAGCAATGCAACATCTAAAAATATCATATATTTAATCCTCAATAAATTCTTTTAAATCAACAGCGAGTTTATCTCCAACTTTGCCAAGTTTAGCATTAAATAAACTAACATGACCGCTTCTTATTAAAATGTCTTTCTCTCTTGCATGATCGAGAAGTAAAGTGTCACCAACTTTAAGGCCTGCAATATTTTTTACAGTTTGTTTGTTATTAATAATCACAGCTTCAATGTCCAGATCCACATCAAACACCGCCATAGTTAGGTCTTTTTCCCAGTTTTTATTATTACCAAATTTGTCTCCCAAAAACACCTGCTGCATCTGCTCTTTAACAGGTTCCACAGTTTTATATGGAATCATAATTTCAAGATGCTTCACTTGCTCATCAATTTCAATCTCAAATTTAACTACAATAATCGCATCACCCGGGCGGCAGATGCTTACAAAATTTGGATTGCTCTCTAAGCGATCAAATGTAAAAGTTGCAGGGCTAACTTGCTCAAAAGCATTGCCAAGCTCTTCTAAAACCACCTCAGACAATTGCCTCGCTAAGCCTTGCTCTATTGATGTTAATTTTCTCTCTAATGCCTTTTTATCTTGTTTGAAGTTACTCTTTTTGCCACCCAGCAGCAGATCTACGAATGAAAATATCATATTATTTTCAAGTATAAGCAAACCAAAATTTTCCCATTCAACTGCTTTAAAAATAACAATAGTGTAAGGTTCTTTTTGGCTATCGAAATAGTTACCAAATCTTCTTGGCGCAAAATCTTTTATTGAAACTTCAATTGGCTCAGAGGTAAGGTTTCTTAAAGCTGTTGATAATTGCCGGATAAATTTATCAAAAATAACTTCCAGCATAGGAAGCTTGTCATATGATTGCAAAGATTGCTCAAGAACTGCTCTAAGCCCTCCAGCTTTATTCTTCGGATCAGCCTTCCCGGTTTGCTTATTGTTAAATGGATTGTCATTATCTATCATGAATAGTGCTCTAATTAATAGTTATTTCTTGAAATAATATTTCCTTGATTTCAACAGGTTCAACAATTTTATTTACTCTCTTAGCAATTTCTTGCTTTAAATAATATGTGCTACTTGAATTATTAAAATCGGCTGAACGTAATGACCTTAAAAACACGATAAGGGAATCTTTGATTATGGGTAATTTACTTAAAATGATTTTATTATCAGCTTCAGAATTAACTCTTAAAGTTATATCTAACCTTAAAAATTCTCTTTTGCCACCACTGGAAGATAAGGCTACAGTAATAGGATCAAAATCAAAATATGCATTTTGTTCAAGGGGTAGCAAATTTTCTTCAGCAAGTTGGTCGCCATGAGTAGCTTGCTGAGCTTCTTCAGCTGGTTTTTTTAATATGAAGAGAAAAAATAAGACCCCACCAATAATTAAAATTAATAATGGCACGGCAATAAGTAAGATTTTTTTTAACTTAGATTTGGGCTTGGCACCGTCTGCAGGAGCTGCTTCATCACCATTTTCATTATCTTGAGTAGTATTATCATCTTTATCCTTATCTGTATCCTCGCCTTTAGGAGCATCTTGATTTTCTTCAGGAGCTTCATCCGGAGTTAAAGGTTGTTGCTTATCTGCATTTGGATCTTCTTCTTTAGCCATATTATTCCTATAAATTAAAAAACCATATTATATAGTTAATTACTATTCGAGCTTTGAGTATGCGAGCGCCGCTTCGCGCCTGCTTCGATAGTATAGAACTTACTCATTGTCCTAAGTTTAAACCTCAAATACTAATTTACCATTATGGTAATATGTAATTATATGTTGTAAATACAATAACTTATTTTATTTAAAATTACATTATATTAAAATTTCTACAACTATTAAATTATTTATATTAAAGTTTTAAATCTAGATAGTAGCTAACTGGTATCACATAAACTTTTTATTAATAGTGAGATTCAGTTACAAAACTATTAAAATTTTCTACATTCAATATAAATTACAATTGTTAGTATAGGTCGACGGTGAGTGCAAATGAAATAACTTTCAAGTTAAAATTTAGTATAATATTTATGTTGTCATTTTTCTGCCATAATATATTTGCAAATAATGTATATTATGTCACTCTTTCTGGAAATGTGGCACGGCATAAAGAAATGGTCGTTATTGCAAATAATGTAGCTAATAGCGAAACGATAGGTTATGAAAGAGAAGATGTCTTATTTGGTAAGGTAGCGCTTCCAGGTGGCAATAAGAAAAATAATGATTATGTTTATTTTAAAAAAACCTATGAAAGTGGTGATACTGCCGGCATCAAGCTGACAAATCAGCCACTGGATCTTGCAATAATTGGGCCGGGATATTTCAAAATACGTACACCCCGTGGCATAAGATATACTCTGGAAGGTTCATATTTCGTAAGTCCTGAGGGGCAATTACTTAATAAAAATGGCTATAATTTGCTTGATCAAAATGATGGAGCAATTGAAGTGCCACTTGATGCCACAGAAGTCTATGTAGCAAAAAATGGAGATTTAGTTGCTGGTGCGGATATTATTGCAACTATTGGAATTTTTGATTTCCCGCGTGAGCGAAAATTGACAAAAGAGGGTAATAATATGCTTATGGCAAATATGCCTTCATTCCTAGTAGAGCTGCCGGATGTGCTCTCTGGCGCTTTAAGAGAATCTAATGTTAGTTCAGTTAAAGAAATGTCGCGCTTAATTGAAAATGAGAGAGCGATCGGGGCTTCGGTAAACGTGATGAATAATATTGCAGAACTTGAAAGATCAGTAATTACGAAAATGAATGTAAGATAATTAAAAATATATATTTACAATTAAAAATTTATATATCATTATAATATTTTAATTAGACATTGAATAAATTAGAACATTAAATATTGGAGGTTTGCATGAGTATTGAGGCTCTTGGTGCTGCTACAACAGGCTTAAAGGTGATGCTTGATAAGATTAAAACAATTAGTAATAACGTAGCTAATTCAGAAACTATTGGCTATAAAAGATTTATAAATATTACCAGTGATCTTGGCTATGTTTCTGATACTGCGGCTGGCACTCGCACTTCGGAAGATGCTCAAAATGCAAGTGGTAGATATTATGGCTTGGGTGCAAAAACTTTAACTACTGTTAGAAATGTCATACAAGGAACCCCATTCCCAACTAATCAGCCATTAGATATTGCAATTGGTGGCGCTGGTTATTTTGCAATTGCTTTACCTAATGGTAGAGTTGGCTATACAAGAGCTGGTAGCTTTACAAGGAATCAAGATACGGGTGCAATAACTACACATACGGGTTATCCCTTGCTGGATAATATAAATTTACCTTTAGAAATTGACATGGATACATTAAATATTTCTAATAGCGGATTTATCACAGCATCTGATCCTAATGATAATAATATTACTTTAGAAATTGGTCAGCTTACAGTTTATAGATTTCCAAATGATAGGGCGCTTGTGCCTATTGGAGAAAATTTGATGGAAGCGAGCTCTGCATCTGGAGAAGCTGTTCAGATAGAAAATTTATCACAAAAATTTTGGCAAAGAAACTTGGAATCTTCTACAGTTAATGCAGTTGAAGAGCTTACAGATCTTATAAGCGCACAAAGGCATTATGAACTTGGTACAAAAGTTATTAAGGCCGCTGATGAAGCAGCTAAAGAAACTAATAATATGAAATAAAACATGTTAATTTCGCGCTTATCATCAGCTATTATTAATAGAATATTTCTTTTATCACTAATATTGCTAGTTATATTTACAAGCAAGCCTGCTCTTGCCGTGGATCAGGCTAATGAAAATAGCGATTACTTAAGTCCCGAGAGTTTAAATATAAGTATTTCGCAATTAATCATGGAGAAATTGACTTTACCTGATGATGCTCAAATTGAGATCAAGCTTGATACTAAAAATAATTTGAATCAAATTTTACAAAAAAGTGAGCTTGTTGAAGAGTTAATATTAAATGATATTGATGCTAATTATCAGCGATTTAATGTGAGGGTAAATTTTGCAGATCAGACCTATGATAATTTAACCGGGAAATATTATTCCTATATTGATATGCCAATTTTATCTAGGCATATTAAATTCAATGAAATTATTAATTCAAATGATTTGAAACTTGTAAAAATACGATCAGATAAAATATCGAATAATTTTCTGACATTAGAAAGCGAAATAGCCGGTAATAAAGCTAAGAGAGCGCTTAATGCGGGAAGCTTCATAAAAAGAACTGATATAGCAGCCATACCAGTTATAAAAAATAATGACCCAGTTAATATTACTTTTAAAAATGAAAATATTAGCTTAAAAACTGTAGGAACTGCACTTGGAAGCGGTGGGATTGGGGAAAATATAAAAGTTAGAAATGATAATTCTGGTATAGTGCTCTTTGGTGAAATATTAGATAAAAATACAGTTATGGTAAGTAAATGAAAAAATTAATTAAATTACCATTTATAATTGCGTTAATGCTTATTGCATCATCCTGTTCTAATACTGTAGAAAGGCTTGGCAGGATTGGTAAAGAGCCGAAATTTACTAATATAGATTTGCCAACAATCGAAGAAGATGAAGAGCAAAAAGAACGTAATGAAGTTCTTTACGCTAAACAACATGAACATCAAAGAAAAACTAATTCTCTTTGGCAACCTGGTTCTAACTCATTTTTTAGAGATAGTCGCGCTTGGAGAGTTGGCGACATTATCCGCGTAAAAGTGCAGATTGCTGATACTGCAGCAATGGCGAACACAACTAACCAAAGAAGAAGTGGTACTGATGATGCTGGCATAACATCTCTTTATGGGAAAGCAAAAAATATTGCAACTGTGCTTAGCAAAACTGTTGATCCAACTAAATTAATTTCAACTAATAATTCAAGAAACCATAATGGTAGTGGTAATATTACGCGTAGCGAAACTATAAGAACTGAAATAGCAGCGATTGTTACTAAAGTCCTTCAAAATGGCAATTTAGTTGTGCAGGGCCATCAAGAAGTCAGAATTAATTCTGAGCTTAGAGAAGTTAAAGTTGGTGGCATAATTAGACCAAGAGATATTGCTAGCGATAATTCGGTTTCAACTAACCAACTTGCTGAAGCAAGAATATCATATGGCGGTAGAGGAATTGTCACTGATATGCAAAGACCAAGAGTTGGCTCTGAGATTGTGGATATTATCTCTCCATTCTGATGATTTTTGCCCGCTTTATTGCTCGCGCGCATCGATTTTAAGCCGCGGGCTTTGAGTCCATAACGTTAAAGCAATAAAGCCGCAAAACATTTGCGTTATATTTTGTGTTATATATAGATTAATAAGGTTAATAAAATAATTTTTAATCTCTAATGCGTTAATGGTTAAATTTATAAAATTTTTTTGAAACATTAATTGACTTATAAAATTAAATTATATATAATACAGCCCTGACCAGATAGTAACAAATGGGCAGGAGACCTATGCAAAACGCATATAAAAATAAAAATCAGCATTCTTCAGAACCTGATTTACGCAATAAAATATTGAATTTTATCTGGCCTATTGAGCGTCATGAAGTTCCTAAATTTTTCTCCATCACATTATTAATGTTTTGTATATTAGGCATACAAAATATCATAAGAGCAGCTAAAGACAGTATAGTGATCACTATGATTGGCGCTGAAACTATATCATTTCTTAAATTTTGGGGAGTGATGCCGATGGCTTTTTTAATCATTATCATTTATATTAAAATGGTTGACAATATTAAAGCTGAGAAGATATTTTACATTATGATATCAAGCTTTTTGGCCTTTTTTGCGCTATTTGCGTTTATATTATATCCAAATCACGAACTTTTTCACCTAGCGCCTCAGAAAAGTGCCGAATTAATTAATATCTATCCTAACTTTAAATGGTTTATAATCATATTATCTAATTGGAGTTTCTCGCTTTTTTATATTGTAACCGAAATTTGGCCTAATACTATTTTTGCCTTATTATTTTGGCAATTTGTTAATGCTATAACTTCCGTTGATGAATCTAAGCGTTTCTACTTATTATTCGGGCTTCTTGGCCAAACGGGATTAATTATTTCAGGTTATTTTTTGCAAAATCTAAAGGCAATTGACTATTATTTGATCAATAAATTTAACTTAGAAGTGCATATGGACATACTCACTGTTCAGGTGATTGTGTCTGTTGCTTTATTTCTTGGAGCAATCGCGATAGCCACTTTTTGGTTTATAAATAGATGTATATTACCTAAGCAAGAGACTAATACAATTAAATTTAAAGCGAAAAAGTCTAAAATGAGCTTAAAGGAAAGTATTGTTTTTGTAGCAAATTCAAGATATATAAGACTGATCACTATTTTACTTTTAAGTTATGGCATAGCAATAAACCTAGTTGAAGGTCCTTGGAAAAGCATGCTGCGTCAAGCTCATCCAAATCCTACAGATTATGCAGCTTTTGTCGGGAGCTATCTTGGATATACAGGTTTGCTCACCATAAGCTTGGTGATTATTGGCTCAAATATTGTGCGGTTTTTTGGATGGTATGCTGGCGCTATAATTACCCCAGTTGTAGTTTTTATTAGTGGTTTTTTATTCTTCCTAGTATCAAATTTCGACTATATGGCTGCTCTTATGAGCGGTCTGATGATGATTACTGACCCAGTACTACTCGCTATAAATCTTGGCGCTATGCAAAATATATTATCTAAAAGTTCAAAATATACCTTATTCGACTCTACTAAAGAAATGGCTTATGTCCCGCTTGATGATGAGCTTAAGACGAAGGGTAAGGCTGCGGCTGAATTGCTGGGAGTGAAGCTTGGTAAGTCGTTAAGTGCATTATTACAATCGATGATCTTTATAATAATGCCGACAAGTAGTTTTGAAGATATTTCGATGTATATTATGATATTATTCGTATTAGTTGCATTAACATGGATTTGGAGTGTTACTCAGCTTAAAGATGAGTATAATGAACTTGTAAATAAAATATGATAGGAAAATTAACTGGCATAATAGATTTCATAGGTGAAGACCGCATAATTCTTGATGTTGGTGGTGTAGGATATGATGTTTTATGTTCTAGGAGCACAATCTTAAAAATACAACCTGGTTCAAATATTTCACTACTCATCGATACTCATGTTAGGGAAGATCATATTCATCTTTATGGGTTTATTGATGAATCTGAGAAAAAAATGTTTAATTATTTACAGAAAGTTAAAGGCGTTGGCACGCGCATGGCGCTTGGTATATTATCAATTTTATCGCCAAAAGATGTAGTCACAGCATTAACATTGCAAGATACTGCTGCTTTTAATCGGGTTAGCGGGGTTGGCAATAAGCTGGCTCAGAGAATTATTACCGAGTTAAAAGATGATAGCGGCGTTCTAGCTAGTAATTTCAATATAAAAGATTTGAGCCCCTTAAAGAATGATGCTAATATGAATGCTGGTGGAAATATGGACAGAGCCCAAAATTTTGAGGATGCTATAGGCGCTCTAATGCAGCTTGGAGTTCCAAGAAATGATGCAACAAATAGGGTGCAAAAGATATTATCTGATGATCCAGAATGTAATTTAAATAATTTAATTACCCTGGCGCTTAAAAATAATTAGATTTATAGTACAATATATAAGTGAATAAGTAATGACTCAAATGAATGATGAAGATATTTTAGCGGGAGAAAAGCTTGAATCAGATAAAGAAACGAGTTTAAGGCCGCAATATTTAAATGACTTTATAGGTCAAAATCATATTAAGTCAAATCTACTAATTTTCATAAATGCCGCAAGAGGTCGCAAAGAAGCGCTTGACCACACATTATTTTACGGCCCTCCAGGGCTTGGTAAAACCTCATTATCACAAATTATTGCAAAAGAAATTGGCGTAAATTTTAAGCCCGTGTCAGGCCCCGCTTTGACTAAAGCGGCGGATTTAGCGGCTATTTTAACCAATTTGCAAGAAAAAGATGTACTTTTCATTGATGAGATTCATAGATTATCAACCAACGTAGAAGAAATTCTATATTCTGCGATGGAGGATTATACCTTAGACATAATTATTGGCGAAGGACCGGCTGCTAGATCTGTTCGGATAGAGCTTCCTAAATTCACTTTAATTGGAGCAACCACTAGGCTTGGTTTATTATCAAACCCTTTAAGAGATCGCTTTGGAATTCCTTTAAGGCTTAGCTTTTATGAAAAAGATGATTTAAGTAAGATAGTGGAAAATGCCGCTCGTAAATTGGATTGCAAATTTGATGCTGCGGGGCTTGGTGAAATTGCTGGGCGTTCGAGGGGCACACCCCGTATAGCGTTAAGGCTTTTAAAGCGGGTGCGTGATTTTGCATATATGAGGCAAGATAATTTAATAAGTAAGGAAGTTGCAAATATTGCTCTTAACAGTCTTGAAGTAGATAAAGCTGGTTTAGATAGTAATGATATAAGATACATCAAATATTTAGCAGAAAACTATAATGGCGGGCCTGTTGGCGTTGAAACCATTGCAGCGGCGCTTTCAGAGCAACGAGATGCTATTGAAGATGCGATTGAACCATATCTTATCCAAATTGGCATGCTACAAAGAACTCCGCGCGGCCGAATGCTGACTAAAAGCGCTTTTGAGCATGTTGGCATGGCTTATCTAACTCGCGATAATGACAATCAAACTAAATTATTTTAAAAAATTATGAAATATTCGAATATAGCAAGAAAAGTTGTAAAGCATGAAATTAGCTCGCTAACTAGTCTTGCAGATCACTTTCCGGCTGATTTTGATAAATTCATTGATTATGTTTTGAAAATTAAGGGTAGGGTAGTTTTAGTTGGCATTGGTAAGAGCGGACATATAGCAAAAAAAATTGCAGCTAGCCTTGCATCAACAGGCACTACAGCTTTTTTTGTGCATCCATCTGAGGCTAGCCATGGCGATCTTGGAATGTTGCAAAGGGGAGATATAGCAATTATATTATCTAATTCAGGAGAGACCGCTGAGCTTAGAGATACTATAGATTATTGCAAAAAATTTAATATTAAAATAGCTGCCATGACTATGCGCGCAGACTCACTACTTGGTCGTAATGCAGATTTCTTATTGTTACTTCCTAAGGTTAAAGAAGCATCAAACATTAATTCTCCTATAGATTCGGCAATCATGATGCTTGCGCTTGGGGATAGCATTACGGTTACATTGCACGACATTATCGGTTTTAGCAAAGAGCAATATAGACAATTTCATCCTGGCGGCAAGATCGGCGCGAATTTGCTCAAAGTTTCAGATTTAATGTATGAAGGGGAAAAACTTCCAATTGTAAGTGAAAAAACAATGTTCAACCAGGTGATCATCACCATGACTCAAAAAAGTTTTGGATGTGCATTTGTTATTAATAATGAAAGAGAAGTAATTGGCATAATTACTGATGGCGACTTAAGGCGGCATGTTAATGATAATCAATTGCACTTAAAAAACGCTAAGGAAATCATGACTCCGCGACCTGAATATATTGAGCCTGAAAAGCTTGCTAAAGATGCTCTATTGATTATGAATCGGCTTTCAATTACCGCGCTTGCCGTGCTTGATAATGCTAATAAACTTATAGGGTTAATACATATTCATGACATATTAAGAGCCGGCATTGGGTGTCAGCCTGATTGACTATAGCTATTTTAAACATTTTTACCAATTTTGGCGGATGGACTATTTATGGCACCCATCGTGAAGAAATGTGCACTTACAAGCTTCAAATAGTTATTAACTATATATACAAGTTAGAATGAATTATGTTGTCGAGATTTCCAGTTAAGTAAGTACATAGCGGCTATATTTGGATCGTCAACAAAAATAACATTCTCTGCATTTCGTTTATCTGCTCCGGTAGTAAAATTAAATGAGCCAGTAATTACAATATGCTTATCAATTATCATTACTTTATTATGCGCAATTCCTGGCATATGATCGCGGTATACTTTAATTTTGGAAGCTTTAAGCTCATGGTAAATTGCTTCATTATCGCTCAAATTGCCTTCATCTAAAATAACATTCACGCTAACTCCGCGGTTAGCTGCGCTTTTTAACTGATTGATAATTGCATTATGCGTAAGGCCATAAGCTTGAACGTAAATGCTTTTATTTGCCTTCACAATTTCCTGCGCAATAAGGCTGCCGCATCCAGATGGAGGTGTAAAACATAAGCTAATTTTTCCTGGCGGTGAATTGAATTTATGCCATGTTCCTATGCCATAAAATTCTTCGTAAAACATGGCGGCACTTGCACCAATGAAAAGTGCAGTGACTATAGCTTTAATATTAGCTTTACCGTTTATGAAAAGTCCGAGTAAACTTGAAACTTGCTTTTTACTAATTTTTGGCTTTTTTGACATAAAATCTTTATTAAGGCTAAATTAACAGCTCTGCAATTTGTACGGCGTTAAGAGCCGCGCCTTTCCTTAAATTATCAGCAACGATCCATAAATTCAAAGTATTTTCTTGCGAATGATCTTCTCTAATTCTTGACACATAAATTTCATCATTTTCAGTAACATCTACAGGCGTTGCGTATTTATGATGACTTTCATTATTATATGTGAGCAATCCATCTGATTCAGATAAAATTTCATAAGCATCTTCTGCGCTGATAGGTTGCTCAAAGCTAACATTAACTGACATAGCGTGAGAAACAAAAACAGGTACGCGCACGCAAGTTACAGAAGAGGGGATATTGCGATCCATTATTTTTTTGAACTCTTCTGCTATTTTATATTCTTCCTCAGTCGAGCCATCTTCTCTAAAATCACCTATATGTGGGAAAAGATTAAAAGCAATTTGTTGCTGAAAAACCTCAGGCTTAAGATGCTCAAATACATATTTAGCTTTTGTCTGAGAGTAAAGTTCATCCATAGCAGCTTTACCTGCTCCAGAAACTGATTGATAAGTCGAGACGACAATTCTTTTAATTTTAGATACATTATCAAGGGGCTTCAAGGCAGCAGTGAGAGGTATAGTGCAGCAATTAGGATTAGCAATAATGCAGCCCTCACCGGAATCCTTGTATTTTTTTAATAAAGCTTGATTCACTTCAGGTACTATTAAAGGGATTTGCTCATTTAGTCTAAAATAAGATGATTTATCAATAACAATACATCCACTCAAAGAGGCTTTTTCAGCATATTTCTTTGAATAATCTGAGCCAGCGGCAAAAAAAGCGATGTTATATTTGGTATAATCTATATTGCTTGCGTCTTTTACTCGCAAAGTTTTATCATGCCCATAATCCACCATGTTTCCAGATGAATTTGTAGAGGCATATGCGTCAATATTATTAATTGGGAAATCTCTTTCTGAAAGATAATGCAGAATCATTTTGCCAACATTTCCTGTAGCGCCAATAACAGCAATATTAAATTTTTTCATATAAATGTAGTAATTTTTGTTAAAATAATTTTAGTCTAATATAGAGCTTTCACTCAAATCCATTCCGCCTATAATATGAGTATGGAAGTGAAATACAGTTTGTCCACCTTTCTTTCCAATATTAGTTATAACTCTATAGCCCTCAAGCCCATTTTTTTTGGCTATCTCGCTGATTTTATTATAATAATTAGTAATTTCAATATTAGAGGCTTTTGCAATAAAATCTTTAAAGTCGACATATTCATTTTTACTGATCACCAGAATATGTACGGGCGCAACTGGATTAATATCATTGATAGCTATAAGATAGTCATCCTCATATATTCTCTTAGTAGGCAATTCGCCTGAAATGATTTTAGCAAATATATTATTTTTATCATATTTCATGTTTTTACTCATTAATATTAATTTATACAAAATCTATTATAGCGTCTGATATAGTGATATAATCCTTTGTGATTAATGGTACATATTTTTCGCTAAATGGAATCATTATTTTTCTAATAGGGTTGCTTTTTGAATTAGAGAATGCGCCATCAATTAAGCTTAAATTGCACTCAATTTCAATAATATCACCAGCTCCAAAGTCGTGCATGGCGATCACTTTGCCAACTTCCTGATCATTATATCTAACACATTTTTCGCGAAGATCTTCATAGTAAAATTCATCATCTTGCAAAGATTCAAGTTCACTCGCCTTGCAATATAACAGATTTTTAGCTAATTGCTCAGCTAGTGATCTATTATTAACTTTTTTAATTGTAAGCACATATAGATCTTTGCTAATATGCTTTTTTACATTAGTAATTTTTAGTACCTCACCATCGTTGTTAACTATATTCATATTAGTTATTTCAAGAGGATATTGATTAAAAAGCTTCGCTAAGACCTGTCCTTTAATGCCATGAGCTGATGTGATAGCACCAATTAAAATTAAATTTTCTCCATTAAGGCTCTTACTATCCATAAAAATATGATTTTTAGTTATTATTGTTATATACTTTAAATAAAGTATAAATATTAAATATATAATTATGATGAAATTTTTTAAAATATTATTCATTAGCTTAATGCTAACTGGGATTTATATTTTTTCAGTCATAAATTTTATTGATTATAGCGATTTATTTGAAGATTTCAAACTAAATGAATCTAATCTTTATAAAAGCGTTAATCAAGCGGTTGCTGACGAAAATATTCCAGGCAATAATATTGAATCTTCAAAGAAGAAATTGCCAGATTATAAGATCTATT
This sequence comes from uncultured Alphaproteobacteria bacterium, assembly GCA_963762045.1. Lineage (GTDB taxonomy): Bacteria > Pseudomonadota > Alphaproteobacteria > Rickettsiales > Rickettsiaceae > CAVXJA01. The sequence continues at coordinate 117,389 of CAVXJA010000008.1, read as the reverse complement.
ATTATCCTTCACCACGCATAGTGATTGACAATATATACGTTAGCGAGCATTTATCTCTTAAAAACACCCATATAATACTATCCTACATGGATTTTTTAAGAATGAAGGCGGTGGTGAAATATATTGAGGCTGAAGAAATTTCGGTTGTTAATAATCAATCAATACGCACGAATATAATTGAAAAATTGCTAGATATTTTTAAAGATGATGAAGATAACTTAAAACCCTTCGCTAGTTCAATTAATGGTAAAGTTCTGAAATTTTATAGTGAAAATAATAATGAAAATTTACATGCTAAGCCAATTTTTAACCTTGACAATGTCAATATAAAACTTGCTAAAGATAAAATCAAAGCTAAGGCTGACCTTGGCAACCTTGCAACTATGCTCATTGACTATAATTTTAGCGATGAAAAGAATATTAAGCTAACTTTCGCTGGCAAAAATATTAATGGGGCGGTTAGCTTAAATTATGATCAGAATCATCATATTAAGAATGGAAATATTGATCTTAAGACTGATAGCTTTTTTGATATAATGAAAATGTATTTCAATAAAAAACTACCTATAAATAATATTTTTGACATTAAAGATGAAGTTACTATTCAATCTAAGATAATTGCTGATGATAATACTTTATCATTAAATGAATTAAAGATTTTTTCGGATTTGATTGATATTAGCGGAGAAGTTAATTACTTCAAGCTTAACCGCAAGCTTGAAACTAAAATGGATATAGCCAAAATTAATTATTATCAATTAGCAGAAAATTATAAAAAAGTAGTTAGTGATGGGCAAATAAGGAAATTCACATATTTAGATGATGACATATACAAGTCTGATAATGGGATAGTAAATATTAACATGGATAGCATGATTTTAAATGATAAAATCAATCTTAATAAATTTGAATTTAAAGCAAATTATAATGATAAGAGTTTTATAATTGATGCCATGGCAGCTAAAATAAATAAGCATGGTTATGTTTCTATAAAAGGCAAATCTACTCATAATAATTTTAGGAGCTTATTTGATGGCCAAGTTGATCTAGCTCATGATAATTTAAACGATATATTAGGATTATTTTTTGATATTGACAATCCTGATTCTAGCAAAATTAGCGCAAGTCATGATAATTCATTTAAGTTTGTTTCTAAAATAAGTCTCACACCTGTAAATTTATCATTAGATAAAGCCACCTTAATTACAAATAAGGCTAATGTAACCGGGAATTTATCAACCAAATTTATCGGTAATACACCAAGAGTGAATGCTAATATTAGATTTTCCACTATAAATTTTGATGATGAAAACTTTTATTATGCTAAGAAAGTTAATGACTTAAAAGATTTTATTGCTAATTTGAGCAGTAAATATATTTCTTTTTTAGATTCAATTGGGCTAATCAGAAAAATCAACAGCGATTATAATATAGGTATAGTCATAGATTCATTTAAATTTAATGATAAGAAATATAATGATTTAATTGCTAACCTAATGTTTAGTAAAAATGAGTTTCACATAAAAAACTTTTATGTAACTGATGGTAAATATTATATAGATTTTGCGTTTGATGCTAAATATAATAATTTTAAGCCTGAAATTGCTTTGAGTTTGCGTGGAGGGAATTTTAAGCTAGATTATCTGACTCCGAGCAAATTAATTGAATTATCTAAAATTATCAATAAAGATAGTTTGCTTAAAAAAATTGACCTTACTCTAAATGCAAATATTGACCGTATTGAAACCCCATTTGGCCCATTAAGCAAGGTTAGATTGAAGTCAATTGCGCAGGATAATTTGCTAGATATATCAAGTTTAGATGCAAACTTATTGGGCGGAGAGTATAAATCATCTGGTTCTATCCTTCTTGAGCCATTAACCTATAATTTTGTTTATGCTATCACTTCTCTAAATCTTGAAGATATTACGCATATAATACCTAATGGTTATTTAAGCCCTAAGGGCGGTGTTAGTTTAAGCGGCATGTGGTCAACTGGTGGTGATGATATTAACAAACAATTCTATAATCTTTATACTAAATCTGAAATGATAGCTAAAGGGGTGCAAATCAATAATTTCTCTATTGATGACCTTGTGCCCGTGCTGAGTACTACGGGCTATAAAATAGCTGATTTTAAAAATGATCTTGACGCAGCCTTGCTCAAAGGGCAAACTGAGGTGAAAGAAGTTAAAGGGCATATTGAGCTTAACAAAGGCATATTGAACTTTAAAAATTTAGGCTTTAAGACAAAATATACTGCGGGCTTGATGAATTCTGTATTTAATTTATATGATAATGAATTTTCAGCCAATTCGCTATTTTCCTTTCAAATTGCAGCCAATATAAGCCCTGATCGATTTTCCTCTAATTTCACGCAAACAAGCTTGCCAATTAAAATTTATGGCAATTATTTCTTGCTAAAAAAAGAAGCTGACATAAAAGAGGTTGAGAATATATTAAAAAATCGTATTATGAAATAAGTTACTATATAGTAAATTACTATAATTTCAAACTTACGTAATAATATTTTATATGCCTCATACAAACATTAATCAATATAGAGATTTTTTTCAAAATAAAAATTTTTCTAATAATCTATGGTTATTGAATTCAATCTGCGCGCTGGCCTTTGCTGGTATTTATTCAATAATATTAGTTTTGCTTAGAACGCCAGGGATTAGTGATTTATTCGAATCAAAATCAATATTCAAAACAGCCTTAATCATACATGTTAATCTTTCAGTGCTTGTTTGGCTTTTATCATGCTTAACTTTGATCGCGAGCTTTAATTCTAAAAGAACTTTATACGTAAAAATGCTAGAATATGCTGGGATTTTTTCCATGTTATTGATGGCGCTGAGCCCTTTATTCCAAAGCGAGAACGGGCCAGTTATGAATAATTACGTCCCAATGCTTGATAATATTTTTTTTATCATTGCTTTAAGCTTATTTTTAGTAACTATTTATGCTAATTCTTGGCTGATATTCATTGAAGAAGTCGCTATGATATTCAAAAATAATGATAATTTACCAAAATCATATCCCTTTGCTATATTGCATAGAGCATATCGTTTGAGCTTTTTTTTCATTATCCAAATAATAGCCATTTGCTTTGTAATATCCTTTAAACAACTTGATGCTTTTACAAATGTAGTGACTATAAATATTGATCTTTATTATGAATTGCTTTACTGGAGCATGGGGCATGCTATGCAGTTTTTATATACTCAAGGCTTCATAATTAGCCTTATATATATTAAATCATATATATATTATTTAAGCGGGCAGCTCTCATCAGTAAGATCAACTAAAATCAATAGTGTTTATATAATATGCTTATATATTAATAGTGTATTTTGCGCATTAATTTTACTTGGCCATTATAACTATTATATATCAGAGGATGTTTTTAAATATTTTTTCACATATCACATGATATATCTGGCTGGAATTGCGCCAACAATCGCACAAGGATTGATAATTTATGAAATATATTGCTTGAAATATCTTGATAATAATGCAAGTAAAGTGGATCAGCAGAGCAATATTGCAGGTAACAAGATTGTTAGTTTGCATAAATATAAGTTAAGATTCTACGAGATTGTTTTCTACGGAGGATTATTTCTTTTTGGCTATGGCGGCATGATTGGGGTGAATATTTCAGGTATAGATGTAACAATTCCAGCGCATTATCACGGTTCAATCATTGGAGTCTCGCTTATTTTTATGTGCATTATCTATATGATTTATTTCGAAAATTCCTCCAGTAGCAGTATTAAAGATGTAAGGCTAGCAAAAATACAAATAATGATATTGCTAATAGGGCAAACTCTGCATATATCAGGCTTAGCTGCGGCTGGCGGCTATGGAGTGCTTAGGAAGTCGCCAGGTGTAGAAATTGCAAAAAATGCATATATTTATATGGGGCTTGTAGGCCTTGGAGGTTTGCTCGCAATAATTGGTGGGTTGCTTTTTGTTTACATTTGTGGTAAAAAACACTTTGAAAAAAAGCAGTAATGAATTACTAAGAATATTATGAGCATAACAAACTTCAAGCAGAATAATTTGCAATCAGTTGAAAAACTTGATGTAGATCCAGGGTTGAATGATACCTCAAGGGCTACATTTAATAAAAAAGAAGTGCCTTCTAAAGAGGAAGCTAAGGAAGCGGTGCGTACCTTGCTCAAATTCATTGGGGAGGATGTTACTAGAGAAGGATTGCTAGATACGCCTGAAAGGGTCATTAAGAGTTATAAAGAGATATTTGCTGGTTATGAATTAAGTTACGAAGATATTTTAAGTAAGAAATTTTACGACATTAGCTCTTACGAAGAGATAATTACCTTAAAAAATATCGGTTTTAGGTCAGTGTGTGAGCATCATATGCTATCTTTTGACGGTAGCGTGGATGTTGCTTATAAGCCAAGCGGATATGTTGTTGGTATTAGTAAAATTGCAAGGCTTGTTGATGCGGTGTCTAAAAGATTGCAAATTCAGGAGAAAATGACTGCTCAGATTGCTGAAATTTTTATGAAGCATATTAAGCCTCTTGGCGTTGCTGTTCGAGTGCAGGCTAGCCATAATTGCATGCAATGTCGCGGTGTGATGAAAAGTGCCGCTATATTAGAAACCACTAAATATTTAGGAAGTTTTAAAGATAATATGCAAGAGAGAAACGAATTTTTAAGCATGATCAAAACTTAAGGTAAACATGTTTAAGCACGCCATTTTATTATCTTTTGTAGCTTTATTCATAGCTAGTTGTTCTTATAAAAAAAACTACATAGCTAATGATTTCGTGCGTAGCGAACTTTCCAAAATAGAAATATTGGAAGGGCAGGATATTATCGCTGCTGAATATTATGATTCACTCAGTAAGCTTTTGAAAAACAACCCTCTTAATATTAAATATAGCATTGAGACTAGATTTAGCATAAGAAAAAATCATGCGCTACTTCTTGAAGATGCTGAAATTTTAAGACAAAGAAACATTGTTGAAGTGAGTTATATTTTAACTGATAAATCAAGTGGTAAAGTTTTACTTCAAGAGAATTTTAGAAAAAATATTACCTATAATATTTCTTCTTTGCCTTATGTGAACACTGTTAGGGATGAGGATAGTTCAATAAAGCTTGCAAGCTCGGTTGCAACTGAAATCTATAATAGATTAATTTTATTTTTCCTAAATCGTAATGAAGCTTTACTCAAATAATTTACTTTCGCTGCATAAAGCTTTAGCTAATTTTCAGAACCTTGATGAAGCACGCCTTACCGAAAAACGGTTGGTTTTATTATTTCATGGCACGAATGTTGGCTTATCATCATCTATTATTGATGAAATAGCTAAAAAATATAGCTTACGCAAAAAGCATATATCAATGAAGAGTGATAAGGAGGGTGATGTTAAGACTTATGCGATGTCAGAGAGCTTTTTTGGCGATAAGGAAATAATAATTGTCGATGATTTTACTAATAATATAGTTAATTCATTTAAAGATTTTTTTGAAAATACCTTAGCCATACCTAACATCATATGCTTTTATCATACCAGCACGCTATCGAATAGTGGTCTTAGGAAATATCTTGAAGATAGCAAATTTGCTTATGTTATTGCTTGTTATGATGAGGATAAAGATTCTCTAAAAAACTATTTAAAATCATATGCAAAAACCCATAGCATAAGCATTGATGATGAATCGCTAGAATATATAAGCACTTTTTCTAATGGATCGAGAGTCGATGCGATTAGTGAAATTGAAAAGCTAGCTCTTTACTGCCATGACCAGCAAAGCATCACTATAGATTTTGCTCACTCAGCGCTTAGCCTTGAAAAGAATAGCGATAGTAATAGATTATGCATATATCATGCGCGCAAAGACAAAAAAAACTTCTATATTGAATATGATAGGCTGATTGAAGATAATACCAGCCCAGTGCTAATCATTAGGGCATTGCTTAGATTTTACATGAACTTATATTATCTAGCAAATATAACCAAAGAGGGCGGCAATATTGATCTTGAAATAAAAAAAATTCAACCAACTATTTTTTTTAAGCTTGTACCATTTTATAAAAACCTGGCAATGAAACTAGATTTGAAAGATATGATTAGCCATATTGGGCATTTACAAGAACTTGAAGTGGATTATAAATTAACGGGTAATTTATTATTTAAATTTTAATTGCCAATGGTTGAATTATATAATTTAAGTACTTATATAATTAAAGTGTAGGATGAGCTTAAAATCCTTTACCTATAGTTTTTAATTAATTTATATTTATTAAGTTTATATGTCAGTAAAAAGTATATTTGAAAAAAATATGCTAGAGCATTTTGGTGTTAATGTGCCTCCAAAAATCGCAATTGCAGTGTCTGGCGGTGTTGATTCGGTGGTGCTAGCTATCATTGCGGCTGAGTTTGCGCGAAAAAATAATATTGAAATTCATTTTATTAATGTTAATCACAATATGAGGGATCAGTCAGTATTGGAGCAGAAATATGTAGGGGAGATAGCGGATAAACTTAATGCTAAATTTGCTCCTTTAAACTGGGATGGCAGGGGCGTGAAATCTAATTTTCAAGGGAAAGCTAGGCTTGCTAGGTATGACATTATGAGCGATTATTGCGTTAAAAATAATATTAATTCACTATTAACAGCGCATCACCAGGATGATAAAATCGAGACATATTTGCTTAAAAAAGACCGCCAAGCTGGGATATTTGGACTTGCGAGCAATAATGAATATTTCCATAATAATGTCCGTATTTTTAGGCCTATGCATAATATTTTTAAACAAGATATTATTAACTACGCTAAAAATAATTCAATTAAATGGTTTGAGGATAGCAGTAATAATGATCAAAAATACAAGAGAAACGCCCTTAGGATTAATCTTAAAAGCTTTGATGAATCTTATAAACTTGATATATTAAAGGAAATTGAAGCCATTGATATTAAGGCTCATGAAATAGCGCGTAAAATGCAGGATGCAATGGCTGAGGATCTCGAAATTTCGCCGCTAGGCTTTGCTAAATTTAAATTTAAAGAGCATCTTAATAGTGAATATGAGGTTTTGGTGCGTACTTTTGAGCATATTATTGCAATGATTGGAGGTAGAGATGGAGTCGCTAGATATAGGAATATAAAAAACATTCTTGATGCCATTCGAGATGTTATTAAGCTAAATTCTTTAGAGCGAAACCTAATTCATTTCACTCTTATGGGCGTTAAGGTTGTTGTAGACAATGAGCATGCTTTTTTTTATAGGGAAGCCACTAAGATTCAGGAAGGCACATCAACCATTAACTCACAACAAATTTTATGGGATAACAGATTTAAAATTTTGATTCCAACCTCTCTTAGTGATTGCAATATAAACATATCTAGGTTAAGTTTAGAAGATTGGAAAGAAATAAAATTAACTAATGAATATCAACAATTCGTAGAAAAAAATAGGCTGATTGATCACAAATATGTGCTCTTTTCATTACCTATTATTAAAAGGGACAAAAAAATACTAGCTCTTCCGGGTATATTGCATTATGATATCTCAAATATTAAGTTAATATTTTCACCAAAATATATTTCGAGATTCATACATTATTAAAAAAATAAATTTAAGCAGGAAATTTAATGAAAAACCAAAATAAACAAATCATTATATGGATTTTAATTTTTATCATGATGGTTATCACCTTCAATACATTGCAAGGTGGATCTTTTGCAGAAAATAAAGAAAAATTATCTTTTTCAGAGTTTTTGACTAAAGTTGATGAACATGCAGTCAGTTCCGTTAAAATTCAGGGTAGAAATATTGAAGGTACATTATCAAATGGCATGAACTTTTCAACTCTCGCAACTGACTATCCGGGATTAATTGATAAATTATCGAGCAATGGTGTTTTCTTTGAAGTAGCACCACTTGACACCAAAATGAACGCATTATTTAGCATATTTGTATCATGGTTCCCAATGCTGCTTTTAATTGGGGTTTGGGTATTCTTCATGCGTCAGATGCAAGGCGGCGGCAAGGGTATGGGTTTTGGTAAGTCTAAAGCTAAGCTCATGAACGATAAGGGTAAGAAAATTACTTTTGGTGATGTTGCTGGAATTGATGAAGCTAAAGAAGAGCTTTCTGAGATAGTCGATTTTTTAAGAAATCCTGGGAAATTTCAAGCCATAGGTGGTAAAATTCCAAAAGGATGCTTACTTGTTGGCCCTCCAGGAACGGGCAAAACTTTGCTAGCAAAAGCAATTGCGGGCGAAGCGAATGTACCATTTTTCAGTATATCAGGCTCAGAATTTGTTGAAATGTTTGTTGGTATCGGCGCAAGCAGGGTAAGAGATATGTTCGAGCAAGGAAGAGCAAATGCGCCATGTATTATTTTTATTGATGAAATTGATGCAATGGGCCGCAGTAGGGGCATTGGCCTTGGTGGAGGTAATGATGAGCGTGAGCAGACACTAAACCAAATGCTTGTAGAAATGGATGGCTTTGATTCGAAAGAGGGAGTGATTATTGTTGCGGCAACTAACCGTCCTGACGTTTTAGATAAAGCATTACTAAGACCAGGTCGTTTTGATAGGCAAATTACTGTTTCACCTCCAACCATGAAAGGGCGCGAGGAGATCCTTAAGGTTCATATGAAGAAAATTAAGTTTTCAGATGAAGTCGATCCGAAGGTGGTAGCAAGGGGGACCCCAGGTTTCACGGGCGCGCAATTGCAAAACTTAGTTAATGAAGCAGCTTTAATGGCGGCAAGGCTAGGTAAGAAAATTGTTGACCAGCATGATTTTGAGCATGCTAGGGATAAGGTATTGATGGGTCCTGAGTGGAAATCTCTTGCTATGACAGGCCTTGAGAAAGAGCGCACGGCATATCATGAAGCTGGGCATGCGCTTGTAAGCCTTTATGCTCCGTCAAGTGATCCCATTCATAAGGCTACAATTTTGCCTCGCGGTAGAGCCCTTGGCATGGTTCAGTCTTTACCGGAAAATGATTCAGTTTCTAAAACTGTTGAGCAATATGAGTCGCAAATTGCAATATTTATGGCTGGAAAAGCTGCTGAAGAGATTATATATGGTCCAAAGCAAGTCACATCCGGAGCGGCAAGTGATATTAAGGGAGCCACGCATTATGCATCGGCAATGATTAAGGAATTTGGGCAAAGTGAAAAATTAGGTAATGTCTATCATGGAGAATCTGCTGATATGTATGTTGGCGAACATTCAAAAGGATATTCAGAATCAACTGCTGAAATAATTGATCAAGAAATACGTCGTTTAATTGATGAGGGCTATCAGTTCGCTAAAGCCACCTTGATTAAAAATAAAGCACAACTTGAGAAATTGGCTAAAGCATTGATGGAATTTGAAACCTTGTCTGGCAAGCAAATTAAAAACTTGCTACTAGGGAATGATATGAACGCAAAAGATGACCCTAAATTTCCGGGCAAGAAAAACTCTAAGAAAAATAAAGAAAAAGATGATAAGGCAGATGAAGATAATGCTAAATAATTTTAGAAATATGCTCACGCGAAGCAAACTGGTGCCCCTTGGGAGCTAGAGTGATTGTTGACTATATTTTTAAGTCAATTGGTATTTAAGGTCACTCTCGCAAGCGGTAATAGAGCGAGTGATTTATGCTAGCTGCCATAAGCTGCAAAGCTAGTGCAGCGGGCCTATACACCTCGAATAGTTACTGACTTATAGCTCATTTAGGTGCAAAAATTATTAACTTATAGTATAGTTTAGAGTATTTATACCTTAATAATGCGATTTTATAATAAAATACATTGCTTGAACTTATCAATTTAACTATAATAATTGAAATTTAGAAAAAAATAAAATTTTAAAAGATGAATGATCAAATAAATATTTCTTATCCAGATGGTTCTGTAAAAAAATTTGTTAGAGGTGTATCTGGCTTTGATATTGCCAAATCTATATCAAGTTCGCTTGCTAAGGATTCTTATGTCATTAAAGTTAATGGTGATTTATGGGACTTAAATAGGCCGATTGACAATGATGCTTCGATTGAACTTTTAACTGCGTCTGCTGAAGAAACTTTGGAAATCATCCGCCATGATGCGGCACATATTCTTGCGATGGCGGCTAAAGAAATCTTCCCAGACATACAGGTCACTATTGGCCCTGCAATTGACAATGGTTTTTACTATGATTTTGCCTGCTCAGAGCCCTTTACTCAAGAGGATGTTGATAAAATCGAAGCTAAAATGCATGAAATTGTTAAGCGCAATATTAAATTCGAGAGAGAAGTTTGGGATAGGAATGAAGCTATAAAATATTTTGAAAATATCAATGAAAAATATAAAGCTGAAATTATATCTTCCTTACCTGAAGGCGAGGACATAACCATATATAGGCAAGGTGATTTTATAGATTTATGCCGTGGTCCACATGCGCCATCGACCAGCAAAATTAAGCATTTTAAGCTGACTAAGCTTGCTGGGGCTTACTGGCGTGGCGATAGCAATAATGAGATGTTGCAACGGGTTTATGGCACTGCTTGGGGAAGTAAAGAGCAGCTTGACTCATATTTGCATATGATAGAGGAAGCAAAAAAGCGTGATCACCGGAAGCTAGCTAAAGAACTGGATTTATTTCACCTGCAAGAAGAAGCGCAAGGCATGGTTTTTTGGCATAAAAACGGTTGGTCTATCTACAAAGTTATGCAAAATTATATAAGAAGTAAATTGCATAAAGTCTCTTACGGGGAGGTGAATACTCCGATAATGCTTGACAAAAAGCTTTGGGAAGCTTCTGGGCACTGGGAAAAATTTCGTGATGATATGTTTGCGCTTGAAACTGAAGAGAAAATTCATGCTTTAAAGCCAATGAGTTGCCCTGGTCATATTCAAATTTTCAAACAAGGCACTAAAAGCTATAGGGATTTACCTTTGAAAATGTCAGAATTTGGATCATGTTTTCGTAATGAGGCGTCGGGTGCTCTGCACGGACTAATGCGCGTACGAAATTTAGTGCAAGATGATGGACATATTTTTTGTACTGAGGATCAAATTACTAGTCAAACAAAAGAATTTTGTCAATTAGTTGGCAAAGTTTATAAAGATTTTGGCTTTGAGAGCTATTCAATAAAATTTTCAGATCGTCCGGAAGTTAGAGCAGGAAGCGATGAAGTATGGGATAAAGCTGAAAATGCATTAAAGCTTGCCGTTGAAGAGATTGGGCTTGATTATGTTTTGAATCCAGGTGAGGGTGCTTTTTATGGACCAAAGCTTGAATTCACTTTAACGGATGCGATTGGCAGGCAATGGCAATGCGGTACAATTCAAGTTGATTTTGTACTTCCAAGTCGCTTGGGAGCTGAATATATAGCACCCGGTGGTGAAAAAAAGCCTCCAGTTATGCTGCATAGAGCTATTTTTGGTTCATTTGAACGTTTTATTGGTATTTTAATTGAAAATTACGCGGGTAAATTTCCTTTATGGCTTGCTCCAACGCAGGTGGCAATTGCTAGCGTCGTTAACGATGTTGATGATTATGCACGCGAAGTTTTGCAAACATTATTAGATAATGGAATTAGGGCAGAAGCAAACTTATCAAGCGATAAAATAGGATATAAAGTTCGCCAATTTTCGCATCTAAAAATGCCAATAATAGCAGTTATAGGTAAGGATGAGGTTAAAGAAGGGACTTTAGCTATCAGAAAATTAGGTTCTGATGATAGTGAAAGTGTTAAAATTGATGAATTGATTAATATGATTAAAGAAGAAAATAATAAATTCTTAAAATAATTCAATTTATAAAGTATAATTAAAGTAATAAAAGTTAACAATTAAAGGAGTTATAATAAATTTGTGACGAAAAGTAAATTACCAAATGTAAATAAAGAAATTAAATCAGCAAATGTGCGTGTTGTTACTGAAGAAGGTGAGATGTTAGGGGTATTACCTATAGATCAAGCTTTAAGAAAAGCGCATAGCTTAGGTCTTGACCTTGTTGAAGTTTCACCTGATGCAAAACCACCGGTTTGTAAGCTCATGGATTTTAATAAATTCAAGTATGAGTCAAAGAAAAAGCTTCAAGAATCAAAAAAGAAGCAAACTAAAATTGATCTTAAAGAAATGAAATTTAAGGTGAATATTGGCCCTGGAGATTTTGAAGTCAAAGTAAATAAAATTAAAAAGTTTATTGAGGCTGGCGATAAAGTTAAGGTTAGCCTATGGTTCAAAGGCCGTGAGATAGTGCATAAAGATAAAGGTTTTATGATCTTTGAAAGAATTTTAGAGCAGCTTGGAGATACGGCCAAGCTTGATCATGAAGCTAAAATGGAAGGAAAGCAAATTATTATGACTTTAGGTAAAGCACAATAATTATAAATAGATCTATGTATTTAATTAGCATTTATGGTCCTCCGTCAGCATTAATCGAGCGAATATTATATAATTCGAGTGCGCAGCAAAGCTAGCGCGGCTTAGAGCCCCTGAATGATTGTTGACTATAGTTAATTAGATTGATGTTTGAGTAGGAGTGAACATGAGCGAATAGTATAATACTAAAGCTCTCGCGAAGCTAGCTGACAACCTCAAACTTAAATGTTTTGACTATTATACTAAAGCTCTTGCGAAGCTAGTTGGCGCTTTCAAACCTCTAAGATTGTTGACTATAGTATATAATATTTGTGCTTAGTCTCTTGTGTCTAGCTTTGATAAGTGAGATTAAATACTAATTAACTGTGGTAATTCAATATTTTTTAATGTAAATTTAAAGTTGTTAATATTAATATAATAAAAACTAATGATAAATTATCCCATTATAGATCCCATCATATATGAGATTGGCGGAGGACTCGCTATTTCATGGTATTCTCTTTCCTATGTAATTGGCATTCTTGCTGGTGCATATATGGCAAAAAGGATTGTCATAAATAAATCAATTAATATGAATGAAAATATTTTTGATGATTATATCAGCTATTTTATCATCGGAATAATTATAGGAGGGCGCTTATTTTATGTGTTTTTTTATGATCCGAGTAAGTTCTATGCAGATCCGCTAGCTATTTTAAAAACTTATGAAGGCGGAATGTCTTTTCATGGAGGCTTAGTTGGAGCTTTAATTTCAACTTATATTTACACTAAAAATCGCAAGGTAAGTTTCTTTAGCTTTCTTGACATACTCGCATCTGTTGCGCCTTTTGGCATAATGCTTGGAAGGGTTGCTAATTTCATTAATGCAGAGCTTTATGGAAGAGTAACAAATGCGCCATGGGGGATGATTTTTCCGCATAGTGATGGGCTCGTTCGTCATCCAAGTCAGCTATATCAAGCCTTTTTTGAAGGGCTATTATTATTCATAATTTTACAATTTTTAGTTTACCGTAAAAATATATTGAAATTTAGAGGTTTAACTTCAGCTTTTTTCATCATGCTCTATGCTATCTTCCGGTTTGTAATAGAATTTTTTAGAGAGCCAGATTATCAGATTGGTTATTTAATGAACTACTTTACTCAAGGACAAATTTTATGTATACCAATGTTTATTGCGGGTTTTATGATTATTTACTGCTATCGCAAAACTTGGAACTAAAATTGCTATTAAATACTTAAACTTTTAAAAAAATTTCAGTGGCTATCGACTCAAACATCAGACATATTATTAAAAATCAAGGTTATATTACTATATCAGATATGATGAATGAGGTTTTAGTGAATGATACTGCTTCATATTATCGCAAATTACAGCATATTGGGTATGAAGGTGATTTTATCACTTCCCCCGAAATTTCCCAATTATTTGGTGAGATAATAGGGCTATGGGTTATTGAATCATGGCAAAATCTTGGCAGTCCTAAAGATTTCATATTGTTAGAACTTGGGCCTGGGCAAGGTACGCTTATGAGAGATATATTAAAAACACTTAAATTGGTGCCACAAATAATTGAATGTATAAATATAAATTTATTTGAGGTGAATAAGCATTTCGTCAATAAGCAAAAGCAAAAATTAAAACCCTATGCTGATAAAGTCTCGTGGCTAACTAATCTTGAACATATAGAGGATAAGCCAATAATTGTGGTATCAAATGAATTTTTTGATGCGCTCCCAATTGACCAATATCTAAAAATTAAAGATAGATGGCAGCAGCAAGTGCTGACGGTTGAGCCACTTGAAGGAATGGTTAAATATGGTAAGGTTCAAATTACTGAAATTTTGCAGAAATATTTGAAGAGCGAATATAAAAGAGCTGTTGATGGTTCTGTTGTTGAGGAGTCTGTTGCTTCTGAGCAAATTGTAAGATTTTTAAGTCAGCATATTAAAAAAAATACAGGGCATTTTTTAGCTATAGATTATGGCTACAATATTGACAGTTTATCGCGCGAGGCAACGCAATATAATCCAACTTTGCAAGCGGTTAAGTCACATAAATATCATCCGGTGCTTGAGTCTCTTGGAGAAGCGGATCTAACGGCACATGTCAATTTTTTTAGGCTTATGGAGGCGGCAAAATCTGAGGGCATTAATGATGGGTTTGTGATTACACAAAATGAATTTTTAATTAAATATGGTATTGAACTTCGCCTACAGAATTTACAAAAAAATAAATCTTATGCACTTAAAAAAGTTTTGCAAAATCAAGTGGATAGATTGATTAATAAAGATCAGATGGGTGATTTATTTAAAGTATTTATATTTTAAATATTATTTTACTTAACTGCTAACAATAATTAATTGATATATTTATCTTTTAATGCCCGGTAATTATTATTTTATTAAAGCATTTCATTGACAAAAATTTTAGTGATGTTTATTTTACTTTGGAAATAAATAAACTACAATTTTTTAAATATAAATATATGGCACCTAAGAGTAAAGCGAGTAAAGCAAAGAAAAAAAACAAAAAACCCAATAATACAGCACATAATAATATTTCAAAGACTGAGCAGATAATAAATTTGTTTAATAAAGATTCTAAAAATAAAATTAACTCTACAGAAGAGCTCAAGTATGATTCAAATTTTATTCATAAAATCATGGTTTTGCTCAAGAAAGATGATGACTTTGCTGCAGCTATAATTTTTAGTCTATTTGTAAGTGATAATACTAAATTATTTGAGAATTTCGTCAATTTTTATGTGAATATAAACCGCACTATCTTTCCGTGTGACCACAAGCCTGATAATCCGAATCATTTAAAGAAAGAGGTTAAGCTTCTGATTGACTATAGCCTTGAAAAATCTGAGCGGTTTAAAACGATTGCTTCTAAAATAGCTGGCAATTTACTTACAAAAGATAATAATTATATAGCAGAAATATTAAAAAAATTTGTTAAAGACGTAGAATTTAAATATCCAAAATCTGAGCATCAAACAAAAATTAATTTAAATCAAGAGCTCAGCAAAAATTGGCAAATATATACAAATTTTTTCGAGATTTTGGCTGATATCATAAGCAATCGCGATAGCCTTACATACGAGAATATGAATTCAAAGGTAACCCAACTCACGGATCTAATATCTAAAGATTTAAAAACTAAAGTTTTAGTAGCGGATATTTTTGCTGGTAATAAAATAAGTGCTTATTTTTATAATATATTATCTCATATATCTGTTTATTTGCATGTTGCTAAATTAGATGATAAACTTTTTGAAGCTAACAATGCTTTATTTCTTAAGCCTGAGCAGTTTAATGACCATAGTCAAGATATTTTTTTGAGTGAGATTAATGATTTATTCGCCCAATATCTTTTTGAAAGGTTTAATTATGAATATTATAATTGTAATATATATTATGCGCACAATTTATTTGTTAATTTCACTAAAATTGGCCTTGTTAATAAAAAGCTTAAATTTACCAATTTAGACAATATTCAAAACTTATATTCAATATGGTATAATGATAGCAAAATTGAATATATAGTTGATAAATTTCGCTTGAAATATAAGTATTTTGATTTTGAAGATCAAGCGGATATTTCACATTTAAAAAGCTATATAAGTATCGAGTTTATTATAAAATTTGTTGAAAGAGGCTCAAAAAATATAATCTTTAAAACAACGAGTTTATTTAAAAATGAAGTTTTTAAAAAGGAAGATTATAATAATTACATAGATAGTAATTTTAATAAAAAACAAATAGTTATACTCAAGGTACTTAACTTTACCTCTGATATATTTGTCAATGCTACAAATTATAAAATTGACAAAAATGCTCAGGAGTTTAATGCTATATTTGAAATATTTTCTGAGCTTGAAGATTCAGGCTATATGCCGTTAGCTTTTGTGAAAACTATATATCAATATGCTTTGGGTAATTTAGGAAATTTTGAATTAGAGCTTTTCAAATTCATTGATTATTTTTGTGGAATACCACTCGAATTATTTGATAAAAATTGCTATGCAATTAAAATGCTCTATGAATTGATATATTTATATGCAGATTTAAAATTAAAATCAGAAGATAAACAAAATTTTCAAAAATTATGTGAGTTCATGAAAAAGAACGCAGATTATAATGAGTTTTTTAAAACTAAAATTCATGATCCGTTTTTAGCTAAAATTATTAATCCAAAGCTAGATTCATCAGCATTGCTTAAGCAAATATATAGTTTTACTAGTGATTTTAAAAGTAAAATGCAAGATCTTAAATCATGTTTCAATCAAGATAATCAAAAATGGTTGGTGAATGATGAGTTATATATTTTCGAGCCATATCTTAAGCATAGAGATCATATATTAATAAAAGCGTGCATGGGAGAAGATGATACTAAAACTTTTTTTGCTTTGCCTTATAAAACGCTTGCTGAATTTTCATATCAACAAGCTGCAAAATTTATTGATAGATTCAAAAAATCTGGCAATATAGTTGTAACTGATAATGATAATAATGTATTACTTTATGATCTTTCGGTTGATGATGAGCCTAAATATAAATTATATGCAAATGAAATTTATGAAAACGATAACAATATATTAGTAATTTTTAATCAAACAGATGCTAAAAAATATATTTCTTTGATAAATTTAAATGTAGAAATTAAATGTCATGAAGTGACTAATGAAACTAAAAAATATGTAGCAAAGCTCTATTATGATGAAGATATAAATCCTGCCATTTATAATAGTGATGAAGAAACGGATATTAGTGAATCATCAACCGAGTTAGTAAGCTTTAATGAAGAAGGCAGCGGCGAAAGCGAAATAGAATTGGTTAGCGGAGTTGAGTTAGCCACTAGTGAATCAACAACCGAGTTAGTAAGCTTTAATGAAGAAGGCAGCGGCGAAAGCGAAATAGAATTGGTTAGCGGAGTTGAGTTAGCCACTAGTGAATCAACAATTGAGTTAGTAAGCTTTAATGAAGAAGGCAGCGGCGAAAGCGAAATAGAATTAGTTAGTGGAATTGAGTTAGCCACTAGTGAATCAATTACAGAATTAGCAAATTTTGACGCAGAAGAGGGCGGCGAAACTACAGCAGAGTTGATTAGCGGAGTTGAAGAAGTCACTAGTGAATCAACAACCGAGTTAGTAAGCTTTGATGAAGGGAATAGTAACGAAATTGTAGCAGAGTTGGTTAGTGGGATTGAATCAATAATGGCTATTTCTAGTAATGATAAAAGTAACTTTGCGAATCAATCTAATGGAAGCCTTAGCTTTGCAACTTATGATGCTACTGAATTATATTATCAGAAAA
The DNA here is from genome assembly GCA_963762045.1 of uncultured Alphaproteobacteria bacterium. GTDB lineage: Bacteria > Pseudomonadota > Alphaproteobacteria > Rickettsiales > Rickettsiaceae > CAVXJA01. Next base: position 99,712 of record CAVXJA010000008.1, on the reverse strand, counting down.
TGAGCTCATCTGAAGATTCAATGCCTGATTTGCTAAGCTCAGATGATGACTCAATGCCAGAGCCATTGAGTGTAAATAATGATTCAATGCCAGAGCTAACTCAAGGATTAAGTGGAGGATGCAATAGTTAACTTTCTTAGGCGCTTAATAATTTTAAAAATTAGCCACCTTGCCGCGCTTCGCTTAATGTCTGGCCTCTTAAAAAAGCCCTGCGTCCAAATTCTTTTAATGTCATGCCAAATGAAGAAAAGGACAATATAGTACTTTACTATAAATACTAGGGTATTGTTAACAATACCTTAGCCAATAACTATTTAGGGTTCAAACCTAATTATATAGTCAATTAGTATTTAAGGTGCTCAGCAAGAGCGCATATTAGCGAATACTATATATACTAAAGGCGTGATCGAAGCAAGACTTGAGCATCAGGGACCTCTAATAGTTATTGACTATAAATATAATTACCAGTCATTAATATATTAGACCTATAAGTTAACAAATATTACTCTAAAATAGACTTTTATCCGTATTGCCAGATACGCAATAATATAATATAATGTCATTTAGTAGATATTAATGAATGGTATTTAATCTATGGCTTATTTAATCTTGTCAATAAAGCAAAATAGTATAAAAACAAAATAGGGCTATAATGATAAGAATATTGACCTTAAAAAAATAAGTCCAATAAAGTTGCATAAGCAAAGAAGGGGCTATATACCTCATTAAATCAAACTGAATATATGAAAATAGATCTACATTACTATAATTAATGTAAATCCTATTTCTAACATTTAACTAAAACTCAAGAGGTAATATGAGTAAAAAATTTTTTAAAAAGGAAACAATAACTAATCGGATTAACAATAAGTTTTTAAATAATCTGAACTATATACAAGTTAAAAATAATGTGTTTAAGGTGCTTAAACTAGCGATTACTTTGAGTAGTATTTGCTTAATTTTTCCAGAAACCACACTCGCCTCTAATGAGCATGTTGCTGAGTTATTTGTTGGTACTTTTATTAACATTTTGACTTCGATAATTAGGAAATATTATGTAGCAGCTATTGGCCTTATTACGGTGGTACAGACAATTAAGGTTTTAATTTTCTCCGATAATAAGAAAAAAGCTTTGATCAGTTGTTTGGGATGGGCCTTTGTTACTATAATAATTGTAAGTATTATGCTCTTTTTTACTTAAGAGCGAAAGCTAGTATAAACTCAAAATAAAATGATATATGCGCATATCTCATAAGAAAATGACGTTGATATTTTAAAAATTAGCCCCACCGCCAGAATTTATAAAATTTGGCAAAATGGCTAATTTTAGATATTTCATTATAGCATAATTTTTTTAATCGAGAATTTTATGTGAGTATTTGTCAATTTTTGGCTGATTTTGCGCATATTTTTAGCGTTTGGGTAATAGATTTTATTAAAGAATAAGCATGGTTTGTTTCTGGCGATTAAAACTCAGATTTTTTTGATTAGGTCGTCGCTACTAACTTGCTCGCTGCCTCCTATGCCGCTTTCGCTTTGTTGCTTTAAAAAATGACTGCGAATACAACTTCTTTAGCTTTCTCAATAAATTTTGCTTTTTTGTTGTTAATTTGAGCGCATGATTTATAGTGAATTACATAATGTAGTAACTTCTCTTTTTATAGAATTTATATGGTTTAGTTAGCTTTTTTTTAAGTTAGCTAAATATTCTGGTGATAGTTTTGTAAGTTTCGATAACTCCTCTATAGAACTACCATTTTTTAGCATCAGTTTGAGCATTTGTTGCTGGCCAATTTCAATGCCTTTCTGCTGGCCAATTTCAATGCCTTGCTGCTGGCCAGTTATTATACCTTTATCATAACCTTCTTCTAGATATGCATCTGCTATACTTCTCATAACTTTACCTTCTTTGTTATTTGTTATATTATGCTTTATTATACTTACAAATTCATCTCTTTTACTATCCGCTATCTTTACACTAGCATACCATATTATGCTTTTTAAGTAAATATAATTCATCCCCGCATCTTGCCTCAGCGCTTCTTTCATGGTCTCTAGCATTAGCTTTAATGTTTCTAATATATTTGGCTTATGGGCATTCTTGAGCATATATAAAAATAAATTTAAATGCTTATCTTGGCCAAGTTGCTCATTATCCATCGCCTGCAGATCAATTAAATTATATTTAAGCAAATTATCTGCAGCTTCAGCTCTTTTAAACATGCCATGCATCGATAATGGTACATTATATTTTACTTTTCCATTATATATTACCAACTGAATTACTTCCGGTAAATATTTCTTTATTGCTTCCTTATTGATATCTTCCTTTTTCTTTTGGTGCAAATTCACATGTTTTTCAAGCAGCAATACGCTATATTTAAGGAGTCTAAAGGCGATCAAAGGATCTGGCTCAGACTGACTCTCAAGCAAACAATACACAAATGCATGGTCTTGTTTATTGTTCTTACCGGTGGCTCTATTATCTTTGTCATTGCTCTCTCTAAGCTTTACCTTAAATACTAAATCGCTATATCTGTGCTTTAGCGCCTCTTCAACATAGCTTTCTTTAACCGCGATGATTGACTGCGTTAAATCCACTCTTGCTTTAAATTCATCAGGCAAATACTCTTCTAAAAACTCTCTGCACGCAAGTTCGTCACATAAAACCTTCTTGACCAATGCATCATGCTTTAATTTAGCCTTTGGTTTTATATTTTTACTAGTCTTACTAGATTTTTGCTCCGATATTGCTGAGTCTGATTCAGGCTTATCTTCCTTTTCCTCATTTTGCATGCTTGCCCTTTGTGTATTTATTTTCCTTCTGTTTTTCTATTGGCATTTTTTTACTAATCCATAAAAAGATGGTATTCTATATTACAAAAATGACAGTTTTAAATGTCAGTTTTGCGCTCCATGGCTATCAAATAAAATTCGCTTGAATCTTTGCGGCTGGAGCTAGGCTTAAAATGCTTAACTTTAGAGAAATGTTGTTTAGCTAAATTTAATAACTCTGAATCCGCCCCACCTTTGAAAATTTTAGCAATGAAATGCCCTTGAGGTGCAAGAATTTTGAGCGCAAAATGGAATGCATTTTCGCATAAATCTAAAATTCTAATATGATCTGTGGGCCCGTGTCCGGTAGTGTTAGCGGCCATGTCGCTAATAACAATATCGGCTAATCTTCCTTCGAGTTTCTCCAAAATAAAATCCTTAGTAGAATCTAAATTAAAGTCGGCTTTTAAAAATTCTAGATCATTCATTTGATCAATATCAAGCAGATCAATTGCAATCACTTTCCCAGCATTAGTTTTACTTTTAGCTTTGGTAAGGTTAATTGCAACTTGTGACCATCCACCTGGGGCTGCACCAAGATCCACAATATTTTGTCCTGGCTTAAAAAGCTTAAATTTTTCATTAATTTCAATAAGCTTATAAGCAGCTCGTGAGCGGTATCCATCAATTTTAGCCTTCGCAACATAAGGATCGTTTAATTGCCTTTTTAGCCAATTAGTTGAAGAGTTTTTTCTACCCTTAGCAGTTTTAACCCTAGTAAATTTTCCTCTATATCCTTGTGATTTAGCCATTTTCATTCCTAATATTTAAAGCGCAATTCTCTAAAAGTGAATTTACAAAACCAATTTCATTATCATTAAGTAAACAGCTAGCAACATCAGTATATTCACTAACCAGCACCTTGGTTGGAATTTCTGGAAAAAACTTGATTTCACTTATCGCCGCTCTTAGTAAGCATAATAATAGGGTAGGCATTTTATCAATTGACCAATCGCCAAATAAATATTTTTCAATTTGCTCGTCAATAGCTACTTGATCTTCAAGTGCATAACCGGTTATTAATTTTAAATGTTTATAGCTAGGTTTAACTTTTGAGTCACTATCTTCCTGAATTTCCAAATCATGCTTTATCTTATTCTCTTTGTAATAAGTGATGATTTTATATAAAGCGGTTTCAAGATCCTTTTCATTTTCTGGGGCATTTTCATAGCTATACAATGTTTGCACAGCAGCCAGGCGCGCAATAGATTTCGTATTAAAATATGACATTTGATTAAACCTCTTCGACAGATTTCACTTCGGGTACGAAATGTTGTAGCATATTTTCTATTCCGCTTTTTAAAGTTACAGATGAACTAGGACATCCCGAGCAAGCTCCTTTTAGCTTTAAATATACAACTCCTTCTTTAAATCCTTCATAGGTTATGTCACCGCCATCCATAGCAACAGAGGGCCTAACTCTAGTTTCAATGATTTCAATTATTTGCTTTTCAATCTCACTGAGCATACTCTGATCAATTTTATTATCACTATATTCAGTTTCAACAATTGACATGCCAGCAACTATATGATCCATAATAGTTACCAATATTTCTGGCTTAATTTGCTCCCAGCTCTTATCATCTTTTTTTGTGACGGTTATAAAATCACTGCCGAAAAAAACCGCTTCTACATTTTCAATGGAAAAAATTTTCACAGCTAGCTTACTCTTAGTTGCCGCTTCTTTCACATCGTTAAAAAACAAAGGCCCTTCCTGGCTTATGCTCACTCCTGGTAAAAACTTAAGTGCATTGGGGTTTGGTGTTTCTTCAGTCTGAATATACATAATTTTTGTTCTTTAGTTTTTTGCTTTAGCGCTATTATAAATGCAATAGATGTTGCATGCAAGCGTAGAGTTTGCGATTTAACTTAATTCATAATATGGTGCCCCAATTATATATGATATCTCACAATTAATTTTACCCTTCAAGCAAGCTTAACTTCGAATCCATTCAGAGCATTAGGCATATATATTTCGTCAACTGTACATTTGCAAGCAAAATATCTTTTATTTACCAACAATTGTCAAGTACTTTTTTCAAAATATTGCTGAAAATTATAACAAGCTAAAATTAATCAAAAATTTTTAAAAATCTTATTGATTTTTTTTCGTTGCTGCTATAAAGTGCTTAAGAATACTCAAAGAGAATTAAAAATAACATAATTTTTAAAACTTTTGCCCGCGTGATGGAATGGTAGACATAACAGACTTAAAATCTGTGGAGCTTTAGCTCGTGCCGGTTCAAGTCCGGCCGCGGGTACCATTTAACTTGAATATTATTAATATATTTTATATATATTAATTTATTATTTATATATATTTATTAGCTTGGCGCTATATAGTTAATTGAGATTGATGTCCAGTGTAGGAGTAATGAGCGAATACTCTATGCTAAGCGAGTGAGCGAAGAAACGCTTGCCTAGGGGTCTCAATATTATTGACTATATTAATATATAAATTACACTCAATATAATATTATATTAGATTTAACCAATTATATTTGTAAAAATATTTAACATAATCCAATATACTTTACTATATAAATATATTAATCAATAATTTGCTACTATTTTATGCTTAAATGCTCATACATTATCCTATTACATAATAATGAAAATAATGTTGAAAGTCTGGTTGAATCTCTTGAAAAGATTTCTGGTGATTTTCGTAGGGAATATATTTTTATTGATGATGGTTCAAGCGACAATACATTAGCGAAACTTAAATCTAAAATATCTAGCTTACCAAGATCCACAATTATATCGCAAGAGCATCAAGGTCCTGCAGCAAGCGTAAATAAAGCAGTAAAATTGGCTTCAGGTGATTATATACATTTTGTTAGAGGGTATGAAATTTTGCGTCCGCATTCTACTCATCACCTTATTAATGCCTGTAAAAAACTTAATACCTTAGCTGCCATTGGAGATGTATCTGAGCATGATATTATTGAGAGCAAAGTTGATAAAGTCAAAACTAATATAATTACAAAGCCCTTAAAATTAATTTTGAAAGGTGATGAATTAGTTAGTAAACTTGGAGACAAAGCTTCGTTAATTAGCTCTGAATTGCTTGCTAAAATAGGGTCTGTTGATGATTATATGTATGATCAAAAAATGTTTTTATCACTTTATGCAAGCCTTCATACGGATTTTGCATATACGAATTATACTATATCTAGAAGTAAAACAAATAACATAACTGATCAAAATTTTTATAAGCATAATAATCTTAAGGCTATTTATTATTTTATAATGAAAAATGAAAAAGTTTGTAAAGATTATATTTCTGAAATTTTATCTTCACTTGCTAGATTCGGTTCAAATAGCCATAAATATAAAGCTTATGCTTTTCTAAATAGATTTTATAAATTTATGACCCTAAGAAAAATCTTAGCATATTATAGATTTGAGATCGAAAAATCATTTAAATAATTTTTTTTACCTTTCTCTCTTGAATATGTAATTGTCCCTAATTATATAGTTAGCACAAGACAAATTTATTAACCAAATTCAAGAGGGTAAAATTATGAAATTTAGACCATTACACGATCGCGTGGCGATTAAACAAGTTGCAGGGGAAGAAAAAACAGCTGGCGGTATTATCATTCCTGATAGTGCTAAAGAAAAACCGCTTCGCGGTAAAGTTATTGCTATAGGCGAGGGAGCTTATGATAGCAATGGTAATAAAATTCCTATGAATGTAAAGGTCGGTGACGAAGTGCTTTACGCTAAATGGGGTTCAAATGAGGTTAAAATTGATGGTGAAGAAATTTTAATCATGAAAGAAAGTGATATTCTTGGAATTATCGCATAATTGATTTTATAAAATTTAAGGAGAAATAATATGTCAAAAAAAATAAGCCTTGGCAGAAATGCTAGAGAAGAACTAATTAAGGGTATAGATATTTTAGCAAATACAGTTAAAGTTACACTTGGACCTAAAGGTAGGAATGTAGCTATTGGGCAATCATATGGTGCGCCTCGCGTTACTAAAGATGGTGTTACTGTAGCTAAAGCGGTTGAACTTAAAAATGAAGAGCAAAATTTAGGTGCATTACTTGTTAAAAATGTAGCAAGCAAAACTGCAGATACTGCAGGTGATGGAACAACTACCGCAACAATCTTAACGCAAGCAATAGTTACAGAGGGTAATAAAGCGGTATCTGCTGGATTTAACCCTATGGACCTTAAAAGAGGTATTGACTTAGCCGTTGCGAGGGTTATAGAAAATATTAAAAAAGCATCTAAGAAAATTAGTTCTCAATCAGAGATTGCGCAAGTTGGGACTATATCAGCTAATGGCGATAAAGAAATTGGTGATCAAATTGCTGCAGCAATGGAGAAAGTAGGGCGCGAAGGCGTAATTACTGTTGAAGAAGCTAAAAACTTTAGTTTCGAAGTTGATGTGGTTGAAGGGATGATGTTTGACAGAGGTTATCTATCGCCATATTTCGTGACAAATAGCGAAAAGATGATTTGTGAACTCGAAAATCCATTAATCTTAGTTGTTGATAAGAAATTATCATCAATTCAGCCGATGATTTCAATTTTAGAATCCGCATATCAATCACAAAAACCATTATTAATTATTGCAGAAGATGTGGAGGGCGAAGCGCTCGCTACCTTAGTTGTAAATAAGCTAAGAAGTGGGATGAAAATTGCAGCTGTAAAAGCACCAGGCTTTGGCGATAGAAGAAAGGCTATGCTTGAAGATATTGGTATATTAACTGGTGCGCAAGTAGTTAGCGAAGATTTAGGCATGAAGCTTGAAAATGTTGATAACACAATGCTTGGCAGCGCTAAGAGAGTTACTATTTCTAAAGAAAATACAGTTATAGTTGGGGGGGGTGGTCAAAAAGCTGACCTTGAAAATAGATGTTCTCAAATCCGTAAGGAAATTGAAGAATCTACTTCTGATTATGACAAAGAAAAGTTACAAGAGCGCTTAGCTAAGCTAGTCGGCGGTGTTGCTGTTTTAAAAGTTGGCGGAGCTACTGAAGTTGAAGTTAAAGAGAGAAAGGATCGTGTTGAAGATGCTTTACATGCAACAAGAGCTGCTGTTGAAGAAGGCGTTGTTGCTGGTGGTGGTGTTACTCTCTTTTATGCAGGCCGCGAGCTTGAATCTTTAAAAGGAGCAAATAGTGATCAGCAAGCTGGAATAAGCATTGTTAAAAATGCGCTTCAAGCTCCACTGCGTCAGATTGCTCAAAATTCCGGTGTTGATGGCGCTATTGTTGTGGGTAAGTTACAGGAAAGTAATTCTATAACGCAGGGCTTTAACGCGCAAACACTTGAATATGTTGATATGATTAAAGAAGGAATTATTGATCCTACGAAAGTTGTAAGAACGGCCCTTCAAGATGCTGCCTCAGTTGCTTCATTAATCATTACGACAGAAGCGATTATAACTGATGAGCCTAAAGAAGGAAATAATGCTAATTCAATGCCAAATCCAGGAATGGGCGGTATGGGTGGAATGGGCGGAATGGGTTTCTAAGTAAATCTCTGATTTTTAACCCATAATCTCGCTTCATAAGCTTTTGCATTTAACAAGCCTTAGTATCTGTTTTTCGAAATAAAAACTTATGCTAAGGTTTGTTTTTTTTATTTTATATTGTTAAGCAGCCAATAGGTTTTTTTGTTCCGAAGCAAGCTATTGATTATATATCATATTTATTTATGCTGCATTGCAGCTCCTTCCAGCATTATTAGTTAATTAATATTAGAGGCCCCTGTACGAGTATCGACAACCTCAAATAATGAGCAAATATTATGCTAATAGGTGAGCGAAGCTAGCTCACACTCGGGATCTCGAAAAGTAATTGACTATAGTCATTTGCATTGAATATGGGATGAGTACAGTGGTTTTGATAAATTGTATTATGCTATTGTATCTTACTTCCAAATCCCAACTTCAAGTTAATTAACTATATATAATAGGCGAGTGAAGCTAGCTCACGCTCGGGATCTCGAAAAGTAATTGACTATATATAATTAACAATAAACATACTATGCTCAATAAAGCATTTATATTCTATCTCTTTTTTTTAACTTCATAAGAAGCTTGCATAATATATTTCTGAGGAGCTTTTTTAAAATTCCATTTTTTAGAGCGATAGTATTTAACGCTCTCTGCAACTTTCGTTTCAGCGGTGAATCTTTTATCACTTAATGGATTATGCGCAATTTGGGTGATATTAATTTTTTCAAGTTTAAGAAAATTTTCATTAAGTTTACTCAGACGTTTTGGCGATGAAAGATAAGCAAACTCTGCTTTAAGCACTCTTAAGGAACTTTCCTCTAATTCCACTTGTTTTTTGACTTCATAAAGCTCGGAGCTAATGCTCATCACTTCACCTTTAATATAAAAAAGCGTGTAAACAGTTAGGCAAAATATTATGATAGCAAGGTATAAATGAGTATTAGCAATGCTATTACTATTCATTATTCTAACAAATTTATCAAATCTGATTTTAAGAATCTCTTTCATATTATTAGCCAACATCCTCAAGCTCTAACCTTTCAGCTACTCTAAGTTTAGCTGATCTAGAACGTATATTCTCTTCTACCTCTTCTAAAGAAGGAGTGAGAGGTTTTTTAGTAATCATTTTTAGCCAAACATTTGGATCTAGGTTTGCTCTATCAGATTTAGCATATTTAGACTTAGCAACTTTTGGAGCTGAATGTTCTTTAAAAAAATGCTTCACTAATGAATCTTCAAGGGAGTGGAAAGATACCACAACAAGCCTGCCACCTGGCGCTAAGAGTTTTTCTGCAGATTCTAAGAATTTTTTTAATACTTCAATTTCCTTATTCACATAAATTCTGATTGCTTGAAAGCTTTTTGTAGCAGGGTCGATTTTGCTATAAAATTTCTTCTTTTTGGCTGATCTAATTATTTCTGCAAGCTTTATAGTATTGTCAATTCTTTTTTCACTCCTATGCTCTATGATAGCTTTAGCAATTTTTCTTGATTCCTTTTCATCGCCATACATGAATAAGACATCGGCAATTTCTTCTTCGCTAGCATTATTAATAAAATCAGCAGCGCTATGACCTTCTTGGCTCATGCGCATATCTAGGTCTCCTTCTTTTTGAAAAGAAAAACCTCGAAGTGGGCGATCAAGTTGCATTGAAGAGGTACCAAGATCAAGTGCTATGCCATCAAATTTTTGATCTTGAAAAATTTCTTCAGCCTTAGAGAAATTAGATTTTATAAACTCAAACCTAGCGCCAAATTCTTTTTTTAACTCAGTTGCATAAATTTTTACATCAGGATCTTGGTCAAGCGCAAAAAGCTTTAGATGCGGGTTAGACTCAAGCATTGCTCTGCTATAGCCACCAGCTCCAAAAGTGCAATCAAGGTAAACTCCGCTTTTTTCTGTAGTGCATTTAAGAATGTCAATAACTTCTTTAAGCATGACTGGGTAATGGTCTTTAGAAATATTATAAATAGGTGCAGTAGAGGGTATTAGCATAATTATCCTTTAATTATATTTTTTAATATATGCTTACTCTTGCGAGCAAGATCATGTGCATTTTCTTGATGTTTGGCAAATAATTCTGGTTGCCAGATTTCAAAAATGCTTCCTTTCCCCACAAATGCAATTCTCTCAGAGATCAATACTTCCTCAAGCATATTGCCCGGCAAACTAACCCTTCCTTCACTATCGATGGTAATTTGCTGAGCGCTACCAAGTATTATAGTTTCAAAAGCATCTCTCTCTTCAGAGAATGGATCCAGCTCACTAATAATGTCACTAATTTGCTGAAATCTCTTGAGCGTTGAAGCTTCAATGCAATTATTCTTTATTGATGGATAAATTATTATTGCATTATTTTCCGTAATAGTTGCGCCCTCATTAATGATACTCCTATAGCTTGAAGGCATAGAAACTCTACCTTTTTTATCGATTTTATTGGTATATGTTGATAGAAATAGCTTCTGCATATCACTTTAAAATAACTTAATTCAAATTACCTAATAACTTTGGCCCTTCATTAACTGTAACATAAAATAATGGAAAATTGTGGGTTTTTTTGGGAAATCATGGTTTATTTTGGAGAATATTGTGATTTTGTCTCACAGTCAAGTAAATTAATTCACATTTTATATATATTTATGAAAATCATAAGCGGATAAAATTTTTTTGGCACGCTTATTGCCTTTTAAGAGATGAATTGAAAATAAATTCGTAAATTTTATTTAAGAGGTAATAAATGGCAAAAAGTAGTGTAGCGGGTTTGATAAGTACCCAAACAGCTATTAAAAGAAAAGGTGGAGATATTGCGAAATCTGCTGCTGTAGCTGGTAAAGAAGACAGGGTAATCTTTGTTCAAAATACTGTTGGTAGTAAAAACAACTCTGAGAGTGTGATTGAAGTTAAGGTGCTTAACACCATTCAAGAACCAGGACCAATCATTTCAACAAAGAGACAATCTGACCTTGCAATTAGTGGTGAGGGTTTCTTTCCTGTTAGATCAGATGATGGCACCATAAGCTATACCAAAGACGGAACCTTTAGGGTCGTGGATGGAAAATTGGTAAATGCTGCTGGGAAAACTCTAACTGGCTACACCACTGATGAAGAAGGTAATTTGCCACCAAATGCAGGGCTTGTTGAAACTTTACAAGATATTAACTTGCAGGTGGCAATTGGGGATCCAAGGGCTACAACTCGCATAAGTTTTGCTGGTATGAATTTAACTTCCAAAGCTAAACCGCTAGAAGGAGCAGGGCCTGAGCTTACTATGAAAATAGGCAAAAATACAGCTACTGGTAAAACTAATCAGAATGATGTGATTTTTCCTGATGTAACAACAAATGGTGGAGCATTAAGATTAGGTGATAAGTTCACTGTTAGATCTTTACCTAAGAGTTTAGATATGGAATTGGAATTTGGTGGTATGTCAATTGGCAGAGCTGCAACTAATGGCGCGCCGCTTTATGGAGCAACCACTTCAATTCAAAAATTTACCTTTGGCGCTGGAGCCAATCAAATTCAAAGCGGAGCAACGCTAAGAATCACTGTTGGGGGCGTTACAAAAACTTTCACAGTTAAACAAGGTACTGTAGATCCAACGGATGGAGATTTTAATTCACTTTCAAGTCTTGCTAAGGCCATTAATGCCACTGGAGAATTATCTGCTAGGCTTGATAATGCCGGGGCGATTTATATTGCTGCTAAGGATGCAAATAAAGAAATCACTTTTGCTAATGGTGGAGGTGGACAATTTGTTGAGAAATTAGGATTATATGACGTTGCGGCTGCAGCTGGTAATGTTAAAAGGTTTAATTCATTATTTAACCTTAAGGAGGCTGTTAATAGTGGCGAGTCAACTCATGAAATAATGGCTTCAATTGAAAAAGGTAAAATTAAGCTTTCTTCATTAAAAGCTACAGATGATTTTGAGATGAATGTTGTTTCAAATACTCCAAGGCAATTCAAGACAACCGTTATTGGTAATGGTACTATTAAAGGGCAGGCAACTGCGCAGATATTAAGTCCAGGCTCAGGTCTGCAAGCAGGAGATCTGATCAGGCTCACTGGCCTCGGTGCTGCATACGGTTCTCAGCTTGATGATGGTATTTATACAGTATCAAGCGTGGATGATGCAATAGGATTTACAGTGCACTTAATTATTGATGACATGAAATTAGGTGCTGGTGTCAATAAAACAGATGGTCCTGCCGCTGTTGGACCATCTAATGTTATAACTACTAATACGGGTAGTTGGGAGAAAATTGTTGGCGGTACAGATTTAAGTGCTGCAAGCTTGACAAACCAGGCTGTAGCTAGCTCCACACTTGGACCTGCTTTTACCGTTACATTTAATACAGCAGCCCCAGGAGCAGTAGGAGATGTTATTTATGTTTCTACTCCTGGAGGAGTCTTGTATGACGGGGCAAATAAAATTGATATACCGGATGGTTATTACATTGTTCAAGCGACTACCGCTGGTAGTTTTACTATCAACCCAAGGAGCGTTGCTGTTGATCCAACTCTTGGAAATACTAATATACAATATAAAAAAATCGGTGTAACTGAAAATGCTGGCGCTCTCTTTAATACGAATAATGGTATTACATCTTATACTCAAGATGATGTAATTCGGACCCCTGCCGGAATTGGTAATACTTATATCGAATTACTTTACCGTAATTATGAAGGATATGCCGCGGGTGACTTAATTTCATTTAATAATTTACCTAACCCATATACTATAGACGGTATTACTCTTGCAAATGATACAAAATACCGCATTAGAGGAATTAATGGTGATTATTTACAAATCGAAGAAGCATTTACTCCGCCAGCGGTTGCAACATGGACAACTGCTGCGGGTAATATAAGCAGTAGGCTTTCGGGTGCTGCTTTGCCAGCCTTACCGGTTGATTTTAAAATTAATCATTTTGGTAAAACTCTAGAATATTTTGGTATTACTGATCAAACTGAAGCGACTTATCTTAAAACTTATGACCCGGATGATATTTCTAAGAATTTAGCAGGCGGCGTTCAACCGACCCAGTATACTGAAAATCTTACATTATTTGATAATCTAGGTGAAGATTTTAATTTAAACTTAAGATTTGCTAAACTTGATGACTCAACCTGGGCGGTTGAATTAGTATCTACGCCTGATAAAAATGGTAATTATAATGTTGAACTACCTCAAGCAGGTAGCAATTTAATTGCAGCGGGTACTATAACTTTTGATGGAGGTAAGATTCTTGACATCAAAGGCGATGTCGGCCAGCCCATCACTGTATTTAGGAAAAATGGAGCAGCGCCTGTTGAATTTACACTTGATTTTAGAGGAGAGCTTGGAGGAAAGGGTAATGCCATAACCCAATATGGTAGTGCATCAAAGCTTGATAATCTAGATCAAGATGGCTATGGAGCAGGTAACGTTACAGATTATTCTATCGATACACAAGGCCGCGTATCTATGGTGTTTGATAATGGTAATATTTTAAAAATATATCAAATTTTATTAGCAACTTTCCCAAACCCTGCTGGTCTTCAAGCGGGTATTGGCGGAACTTATAGTGTCACTAGTGATTCAGGTAGGCCGCTATTTAAAAGGCCTGGCCAAGGTGCTGGTGAGATTATTTCAAGTGCGCTTGAAAATTCTAATATTAATCCTACGGAAACCTTAGTTCAACTTCAGCAATATAGTATTTTAGCGCAACAAAATGCTCGCGTTATTGGTGTTGAGAATAAGACTTCCGAGAAGATTATGAGCGAAATTTAAGCTTACTTATTTCTAATAAATATGCAACTAACTCCGGGATAGCAATATTCCGGAGTTTTTTTATGTTTTCTTAAATGAGCCGCGATGAATTGTTATATTCAGTAATTTATAATATTATATTATTTATGAGAAAGAGTACTGTTTATAATATAATATAATATAATATAAAAATATCATGAAATTAAAAAAAGTGCATATTGATAATAATGGTAGATTTGGCATCCCTGCTAAAATACGTAAATTATTAGATTTAGATAAAGGATCAATCGCGGTACTTGAATGTGTTGATGGTGAGCTTAGAATAAGATCTTATAAATCAAACTTAGAAAGAACCAGAAATTTACTTGCAAATAAATATAATTTAGATGATATGGATATGCAGTCAACTTTAAAAGAGATGAGGAAGTTAGATGCAGATAAAGAATAATGATATGGAAGTTGATAATCAAGTCATTATAAGTCCTTCAACGGTTGCTTTAAAAAGAGCTAGATCTATTTTAAAAAAGTATAATCCTGAAAATAAAAGCCTATCAGAGGAATTAATATCAGAAAGAAGAATAGAGGCAAAAAATGAATAAAGTTATTTTATACATACCAAGATAAATTGTATCTAAATACTTATTATACTTGTATACATAAAAAATCATACTATACTATAATTATAGTATTCCTTGTAAATTATATTATTATATTATGACTAAAACCTTGCAAATTGGATCTAAAGGGCAGATAGTACTTCCAAAAAAAATTAGAGATATGTTTAATAGTAATATTATTACTTTGAAAATTGTTGATGAGGATAAAGTGCTAATATCTCCAGTAAGAAATATAGGAGGAGCGTTGAAAAAGTACAAAAAGAATTCTGATCTACCTTTTAGCCAGATAAGAGAGGAGGCATATAAAATTTCAAGAGAAACAAGAAAAGACACATAAAATGCAGAAATATATAATAGATACAAACTATATATTAAGATACTTATTAGCGGACAATATTAAACAATATGAAGAATCAAAAACTTTTTTTGAGGGTTCTCATTGTAAAGATATAAAACTACAACTTTCTAGGGAAGTATTTGCAGAAGTAATATTTGTCCTAAGGTCATTTTATGAAGTTCCAATAAAAGAAATAGCTGATACAATGAAATCATTACTTACTTATAAGCATATAGAATGTGATAAGATTTTATTAATGAGCGCACTAGATATATATGTAAATCATAATATACATATAGTAGATTCTATATTAGCTGCCGAAGCAAAAGAATATAAAATAAATGTTCTAACTTATGATAAGAAATTAAAAGCTATAGTCAATAACTTTTTAACTCCTAGCGCAAATAGCTAGTAGCTAGCGCTCATGCCTTTAGTGCATAGTTCCTCCGTTGAAAGTATTGAAATAGTAATAGATAAAGGGGGTTGAAGGGAAACAACTGTTGAATAATCACAAAAATCTCTAAATTAGAAAACCATGCTATAATGCAATATATAAAATTAGCCATTTTGCTAAATTTTATCGATTTAGCGTATGGGCTAGGTTACGTACTGCAGCTCTATCCATTCCTGTGAGGGGGTCTTACGAATTGACTATATAAGTCGCTCTAGGGGGCGCCATAGTAGTTAAGTTATCATCCATTAAAGCCATGGCAAGCAGGAGACTGGTATAACTTCATAGACAGGATGTTCTAAAGTTGATATCGAATGATTATTGCTAATCATCCAGCCATGAAAAATAGAGATTTTATCATCATCGATTTTATTATCAAATATACTTAAAAGTAGATAATTATTAGGGCGCTGCGGGCTTGGATCATTAACGCATTTATTGAGCTCAATTGATAAATTACCAAAATATTTCACTTCACCAACTTTTAGCTTAATATTTTCATATTTCGTCGTAATTTTATTAAGCACAATAATCTCGGCATAGGGCATTTTTCTGAGGTTATTTATACCAACATTTTCAATCAATTGATTACTTTTTTCATCATTATCAGAGCTTTGCTTATTATCTATATCATTATTAGAAAGCAAGTTCTTAAAATCAAGTGCATCATCATCATCGCTTTTATTATTCATAGTCTGATTATTCTCACCATGACTATTATCATCTTTAATTTCATCGTCATGATTACTATGATCATCAGGCCATGACATAACACTCAGAGCCTTTTCGATAGCATCTGTATCGCTTTTTTCACTTATTTCATTCTCAGCGCTTTCGGAGCCAAGTTCATCCCCTAAAGCGTGGAGTTTACCAATTGGGTTTAAGAATGATATTAATAAAATTATAAAAGTAATTAACTTACGCATTTAAGTATTATTATAAATTTAAAATAGTTTTATTTTGCAAATGAAAAATTTCGCTAGCACTTTGCGCAGCTAGGTCATACATTTCTAAAAATTGCTCTTTTGAGTAGGTGCTTTTTTCAGCGCTGGCTTGCACTTCAATTAAATTACCATTTGAGGCAAAAACAAAATTAGCATCGACGTCTGCATT
Source organism: uncultured Alphaproteobacteria bacterium (assembly GCA_963762045.1). Classification (GTDB taxonomy): domain Bacteria; phylum Pseudomonadota; class Alphaproteobacteria; order Rickettsiales; family Rickettsiaceae; genus CAVXJA01. The sequence goes on along the minus strand of CAVXJA010000008.1, from coordinate 83,124 downwards.
GCTATCTTCAGCATAATCGAGATCTACGAAAGCCTTACCTCCAACAAAGCCACAAGATACAGCCGCAACCTGGTGAATTAATGGGTTATGATTAATAATCTTTTTACTTTTCAGATTGCTTAATGCGAGAGATAATGCAATATAAGCTCCGGTGATAGAGGCGCAGCGCGTCGAGCCGTCAGCATTAATCACATCGCAATCAATCAAAATTTGTTCTTCTTTAAGTTTGCTTAAATCGCAGCAAGCCCTTAGTGATCTTGAAATTAGCCTTTGAATTTCTAAGGTTCTGCCATGAACCTTGCCATTAATAGATTCTCTTGCATTTCTTTGATGAGTTGCACTTGGAATCATGGCATATTCAGCACTAAGCCAGCCTTGGCCAGAATTTTTAAGGAACCTTGGCACTTTCCTTTCGTAATTGGCGCTGCAAATGACTTGTGTATTGCCGAATTTTATTAAGCATGACCCATCTGCATTATGAAGGAAATCGCGCTCAATAGTTATTTCTCTAAGCTGATTATGCTTTCTATTATTAGCTCTCATAAATTAAAATTATTTAGATCTTGAATTAATATGTTTATAGCACTATATTTTATGGAATAGAAATTACAAGTAAAATTTATAAATCAACTATAAGGAAATTTTATGAAAATAGATAAGAAAAATAAAACTGAAAATGAAATTGACAATGAAGCATCTGAAAATAATGCTGACAATATTCCAGATCAAGGAAATAAGCATAAAGAGCATGAGCATGAAATTTTTGAAGCAAATGACAATGATGATGAAGGGATGGATGCTGGCGATGCTATAGCTCTCATGCAAGAGCAGGTTGCTTCCTTGCAAGATAAGTTGCTTCGAAATATGGCTGAGCTTGAAAATATTAGAAATCGTAATGCTAAAGCTTTAGATGAGTCGCGCCAATATGCTATAACAGCTTTTGCTAAGGATCTTGTTCCAGTGTTTGATAATATTGCAAGAGCTATGGATCATGTGCCAAATGATTTAAGTGATGAGATTAAATCATTCGTTGAGGGTATCCAAATGACTAGTGATGAATTTCACAATGCTCTTAAAAAACATGGTATTAATTGTATAAAGCCATCAAAGGGAGAAAAATTTGACTATAATAAGCATAATGCTATATCACAAATAGTGACAGATGAAGTTGAGCCAGGTACTATAGTAGATACAATGCAAGTGGGCTATCAAATTCATGATCGGTTGCTTAGACCCGCTTCAGTATGTGTGGCAAAAAAATAGCATATATAAATTGTTATATTTACTGATGATTTGCTCACAATTTAGTAATTATATAAATCATTAGTAATTTTAATGAGAAGATTATTTTTTTCGCTGATACTTATTTTAGTAAGCTTTAATGCTCTAAATAGTTATGCATCTAATTTAAAAAAGCAAATTGGTATCATATATATATCCAGTGAAGGAAATAATGTATATGAAGCTGAAATTAAAGCTCATATTAAAGGTATGTATAGAGCTTTATACTTGCTATGCGATAAGCTTGGCGTAAAGCAGGACGAAATCAGCATGCCGCCATATGAGGTTTTGAAAAAATTATTCAGCATAAAAGTTATTAAAGACGAAGTCAGGCTTAAAGAGCAATATAGCGCTCAGGTGATATATGAATATCACTTAGGTGATTTCTACACTATATTGCTTGAATATGCATCTAGCGAGGCGAATAAGCTATTTTATGAATATTTAATTATCCCTGTATATAAGCAAGGTAATAAATTTGAAATATGGAATTATGATAATAAATGGCTAAAACTTTGGCAGAATTCTAAGGATGAGCTGAAGGCAGACAAATTGCTTTTAACGAATAAAAGCTTATATCTTTCAAATAAAATTAATGAAAAAAATATTAATTCATTAACTTATAATGATTTTTTAGAGCTATATAAGAATAAATATTTTAAAGGTGTGATGCTAATTACAGCTGAATATTTCACTGATAGGGAAAGCAGAAATAGTACAATTAAAATTAATAATAAAATATTAAGAGGCTTGCAAACTGAGCCAATCAATATGGAATATGAATTCCCATTACTTGAAAGTAAAGATATAGAATATGCCATAAATGAAGTGAAAAATGCGCTTATCAAAAATTTTGGTAACCGGGAGGAGATTGAATTTCTTGAGGAACATTATAAAGTGACTCCTGAAGAGGAGGTAAAGATCAGTGAACCTATATTAATGACTTTTCAAGCTATGGATGAAAATGAACTTGCGGAGATAACTGCTAAAATTCAAAATATAGATTTTATTGAGCAGTTCCGCATTGAGCATAGCTTTGAGACTAGTTATAAGCTTCATTTTATAACTAGTGAGGATATGGAAACTGTAGCTAAGAAGTTTTTTGAAAATAACTTAAGTTATAGAAATGTTGGCGATTCTTATATTCTTATTAACGTTAATGGCGGAATATAGCTGTAATTATAAAAAATAAATTTATGTTCGATAATCATTTTTATATAGCTAATTCTAGGCTTAAATTAGAGCAATATATTTGGAATTTAGCTCTGAAATTTAAGTATTATATTGTAGCAATTTTTCTTACAATCGTATCAACTACATTATTTAAAATTGAAGTTGATTATAAAGTTAAAGAAATTATAGATAGCATAGCTGATAATCAGTCTGCCGATCTTGCATATTTATTATTTCTTTTTGTTTTTTATAAACTGTTATATCACGGCATTTTATTTATCAATAAACTAGTAGAAATTAGATATAAACCATTAATAATTGAGCAAAGCCTACTTTTTATTTTTGGCTCTACCTTAAAGCATTCGCTTAGTTGGTTTGATTCTCATTTATCAGGCGAAATTCAAAATAAGATTTCAGATTTTAATAATACGATTCTACTCTTAATAACTTATCTATCTCAAATTTTGATAATGACCTTTGGGATTGCCGTAATTTTATATTATTTATCCACCATACATTATCTATCTGCAACTATTCTGTTAGTATTTATTATATTCTATTTCCCAATTATTTATATACTTCTAAAGAAACAGTTTGTTTTGCAAGGTTCAAAAGTGACAGCTCGCCAAGAGGCTATGGGGGTTGTTAACGATTCCATCACAAATGTTTATAGCATTAAAATTATTGGTAATGTGCTAAATGAAATAAATTTGAAGCTACTTCCAGCAATTGCAAAATGGAAAAAATTAGAGAGAAAAACCAGGATATTTGATGCTTATTATGTTGAGCTTATCGATAATTTGATGGTAGTCTCAATGAGCGGTATACAAATATACACACTAGCATATCTTTACAAAAATGGCGATATATCTGCGGGTAGCTTTGCTTTCATAGCAATGATGACTTTAAAAATACATTCAAAGCTTGAAACTTTACTGATGGTGCTGATGTTTAATTTTAATCCAAGTTTAGCTCAGCTAAAATCCTCTTATTCCTTTATCAATGATAATATCGATACTTTAAATAGAGATAATGCGGGTAAGTTAATCCATTCTAGAGGTGAGATTAGGTTTGAGAAAGTTAGTGTTGGTTATGCGCGAAGCCAGAAAAAAGCTTTATCTAATCTATCTCTCTCGATAAAACCTGGTGAGAGAGTTGGTATTGTTGGCCCAAGCGGTGCTGGTAAAACTACTTTAGTTAAATCTCTAATTAGATATTTTGACGTTAATTCTGGCTCCATTAAAATAGATGGTAAGGATATTAGAGATTATACTTTAGAATCATTAAGAGAGAATATGGCTATCATTCCTCAAGATATAACTTTACTTCATCGCAGCGTTAGAGAAAATTTGTTGCTTGCTAAATATGATGCGACGGAGGCTGAATTAATTGATATATGTAAAAAGGCTAATATTCATGATGTTATAATGAGTTTTCCAAATAAATATGACACTATCGTAGGAGAAAGAGGGGTTAAGCTTAGCGGTGGTCAGCGCCAAAGGATTGCTATAGCAAGAGCAATGCTAAAAAAAGCACCTATACTCATATTAGATGAAGCAACAAGTTCCCTGGATACCCTTTCCGAGGAGGAAATCAAAACTTCAATGAATAATTTATTCGAACAAAGGCAAACAACTATTATAGCAATAGCGCATAGATTATCAACCCTAGGCAATATGGACCGAATAATTGTATTAGATAAAGGCTCGGTAGTGCAAGAGGGTGTCCATAAAGATTTAATCAAAGATAAAAATGGTTATTATTATAAACTTTGGAATATGCAAAAGTTATAGATAATCTTCGCTTTATTGGTTCCAACAAAGGTAACTTTATATACTAATTTAGAATGAATATGAATGAATTTTTAAAAATTCAAAATGAGTTAAGAAGGCATATCACTTTAACTATTGAAAAGGCCTCCTATTTTTATAAAACTGAAAAAGGTGGCTATGCAGAGCATGATAAATTTCTAGGAATTACCATTCCCAATTTAAGAAAGCTTGCAAAAATATATGAAAATATCGATGTGCCTATTTTAGAGCAATTCTTAGCTTCTCCTTATAATGAAGAGCGGGCTTTTGCGCTGATCATCTTAGTTAATAATTACCAAAATCATAAAGAAAATAGGGCGAATATTTATGATTTCTATATAAAAAACCTGCTACATGTGAATAATTGGAACCTAGTTGACATATCAGCTCATCATATAGTTGGCTTTCATCTTTATGACAAAAACCGAGATTTTCTTTTTAAAATAGCTGCTTCTAATAATCTTTGGGAAAGGAGAATTTCTATAGTTTCTAGCTGGTATTTCATTCTTCATAATGACCTTGAATATACTTTTAGATTGGCAGAATTTCATATGAATGATCCTCATGATCTCATGCATAAAGCTTGTGGATGGATGCTGCGTGAAGCAGGCAAAAAGGATATTAATGAGTTGATCAAATTCTTGAGTAAACATGCTTTCAATATGCCTAGAACAATGCTGCGCTATGCTATAGAAAAATTTGAGAAAGAAAAACGTGATTATTTCTTAGGATTAAAGTAATTAACTATAAGTATGCTTTCTAGCCGCGAAGCTAGCTATTCGAGGTTCTAGGCGCGCGTTTCTTCGCTCACTCGCTTAGTATATAGATTCGCTAGATTAACGCTTGCGGAGCACATCAATCTAATTAACTAAAATATCCTTAATTAGAGAAAAGTTGATTTAACTCAGCAATTTCCATTGCGTCATTAGTTTCTTCATCACTCATGTCAGAGCGCGAAATATCTGTATAACCGCCGCTGCATTCAGTGCTATTTGAATGAGTTGAATTGCTAAATAACTCATTCAAATACTCAATTTCTGATAATTCAGATAATTTTTTTTGAAATTCATTTAACTCATTTGTAGTATAATTTTGTGACTTACTATTTTTAAAGCTTTCAGCTAGATGTATTTTAGACATAACCACTCCCTAAGTTATTATCATTATATTTAAGTTAATTATTATAAACTCTATTATAAATAAATATTAACCTATGTCAATTATTAATTTAAGCATAATCATTGAAAGCCTTATTAAACCCTTGTTAAGTAGATATAATTTGTGACCCAGTCAGTCATGTCATGGCACTGTTAACAAATTAATCAAACAGGATTAAAGGCAGTATATTTCAAGGTATCTGTCGTTTTAAATAATTTTATTTGAAACTCAAAAAAGCTATTTAAAGTAAATTCACTTGCACTATTATTAGCATTTTCAAGTATATCCAGGTCAGTGCCGAGATAAGCGAAGAAAAATCTTGGTTCACCGCTTTGTTTTTTACCCATAATTTCGCCGCCGCCTCTAAGTTTTAAATCTTCCTGCGCAATATAAAAACCATCATTGCTTTCACGCAAAATCTGAAGTCGCTCTTTGGTCATGGCGGACATTCGCTTTGGTTCAAAGACTAATATGCAATGAGATTGGCGCGTGCCTCTTCCAACTCGTCCTCGAAGCTGATGGAGTTGCGCAAGGCCAAATCTCTCCGCATTTTCAATGACAATCATGGTTGCTTCAGGAACATCAATACCCACTTCAATAACAGTCGTGCTTACTAATATCTTATATTTACCATCCTTAAAATCTTGCATCGCGGCATCTTTTTCATTTGCCTTCATTTTGCCATGCACAAGGCCAGTAATTTCTTCTCCAAAAATTTGACTGAGTATATTAAATCTCCCAGTTGCATCCGCCGGCGTAAGCGCATCATTTTGGCTTAAACTATGGGTATGTTTGCCGTGTTTTTCAATTGAATGCATATGATCATCAGCAATATCGCTACTTGCATCATTAGTATCCCTCGCATCATTGGTATCATTGGCATCACTGGCATCCACTAAAGGACAAACCCAATAAATCCTCTCATTATTTTCAAGCTTATACTTAAGCGCTTCAATAACATTTTCTATTGCACTATTTGGTTTTGTGATAGTAATTATCGGTAATCTATTTTTAGGTTTACTGAGAATTTTAGATATATCCATATCACCAAACATTGTAAGGCTAAGGCTCCTTGGAATAGGCGTCGCGCTCATTACTAATATATCTGGATTATTTGCCTTGCTTGCAAGCTGCAACCTTTGCTCAACGCCAAAGCGGTGCTGCTCGTCAATCACAATATATCCAAGTTTATTAAAATTCACATCATCCTGGAATAATGCGTGGGTGCCGATTAATATATCAATTTTACCATCTGCTAAATCTTGCTTTAATATACGCTTTTGCTTTAACGAGGTTTTACCCACAAGTAACTCAGCGCGCATCTCCAAACCTGCTTCCTTTAAGGCATTTTCAATAAAACAATAATGCTGATATGCTAGCAAGTCTGTTGGCGCCATTAGGCAAGCTTGATAGCCTGAAATAGTTGCATTTAGCATAGATAAAAAAGCTACCAAAGTTTTTCCCGAACCCACATCACCTTGTAGCAAGCGCATCATTTGCATATCGCTTTGCATGTCGCGTTCAATTTCATATAAAACATTTTTTTGGGCGTCAGTAGCTTCAAAGCTTAGTATTTTAAGAATTTGCGCTTGCTCATTTTTCGCAATATTAAAAGAATAGCCTAATTTTTCTACTCTATTTTTTTTCATATTTTGCAAAGAGATTTGATTCGCAAAAAGCTCAAGTTTCACTAAATTAGTTCGCGCTTTTTTGTAAGATTCATAAACGAATTGCAAACTATCGTTACCAATTTGCTTATATTGATGAATCGCTTTAATATTTTTAAGAAGAAAACTAAGATATTTTCCTTCATTTTCCATTAAATTACTAGATTCCTTACGCTCTTTAAGTGATAAATCATGAATTCTAATTTGCTCTTCCAATATATCAATAGCAACATTGATATATGTAGTAATTTGCTTATTATTAATGCCATAAGTTAAATGATATATTGGCTGAACATTGGCCAAGTTTTCTCTGTTAAATATAAATTCAGGATGCACAATGTGGGATAAGCCATCATTAATTGTAACTTTCCCTTGTACAATTATTGATTGGTTAGCTAAAAATTTGCTATTAAGAAAGTTTGGAAATTTGTTGAAAAATACTAGCACCAAATTGCCCGTTGAATTATGTGTCATAATTTTCACAGGCATAGATTTTCGAGACGGTTTGATTATATCAAGCACTTTAACCGTAGCAATTATTTCATGATTCTCTAAGGGAGAGCTAAGGTTGGGGTGCAATTCAATCTTTTTAAAATTATAAGGCGCAAAAAATAACAAATCGCGTATATTGTATATGCCTAATCTTTTGAGGCCATCATATGTGCTTTTGCGAAGTGATAATGCTTTATCAACTGGTCTAAATATTTCTTCAAGCATTTATAAGTTGTTGGATCTAATTAACTAATTGATAAAAATTCCTCTAAGAGTAAAATTGAACTTGCCTTAAGATCAAGATCAAAGTCAGAAGTTTTTTTAACTATCGCGACTATCTTATCATATTTTGATTCAATTTGTTTAATATTTAATTTTTCAAAATTAGAAATTATATTTTGCTCAATATCACTTAAATTATTATGTCTCATAGAATTAGTTTTCATAAGCATAATATTTCTAAGTAAATTTAATGAAATACTAGCAAAATGATGGAAAATATGCCGATCTTTATTACTTGAAATTTCTGATATAAGCCCATATTTCTCAGTAATGCTAATGGTTGGAATATATAATTGAAGCAATTTAACATCTATATCATTAGTATCCTCGCGCTCGCATTCGCCGCTCTCATATTTGCAATTAATAATTTTACATCTAGAAAGAACAGTAGGCAAAAGCGCATCTTTATTCTTAGTTACTAGAAAAATAAGGCATGAACTAGGAGCTTCCTCAAGCATTTTAAGACAAGCATTAGAAGAATTTTCATTCATTAAATCTGCTTCTCGAATTATCGCGATTTTATGATCACTCACAATACTAGTCTTTGCAATAAAACGCTGCAATTCTAAGATTTGCTTAACTGCAATATCTCTAGTAGATTTACTCAGCAATTCAATTATTCTAACATCGGGATGCTTAAATATATTATGAGCATTATCGGCGCTATTTAATTGCTCGCTTTCAAGTATGTTACTCAGCACTATGCTTAATTCAGCAAGTGCAGAATCAATATCATTAGTATTAATTATATAGCAGCCGTAAAGTCTTTTAGCTTTGTGATCTTGAATTAGAGGAATTAGTGACATAAATTATTTTATTAGCCCTGCGCTAAACTTAAGGCGCCTTAAAGTCTCATTTTTACCAATAACCGGAATAAGATTGAACATACCAGGAGTATTAAGCGTGCCCGTTAGCATTATTCTTATATATTTCATAATTTCATTAAGCTTAACACCTTCTTCTTTGGCAAGCAACTTGAATGTATTTTTTATTTCATCCGCCGCGGTAGTAAGTTCGCTTATATTAGATATTGAATCGGAATTAAGTTTGTTTAATTGCTCATCTATTTTGCTTAGTAATTCATTGCTCAAGCTTTTAAGCTCATCCAGCTCTTCTCCTTCAATATTGAACTGATAATTCGCTAGATATAATGGCAAAAGTTTATCTATATCATTAATTTTTTCAATTCTAGGCTTAATATCTTCATAAATCAATTTTAAACTTTGCAAGTTTGCTTCAGTATAATTATATTTAGGATTGCTTTTAATATGCTGCATTATGTCATCTGCGCTAAGCTCTCTTAAGAAATGAGCATTGACATTATCAAGCTTGTCAAAATCTAATCTTGAAGGAGATTTGCTTAAATCTTCTATACTAAATATTTCTATAGCATCTTGCACGCTAATATAATCTCTGCCGCCCGCAGACCATCCGAGGCCAAGTAAATAACTATTAAAGCTTTCCGGCAAATATCCCTGATCTTTATATTCATGAACACCCGTTGCACCATGCCTCTTAGAAAGCTTTGAACCGTCCGGGCCATGGATAAGGGGAATGTGAGCGAAATTGGGCACATTCCATTCCATGAATTTATAAATCAAATATTGTTTTGGGGTATTAACTAAATGATCATCACCTCTAATGATATGGGTGATACCCATATCATGATCATCAACAACTACTGAGGACATGTAAGTCGGAGCGCCATCAGAGCGCGCTAAAACAAAATCTTCAATATGATCACTATTGAATCTGACTTCCCCTTGCACTAAGTCATTAATAATGATTTCTTGATTTTTCGGTACTTTTAGCCTTATAACATATTCATTAGTAGAATCCTGGTCGCTAGTAACATTATCTCGAAATTTACTCCTAAAAACATAATTTTCACCTCGATTTTTGGCGTCTAGGCGCGCTTGATCTAACTCTTCACTCTTCATATAACATTTGTAAGCATGACCTTTTTCTAGCAAAATATTTATAACTTCACTATGGCGTTTAAAGTTCTTTGATTGATAAACAACTTCATCATCAAATTTAAGCCCCAGCCATTGCATACTTTCAAAAATAGCTTCTACTGCTTCGGGATCGTTCCTTTTTGCGTCAGTATCTTCAATGCGAAGTAGAAATTTACCATTATGGCGCCTGGCAAATAAATAGCTGAAAAGCGCTGTTCTAGCACCACCAATATGTAAATAACCGGTAGGCGAAGGCGCAAAACGTGTAATGATCGTCATAAAATTTTAGAACCAATCTTTATATTTGAAAATTATGATTTGTATAATCAAAACGATTATTAAAATAGCACAAAATCCACTAAAAGCAAATGAACTTGTCGCATATGGTATTCCATGTAAGTTTACGCCAAGTAAGCCAGTGAAAAATGATAATGGCAAGAATATGCCAGCAAGGAGTGAGAATGCGTAAGTGTTGCGGTTTAATTTTTCTGCAAAATGGTTTTTTATTTCATCCTGCACAAGCATTGACCTATCTTTTATAGCATCAATATCTTCTAAATTTCGTGATATATCATAAAAAGCTTCGTCTAGTCTTGCTCTATCTTCATCTGTAAAAAAATTGAGATTATTTTTGAGCAAATTTTGTAAAACTACTTTTTGTGGTATAGTATATCTTTTGAATATAATCATTTGCTTACGAAGCGTGATGACAGGATCGCGCAGAGTCTCATTAGGAGATTCTAAGACACTTTCTTCATATTCATCAAGATTATCAAGTTGAGCAAGCAAGAAATTAGCAAGATGCTCATTAAATAGCGTTGCAAGTGAAACAATGAATTGCCCAGCGTTTGCGGGGCTTTTGGTTAATTGAATTCTATCTTTCATGTTTTTGAGAGCTTTTACCCTTCTCCATGTCAGAGTAACAATAGTATTTCTGGAAACATACATTCTAACTGAAACCATATCTTCAGGATCATATTTCTTATTTGAATTAATCCCGCGCAGGATAATCATGTATCTTTCTTTACTAACTTCTTGAATACGCGGTTGTGTTTCTTCAGCGGTTAAAGCTTCCACGGCAACATCATTAAGCTTTAGATGCTGCTTTAGCCACTTTTTTACATTACTCGAATTAGCATCAAGATCTATCCATGTAAAATCTTTATTCTGATAGAGATATTTTTCAGCTATCGCAAAATTATCAATCTCCAGAATATCTTCGTCACTAATATGTAGTGCAGAAATAAAACCTTCAGAGCTCACTTATCTAATTTTTTTAATTTACTAAGCATGTTTTTTAATATTCCAGATTATATAATTATAACTAAAAAGCAAGTATTATTTCCCTATAATATTACTTTTCATTGACACTAAACTATTTTCAAGCCTTTTAGCCCAGCTCTGTTTTGTATCGACAACCTTTTCTTTTTCTAACTTTTCATTAGCTGCAACAGAATCAAAATTAATGCCTTTACCCTCAGCATTATATATTAACAATTGTGATTTATTTTTAGCGCTAAATATTTCATTAGTATATTTCACACCATGCCTTTTGGTTACTTCTTTATAATTCGATACAAAATTATAAAGATTCGCAGCTTTATTAAAACTTATACTTTTAAGTATTCTGCTAGTAAATCTAATAATCATATTATCATGATAGCGGTCAATGAAAGCCTCATATTTATTATCAAGCTTTGTCATTGCATCATCAAGCCTACCAAAAAATGTTTTTTTATTATATTTGGCTTCTCGGTCTTTCTTTGATTCAACATGATATACATCACCAAATTGCGGAGATAAAAGATTGATCACATTCTCTTCATTATTAATCACTTTAAAAACACCATCCCTATCTTGCTGGAACTTCATTTTATTTTTCTTATAAAGTGATTCTACTAGATATTTTGAACCTGGATTTTCAAAAGTTAGACAGTCAATTTGTCCAGGTTTTTGTTCATTTTTGAGATTATTTTTCCTTAATTTTATATCCATATCAGCAGCTGCATATGAAGAAACTACCGCTCCGAGTGAATGGCCAGTATAGTGAAATTCATAATCTTTAGCCTCTTTGCCAAGTTCTTTAAGAATATGATCATTCATCTTAGCTGCAATATCGCATTTTTTTGGCTTTTTATTGAATATCAACCCTGCATCTTCAATTAAATCATATAAATGCTGCTTAAAAGCTGCGTTAGATGTGCCAGCATTAACCATAACCACTTTCTTTGACTCTTTATCAATTATGCAATATGCATTATAATGCATTTCTTTGCTACCATCAATTTCACGGCTTAAAATTAGCTTATGATTTTTAGGTAAATTCTCAGCAATTGTTTTTTTAAATGCCTCAGGATCACCTCCTGAATTCACCAACTTAGCATATTCATAAGCCTGACGATTTTTTTCAAGATCATTTTTATGTTCAAACATAAAAAAATCATAAAGTTTTTTATCATGACTTACAGTTTCAATATTAGTAGCTAGTATATTTTTTGGCATAATCAAATTTTATAAGTTAGAGCTTTAATTATTAATATAACTTAATTAACTTATAGTATCAAATATAAAAGAGTTTTTCGCCTTATTTATGATATGGATGGTTGCATAAAATAGTCTCAGCGCGATATATTTGCTCTAAAAGAATAACTTTGGCTAGCATATGAGGGAAAGTTAATTTGGATAATCTCAAAATAATATCAGCCTCATCTCTTATTTTAGCGCTTAGACCAAATGCTCCGCCTATAATAAAATTTAGCCCCCTGCCTTGGCCTTGAGCTTTAGCAAGTATTTCACTAAATTCGTGGCTGCTTGCGTCCTTGCCTCTTTCATCTAAAGCAATCTTTATAGAAGGCCCAGAATTTTGCTTAATTTTATTTAATATTAAGGTTTCTTCGTAAGAAATAGCAACCTCATCTGAAAGTTTTTTGGTGTATGTTAGCTCATATTCCTTTAAATTAAGCTTAATCATTTTACGATATTTTTCAGCTAATAGATTATAGTCTGAATTAATTTTACCAACGGAAATAATTTGAATCAAAATAATGTCTATTTTTTCTTTTTAAACATAGCAAGCATCCTCTGGGTCACCATAAAACCTCCAAAGATATTTATTGAGGCTAAGAATATGGCGAGTAAACCTGCAAAGCTAACAATGCTTACTGAGCTAGTGCTAACAGAAAGCATAGCGCCAATAAGTATGATGCCAGATATCGCATTAGTTAGAGACATAAGAGGGGTGTGAAGCGATGGTGTTACATGCCAAATAACGTAATAACCAATAATGCTCGCTAAAATAAAAATAGTAATTATAGACATAATATCCGTAGTAGCAAATCCAGCATTCATGCTAGCATTATTTGCAGATAAGAGATGCATCTTTTGCGATATTTTCTCTAAACTATGAGCGCAGCTCGCAATTTCTTTAGTAATAGATTGTATTGGCACTGATATATCTTTCATAAAATAAGAATGTATAATTAAATATTTATTTTTCTATCTTTGCATATTAGCATTGCACTAGCAAGCTCATCTTCAAATCTTAACATATTACTGCCTCCCACTTCAAAACTATCTTCATTCATAGCGTATTTAATAAAGTTATATAGATTTCTTGCAAAGAGGTTTGAAGAATCATAGGCTATTTTTGAATTTAAATCTGAAGCACCAATAACTTTAACGCCATCAATATCCAAAATTTTACCATCCTCTGATGATTCAACATTTCCGCCCATTGCTGACGCCATATCAATAATCACTGATCCTGGCTTCATTTGCTTAACGCAGTCGCTATAAATAAGTGTAGGCGCAGGCTTGCCAGGAATAAGAGCAGTTGTGATTATTATATCAAACTTAATTGCATTTAAGCTAAGGAAGTTTTTTTGCTTAAGCTCATTTTCTGCTTTAAGCTCTTTAGCATAACCACTTTTGTCATTTTCTTGCAATATTGCAGTTTCATCAACCAAGAATTTGCCGCCAAGTGATTCAACTTGTTCTTTGGCCGCTGCTCGAACATCATATGCAAAAACATTTCCGCCAAGTCTTTTAGCCGTGGCTATTGCTTGCAATCCAGCAACTCCAGCGCCAATAACTAAAACTTTAGCCGGGCTTACAGTCCCTGCAGAGGTCATTAGGAGAGGGAATCCTTTTTTATAATGATAAGCCGCTTCAATTACTGCTTTATAACCAGCAAGGTTGCTCTGAGAAGAGAGTATATCCATTGATTGCGCTATCGATGTTCTTGGAATTCTTTCAAGCGCCATTAAGGTTAGGCCTTTTTTAGCTGCAATTTCTATATATTTTTTATTAATTGATGGGTAAATTGGCGCGATTATGCAAGCTGATTCTCTGCATAAACTAAGTTCGCTTAATTTAATTTCAGGATCTGATGGAGCAATTTTTAAAACTATATCAGCATCACCAAGCACCTCTAGAGGTACATTTGAAACCTTAGCCCCGCTTTCTTCATATTCACTATTAGAAAAGCCAGCTTTAAGACCAATATCTTTTTCAACAAAAACCTGACAACCAATTTTAACTAATAATTTAGCAGATTCAGGGGTTATTGCGGCCCTTGCTTCATTTTCTTTAGTTTCCTTAATTGCGGCTATTTTCATGTTATTTATTTATCTTTTTAACTTGATAGATTTAAGCATATAAAAGCAATATATAGCAATTATTTTTTCAAGTAAATATTATAATAAAAATTGCTGTCCTTTTATATTATTTGTGATATTTTGAAAATATTATATTCAATTTAATTATTACCCATCTATATCAAATGAAATTAAGATTCATATTTTTACTTACCATATTTAATTTAACTCTACTTGGCAATTCTTTTGCAAGTCCTAAAGTTATTAACGGGTCGCAAGATAGAGTAATGTCTATATTTAAGCAGTCACTTTCTAAATATAAGCAATTTGCTTTAAAATTTACTCAAATAGATTCAAGTGGCGTGCAATCAAGCGGTATACTTATCATTGAAAAACCTCATAAATTTAGATGCAACTATTTTGATAATGGTAATTATATTATTATTGGTGGTAAAAATTATGTATCAATTTATGATGATGAAATGGGTAATTTATCGCGAGTTAATGCAACCGAAAATGTTTTTTATTTTCTTCTGCATGAAAATATTATTATTGATAAAAATATCCAATTATTAGATTTTAGTGAGAGTAGTAATAGTATTTCTGCAAATTTCACTCATAAAGACTACGATAAGCAAGTCAAACTCACTATAAATAAGGATAATTTAGCTTTCAAGGAGATGCTTATAATTGAGCATCATAATCTTATTAGAATTAAATTTAATGAACTAATATTATTTAATAAAAACTACCCAGAGCTTTATCAAATTAAGGATCCGGATATTTTTGGAAAACCTAAAATTCTTGATGAAAATTATTTTGACCAGCTTTTCGCCCAGGATAAACATATTAAGTTATAATCTCTGGGTTAACGCTTGCGGGTGACCTTAAATACTAATTAACTATATTTCACTAAATTTTAATATAATAAACAAAATATATTATTAATTTTATTTCATCATATAAGATAAATTAGAATAAATTAAAGGATGATCTTTATATATTTCTTGGAATATTTCTAAGCTTTCTTTATTTTTTAGTTGGCATTTATCACCCATAAAAATAAATGGTGTGCTAGCGAAAATAAGAGAACCTAATGCTTCAATCTTACTATTTAAATTTTCTGTGTTAGTCCCATTGCCATATACGCTATAATTAACATCCACCGACTTATCCCACATCGCCATATCAATGACAGCTTTCTGGTATTTTACATAAGGTTGGTTTGAAATAAAGGCTATATTTTTAATCTCAGCATTATCTTTAAGATGCTCTTTTAACTTCATCATAGTGCTTGAGGTAGTAGGGCGTGAAAGCTTGCCTTTAGGAGTATCAATCACTATAAGATTAAGCCCAAGCTGACTCATATATGATTTTTCATAAATATCTTTAATCAAATGAGTTTCTGTAACTTTTTTCCAGCTATCAAGTTTATATTTTTGAGCTATAAGTTTCAAAGATTCAATATCGCCATCAACTTCAGGAATGACGTAACGTTCACCTGCAAGTAATATAACATTCTTAGGTTTTATATAATTTGATTTAACCAAAGAGTCGGCATAATCAATCCTACTTTGCAAATCATCAGCTGTAGAGCCGAGTATGCAAATTGTATCATGAAAATTAAAGTAATAAGGCCCGATTTCCTCAATAAATCCCATAGTTTTTAGATTGTAAATAACTATATCTCGATTTTTTATAACCCATTCAGGTTCCTGCTCGCTTATTTCCCACCTTTCCATATTACCCTTCCGCAGATAAAAGGTATCTTGAGCATATTTGAGCATTTTAACAACATTTGGCACAAATTCATCAGCGAATTTAGTTGGACGAAATTCTTTTTTTAATCCAACATTATAAGGCATAATGTCAGATTTTCTAAGTATATCCTCAAAGGCACTATATTCTCTGCCGCTAACAAATCCATAATTATTAGTCATATCAAAAATATCAAAATATGGTTTAGGCGGTTGCTCAAACAATGGATTTATGTAAACTATGGCAAGCCCCGCAACAATTAAAGTGATTAATCTAACTATTATAACTTGTTTTGAATGAATGTACATATCGATAGTAATTGTAATAAACTTTTTTAAATATAATATATTTTATAAGCACTTATGTCAATAATGGTATAATGTTATTGATTATAGATTATTAATCCATATCAAATACTCCTTCTTCTGGGTAAAATTCTATATCTAAATGCTCGCCTTGAGCTTTAATTTTGTCAGGTAACTTACAGCTTTGCGACAAGCTTTGCTGCAAAATATTATCATGCGTTGGCTTACTATTTTCATCAAATTGTTTCTTTTTTTCATCAAATTGTTTCTTTTTTTTAGGTCTAAACTTATTAAAAAAAGAGTTAAAGGAGTTTTGTTGTATAGAAATGAATTTTTCTATTTGTATATCTTCATCGCTTTCATTACTATTATCACTAATAGGTGATTTACCCATTAATCTATCATCATCCCAAGAAGCATCAAAATTACTAGTATTTGGGCCGGAATTTGATTTAACATATTTACTCACATTATTTGGATTTTGCTCTTCCTCTTTAGTATTTTTTGTATCATGACTATAACTCACTTTAATAGGTTTTTTAACTTCGCATAAACTATCAAAGCTTAGATGATTTACAAAGTTTATTATTTTTTTATTAATTATTTCATCCTTAATATTTAAATTTTCGCTACCCAGTTTAGTAAGCATTTTTTTTGCAATATAATATTTTGCATCATTGAGTATCTGAGGTTTTGATTGCAATGCTTTTTCATTAAAAATTTCTTGGATATAACTTATATAATAACGAATGCTAAATGCTAATTCGTCTTTAACATCTTCGAGAATAAGGCTTAAGGGTGTAAGTTCAGCGAGATTTGGAGTTAACATGTCTGCGCCATTATCGATAAGCAGATTTGCTACATAATAATCTTTTTGATGAATAGCATATAATAAAGGAGTATCATCATTGCGGGTTAATTTATTTATTAAGCCATGTAAAGATTCATCAGTTTTAATCACATCTAAAAGCCATTCAATAATTTCTAATCGCTTATGAATTATAGCAAAAACTAATATATTTTTTTGATGTGAGTCAGACTCTAAAAGTGAAGCACCTTTAGAGTAAAGCAATTGCACTATCTCTAATTTACCCCCAATAGTTGCAAAAGTTATAGCTGAAATACCACTATGGTTTTTTGCATTAATATGATTTTTATAGTCACTAATCATCGTTTTAATAATTTGTACATTTCCTTTTCCGCAAGCATGCATAAAAAGATTAGTATTATCATCATCTGTAAAATCATAAACTCTTTTATTGTAATTATATAATTGTATAAATAATTCATGATATTGAGAGTTATATAAGCAATATTTAAGAAATTTATAATAATCGCTGTCATTAGTTTGATTTATTATACCTTTAATAAGATGAAAATTATTGCCCAGCTTAAGCATCTCAATTAGGTTTGAAAAATTACTACTATTAGCACCTTTTGATTGAATAAATTGGTTATGTTTCTTAGTCATGATTTGTAGTTTTTTATTAATATTATCTATTTTTATTTATTTTATTTATATTTAAGCATATATAGTCAAAAACTTTTTAGTCCTTCGCGCGCTGTTTTAGTCCTTCGCGCGCGGGCCGCGAGCAACGCTTCGCGCTAAGCTTAATATATATATATAATTAATGCATACCAATATAAAGCAAAAAAGTAAAAATTATTAGCTTGTTTTAAAAAATTACAAAATTATTACCAATATACTTGTAATCAAATATAAAGCCTAAACTATTTTTATTATTATTATCAATTATATTGATTAAAAAATTATTTTAACTTAGCTAAATCTATATTAAATCTATCAAGCACAAAAACTATATCTTCAGCTGCTTCTTTTAGAGAGTCAAATCTCCCTGAGGCGCCACCATGACCAGTATCCATGTTAGTTTTAAATATGATTTCATTTTTACTTGTATTATTTTCCCTCAGGCGCGCCACCCATTTCGCAGGTTCCCAGTAAGCAACTCTAGGATCTGATAAGCCTGTTGTTACCAATAAATGAGGATAATCTTGCTTTTTAACATTATCATAAGGGCTATAACTTTGCATATAATCAAAATATTCTTTCTCTTTTGGATTTCCCCATTCCTTAAATTCTGGTGGAGTGAGGGGTAGAGATTCATCCAGCATCGTATTTAAAACATCAACAAATGGTACATGCGCAATTGCTAGTTTAAATAATTCGGGCTTATTATTTATCACATTACCAACAAGCATGCCGCCCGCGCTGCCACCCATGATAGCTATGCCACCTTTATATGTGTAATTATTTTGTATGAGATGCTCAGCGACGGCAATAAAATCTTTAAAAGTTTTTTTCTTATTCAAATATTTAGCCTGCAGATACCAATCATTATTCACATCCGATCCGCCTCTAATATGCGCAATAGCATAAACAAATCCTCTATCTAATAAAGGATAAATTGAATTGCGGTAATTAGGCGGCATGCTGATGCCATATGAACCATAGCCATAAAGATAAAGTGGATTGCTGCCATCTTTTTTAAATAAGCTTTTTTTGTATATTAAACTAATGGGCACGCGCGTTCCATCAAAGCTCTCAGCAAATATCCTTTCAACTTTATATTCCTCAGGCTCATGCCCCGATGGTATTTCAATTTGCTTGATTAATTCAAGTTTATTATTTGCATAATCATAAGAGTAAGAACTGGAAGGGCGGTTCAATGAAGAATATGATACTCTCAAATCATCTTCCTTATAATTTGTGCTATAGGCACCAGCTGTGTAGGCTTCATCAGGGAAATTAATTTCTTGCTCTTTTTCTTCAATATTTTTATCTTCCGAAAGAGTGCGAATAATAATTCGAGGCAAAGCATTATATTTATAATTTAAGATAAGGTAATTTTTAGTAAGGTCAAAATTCGCTAGTTCCTTATCAGTTATTTCACGAATATATTCTTCCCAATTACTTTCAACGCTTATATCGCTCTTGTCATTGGCTCTTAGCAATTTAAACTTGTCTGCATTTTTATTAGTATGTATGTAGAAATAATTGCCACCATGATCAACGCTATATTCAATTTTGCCCGATCTTTTACTAATCAACTTAGGCTTAAATTCATGATCCGCCATTGAAAAATAATATTCCTCATTATTTTCATGACCACTACTATTGATAAAGAGATATTCTTTACTGGAAGATTTACCTATACTTACAGAATATTGTGTATCTTTTTCCTGAAAAACTAATATATCTTGAGCTTTATCTGTGCCAAGTTTATGAAACATTATTTTATCATGTCTCCAATTTTCATTACAAGGCAAATAGAAGAATCCGTTAATTTCTTCATGCCAAACAATTGCGCCAATTGTATCTGTAATTTCATCAGATAAATATTCCTTAGTTTTAACATTAAAAACTTTTATAGTATATTTTTCAGAACCATCATGATCCACATTATATGCTACAAGCTTATGATCCGGGCTTACGGATAACGCGCCAACATTAGTAAATTTTTTATTCTTAGCTAGTTCATTTACATCTAATATTATTTCTTCCTGCGCATTTATAGAGCCTTTTTTTCTGCAATATACGGCGTAACTTGCATCTGCATCTATTCTATTATAGTAATAATATTCATCTTTTTTTACATAAGTTGACTGATCTGCCAGCTTAATGCGAGCTTTGATTTCTTCATATATTTTATCTTTGGCAGCAGACAGTTCGCCCATGAAATTCTCAAAATAAGCATTTTCTTGCTTTAGATATTCAATAGCATCAGGTTTTGTTACTTGTTTTGGCCAATCATTATCACGCATCCAAGCATATTCATCCTTCAATATTTGCCCATGTATTTCTTGTGAAAATTCTTCTTTTTTTGCAATAGGTGCTTTCATGTTGGCCTCTTTTTTAAACGCGCTAATAAAAATAGTGATAATCAATATCAGTAAAATTTTAAACTTCATATTCAAAAGAATTTTAGCTTATTTTACTAGATTGATAATGACTAATCGGTATTGAAATTATGTAAATAATCGATAATATTGCTAGACTTTGCCAAGTATATATAAAGGTAAAGCCAATTAGCATTGCTGAAGCGATCATCGAAATATACAAATATTTAGGATTAATAGTTATATTTTTACTTGAAAAAGTTGCAAGCCTACTTGGAAGAAGCATAGCTATAATAAAAATATATATATCAATAGCTAAAGTATGAGATTGTAATGAAAAATCATATTCTGCAAATGGGCTTCCCCGCCCTATAGTGAAATCTAAAATTAGCGGAAATATCGCGAGAATTGCACCCGCAGGCGCAGGAACACCCGTAAAATATTTTTTAGTGACAATATCATTTGCATCTTCAGCCGTAGTATTGAATCTAGCAAGCCTAATTGCCATACAAGCGATATAAAGCGAATTTACGAACCATGATAGAAACTTTAATTCATATTGCTGGAATGACCAAAGATAAATTACTAGAGCAGGGCATATGCCGAAATTAACGAAATCGCACAGAGAATCAAGCTCGGCTCCAAATTTTGTAGAAGCATTAAGAAGACGGGCAACCCTACCATCAATTCCGTCAATAATAACTGAAGCAAGTATACAATAAAGCGCTTCTTCCCATTTATCATCAAGGGCAAATCTAATAGAATTTATTCCAATAACTAGCCCCATAAGTGTAATAAAATTTGGTATAAGCTTACTTATCGGCATTGGCCCTAATTTTGATTTTGGCCAGTTCTTATTTCTGATCTTATTTGCAAAATTAAATTGCTTTTTTTTTACTTCCTCAGATTCTTGCACTCTTTTTTTACCTTACTTCAAATTTAGGAGCATTAGCTTTTTTGACAGAAAAATCAGCAATAATAGTTTCGCCTCCAACGCAAGTCTGACCTTCAGAAACTTTAAGCACAGTATCAACTGGCAAATATATATCAACTCTGCTACCGAACCTTATTAATCCAAATCTCTCACCAGCCTTAACTTCACTTGCTTCTTCAAGATCGCAGACGATTCTTCTTGCAATAAGACCAGCAATTTGTACAAAGCCAATTTTATGCCCGCTTTTAGTTTCCATTAAGACAGATTGCCTTTCGTTATGAATACTAGCTTTATCAAGCGAAGCATTGAAGAATTTTCCAGCATGGTAATTCAAAGATATTATCTTACCATCAGCAGGCACACGGTTAACATGCACATTAAAAACATTTAAAAAAACACTTATCCTAAGCATTTGTTTTTCTTTTAAACCCAGTTCAGCTGGAGGCTCTGTAGTGATAATTTTTTGTACCACTCCATCTGCTGCGCTGATGACTAAGTCATCGCCAATTGGTGTTACTCTTTGAGGATCTCTAAAAAAATATGCGCACCAAATCGTCATAATTGAGCCAAGCCACGGTAAAGCTGAGCCAATTGGGCCTAAGTTAGCACTTACTGAGCTTAGTATGAAAGTAATCACCGCAAATATGAGGATAAAAATATATCCTTCTTTATGGATTGCTTTGCCAAAATCATTATATGGTTTCATATATATACCTAATTTGTATTAAAATTTAATTATTAAATTTACATCTTATCTAAAGCTTTAACTCCGATAATATCAAGGCCAGCTGCAATAACTCTCTTAATAGAGTCTGCAAGTGCCAGCCTTGCAGAAGTTAGCTCTGGATTATCGTTAATATTAAACCGATAATTATTATTCTCTTTGCCTAAATTCCAAATTGAATGAAAACGTGAAGCTACATCAATAAGGTAATAAGCAATGCGGTGAGGTTCATGGTTCACAGCTGCGCTTTCTAAATATTTTGGCCAGGATGCAAGTAGCTTAATTAGGCCAATTTCTTCTTCAGAATTAATTAAAGATAAATCAAATTCATTATTTGAGAAATTTTCATAACCAATAGGGCATTCATCAACTGCCTTACTCAGTATAGAGCTAGTTCTAACATGTGCATATTGCACATAAAATACCGGATTTTCTTTTGATAATTCTTTCACTTTTTCAAAATTAAAGTCAAGCGTCATGTCAAGGCGGCGCGTGAGCATGATGAAGCGAATTATATCTTTTGGAATATCACTCATAACCTCAGAGAGAGAAAGAAAATTCCCTTGCCTCTTCGACATTTTCAGATATTTTCCATCTTTAACAAAATTAACTAGCTTATTTGTTCTGATGTCGCTATCAACTTTTTTGTCACTAAGGGCGCTAATAGCTGCCTTTATTCTTTTTACATAGCCACTATGATCAGCCCCAAGTATATATATTAAATGATCAAAGCCCCGATCAATCTTATCTTTTGCATAAGCAAGGTCCGATGCAAAATATGTCCATTTATCATTACTTCTTTTTACAGGACGATCTTGGTCATCACCAAATTCAGTTGATTTAAAAAGCAATTGCTCTTTCTCTTCCCAGTTTTCATCAATTTTACCCTTCGGAGGAGGCAAGCAACCATTATAAACAAGATTCTTCTTCTCTAATATTTTAATCGCATCTTCAATCTTATTACTGCCTATAATGTCAGTTTCAAATGTGAATTTGTCAAACTCAATACCGAGGTGATTTAAATCTTCTTTAATTTTGCTTAGCATGTGATCAACGGTGAAATCCCGAATAATTTTCTGAGTTTGTTCATCATCAAAATCCTTTAATGCATCCCCATATTTCTCATGAAGCAATTTGCCAGTTTCAATTAAATAAGCTCCGGGATATAATCCTTCAGGTATAACTGACTCCTTGCCAGTCAAAGCTTGCATATATCTTAAATGAGAACTTTTTGATAAAACATTAATTTGTTCGCCCGCATCATTAACGTAATATTCTTTTACCACATCATATCCGCAATTGCTGAGTATTTTTGCAAGTGCATCGCCATAAACCGCTCCTCTTGAATGGCCAATATGCATAGGGCCAGTTGGATTTGCAGAAACATATTCAACATTAACTTTGATATTTTTACCAATATCCACTTTCCAGAAACTATCTTGATCGTTTAAAATTGACCTTATACAATCATGCCATTTCTGCGCCTTAATAGTGAAATTAATGAATCCTGGCCCTGCAACTTCAATATGTGCTATATAGGGTATTTTAATAAGATGTTCCTTAAATTCATGCGCAATCTCTCTCGGATTTTTACCTTCCTTCGAAGCAATAATCATCGCTATATTAGAAGATATATCACCATTTAAAGGATCTTTCGGAGTTTCAAGAGTGGTAGCTTGCCAAATTTCTTCATCCTGAAAAATACCTTCCATTTGCTTTTTTATGTCAGAAAAAAGCTCTTTGAATATATTCATAATTATAATTCAATATTTTTAAAATTTATATTATAAAAAGATTGATATTGCTTAATTGCATATCTGTCTGTCATGCCCGCAATATAATCTGCAATCAGTGACATTCTAGCTTGCTTATTATTTAAATCAACAAAATTTCGCCATGGGAGCGGTAAAAGCTCAATATTATCAACATAAAGCTGAAAAAGCTTAGAGACAATTAACTTGCATTGCACACTCATTGCTGAAACTTTAGCATGTGTATATACTTTTTCAAATAAAAATTTCTTCACTTGCAGAATTTCATCTTCAACTTGTTTAGAAAAAGATAAAACTGGTTTATTTAATGTTCTGATATCTTGAATATTTTCAATCTTATATTCAATAAAATTATTTTTGGTAACTCTAAGCAGATCTTCAATTAAATGATGAGTAAGCTTTCTACAAGTTTCATAAATTAATCTTTTAGCGCTGATGTCCGGGTAAGCCTTTCTAACAGATTTTAAAATTTTATCGACAAATTCTAGCTCTGCTAGATCTTCATAACTAATAATGCCAGCTTTGAAACTATCTTCTAGATCATGCGTTATATAAGCAATATCATCAGAAAGAGAGGCAAGCTGCGATTCTGCGCTTGAATATTGGTTAAGCCTAAGGTCATGTTGCTTATTATAATCTAATATATAATCTGAGGAATCTTTTTTATTTATCGGACCATTATGCTTAACTATTCCTTCTAGAACTTCCCATGTCAAATTAAGGCCATCATATGAAGCATATTTATTCTCAAGCAAAGTTAATATTTTAAATGTATGAGCATTATGTGAAAATCCGCCAAATTTTTCCATACATTTATTCAGCGCATCTTCGCCTGCATGGCCAAATGGGGAATGTCCAAGATCATGCGCGAGCGCAACGGCTTCAGCTAGGTCAATTGAAAGGCCAAGCTCACGGCTTAAAGATCTTGCTATAGAAGATACCTCGATAGAATGTGTGAGTCTGTTGCGGTAATGATCTCCCTCATGATTGACAAACACTTGAGTTTTATATTGCAATCTCTTAAAGGCATTTGAATGTATTATTCTATCCCTATCTCTTTCAAATTCGTTTCTATAGGGAGTGCTCTTTTCTGGGTAAATCCTTCCCACAGATTTTTCAGGATCACTTGCGTAAGATTTCAGCATCAAATATTATTTTTAATTATAATTTTAAATACTATAATTATTTTTTCACCTTTAAGCAAGAATAATCGCAGTTTTTTGCACTAGGAAATATTATTAATATTTCCATATATATTCCTAGTATATGCTATATTTTAAATTTCGTTTCATCACGAACTTGCTTTTAGCGTAAGCTTTATAGTCAATTAGCACTAGAGGCCTTTGTGCTAAACTATAATCTAAGCTAGAGTAATTAGTCAATCACTATCAAAGCGCCCTAGCTGGCCACCTAGAAATTTCAATGTTATTGACTATAATATTCGCGCGTGCGGGACATCAAATACTAATATCACAGTTCGCCATGGGAATAAAAAAGTTTATTTACCATAATTCTAATCTAAATTATTTGACCAGAAAGGATCAGAGGCATCATGTGGAGTTGGTATTAATCGTTCGTTATAACCTGTAACATCTATAGCGTAAAGGCGACTAAGGCCAGTTTTTGCCATCTTGCTCGGACGCATGCCGCGAGCATATATAACTATTCTACCATTATTAGACCAAGCTGGGTTTTCCACTAAAAAACCATTTGCTAGTAACCTTTCAGTATTCACATCAGGCAAGGCCCAAGGTCTCATAACTCCTATAGTAAAACCATGGTCTCTAGATGATTTAGTGAATGAAATATAATCGGCATTTGACCAGCTAGGCTCGCTATATCCTCCGCCAGAATAAGAAATTCTTCTAGGATTACCGCCATCTCTATTCATGATGAATAATTGTCTTAATCCATATCTATCCGAATTAAAAACAATTAATTTTCCATCCGGTGAATAGGAAGGGGATGTATTGATAGTCTTGCCATATGTAAGCTGAGTAACTTTTTTTGTATTAAAGTTTATTTCATATATATGTGTATTACCTTCTTTGGCTATTGAAAATAATGCAAACTTACCGTCCGGGGAATAGCGCGGAGCAAAAGACATACCTTTAAAGTCTCCGAGCAGTTTAGTTTTGCGGGATTTTAAATCCATTACATAAACCCGGGGTATATTATTATTTTTATAAGCTAAGTAAAGTATTGTTTTGCAATCTGGTGAAAATCTGGGAGTTAGCACCAGCTCTTTGCCATCAGTTAAATATTCATGATTAGCCCCATCTTGATCCATAATAGCTAACCTTTTTTGACGCTTTAAATATGGCCCTGTTTCAGAAACATATACAATTTTAGTGTCAAAATATCCTTCATAATTAGTAATTTTTCTATAGATACTGTTCGATATTTTATGCGCAGCTCTTCTCCATAGAGTTTCTGGCAAGGTGAATGTTTCCTTCAAAAGTGACTTTTGAATCAGATTATCCCATAAAATATAAGTTACTCTAATCTTGTTAAAGCCTATACGTTCTAATGTCCCATTAACTAGAAGCGTTGCGTTGATCTGCTGCCAAGCAGGGAAAAGCGGTGTATGATTTATCCCGATCTTAGTTTCTATAAAAGCACTTTTACTAATAGAGCTAAAAACGCCACTACCAGTCAAATTGTTAGCTATCACTTTCACAATGTCGCCAGACAAACGTTCTAAATTGTCACCCTTTACTTCAAAATCATTGAATGCTGTAGTAATGGCTTCAGCGCTTGCTTCATTAATGCTTATTGAATTTTTACTTGCAAGTGCATCATTGCAAATTAGCATTAATGATTGCATAAAAATTAAAGCCACCAAGAGCTTAAATTGCAATGAAGAAAAGGTTTTATTGATTAAATTCATATTAGATATACATATATTTTGAGTAGTAGGTTTGCAATTATGGCAGTTTTAGTTGAAACTTTCAAGATCAAAAAACAGTTTGAATTCTTTCCATTGCTCATATCTTTCAGGATGTAGATTTTCGACTGGAGAAGATAGCTTTATAGCTCTAAGCGCGCTTTCTTCATATAAGCCACAAGCCTCAGACATGCCAGTTGGACAAATTACATCGAGCGTTTGAATGTCGATAATTTCTCCATTTTTATTAAGCTGAATATTGATAAGCACCTTAATATCTTTTAAAATGTCTAAACCCACGGGAGGATGCCAATTTTTCTGAATTAGATTCTTAATATATAGCTTTTCAGTTAAGGATAGGGGGGAATCCTCATCATAATTCATTCCTTTGGAATATTTAGAATTTTTAGTATCATTTTTTGCTTTACTACGATTCTGTGATTTAACTTTTTTCCCATCAGATGCTTCTTCGATAGTCTTTAATATAGCTTCCATAGGATCTTTATTTGCTTTTGCATCCTTAGCTTTAGGTTGTTTTTTCTTGCTGCTGGGTTTAACGCTTTTTTCTTGTTCCTTTTTAGTAGGTTCTTTTTTAACGACTTCTTTTTTCTTATCTTCTATTTTTAATTTTTCTTCATCAGCTTTAGCTTTAGAATCATCCTCTTTTTCCTTATCTGCATTGCTTTCTGGAGTAGATTGCTTCTTAGTTTCTTTTATAGTTTGCGCATCTTTTTCATCGCGCTCTTTTTTGGCAGTATCTTTGGTTTGTATGTTGCTTATGCTTGAAAGCGGCACCATCTCGAAAGTTATAACTTGCTCATCTTTAGGCTTCCATAAATTAAACGAAGGCAACCCAAAATAAGCAATGATAAAAAGAATGATGTGAATGAATAAAGATAAATAGATATATATTTTAAAATTATTATCAGGTCCTGGGTTAATTTCTCGCATATTCATATAATATATATATCCTACTATATATCCGAAACTAACATAACTTTGTTAAAACCAGCTTCTTGCAAAAGCGCCATAATCTCAGCAACTAACCCGTATGAAACACTTCTATCGCCCTTAATAAATATTTTAGCATCCTTATTTTGCTTAGTTACTTCTTTAATTTTAGGAATAATTTCAGCTCTTTTAAGCTTAGATTCAAATAGATAAAATTCTCCTTTTTTATCGATCGAAACTATCAAGGGCTTAAATTGTCCAGAACTTGCATTAGCATTGGTTTTGGGTAAATTCACCTCAACACCGCCAACAAGCATTGGTGAAGTTATCATAAAAATGATAAGCAAAACAAGCATCACATCCACCATAGGAGTCACGTTAATATCGCAAACCACTCTTCGCTTTTTCCCTCTACCTTGACCTAAATTTATAGCCATTATTTCCTCTTCAAAATCTCGTATATTCTAAGTTTAATTTTGATCAATAGCTCTTGAGAGCAAATTACTGAGCTCTCCCGTGAAATTATCAACTCTGCTTTCAATTGTGTCTAACTTCGAGATTAAGTAATTATAAAATACCACTGCTGGAATTGCCACAAATAAACCAATAGCCGTTGCAACAAGAGCTTCCGCAATGCCCGGAGCAACAACGGCAAGGCTAGTATTTTTGGATAATGCTATAGACTGAAAACTATGAATTATACCCCATACAGTGCCAAATAAGCCAATAAAGACCGAACTTGAACCAACACTCGCTAAGAATGAAAGCTTGCTTTCAAGTTTGCCAATTTCTCTATGCTTTGTAATTTGCATAGTTTGATTTATTCTCTCTTTCTGACCAATATGCAAGAAGCTTATTTCTGATGATTTTGCGCTTATCGCTTTATCACTTTTTCTTCTATATTCATCAATCGCGCTAATAAATATGCTAGATAATGGGTTATCTACCTTAGAGCTAATATTTTCATATAAATCATCAAGCACTTGCCCAGACCAAAACAAATTCTCGAATTCGTTCATATTTTCGTCTATAAGCTTATAGTTCATATATTTACTGATGATTATTGCCCATGACCAGACCGACAAAATGGCCAAAATCAATAGCACAATTTTACCAACAATATCACTTGAAGCTATCAGTGATAAAATTGACATATCAGCATTACTTGCAATAGTTTTAATGCTCTCAGAAGCATCAAGAGAGTTACCGGGCATAATATTTTGTTTTTATTTAAAGATTAACAAGTTCATACATTACTTAAAGCTAACTATACACCATAATGCACGCGCGCGTAAAGCATTATGTTCTATGACATAAAATAATTATCATAGTATATAACATAGTGATTTACACTAAATTAACTTAGACTAAGTTTTGACTTAGTTGTTATATGCTCATATGAGCTAAGTAAAATATGAGATAAATGTTAAAGAATTGGAATTTTGCGTTAATTACCTTTATGCAAATAACGCAAAAATCATGTTAATCATTTAATTTAAGAATAGTATAGTTATCTCCTTCCAAGCCAACTGGCAGCATTTCTAATTCCTTGACATCAGCGCGACAATTTGCGAAGTTTAGTAGGTCAAAGGCGTGTTTATGCGGGGAGGTATCGGGTTGAGCTTTTGCATTTGTAATAGAAATTATATCCTTTTCGCTTAAAACTTTTTTTTGCTTAGTAGAAGCTGTAGTATTTTTAACAAAATGAATTTCTTCAGCAGGATTATTTGCCCTTGATTCATAAAATTCATCAAGTTCAGTATTTCTGAATAAATTTTGAGAATTATTATTTACATTATTATTGTTATTGTTATTAATATCGCTTTTATTATGAGTAGCTAATAACGGAGAATTGTTATTAGAATCATAAGGTGTATTTTCAACTATAACATTTGTAATAATATTTTTCTCAGTGACAATGTCGCTATCTCTATCATTATCTTTAGCATCTATAGGGTCCTTTTTATTTGCACTATTTGGCTCTTCAGAAATAACTGAGCATATTTTACTATCAACTTCTTCAATTTCTTCTTTAGACCCTTTATCTGTAGTAATTGTTTTATTAGAAAGATCAGTGTTTGACAAATTACTTTTTATAACTTTAATTTTGGTTAGCGTGTGCTCTTTAAAATGTCTATATTCTGATTCATCAAGATCAGCATCTTCAAATATGAATACTCTATTTTTAACCAGATCTTGTTTAGTTTTGCTGTATAAAGGCATATTATTTGCATCATTAACTCTAACCATTTTAAATTTAGGATCAATATTATATGTAGATACTGATGAACCATTATTATCAAAATATTTGCCCATGACCAGCATTTTATGAAGTTCAAAATATTTTACCGTATCAATATCACCCTTTATCCACTTAAAACCAGTTCTTGATATGTCATAAAGTAAATTATTTTCTACTGAAACTATATTAGTTTTTAATAAGGTATTTATAGGCTTATATATTAATTCATCATGATTGTGAGTTAATTCTTTTTTAAAAGAAATGGATGGCCAACCAACAATTTTAAAAAAAAGTTTAGGTAGGCCTGTATCTGGATTAAATTCCTTAATTATAAGTTGCAACTTATGGCCCATGTTGCTAAATAAACCTCCAAAATATAGCTCTTTAAACTCCATATCATTTAATATTTTAATAAAACTTTTATTTAAAAGCTTCTTTAAATTAACCTTAATATGATAATTTACCCCCATATGCTCACCAATGCAATTTATGAAATTTAAATGAGAAAGATAGTTTTCTTGGAAATTATTCATTTGCTCTTTTAATAAAATTTCTTGATTATTGTTGCAATTAAATGTTGGATTGCATGCTGTTAGAAAGTCAAATGCATTTTTAAAGCCTGGAGAATCAAAGCCTACAGCCATAATATTACCCACATTAATATCTTTGATTATATAACTATAATAATAATAGAGGCTTAATTTTGCTAGCCAACCCCCAAGAGAATGACCCGTGAATGTCAAACTAAAACCAAGTATATGAGCTAACTCCACTGCAGTTAAAGTTAGTTCATGGACTTTACTATGTCTGTCGTTAATTTCATGCCCTACTATAGATTTAAAGTTAAATATCCAATCACCTTCTTTATCTATCTTTAAAAGTTCTTCAAATGATATGCTTGAGCCTTTAAAAGCTAAAGCAATTTGTTTTGTATAGAAGTTAACGCATAGGGTTGCATAATATCCTTTCTCTTCAAATTTATAAAAATCCCATAGTTTTAAATAGTTTATATAATTTATATTAGTTTGACCTTCATTATAACGAGCATAAACATCATCTGACATTAAAGCGCATTTAAAAGGTGAGATATGATCAAGTTTATTAAAATCATGCTTTTTAGATTGTAGTAAATCTTTTGATAAATTAAATAAAGTTTTAGCCTTTAGAGTTATATTAAGAACATTTAGTTTTGTTGCGAATTCATTTAATTCATCAACTAAAGATTTTCTATTTAATATATTATCAATAAAATTTTTAAATAATCTATTTTTTGTTAGTTCATTTTCAATAAAAGGCAGTTCAATATTATTATTTGCAAATAAATTAGATTTTTTCTTTACTTCAGGATAAATTATAGGCATGTGCTTGTTAGCATCTTGTGAATCATTAATAAATGTTGATGAATTAGGTATATCTACGATATCAAATTTTACTGTTTTAATATGCGAATTATTATTTTCACTTGGTAAGTCAGCTGCGCATGCTACTTTAACTTCGGCGCATACTGTTTCTTTTAAATGCGAATTATTATTTCCTGTTGGTATATCTACGATATCAAATTTTACTGTTTTAATATGCGAATTATTATTTCCTGTTGGTAATTCAATGAAATTATTTTTTGCCATATCTGACCTCTCAGAATAAATTGACGGATTAATAAAGGGAGAGTAGTTTTACTTATAGACATATTATAAGATATATGCTTGATTTAATAAGCTTAAGTAAAGCATATATAGTAATAGTATAAGGTTATAATTTTTTGCATGCAAACAAAAAATTAATTTTTTTTAAAGGTGATACATAGATCATTAATAGGGCACTTAAGACAAAGGGGATTGCGAGCCTTGCATATGTATCTACCATGCAAGATGAGCCAGTGATGAGCATTATTCATCCATTTAGATGGAATTTGATGCAATAAATCCTCTTCAATCTTATCCGGATTTTTATGCGCGCTAAGCCCAAGGCGCGCAGATACCCTAGCAACATGAGTATCAACGGGCATAGTATGCTTGCCAAATGCGCAGTTAAGAATCACATTTGCAGTTTTTCGCCCGATGCCTGGAAGCTTAATAAGTTCATCAAAATTATCTGGTATTTCTGAATTATATTGTCTAATTAAAATCTCAGAAAGGGCCATAATATTCTTAGCTTTATTATTAAATAAACCAATAGACTTTATATGATTTTTCAAACCATTGATGCCAAGTTCAATAATTGATTCTGGAGTTTTGGCTTTAGCAAAAAGCTCTTTGGTCGCAATGTTGACGCCCTTGTCAGTTGACTGGGCTGATAATATAACCGCAAGCGCTAATGTAAAATTATTTTCGTAATTAAGCTCAGTTTTAGGGGATGGAGCTAGCGCATTAAAGCGTGAAAAAATTTCTTCTATTATCTCTGGATTCAGATTAGAATTCATGCTAATATCTTTTTTTAAATTACATAACAATATTTAGGTTTATATGTCAAAAAATCCAATTTTTCAAACAATTGAAGAAAATATTAAAAATAATGATATTACATTATTTATGAAAGGAACAGCAGATTTTCCGCAATGCGGTTTTTCAAGCAAGGTTGTGAGCATTTTAGAGCATCATGGATGTACTTTTAAAGATATTAATGTTTTAGAAAGTGATGATTTAAGGCAAGGCATAAAAGAATATTCAGACTGGCCAACTATCCCTCAGTTATATATCAAAGGGGAATTCATTGGTGGATGCGATATTGTCTCTGAGCTTGATGAAACAGGAGAGCTAGAGCAGATGCTTCGCAATATTCGCTAAAAAATTCAAAGAGATTCGTATGGAAGTACCAGCATTATCGGCGCTAAATGTTTATAAAACATATAATTCAGGCGGAAGTTCAAGTGAAGTTAAGAATGCGCTAACTGATCTTAATTTAATAGTACCTAAGGGTTCAATATTTGGCTTACTTGGGCCAAATGGAGCAGGGAAATCTACCCTAATTAATATAATTGCAGGATCGGTTGTTAAAACTAGTGGAACAATTGCCATTATGGGGCATGATATAGAGCTTGAAACTCGCACTGCCAAAATGAAAATAGGTATTGTGCCGCAAGAAATTGTGATTGATAGTTTTTTCCCGCTTGCCGAAGCCCTAGAGCTCTATGCTGGCTATTATGGATTAAGGCCGAAGCAACGCCGTACGGATGAAATATTAAAATCTCTTAGTCTCTATGATAAAAGAAATCTAAAACCTTCTAGGCTTTCTGGAGGCATGAAAAGGCGATATTTAATAGCAAAAGCGCTCGTTCATGATCCGGATTTACTCATATTAGACGAACCTACTGCTGGGGTAGATATTGAGCTTAGAAATCAGTTATGGGAACTAATAAAAACTTTTAATAAGCAAGGTAAAACTATCATTCTAACAACGCACTATCTTGCCGAAGCTCAAGAATTATGCTCTCATATTGCTTTTATAAATCATGGTAAGATAATTAAAATTGATGAGAAAGAAAAATTACTGAGCCAGCTTAGCGATAGATTCCTTACAGCTGAATTTGAAGAAGATATAAGTGATGCGCTACTTAGCTCGCTCAACCTTGATTCGGTTTTAAAGTTGAACTCAAATACTCTAACATTCGATTTGGCAAAATGTGAAAATAACTTTAGCGATATTTTAATTATATTGCAGAAAACTAATCTTAAAATTAAAAACCTTAAGATTAGCGAGCCCGATCTCGAAGATGTATTTTTGAAAATTATTAATAGTTAGATACCAATGATTGAGCTATTAAAAGACCGAGCATTATTAAAAATTCATGGACCGGATGCTTTAAGTTTCCTACAAAAATTCACCACGAACGATATAGTTAGTAATGATTTTTCATATAATTATATATTGAATAATCAAGGTCGTTATATGTTTGATTTTTTTGTAATTAAAGTTTTTAGCGCAAGCAAAGATAATGACCATTTAATCATTGATGCTCCAAAAGATAGAGCGGGCGACCTTATGCTTGAACTAAGCAAATTAAAATTTAGAAATCAATTTGATATAGCTCTTCTTGAGAATTTTAATGTGTATTATGCCCCGCTTTCTAATAGCGATTTTAAAAATCATAAAGCAAATATTGATGATAAAAATATTCTATTATATAAAGATAATCGTCATAAAAATTTAGGCTATAGAATATATACAAATGATATTAATGATATAAATAAAAATGCCACTAAAGATCAGTTGTATAATCTCGATAAATATAAATATGCAATCATTGATGGTCATATAGATATGATTATCGAAAAATCTATCCCTATTGAATATAACGCTGACGCGCAAGAAGCAGTTAGCTTTACAAAAGGTTGCTATAGAGGCCAAGAAGTTATATCAAGAGCCAAGAACCTTGGAACCATAAGAAAGAAGGTTGTTGCAGCTGTTTGCCTGGGAAATCTTAATGAAAAAAAGCTTGCTGAATATTTTACTATCAACGATATTAAACAACAAAAAATATTTCAAAAAGCTGATGGTTCTGATGAACCTAACCAAGTTGGTAAAGTATGTTCCATATGGCAAGATAAAATGATAGTTCAAATTAGACATGAACAAGTGAAAAATAATATAGTTTTTTTAGATATTAGTGGAAAAGTTATTGAATGTAAGTTATACCTTTAATATCTACCATTAATCTTGCACTAAAAATATTGATATAAAAATGAAATTATTAGTAATTGGAAAACCAAATAATGAAATTAATACCGCTATTGAAATAGCAAATAAGCGCGGCGCTAAGATTATATTGGCGGAAAGCGCAGATCAGGGTTTTAACTATGTCTTATCTGGCAAAGGCACTGACTTAGTCCTCATTAGCACTGATATGGATATATCATTTTTAAGCACTGAATTTAAGAATGCCAAAATATCCACTCCCATAATTGCTTACGGTGTTCAAGTTTCACCTAAGGATGCGGTTAAAGCAATTAAAAGCGGCGCTAAAGAATTTTTACCCCTACCGCCAGATGAAAAACTTATAGCTGCCATATTGACCGCTATTTCTGATGATTCTGTTAAAGTGATTGGTGAATCAAAAGCGATTAAAAACTCTATTGCGATTGCAGATAAAATTGCTGCATCGGATGCGAGCATACTCATCACCGGACAATCGGGTACGGGTAAAGAGGTTTTTGCAAAATACATTCATTCAAAGAGCAAAAGAAAGGATAAAGGTTTTGTCTCGGTTAACTGCGCGGCTATTCCTGAAAACTTACTGGAATCTGAATTATTTGGCCATGAAAAGGGCGCCTTTACAGGAGCTTTTGCTAGAAGGATCGGTAAGTTTGAAGAATCATCGGGCGGCACTTTGCTTCTTGATGAAATTAGTGAAATGGATGTGCGCTTGCAGGCAAAACTCTTAAGAGCCATTCAAGAGAAAGAGATTGACAGAGTTGGTGGTTCTTCGCCTATTAAAGTTGATCTTAGGATTATTGCAACTTCAAATCGTGATTTGAAACAAGAGATTGCTAAAGGCAATTTCAGAGAAGATTTATTTTTCAGGTTAAATATAATTAATATCGAACTCCCGGCACTGCTTGATCGTGAAGATGACCTTAAATTACTTGCTAATTTTTTTGCTGAAAAATATTGTAAAAATAATAATATAGCAATAAAGAAATTAAGCGATGCAGCTTATCTAAAAATGAAGGAATATACTTGGCCGGGGAATGTTAGAGAGCTTGAAAATATTATGCATAGAGCGGTGTTATTTGCTCAAAATGACGAAATCAATCCTGAAGATATCACAGTACAAAATGCTGTTAGTACTCATCAAATGGGCGCTGAAAAAGAGCGAATTACTAGTCATACTGTTGCAAATAATGCGCATTCAAGTACCCATGAAAAACAAATGATATTTAGCACGCTTGGATATTGCCTTGGGGATCTAAATAAAACTGCAAATATACTGGGTATTTCAATTAATATATTGCAAGATAAGCTTAAAAAATATAGTCTAGAAAATTAAAATTATGGGCATATATTTTATAGCCGGCGAAGCATCGGGCGATTATATTGGCGGTAAAATACTTTCGCAGCTTAAGGAAATGAAGCCTAATATTAAGATTCATGGTATCGGGGGCTCTAATATGCAAGAGCAAGGCTTAAAGAGTCTTTTTCCTATGTCGCATTTAAGTGTGATGGGGTTTATTGAAATTATCCCCAAAATCTTTAAATTCTTGAAATTAATTGAGCAAACAATTGATGATATAATTAATAAAAACCCTGAATTACTTATCACTATTGATTCTCCAGGCTTTAATGAAAGAGTTGCCAGAGGAGTTAAAAAAAGAAATCCTAAAATAAAATTGCTACATATAGTAGCGCCTTCAGTCTGGGCCTATAAAGCGAGTAGGGCTAAAAAATATGCGGGGATTTTCGATCATTTACTTACATTACTTCCCTTTGAACCACCATATTTTCAAAAACACGGTTTAGCTACAACTTATATAGGCCACCCAATACTCGAACAAAATTTCCCGCGCCTGAGTGCAGATGATATTCAACATATGCGCTCTAAATTTGGAATTAAAATTGCACCTGAGAGCAAAGTTATAGCAATAACCCCTGGATCTAGAGCTGGTGAAATTGAAAAACATATGAGCATATTGGTTGATAGTCTGAATATCGTAGCGGCTTCATATGATTTTACGGCCCTTATTGTTCAGGTGAATGAAAACCACATAAAGCGCATTAACGCCCACCTAGTGTTAAGTAAGTTTAAATATAAAATAGTTACAGAAAAACTAGAGGCATTTGCCGTATCTGATCTTGCAATTGCCAAATCGGGTACAAATACTTTAGAAATTGCAGCTTGCAGAACTCCTCAAATTGTATTTTATAAAGTTAATTTTATCTCATATTTAATTATTAGAGCATTGTTTAAAGCAAAGTTCGTCAGTTTAATTAATATAGTGGCCGGCAAAGAAATTATACCCGAATATATTCAGCATGAATTTAATAAAGATAATATTGCAGGCAGCGTTATTGATTATTTCATTGATAATTTAAGAGGTAAATCTCAGGTAAAATCAGCTTTAACCTCCCTTGAAAAAATGGGTTTTAGTGAAGACCATAAAAATATACCTTCAAAAGTTGCTGCAGAAAAAATTATAAATATTATAAATCATTAACTAAGTTGATCAAAAAAATTATTTTAATTAATATTTAATAATTTCCTTGACTATTTGTTAACTAATATCTATAAATTAGCGCTATTAATAATATTCGGGAGTATATAATATGGCTAAAAATATGACAAAAAAAATACAAAAATTAAATAGATTAAATGAAGATCTGCTTAAAGCTGCAAATACAGGAGATTTGCAATTGCTATTTAATGCTTTAAAGAATGGTGCTGATGTTAATTATAGAAACTCAATTGGTTTTAATCCATTATATAATGCTGTAAAAAATAATCATGCAGCTGCAGTGATTTTATTGCTCGAACATGGTGCTGACCCAAATAGCATAGGTCCGATTGGCCATAGCGCTCTTATGCTTGCAACGGATATAGAAAAAACTGAAATATTTGATATTTTGGTTGGAAATAATAAAATTAATTTGAATAATGCTGGACCTGAAGGAAAAACTGCTCTTCATTTAGCGGTCGAGAAAGCTAATATAGATGCTATACAAAAGCTAGTACAAATGGGCGCTGATCTGTGTGTCAGGGACTTTACAGGAAAAACTGCCCTTCATTTAGCGGTCGAGAAAGCTAATATAGATGCTATACAAAAGCTAGTGCAAATGGGCGCTGATCTGTGTGTCAGGGACTTTACAGGAAAAACTGCTAGAGATTATGCAATAAAAATGGCTGACAAAAATATTCTTAAAGCTTTAACTATTGAGCTACATGCAGATATAAATCCTCTTGCAATAGCATTGAATGAGAAAGATTTTAAGAAAATTGCTTCTTTAATAAATGAAAATGATCAAAAATCTAATCTTACAAATCGTGATTTAAAAGCCTTTACATATATTACTCCAAAAAATAATAAAATTAATATCAGATCATTTTCTGATGTGCTAAAAGTTACTCTGCATTTTGCTGCAAAAAATGGTTACGTAGATGCTATTAGAAAAATAGTGCTTTGCAACATTGACATTAACACTTGGTTTGACGATGAAACTGCACTTTATACAGCTGCTAAATATGGTCATTTGGAAGCCGTTCAAGAGTTGCTTGCGCATGGGCCTATAATTGACTGCGCTACTAACAAGGAACTTACCCCGCTGATTGTCAGCATCATTAATGGGCATGAAGAGATTGTAGAATTATTCTTAAATAAGGGCGCAGATATAAATTTTATAAGTTATAATGGGTCATCTCCATTGCATTTTGCTGTGCTAAGTAATAAGCCGAATATGGTAAAAACACTTATTAAGTATGGGGCGGATATTCATAATAAGGATAATAAATATATGAATCCTCCTGAATATGCAATTATGGATAATCTCAGTGAGATAAAAAAAATATTTGAGGGAACGGAGGAGATTTCTGAAAAATTTTCCGAGGAAGGAATTAATTATGATGAGATAATTTCTAATGGCTTTAATCCTCTGCATGTAGCTTGCCAATTGGGTAATCTTGATCTTGTAAAGCTATTAACTATAGACAAATCAGAAATAAATGTTGAAAATAAGCGAGGTGAAACACCTTTAATTATTTGTGCAATAAATGGACGCGTTCAAGTTGCAGAATATCTTTTAGAGCAGGGTGCCAATGTCAATCTTGAGGGATTTAATAATGCTACCCCGCTACATTATGCAGTGCTTTTTAACATGCCTACTATGACAAAATTATTTATTTCGCATGGAGCAAAAATAAACGCATTAGATGAAGATAGGCAAAGGCCATTAGATTTTGCAGAAAGAGGAAATTATAAAGAAATAATCGCTCTACTTACAAATCAGCCTAAAAAAGCATTAAGTGCTGAGGATAAATATCAATTACTTAATGATGCAATTAAAGATGGAGATTTAGTAACTTTAAATAATTTGGATGATTGTGAAATTGATTTTAATATGATCGGATCATCGGGCACTGCTCCATTGCATGAGGCATGCATTTTAGGTAATGTTGAGGTGGTAGAATTTTTAATTAATAAAGGCGCTAATGTTAATATTTTAAATATTTCCAGAGAAACTCCTTTACACAAGGCAGCTTATCATGGGCATGAAGATATAGTTAGTACTTTACTTAAAAATGGCGCAGACCCTAGGGCTCTAACTACTAGCTTTGAAACTCCATATGATTATGCAAAATATAAGAATAATCCTGAGCTAGCTAGCTTCATTATGAATTTTGAAAGTAGCCCTGCCAAACGTAAAATTAGTTTTATGGAGCAAATTGAGCAAGGAGCTGAGGAGTTTTTTAAAAATCGAGACCTTACTAAATCAAATGAAGATTTTCTAAGGGACTCAACTGATACAAATAATGAATCTTTTGAATTTCATAATAATTTAATATGCAAGGAAGATGCTCATAATAATGAATATGTATTAACGGGTAAATGCTTAGAGCTAGATCTTAATTGTAATGATTAAAGTTAATATTACTAAATAGCGCGTGAATATTATTGACTATATTAACTAAAAATCATAAAGCCCCCGCGTCAAAACTATTGGAATGTTAGTATATAAAAAGGATTGAAGGAAAAAAATGTTGAATAATCCATAAGAAAATGCTATGAATAGCTCATAAACCTTATGGATTAGTAAAAAAATGCCAATAGAAAAACAGAAGGAAAATAAATACACAAAGGGCAAGCATGCAAAATGAGGAAAATCAAGGAAAGCCTGAATCAGACGCAGCAGCAGTATCGGAGCAAAAATCTAGTAAGACTAGTAAAAATATAAAACCAAAGGCTAAATTAAAGCATGATGCATTGGTCAAGAAGGTTTTATGTGACGAACTTGCTTGCAGAGAGTTTTTAGAAGAGTATTTACCTGATGAATTTAAAGCAAGAGTGGATTTAACTCAGCCAATCATCGCCGCTAAAGAAAGTTATGTTGAGGAGGCTTTGAAACATAGATATAGCGATTTAGTATTTAAGGTAAAGCTTAGAGAGAGTAATGATAAAAATAAAAATAAAGATAATGATAAAGATAATAGCGCCATAGATAAGAGCAGTAAGGAAGAACATGCATTTGTGTATTGTTTGCTTGAGAGTCAGTCTGAGCCAGATCCTTTGATCGCTTTTAGACTCCTTAAATATAGCGTGTTGCTGCTTGAAAAGCATGTGAATTTGAATCAAAAGAAAAAGCAAGATATAAATCAAGAAGCAATAAAGAAATATTTACCGGAAGTAATTCAGTTGGTAATATATAATGGAAAAGTAAAATATAATGTACCATTATCGATGCATGGCATGTTTAAAAGAGCTGAAGCTGCAGATAATTTGCTTAAATATAATCTAATTGATCTGCAGGCGATGGATAATGAGCAACTTGGCCAAGATAAGCATTTAAATTTATTTTTATATATGCTCAAGAATGCCCATAAGCCAAATATATTAGAAACATTAAAGCTAATGCTAGAGACCATGAAAGAAGCGCTGAGGCAAGATGCGGGGATGAATTATATTTACTTAAAAAGCATAATATGGTATGCTAGTGTAAAGATAGCGGATAGTAAAAGAGATGAATTTGTAAGTATAATAAAGGATAGTATAACAAATAACAAAGAAGGTAAAGTTATGAGAAGTATAGCAGATGCATACCTAGAAGAAGGTTATGATAAAGGCATTATAATTGGTGAGCAAAGAGGTGAGCAGAGAGGCCAGCAGAAAGGTATTGAAATTGGTGAGCAAAGAGGTATTGAGATAGGCCAGCAGCAAGGTATTGAAATTGGTGAGCAAAGAGGTCAGCAGCAAATGCTAAAACTGATGCTAAAAAATGGTAGTTCTATAGAGGAGTTATCGAAACTTACAAAGCTACCACCAGAATATTTAGCTAACTTAAAAAAAGCTAACTAAACCATATAAATTCTATAAAAAGAGAAGTTACTACATTATGTAATTCACTATAAATCATGCGCTCAAATTAACGACAAAAGAGCAAAATTTATTGAGAAAGCTAAAGAAGTATATTCGCAGTTATTTTTTAAATAACAAAGCGAAAGCGGCATAGAAGGCAGCAAGCAAGTTAGCAGCGTCGACCTAATTAAAAAAATCTGAGTTTTAATAGCTATAGTCATTTACATTGAACATGAGATGAGTATAGTGGTTTGATAAATTGTATGATGTTATAGTATCCTACTTTCAAATCCCAACTTAAAGTTAATTGACTATAGAAACAAACCATGCTTATTCTTTAACAAAATCTATCACCCAAACGCTAAAAACATAGGCAAAATTAGCCAAAAATTGACAAATACTCACATAAATTTCTCGATTAAAAAAAATTATGCTATAATGAAATATTTAAAATTAGCCATTTTGCACAATTTTATCAATTCTGGCGGTGGGACTATAAAAAATACTTGTATATTTGCCTTAGAGAGCCTATAATGTGAATTAATAGATAAGTAAATTAAATGTAAATTAATGGCTAAAGAAGAGTTAATAAATTTTGATGGTGAAGTGCTTGAGCTTTTACCTAATGCTAATTTTAGAATCAAGCTTGATAACGGCCACACCATTATTGGTCATACATCAGGCAGGATGCGTAAAAATAGAATTAAGATCCTAGCTGGCGACAAAGTGCAGCTTGAAATGACTCCATATGACCTGACTAAGGGCAGGGTAATTAAGCGCTATTAGTTTTTCATGAAATTACCTATCATACTTGCTTCAAGCTCGCCCTCAAGGCTGAAGTTGCTTAAGCAAATTCATATTATTCCAGATGAAATTATTCCGGCTGATATAGATGAAGCAGAGCATAAAGGCGAGAGCGCTAGGCAACTTGCTTATCGTTTAGCTTTTGAAAAATCAAATCATATTGCAAGCAAAATTCCCTCGGGCATTATTATTGGCGCTGACACCGTTCCTGTTTGTTCAAGGAAAATTCTTCGTAAAGCACAAACCAGGGAAGACATTATTGAGTTAATCAATTTGCTTGAGGGTCGTAGGCATCAATTATATAGCGGCGTATGCATCATCAAAAAAGTTGATAATAAAATAGTTAATACTAAAAGATTTGTAACTAAAACCATCATTAAATTTAGGCCGCTTAAGCTTAAAGAAATTGAGTATTATGCAGGGCTCGGTGAGGGAATTGGTAAGGCTGGGGGCTATGATTTAAATGGTTATGGCGATTGTTTTGTATCATTCATGTCTGGGAGCTACTCAAATGTAATTGGCATGCCGCTCGACTTTGTTGCCAAAACAATTGCTGCTATGCAAAATTAATATTTATTTATTAAAAAATTTATAAGTCTTGAAACAACTACATATAGATTATGAAAATTCTTACATGCAAATCAATTACAGAAGTTATTAAAGCATCTTTTGAAAAAACCTTATATGACTCAATCATATTAGATAAAATTAAGATCAAAACTTATGAAGATTTTGACGCGATGGAGCGCTTACTTAAAAATCAAACTAGAGTGAAAGAGCTTAGCTATAATAGTATTGAAATGAATTATCCTATATTTTTACCTCAGTTATTTATAGTGTGCCCTAGCGCGTTTCTAAAAAAATTAACTTTAATTCGTACTATACATAGCTTCAAAGCTTTGACTAATATTATTGAATCTAAAAAATTTCTTGAGGAATTAGCTATAGAGGGAATAATATTAGTGCCAAAAAATGTTGAAGATATTTTAAAAATTTTAGAGTATAATTGTTACTTAAAAAAATTAAGCTTTAAGAATTGTAATATTCAGCAAGATCATATTAAGGTGATAAATGATTTTATAAGTAAAAAATCCAATTTGCTTGATATAAAATTAAATTATTATAATACAGATTTTTTAGAGCCGCAATATAGTTTGTTAAAAAAGAAAATCAATATTAAGAATGAAAAATTTAAGCTAATTAGCAAGGAGCTTAAATTTACATTTAAGGCATTTGCAAATAATATAGAAATAGATAAAGCAAGCAGCATTATTAATGGTTTGTTTGAATTTAATAATTCGGTAATAAGCTTGATAAGTAATAATCTGGCAAAATCTTTATGTGATAAATGTATTAATTATATTAAGAATATTCGCAATAAAGTTTTTACTCTTTCAAACATTCATAATGAGCAAGAGGA
The DNA here is from genome assembly GCA_963762045.1 of uncultured Alphaproteobacteria bacterium. Lineage (GTDB taxonomy): Bacteria > Pseudomonadota > Alphaproteobacteria > Rickettsiales > Rickettsiaceae > CAVXJA01. Next base: position 40,058 of record CAVXJA010000008.1, on the reverse strand, counting down.
AAGTAACTTTCTGCTTACACACAAAAATATAAAATTACTTATTGAAAATCCGGGATATTTCAATTTACAATCAATTAATGAAAATGAGCAGCAATCTTTTGATGTTTTTATAAAACAAATTAAACAATATTACTATGAAAATTACTTCACTTTTCACCGTGTATGTAAAAATCTTGCTCAGTCTAATGATGAAAATTTTGCTCTATTAACTAAAGATATATTTGCGCATATTGCTGAATATCTTGATCTTTGTGGAGGAATTAGGCATATGAAATATGTAGAGCCAGTAATAGAGGTTGTTAAGTCAGAAGAAATTATGTTCTGGCATGAATAAAAATTATAAATGATTTTTGTATTATAGTGTCAATAACTATGTGAGGCCCCCGGGAGGAGGGTAGCAGCTAGCTTCGAGCGCACGCCCTAAGTCCGGCGGACCGAGGACATAAGTTTTGCTCATATCCGTTCCCACCCGAAGCTTAAATACTAATTAACTATATACCATCTCTATACCATCTCTATCCCATCCCTAGCGATTTAATATTTTGCGGAAATTTCTTTGTCCAAAATAAAAGCTTATTATGCCTGCAAAAATAGCTTGATCATCAATATTCCAAATTATATCAATATATTCTACAATAAAAGAGCTATTTTTAATCGTATTATATTGCATGAATTTAACTATTAAATACATCAAGAAAAAGCAATAAGCAAGCACAGGGCGCACCGTGCCGTTAAGCGCATCTACCCAGGTAATATTAGTGGAGTAGGTTGAATATAGATTTTCTTGATCTTTAATATCTTTTGCAATAAATATTTCATTAAGCATCGCTTTATTACTTATTTTACTAATCTCAATTTGCTGCTGCATAATTGATAATTCATGCTTTTTGTCATTAATATCTTTAAAGAACTTAAGCATTTCTGGAAAAACTGAACTTAAGAAACCAACTAAGGAAGCGAGTATTGTAATCATATTTTCATACCATATAAATTAATAATTATATTCTTCATTTATAATCTCACCTAGAAAACACTCTTTTTCTGGAAGCTTATGAATTTTATATATAGAAAAGCTATTAAAGCATAAATTTATTTTCGGAGGACGTTTGAGGGGCCATAATATATTTTCACTAAATTCTAATTTGCAAGATTTAGAATGATTTTGCTTAATAATTAAGGTAATAGAACTTTGCGAGAGCTCCTTAACAATAATTTTTGCATCATCATTTAAATAAAAATGCTCAATAGCATAACCACTTTTTAAAATATATTCTCCCGTTAATGTAGAATAATCGTAATTGCTATTACAAATTGAGTCGCTTGGCTTATAAATTCTCCATTCATTATCAAAATAATAGTAAAATTCAGCTTTATTTATAATGAAATATACCATCCCATTAACAGGATTTAAATATTGCAATTTATTGAGCGCATTTGTTTTATATGCTATTTTATTCTTATTTTCACCTTTTGTAATTATTGCCTTTGAACCATCTGGTATGTTACTATCTTCTTCATCAATCAGGTAAGCGCTATTAAGCATAAAATTATCAATATAGGATATAGTTTCGTTAAAAATAATATCTTTATTGGCAATATTGGTTTGCATTAGTTCAATGTTAAAATTAGTAGTTTTGGTCATAATTTTCCTCTTTATAATTATTTATTGATTAGTTAATGCTTTATAAAATTAAGCGATAAAAACTGATTAGATAGATTTTCTTGCTTTAGAAAAGCGATAAGCTCAGTCTCAGTATTGTCGATAATTGCCATAGGTGACTTTGAGATAAAGGTCTTAGTTTTATCATTAAAATTGATATTTATCTCGTAACTTTTATTTTCGTCAAGCGAAGATTTAAGCCAATTATCTTGATTATGATCTATAAGCAGAAGATCAATTTGAATACATCCATTGCTTAACTCAGTGATTTTATGGGTGAAATCAATTTTAGGATCCTTAATATAATTTAAATTTGCAACAAGCTTATTACCTATTTTAAAATCAAATTCCAAATTTTTATTATTTGAAATATCGATATTCACAGCGCTGTATCCAGCATCAAGTAATATAAAATATTCATCAGATTGATGGTTATGAATTGCGCTTTTTGTGCCAAATTCTCCTCTTGATAAATGTGATATTTCATACGAGTAAACTGATTTACCATGATTTTTTAAACTTTTACAATGCTTAAATTTGATTAATTCATTACCAAATTTTGCGATATGCCAATTAGAATTGCTTTCTTCTAGTGGCTCGTTGCAATTAACATATATCTTACTTAATTGGTCGAAAAAAATTGGATTCAAATTTTCAGCATGCGTATAATTTATTACCTTGCCAATCAAGCTTCTTGCCTCAATACGTTTATAATTTTCCCAATTAGACTCAGTGCTTAACTTGCCATGTAATTTACGAGATTTATTTAAATCATTATAATAATAAGCGTAAAAACAAGGCTCATTTTTTTCCAGCATATCACTTAAGAAATCAAGCTGTAAAATGCTAAAGAATTCTTCTCCAGTTTTTTTAAAGAATTGACTTTGATTTACGACCATCTCATTCATAGCTTCATTTGCTTTATACAAATCTAAATTATAACTATTAATGTCATCAAGTATTCCTGATACATAAATTAAATAATCCTTATATTTTATATTTATAATTCTGAGATTATAGTTTGTTTTTAAAGTAGATTTCTCTTCATTTTCACTAACTTCCAGGCAAATAAGAGCGCCAACTTTAATATTTAAATAATCAGTCGGCAAAGTGAAATTGATAATCATATTTTCATGCCATGCATTAGCAATAATTAAGTTGCAAAGAGCATAAGCTTGATTTGCCGTTATAGAAATAGGTAAATATATCTTTTCATTGACCATATTTTGGGATTGCTCTAAGCTTGCATTAATATAATCAATCTCGTAATCTTTATTGATATTTGAAAAGTAAAAATCAATTTTACCCAATATTTCATTAATTGGCACTGTTGTTAAATTTAAATAGCTGCTCTGATTTTCTTCAGCAACAAGCTCTCCATCATCAACTTTATTAAAATCGCTTTTACCGCGCCTGAGTAGTTCAATTTGTCCATATTGATTAGAAGTAATATCGAAAAATAATGCAATTCTTAGCTGATCTATGGCATCTTTTATGGATAGTTGATCGCGTAATTGATAGCCTTCAATATTTTCTGCAATATCAGTGACTAGAATTTGCTCCATATTAAGGCCGCTTCTTAAAGCCAGTTCATAGAGAATTGAGCCGCTGCTTGTGCTAATAATTTTATTATTCACCCAATGCCCTTTTTCCCACATATAGCTATCAGCCCATATATATAAATTTGGCCATGCTGGATATGGGCGCGCATCCCAAGTCCATAAAAACATATTTTTTATAAATGGCTTCGCGCTCCAATAATCAATAAATTGTTTTATAAGGCGTTTTTGAATATCAATATCAGTTTTACCAGTAGAATATCTTGGAAAACCACCACCTTCGCTTTGTGGGTCATAAAAGATATTTGGTTGATTTGAAGCTTTATCTACAGATGGAAAACCAAATTCTGTAAACCAAATTGGCTTAGAACGAGGCTGCCATGTTGTTTGTTTATTATTGGGGTTAACATGCTGATTTTCCCACCAATATTGAATATTCTTCCAAGCATATTCGCGTTTTAATGGTATATGAGCATTTGTAATTTCATCTATATAATAATCATATCCTTCGCCATGTTCAAAGCCATATTGAATCTCAGAATCAGTAATATAAGATTTCTCAGAATTAGTTATGGGAAAATAAGCATCAATGCCAATAAAATCTATAGCTTTCGATCCCCAAATTTCATCAAGATTATACCATCCCCCTTCGGTATGATGATATTCAGACCAATCAGCTGCATATGAAATTTTAACATTATTTGCGACTTTTTGTTTTACATTTTGCGCAAGACTTGCAAGCTTACTAACGCCAGGAAATGAATCATTATGGCGCACTTTAGTTATGCCAATGAGTTCAGAGCCAATTATGAAAGCATCAACTTTTTCCCCAACTAGCTCAGCATAATGCATAATAAAATCATTATAGCCATATTTTTCATCAAAAAAACTATTCATAGCGCTAGGGCTACCCGTCAGGCGTCCGCGCCAAGGTTTATTCTCAAGGTCTAGTAGTAAAATTGGATAAAACATAATTTTCTTCCCGCGTTTTTTTAGTTCCAAAATATAATTAATAACGCTTTCATCGCTTGGAGTTCCTCCGTAATTTGGTATATTATTTTTATTCTTACTAATTTCTTTAGCATTTTGACGGTTAAAACCTCCCACTTTCCACTCAGCTGAAATTTCATATTTACCTAAGGGAAATTCTATAGCTGGCAAGATTTTACATTCACTAATATCTAAATCAGTGCCATACCAACAAACTACGAGTGAAATCCACTCTATGCTAGGACAAGTTTGCTCCATTTGATTCAGCGAGCAAAGCGCATCTGCAATACCTAAATCATTATGCATATTGATGGCTTTTTTATAAAGTAAAGCATTATTTAAGGGCGAATAAAGCTGTTTATAAACAACTTTCGTATCGTAAACATATTCCCCTGAACCAGGAATCATGACCATTGATTTAATTTTATTGCCAAGATCAGTATCTTGCTTAACGCTTGGAATTCTTACAACTTCAAAGGAAAAATTAGGTATCGAATCATCAAAATCCTCAAGTGGCAATTCTTCAAAAACAATATATGCTAAATCCTTGAAAGCCGGAGCATGATTACTTGAAAGTTTTAAAATCAATGGATCAGGCTTTTGATCATCACCCCCATAATATATTCTATGTTTATAATCATTTATTGAAATTAGCTCATCTCCATACCAAACATTTCCTATAGATTCTATTTTAGCTTCGCATATTGCTATTGCTAGCGATATAGAATATTTATAGCTTTTAGTTGAGTTATTGACGGTGGTATTAGTTTTCTTAAATATTTTAGTTTTGGTATTTATCTCTTCTTTATTGCTTATTTTATGTAGCCAAATTATTTTTCCTTCTAACCTAGCTTTACCAAATACTAAAGGTATTGGTTTACCTGGCTCTGCTTTTGTAAAATAAAAGCTATCTTTAAAATTTAGAATCTTAATATAATTCAAACTTTTTGGCGCATATCTGTCTTTATCTAAATAATTACCCAGCAATCTACCGCCTAAATTTCCAACAATCCGGCCAATTCTAGATAAAATACCGCCACCTATTAAACTACCGATTTTCAGAACCTATAGCGCCGCCCAAAGCTCCAAGAATATTTCCTAACATAATTTTATTTATTATTTATTTGCACATATTTATTTTGCACATGAAGATAACATCAGAAGAGTGGCTAGTACTAATATTCTGAATGAAAAATTTATTGCAAAAAAGTAAATTTTTTTACTTTGGCTCTATTAGCCTTACCTAAAAAGCATGTTATATAACTTAAGCAAGGCAAAGCTGCATATGATTTTCACTGAAGGGATAAGATGTGCAACTAGCTTCTATATTTCAACAAATAAGTAGGGAAATAATATGTTCAGTAATTTAAAAAACAAATTTTTTACTCCAGTCATTCTGATAAAAGCTTTCAAGATAACAATATATTTAAGAAAAATTTAGGGGGAGGTTTAAATGATGATTTTTTAAATTTTGCTATGAATAGTTCTCATCATAATGCTCTAAACTCTTATTCAGCTAAAGATTATATAAATAATGTTATTGTTTATCGCTGCATTAATATGATTTCTAATGCGGCTTCCCATGTTCCGATGATGGTTTACACTAAAATTAATGGCAAGAAGAAGCTACTTAGAAATCATCCATTAAATAATCTGCTAAAACATCCAAATCCGGAGGTTGCTGGAGCTGATTTTTTCACTAAACTTATATCTATGCTACTTCTCCATGGCAATAGCTATATATTACTTAGCCATGGCATGAATAAAGCTCCAGGTAATATGTATGTTATTGATCCTAGCAAAGTTATTTTGATATTATGACAAATAATGGAATTAAAAGCAGTTATAAAGTTTCTGGTATTAATGATTATAAATCATATCCAATAGATAAAATAACTTTAATTTCTAGGATATTGCATTTTAAAAATTTTAATCCTAATGATTCTCTTTATGGCATACTTCCAATAGCTTCGGCGGCAAAATCAATTAATCTTCATCATAAGATACTTGAATGGAATATGGCATTACTTAAAAATAGTGTTAAACCAAGTGGTAGCCTTGAGCTTCAGGATAGTAATGGGTCTTTAAATAATGAGCAATTTGAGAGAATTAAGGAACAGTTTTATGATAATTTTTCGGGTAGTGCGAATAGCGGTAGGCCTTTAATATTAGAAGGCGGAATTAAATGGTCCGAAAGCCATAATGCTGAAAGTATGGAGAAATTCCTTGAGCTTAAAGATTCAGTTTCAAGAGATATTGCATCTGCTTTCAACATTCCAGCGCAAATGCTTGGCATTGCAGGTGATAATACCTACAGCAACATGCAAGAAGCGCGCCTTGCTTTCTGGGAGGAGAATATTATCCCGCTTCTTTGACAAATTATCTGACGCACTAAGTTCTTGGTTTTCGCATTGGTATGGAGAAGATTTAGTAATCGATTTTGATCATGATAGCATATCTTGCCTTAATGAAAAGAGGCAAAATCATTGGCAAAAAATATCTTCAGCAAATTTCATGACAATTAATGAAAAGAGGGCGCTTATTGGTTTAGATCCAATTGATGGAGGCGATAAGCTATAAATCTTTAATAGAATTGATTATCTCTAATTAATTCAACTGTAAATTTTAAATTAACTATCTATAGAGGCAATATGCACGAAAAATCTTGTGAATATAAAAATATTCAAAAATTAAATATGATTATCAGTAAATTAATTGACTCGATTGAGGATGATATTAATGAAATCGAATATCTAGAAGAAAAAGTTAAAATAAAATTAAAGAAAAATATTACTGATCGGCTAGATAAATTGCTGAAAATTATTAAGCTAGTCAAAAAATTATCAGAAGATTCGGTGCTTGATTCAAATAATAGCGACAGCGATCAGCAAATTATTGCAAGATACATTAAGCAGCATGGTAATTTATTAAATAAAATTAGTTAAGTTATGGATAACAATAATATTAAGGACGAAGAGTTTTTAAAAGCTATTCTAAGGAGTGATTTTAAGAGCTTTGTTGGCAAAGTTTTCTCAAGCATCAACCCAGGGAGCTTGTATATGATAATTGGCATATACATTTAATTTCAGCCAATTATCTACCCAAGAGGTTGAAGATGCGCAAAATAAAACCGCCTGGGAACATTATTATTTGCCGCCAAGAGTTTTGAAGTACTCTGGTTATTAGCGTAGCATGGCCAGCTTGGCTTCTTGGCCATAATCCGGCATATCGCATTATGGCCGCTAGCTATAGCGGTACTTTAAGCGTAAAGCATTCACTCGATACTCGCTTTATACTTGAGCAAGAATGGTATAAGCAGCTTTTTCCAAAAACCGAGCTGTCTAAAAAACATAATGTTAAGCAAAAATTTTTAACCAGTAAAAATGGTTTTAGATTTGCCAACAAGTGTTAATGGCTCTGCCACGGGTGAAGAAGGGGGCGACTTACTAATTATTGATGATCCTCATAATCCATCGCATATTAATTCTAAAAAAATACGTAAAAATGTGTTTTAATTGGTTTGATAATACTTTCAGCAGTAGGCTTAACGATCAAAAAACTGGCGCAATAGTATTAGATTTATGCAGCGTTTACACCAAGATGATTTAACCGATCATCTTTTATCAACCGGTCCTTGGGAATTGCTGAAAATACAGGCTTATGCAAAGGAGGATATTATATATGAGAAAAAAAATACTTTCATATTTAAGAAAGATAGTTTGTTAAATAATGAGCGGGATAGTGAGGATTATATTAATAAACTCAAATCACGAACTAATGCAAGTGTTTTTGCGGCTCAGTATATGCAAGAACCTTTGCCACAAAACTTTAATCTGCTGAGGAAAGAAGAGTTAACTTATTGGAGGGAGCTTCCTTCTAGGTTTGATTATTATCTACCAAGCAGGGATACTGCAATAAAGACCAATGAAAATGCTAACTTCAGTGTGGGGGCCACTTTTGGAATATATGAAAAGAAAATGTATTTGGTTAATTTATATCGCAAAAAAATGTCATATCCTGAGCTTAAAATTACCACTGAGCAATTGGCAAAACGTTTTATGCCTAAATATATACTCATTGAAGATAAAGCAAGTGGTCAGTCATTATTGCAAGATCTTAAGCAATTTTTAGTAATGAATAATGATTCATATGCCAAATTAGTTCCCATTAAGCCAAAGCTGGATAAGCTTACGAGATTTGCAGCTAGCATCCCACTTTTTACCTCAGGCATGATATTAATACCTGAAAAAGCGAGTTATTTAGAGATATTATTAGATGAAATAACTGAGTTTCCCAATTCTCGGAATGACGATATTGTTGATGCGCTCTCGCAAGCGCTGAATTATTATAAAAATAACTTGATGAATCAAGCAAAAGCAAGACTTAGATGTTTGTAACTTACTAATTTTATAGCAGTTTATAAGTGAAAAGCTAACGCGCAAGAAACGCGCGCGAGGGACCTCTACTAGTTATTAAATAATATAACAGCGCCCCTGCATAACCACCGCATTCAAGCGGGAATTATGCAAGGGGGCGCTTAGGTGTTTAGAGTTTTAATTTAACTTAAATAGTATCAGCAGAGCTGCTTCCTTCACCTGATAAAGTAGGAGTAGATAAAACAACCTCCATATATTCTTGATCAGTCACTGCTGTATCATTGAATAAAAGATCATTTAACTTTAATTGATTATTGTTATTATTATTATTGTAGTTATTGTTATTACTTAATAAGTAATATTGCTTTAACTCAAGAAATTCTACAATCAACTTATACTCACCACTACGCGCAATTGCTATAAGATCGGCGTCATATTCATCGCGTACAAAAACGTTAGCTCCATTATGCACATGAGTTTCTACACTTACAAAATCACCATTTTTAACTGCTTTAATTAGCAATATGTCTTCTACACTAGGTTGAGCTTGAATAACTTCATTACCAAACACTTCTTCCTTACCTGGCTTGATATTTTCTTCATTACTTTTTCAATCTTAATCTTTTTAGCAGGTTTCTCATTTCTATTAGTAGCTGCCTCTTTCTTCATAACCTTATTTTTATCATTTATTTCACTCTTCACTTGAATAGGTTGATCTTCTTCGATGATTCCAATATCTTTTAAGTGTTGTTTAATGATATCTGAATTGAATAAGTCAAGGAAATTTAATAGCTCCGGTTTAAAAACTAGCGCTCTACTAGAAAACGTATGAATAGTAGTAGTAATATTATTAAGGTTCTGAAAATCATTCATTAATTTGGTTTCTGGAAGCAAAATAGTGCCTGTAATATTAGGGTTTATATCACTATTTGGATTATTAGATTTTAAGGTTAAGTCAAGTATATGATTACTAATATCAGTAGGCAAGCATGAGAAATATGTTTCTTCAAAAAGAATTTTTGAATCTATAATCTCTGATGCATCTTCTGAATCTGTAGTATCTGATGCATCTTCTGAATCTATACTCTCTGATGCATTTAAAGGACGTTGTGAATGTGTAACCCCAATTAAAGCTAAATAATCTTTTAAAAAATTATGTTTATCATCATAAGATTCATTTGGCTCTATTAAAGTTTTTTGATAATTTAAAAATTCGTTAAATCTCTCACCCGTATTAAGAAGAACTTTGCCTAAGATAACTTCAAAGTTTTTTAATTCTTCTTTAAATATATTTAAAAATTTTCCTTTAATACTCTCTATATAACTTTCTTTAAATGGAATTAAAGAATTGTTACTTGATATATATTTTTTACTATCATTATGAAATAATTGATTAATTTTTAATTTATAAGCTTTTTGAGTATTAGTTAAAGCATTGCCAGATTGTTCATATGTAAATAAAAGCTCAGAAAGCCTACCTAATTCTAGTTTTAATCCGAAAAGTTTATCACTCACCTCAGGATCATTGTTTTTACATTGATTAATTGCGTTAATTAAGATTCTGTTAGCTTGCAAATCATTAAAAGTAAGATTTGTGTAGAATATATTGTTATGAATAATAGTATGTTCATTTCTATCAATTGTTGTATAGTCAAATTCCTCATCATCTAAAATAGCTTTGATTTTCTCTATTGAGCCCTTAAGTTGTTCATGCTCTGCGGGAGTTCTAAGAGTGTATGGAATATTAAGAAGCCTTGAAAGCTCTTTGATTGTATCGGATATGGAAGGCTTTTCAATATCATTATCTTTAGTAATAATTTTTTTCACTATAGCCATATCTCCGAAATATGATATAGGGGTATATTTCCGGTTATCTGGAATATTTGCTAAATCTGGGTTCAAAGCTTTAATTTTTTGGTAGAGCTCCATATCATTACAATTAGCGGCTAAATGAAGGGCATTCCGTCCTTGATTATCATGGTGCTCAAGCCCAATATCTTCAATGTGATCCAAAATAAAATTAGCAATTTTTTTAAAAAACTCAGCTTTTTTAGTATCATTATTTCTCTTAACTAAATTATATTTATTCAGAACAGCCATTAATAAAGTAGTGTTAGAACTTGAAATACTTTTAATTAAATGGCTTTCATTTTGTAAAGCTAAAATAGCTGAATCATAACTAATGTCTAATTCTAATAAATATAGAAAGAAAGTATTACCCAAAGACAAATTGATATTTTTACTACTAAGATGCTGAACGTAATCTAATGCATTGTTCATAAAAGCTTTAGGATCAAACTTTGCATAAAATTTGTATTTACCTATTTTAATATCTACATAAATATTTACTAATTCATTTAAAATATTTGTATTTTTAAATTTATACTCAATCAAATCAGCATCAGTTAGATATTTAATTAAATCTAATCCGGTTTTTTTAGCTAATAAATGATCTTTATCTCTGAGTCCTCCTCTAGTTAAGCAAGAATCTAAATCAAATTTACAACCATATTTTTTTATCTTGTCAAGAAAAATTTTCTGTATTTCAGTTCCATTTCTAGTTTGAATTATATTTAATAATGTAATATCAACTAGTTTTAGTTTAGATAAAGTAAAATCTAATATGTTAGAAAATTTTTCATCTATAGATATTCTTTTATATAACTTAAAAGTATTAGACAATATATCCTTGTAATTAGGAAAAGAATCATCATAGAAATTAGGAAAAGAATTATCATTGGAATTAGTAATTTTTTTGGACTCAATAAAATCTTTTAAACTATCAAATTCAACTTTACTTATTATAAATTGATAAAATTTTTCTAATTTTTTAAATTCAGTAGTATTTCTTATCAAATTTCCATTGGAAAAAAGAAACTTAATTATGTCATTACATCCCTGCTTTATAGCATAGGCAATAGGACTGTAAACCTCATCTTTCTCATCTTCATTTATTAAAAAATCAGACGCTACAGCACTTTGCAAGGTAATTAAACTTTTTAATTTTATTAGGATATTATTTAATTCAAGTTTAGAATTGCCAACTTTTTCTAGTTTAATCGCTTCTAAAAATAGTTTACTAAATTCAACATTTTCTTTCCTAAATTTATAAGATTTAGACGTAAATGTTTCCTGTGAGTTTTTCATATATTTATTATTATTAATTAATTAATTAATTTTAATACAAAATAATATATTTTAATGCAAATGTCAAGCCTTATTAATTATTTTAATTGGGAGTAGTAATAGCTATCTTCAAGTTTAAGAGTAACTATAATAGTCAATAATAGTAGTCAATAAAATTGTGCTGAGGGGGCGCGCCGCCAGGAAGCTTCGCTTAACGCCTTTAGTTATATAAAGCATGCGCGCTATTATCTGCGCTTGCGAGAGACCTCAATATAACTTAACCATATATAAAAAAATAGCGCCCAAATATCAAATATTTTAGCGCTATAAAAAATTATTTTAAATTTTTTAAGTTATTTCTTTGCAGTTGCAGGAGAAGGTTGTTTTTGCATTGATTTGTTACAATTTTCATTAAAGCTCTTGCCAATTAGATCTAAGATTTCCATGCTTGATTTTGCAGCAACTTCAACTATTTCACGGCTGCTTCTAACATTATTATCTACAGAATTTTTCATAAATCTTTGTGAAGATGAATTTAATTGCTCAACGTCGCCAGAAGCCACAGCTTCTCTCATCGAGCTGAACATCTCGCTAGTATTTTTTTGAAGAGAGTCATTTCCTCTTTTCATGATTGATTGAAGGCTGTCATTAACCATTTGATTAGCAGCAGCAAAAGATTCCATATTTTTTCTTAGCATATCTGAAAACACGCTTATATTTAAAGCTTCCATATTTCTAAAATTATTTAAAAATTTATCTTGATTCATAAGATTTTGCATATTTTCAAAAGGATTAAACATTTTATTACTCCATTAATTTGTTATTTGTTATTTAATTCGTTAAATGATCATAGATATTTAACTATTAATACAATTGTAGCAAATATTAGATATATATTGCAAGTAGAAAAACTAATTAATTTATTAATGTAAAACTATATATTATTTTGTCATAAAAATAACACTATAAATGAATTGATTATAATATACTTTAAAAGTATTTTATAGTATCTCTAATTTGTAAAACTTATAGGGAAAATCACCCTAAATTTAACGAAGATTTAATTTCACACAATATATCTTATATAGTAAAAAAATCATACTTGTATTTTCCTTTTATAGATTTAATCTAGAGAGAATAGTTAATAATCGTAAACCTTACTAAAATACTATATATGGTATGTCAAGCAAAAAAACATACTATATATACATTATTTGATTTGATTTATTAAAGCTTTTTATAATACAATAAATATTGTTGGAAGTTTGAAAGTAAACATCACTAATTAATATATTAAAGAGGCAAATTGATTTATGGCTATAAAGTTAGATAAGTTAAAATATGAAGTTACAAAAGATAATTCGCGTGATGATTTAATTACTAGATTTGGTAAAGCGGTTCTTACGGATCGTTATTTATTGCCTGATGAAGATTTTCAAAATTTATTTGCTCGCGTTGGAAGCTATTATGCAGACAATAAAGAGCATGCGCAGAAAATGTATGATTATATAAGTAAAATGTGGTTTATGCCCGCAACTCCTATTCTAAGCAATGGCGGGACGAATCGTGGTTTGCCTATTTCATGTTTTTTAAACGAAGTTAATGATAGCTTAAAAAGCATTGCAAATATTTGGGATGAAAATATCTGGCTTGCATCTAAGGGTGGCGGGATTGGCTCATATTGGGGCAATGTGCGTTCAATTAATGAGTCTGTCAGAGGCAATGGCAAAACATCTGGAATTATGCCTTTCTTAAAGGTGCAAGATTCCATGACCTTAGCAATCTCTCAAGGTTCTTTAAGGCGTGGCAGTGCGGCTGTGTATTTGCCTATTGAGCATCCTGAAATAGAAGAATTCATTGACCTTAGAAGGCCAACAGGAGGAGATGTTAATAGAAGGGCTTTGAATTTGCATCATGGCGTTGTTATTAGCGATGCATTTATGGAAGCGGTTGAAAAAGGCGAAAAATGGGATTTAAAAAGTCCATATGATGATAGCGTCATTGAAACTATTGATGCAAGAGAGCTATGGGTTAAGCTGCTAACCACTAGAATTGAAACTGGCGAGCCTTATATATTATTTATAGATCAAGTGAATGCTAAAATTCCTGAGCATCAGAAGAAGCTCGGCCTTAAGGTTAAAACCTCAAATCTTTGTGTGGAAATCACTTTACCAACAGGCATTGATCATTTAGGCAATGAAAGAACGGCTGTTTGCTGTCTCTCATCGCTTAATCTAGAAAAATATAATGAATGGAAAGATGATAAAGAATTTATTATAAATATTATGAGATTTCTAGATAATGTGCTTGATGATTTCATTGAAAAAGCACCTGATTCTATGGCTAAGGCTAAATATTCGGCTATGAGAGAAAGAAGTGTGGGCCTTGGCGTGATGGGCTTTCATTCATTCTTGCAATCGCAAAATATACCTTTTGAATCAGCTATGGCTAAGGTTTGGAATAATAAGATATTCCAGCAAATTAAGGAAGAAACTGATGCAGCATCTGCAATATTGGCCAAAGAAAAAGGACCTTGCCCAGACGCAAAGGATGCAGGTTATAATGAAAGATTTAGTAATAAAACTGCTATCGCGCCAACTGCTTCAATTTCTACTATTTGCGGTGAATCTTCGCCCGGTATTGAGCCATATGCTGCTAATAGCTTCACGCAAAAAACATTGAGTGGCTCTTTCACTGTAAAAAATAAGAATCTGAAAAAGCTTTTAGCTGAAAAAGGATTCGACACTGAGCAAGTATGGTCAACAATTTCTACCAATGAAGGATCCGTGCAGCATCTTAATTTCTTAACGGAACATGAAAAGGCTGTTTATAAAACGGCTTATGAGATTGATCAAAATTGGGTTATAGAACATGCTGCAGATAGATCTCCATTAATTGATCAAGCGCAATCATTAAATATTTTTATGCTTGGAGATATAAGTAAAAACTATTTGCATGATGTGCATTTTAAAGCTTGGAAAAAAGGAATTAAAAGTCTATATTATACAAGATCTACTTCAATTCAAAGAGCAGATAAAGTTTCAATAAGGGAAACTCAGTCTCAAGAAATGATTGATCTAGAGAGAAAGAATAATGGAATGCTACCAGTTGCTAGTCCAAGAAGGCTAACGAATGAAATTAAAAATACTGAAGCGATAAAAGCAAGTTTAAAGCAAGATAGCAATGATTATGATGAATGCTTAGCTTGCCAGTAAGACAATAAATTATTAGTTAAAAAACGAAAAGAGAAAATTATGACCACCACATTACTAAACGCAAGCCCAGTCTATAAGCCATTTAAATATCCATGGGCATATGAAGCTTGGCATATTCAACAAAAAATTCATTGGCTGCCTGAAGAAGTTGCCTTAGCTGAAGATGTAAAGGATTATAAGCGCAGATTATCGCCAGCTGAGCGTAATTTATTGACTCAGATTTTCAGATTTTTCACTCAAGCTGATATAGAAGTGAATAATTGCTATATGAAAAATTACTCACGTATATTTGCTCCAACAGAAGTGCAGATGATGCTTGCGGCATTTTCCAATATGGAAACAATTCATATTGCAGCTTACTCTCACTTGCTTGACACAGTTGGCATGCCGGAAATTGAATATCAAGCTTTCATGAAATATAAAGAAATGAAAGATAAATATGATTATATGCAAAAATTTGGCGTTGAAACCAAAGAAGATATCGCAACTACACTAGCCGTGTTTGGAGCTTTCACTGAAGGCCTGCAATTATTTGCATCATTTGCTATTCTTTTGAATTTTCCTAGATTTAATAAGATGAAAGGCATGGGGCAAATTGTGACTTGGTCAGTTAGAGATGAAACTTTACATACTAATTCTATCATTAAATTATTTAGAACTTTTGTGCAGGAAAATCCTGAAATTTGGAATGAAAAACTAAGAAGCAGATTATATGAAGCTTGCGCTACAATTGTGCATTTCGAAGATGCTTTTATTGAGCTTGCCTTTGAAGTTGGCGGGGTTGAGGGCTTAACTGCAAGGGAAGTGAGGCAATATATTCGTTATATCGCCGACAGACGCCTTATGCAACTTGGTCTTAAGGAGATATATTTAGTTGACCATAATCCGCTGCCATGGCTTGATGAGATGTTAAATGGTGTTGAGCATGTTAATTTCTTTGAAAATAGGGTAACTGAATATTCTAAAGCGGCAACTACCGGATCTTGGGAAGATGTATTCCTTAATTTAGATAAGAAAAAAACTCAAAAAGAATCAGAAATTAAGACTTAAGTTAAGCGCGTGCTAAATGAAATGAGTATAGAGGAAATTAATTATGAGCCTTTATTAAAAGCTTATACAAAATTTAAACAATTTTTGCCAAATCAAAATACTGATCAAGAAAAGGCTGGTTTAATTCAAGCCTATGAATATAGTTTTGAGCTTGCCTGGAAAATGATGAGAAGGGTGCTTAAATATAAAGGCATGGTGACTAATTCTCCGCGCGAAACTATAAGGCAAGCGGCCATAGAGGGTTTGATCGATGATGCTGAAATATGGTTTAATTTTTTATTGAAGAGAAATTTAGCTACTCATACTTATAACGAAATTGTAGTGGATGATATTTTGGAAGTTTGCGAAAATTTTGAATTAGAGTTAAGTAAGTTAATTAATAAATTAATTAATGAAGAGAAATTTTGATATTTATGCATCTAGATTTTAAATATGAAAAGATACTAAAGCAAATATTAGCAAAATATAATTATAGTTTCTATCTTTTTGGATCTAGAGCCAAATCTGAAGCGCATAAATATTCTGATATTGATATATTTTATTTAGAAGATATCCCAGCTCATGATTTAATAAGTTTAAAAGAAGAACTTACGGAGTCTGACTTGCTAGTGGAGGTTGATTTAGTAAATTATTATGATTGTGATGATAGATTTAAGAAATCAGCTTTTAAAAATTATGAAATATTGCAGCTTTCTTCATATATTGCGCAAGTTAAAGAGCTTCATAGTGAACATTTTGAACATATTGCCGCTCAGCTTCAAAAGAGCTTAGAATACAAGTATAATTTTAAGCTAATTAATTCTAATTCCATTTATAAATCTCTGAATATCGTTACGGATAATCACATTATTGATAAAAGCCTTGATGCAGAAATTGATAGTCAAATCAAAGATATTAAAGCTACTTTTAATAATGCCTTTGAATGGTGGCTTATGTCTCAGCCAGAAAATCTATATCTTGAAGAGCGCCTGCTTGCGAGTGGCTTTAAAAATACTCTGAAAGAAGATATCATGATCTGTGATTTAGATAAAAGTGCCTTTGATGAAGATGAGGGCAGGCTTACTTTTAAGCAATTAGACAAAGAAGAGCAGCTGCAGGATTTCAAAATGATTATTGAAGATTATGATACGCTTGTTAAAAACTATAAAATAGATATTTCGCGCGCAAGCAAATGCATAACCTATATTGCTTATTATAATGAAAAGCCAGTTACAACGGCTCAGTTATATAAAGGCAAGTCTTTAAGTGCTATTTTTAGCTTTACTAGTTTGGAAAACGAAAGAGGGAAAGGTTATGGGACTGCAATGTTAAGGTTTTTGCTAAAGGAAGCTAAAAAATTAAATTACAGATTAATCACTTTGACTTCCTCAAATGATAATGCTAAAAAATTATATAAAAAAATAGGCTTTAGGAAATTGGGTGAGTTTAAATGCTATGAACCATAACATTATAGTCAAT
Organism: uncultured Alphaproteobacteria bacterium; assembly: GCA_963762045.1. Classification (GTDB taxonomy): domain Bacteria; phylum Pseudomonadota; class Alphaproteobacteria; order Rickettsiales; family Rickettsiaceae; genus CAVXJA01. Next base: position 22,624 of record CAVXJA010000008.1, on the reverse strand, counting down.
AAAATTTAGCTTTGAGGTTCACGACAAGCTTTGCGCGCCTTTAGTGCGCGCGCTTCGCTCTATAATCGCGCGCGCGAACGACTTCGGGTTTAATTAACATTAATCTTCAACTTCACCTTTTCCTCCGGTCACTTCTTGATCATCATCGCTAGCATTTTGCCCTTGAAGTTCGAGAGAATTTAAACCTTTATATATATGCTCAACCCTCGAAACTTCAAAATTGCTATCACTTAATTTATACTTTTCTTTAAGAATTTTAGCGAGTATATTATAAGTAAATTTATAATTTTCGTCCAACTTTGATAGATAATGCAATTGAAAATAGGTAAATTCTGATAATTCAGTAAAATTAAAATCAAAGTTAACTTTATTAAAGAATGTTTCAAAATTCTCATTATTAAGTTTACTAAGGCTCATGAACAAAGATAAAGTTACAAAGGCATTCTCATTGGGACAATTTATAATAATATTATTATCTTGTAGTGCCTCTTTAGTATAACTATTTTTTAACTGCAAACTACTTAATAATAGTGGTAAGTCGCCGCTCTCTGAAAGCATATGAACTGGATGAATTAATAAAATTTTAAGTATATATGCAAGTGAAGTATGATCTTGAAGTAAGTTTTCATAATTTAAATGAAGTGATACAGAATACATTATTACTTCATCATACAATGTTTGCTCAATCGCATTTATCTTAACTAAATCATGAAAATATGATATAAAGGTCATTAATTTATTGGTTTTAGTAATAAAAGTGTTACCATTATCTTCACCTGTAATGCTTGAAGAATGAGCTTTTGATGCTAAAAGGTCAATATAATTACTAAAGAAAGCTTTTAAATCAGATTTTTGATAATCAAATTCATAATATTTTAAATTGGTATTTTCTTTTTGCTTATTTATTTCATTATAAAAATTATATAATTTATTAAATAAACCAGTAGCTTGCTCTAATAAATCAAGATTATTTAAACTTAATTTATCTTGTACAAAAGTTTTACATATAAGTTTATTTTGATCTGTATGGGCATGAATTGCATTTGTGAAAAAATAAATTTCTTTTAATGTACGCATAAATTCATATTTGCTTTGTACATTTTCAAAATTACTATTAAGGATATGCTTTATAATAAATTCAGCATTAAATTGTGATAGAATATTTGTGCTGCCGTGTAAATATAAATTAAAATTCTTAAATTTAATAAAATCTTTATTAGTTAATTGCTTAGCAATTTCGTTAGTACCGTAGGCAGCGAAGCAACTTACTATATGTAAAGAGATATTATCAACCTCTAAATTTTTTATAAATCCATTGACAAAGTCTGAAGGTTTAATTTTCGATAACGCCTGACCTCTATATATAAATGAAACAGATTCTTTATAAGCGGGCGATTTTGCCCCATGCGAATAAAATATAATTTGAGCATTATTAGCGGCATGCTTCATAGCCTCAACGATCTCTGTATTGGTTAAGCGATCCCTTGCAGCTTTTATGAGTAAAAGCTTACCCTCATCTTGCATTTCCTTAACTAATTCATTTATAGGATTTGTAATATTCGTGCCATTGCAAAATAATATATAATTATATTTTTTTTCAGTTTGATTTATTTGTATTTTACCCATTTTTTCACATATGTAGTTATTTATTAAAGATAACATAATAATATATACATTAAGATATTGTCAATAAATATGAATAATAAAGATAAAATTTATTAATAAATATGAATAATAACCCAGTTTAGAAAAAGCAAAAAATAAATATAGCGAATAATAGTGAGCTCCCTAGAGCGAGCAGGGCTCTGGTATATGGAATATGCGCATTCGTGCTTGCGAGCAGCCTTAAACACAAATTAAATATAGGTTTATGAGAGGCGATGTTTGAATGGTGGGCTTGAGAAGACTTGAACTTCCGACCTCACGCTTATCAGGCGTGCGCTCTAACCAGCTGAGCTACAAGCCCATTAAATAGCGCTAAATTTGAAGTAACTTACAAGAAAAAGCAACTCAATATATTAGCTTTATTGAAATGGAGCCAAGCGGATATTACTCAAAAAAACTTATATAGTCAAGGCTAAAATACTATATTATTGATATATTTAGACTAAAAATAAATAAGCTAGCCCTAAAAAGCTAAAAAAGGCAACAGCATCTGTACCGGCTTGCACAAATACTCCAGAAGCGGTTGCTGGATCAAAATCTTTTTTATGCATTAATATTGGTATGCCAGCTCCAAGAAGGCCTGCCATTAGGAAATTGATTAATATTGATGTGGCAAACACTATGCTTATTGAAACTTTGGAGAATAAAATATAGGTAACTAGCATGCCTAATATTGAAATTATAACTCCATTAAGGCTATTTACGATCATCTCTTTCAATATTATTTTGCTCGCATTTGACGTGTTTATTTCACGATTCGCTAAGGCTCTGACGGTCACGGTCATCACCTGAGTGCCAACATTGCCGCTTAGAGCCGCAACAATTGGCGTTATTGTTGCAAGCGTAACTAGTTTTACGATAGTGCTGCTAAACATATCAATTATCAAAGCGGTTGAGCAGGCAGTTATCAAATTGACGCAAAGCCACGGCAGGCGATGCTTTGACGTTTCAAGTAAATTTTCAAATATGTCGGAAGTTGCGACACCGCCAAGTTGCAAAAACTCACTTTCAGTTTGTTCATCTATAATATATAACATATTGTCGATTGAAACTGCGCCAATAAGCTTACCAACCTTATTAACTACAGGTATGATCGTTAACGAATATTGCTTGAAATTATAAACTGCATCTTCAATTTCAGCATAAGCATCAAGGATTTTAAAATCCTTATTAATCAAATTGTTAAGCAATTCATCCCCTTCACTTTGCAGCAATTTACTTGCAAGTATGGTGCCAGTAGGCCGCGACCTAGAATCAACGGTGATAGCGGCGTAAAAATCATCTTTATCTGCAATTTTTTTAATATGCTTAATGGCCTGATCAACGCTCCAATTGGTAGATAATGTGATATAGTCTCTCTCTAAAATTCTTCCAACTGTATTTTCAGGATAGTTAAATCCTTCGAGAATATATTGTTTTAGCTTACCATCAAGGAGGTCTATGAGTTGTGATTTAAATTCATCACTTAAGGCTCCAAAAACATCTATAGCATCATCAATATCCATCATCTCTATGAGTTTTTTAGAATATTGAGCGCCTAATATCTCTAAGATAGGTTGCTTAGAGCTTTCTCTGAGTTCAATGATAGTTTCATGATCAATCAGCTCAGCAATAGCCGGAATTAATATTGCATATTCTTTATAATTAATATTGTCGAGGAAGTCGGCAAGATCGGCAGGGTGCAATTTAGCTAATTGTTCTTTAGCTTCATCAAGAGCTTCATTACTTATAAGGAAATTTATGTGATCAAAAGTGCTTGTTAGCGCATCTTCTAATGCAGGGGCGATTGAATTATTCTGATGCGGCATATATTCCTCAATAAATATTAATTCATAGATATTCTTATGATAAATTTTAAAATATCAAAAAGCTATGTATTTTACCCATCCATAACTTATAAAATTTATTGGTGCGGCTGAGAAGATTTGAACTTCCACTCCAATTAACTCAGAACAACGACCTCAACGTTGCGCGTCTACCAATTCCGCCACAGCCGCAAATGTAGGCTTTGAAAAATTAATTGTTAAATTTTCTGCCAGCACTTGCGGAATCATAGCAAAAATTATTTACAATTGCAAGAGCGCTTTAATCAAAGGACTGAAATTAAGCGCTCTTTTTAGCAAAGTTTTATAATTCAGCGCTTTCTTCGCCGATGCCCAAAGCCTCTCTCTCTTGCGCTATACTCTCTTGCGCAATAGTTTCTTCAGCGAGTTTAGCTAATATATAAAGTGCATCCAGTTCATTATTTGGAGCATTATTTGGAGCATTATTAATTTCAACATAATCTTCCATTTTAGCTTTTTTCTGAGCCACTGTATTAAATGATTCAATTTGAACAGAATTATTAGTGCTAGAATTATTGTCTATGTCTAAGCTGTCTTCTGAATTTAATGATTCAGCCGGAGAACCCATATTATTTTTATTCGGCTCGATATTTTTGACTGAATCTAATAAATCTTTAACTTTATTTCCATTTTTTATACCTTTAGAATGAATAACATAACCATCAAGAGATTTATAAGAGTTCATTTTTTTTAGGTAATGAGGCTTCACTCTGGTAGTAGCCATATCTACAGCATTTAGACCATTAATATTTGTTTTGAATATATCAATATTTTTAAAACTTAAGAGCGCGTCAAGGGTCTTGAGATTTATGCTCTCAGCTATCCCTAGCGTAATTAAGGTATTGTTAATAGTTCCGAAAGGTTTATTAATATCACCTTCGAGATACTTATTTACAAATTCTTGAATTTTATTGCGTAACGCATAGCTATTTAAACCTTTAATCTTTAATACATACTTAGCAATATCAGTAATTGAAAATGAATTTAATGCATTATCATCATTATCATCATTATTAGTATCATTATTAGAGTTGTTATTTAATGATTCTACATTTGTAGGTTTGAATTTGTAAAATTTTGTATCTCTTTTGGTATCGCTATATAAATTAACAAAATCTTTAACTTTCATACCTAATGCTTTATTAGGTGTTTTAATAATATATTCACTTATGTCAGTAATAGAATTTAATATTCTAAAAATAACTTTAGTACCACGTGCGTATGTACTTGCATAATCAATTGCATTGAAATTTTTTCCATCTGTTTGCAAAATTTCTATGCCTTCAAATGTCATAAAATTAACAAATATTTTTAAATTAACACGTGCTTTAATTGCTTCAATTAATAAAGTAGTTTTCTGTAAACCAAAAGGCTGATTTATATTTCCATTTAAATGTTCATTAACAAACCCATGAAGTTCATCTAAGGTTATATCTTTGTTATCAAAAAATTCTTTTACTAGTTTAACATCTAAAGTATTTTGGGTAGGCAAAGTATTGTCTGCTATAACGACCTTGTTAAATGTAGCAGATGGAATTTCTACGATCTCATCTTCTTTATTATTTTTATTAGTTAGCTTATAATATGCTAAAGGTTTCTGTGTAAGGATTACCTTAGAGTCCAATTTATCTATATTAAATAAATCTTTAATTTTGTAACCAGCGTTAATTTTTGAGCCTTTTAGAACATAATCACTTATATCATCAACTAAATAAAATGCTTGAAATACCGCAGGACTTAACTTCTTTGAAGCAAAATCAATCGCATTTACATTTTTTGAATTACACTGATAAATCTTAATATTAGGGAATTTCAATATATTAGAAAGAGTATCTACATTTATTTCCAGCTTTATAGCTTCAATTAATAATGTGCTATAATTGTTTCCGAAAGGTTGATTTATATTACCACCAAGGTGATTATCAACAAATTCCTTAATTTGCTCGAATGTTAAGCTGTTTATCTTTAAAAATTTTTGAACAAACTTTAAAAATTTCAAATTGTCTTCAGGCTTATCATTACTAGGCTTATTTAAGTTTTTATTGATTAGTTTTTCAGCTTTTTTTAGATTTTTATTAGCTAAAAATTTATTAATAGTTAACTCATTTTCCTTGGCTGTCGTCTTAATTTTATATTCACCGATATCTTTAAATTCCCTAAGTAACTTTAGGAGATTAAACTTTTGTTTTGAAATAGCTCTATCAATTGCATTTAAACCATTAGAATTTTTTTGAAATATATCAATATCGGGGAATTTTAATAATTCTGAGAAAGTTTTTTTATTAACGCTTTCATTAACTGCTAAGCTAACTAAGCTACAAGAATTTATACCAATAGGTTTATTAATTTTCCCTTCAAGATATGTTTTTACAAATTGTTCAAATTCTGATAAATGAATTTTTCGTTTACTTAAAAATTCTTTAGTAATTTTAGCCATATCAGTGGGGCTGTTGTGAGGTATATTTTTAGACATAATATATTTGTGTATAATAATTAATTAAAATTTATAACTATAATATCAAAATATTAACAAATGTCAATAATTTTTATTATATTATATTAATAATTATTAAATTTTGAGTATAATATGACTATTATTATATTATTCAATTAGAAAAAATAGGGCTGTGAACTAAATATGCCATATATGCTATAGAGTCAAGTTATTAACTATAATATTGTCTTCTAGCGCTAATTAATGAGTATGTCAATAAAATTAAGGCTTGAGGGTGAGCGCTACTTCGCTCACTTATTCATTACATAGGCTTCACTCAATTCGTTCCGACTAGGGACCTCATTCTAATTGACTATACACTGAATATAAAATTCTAATTTCTAGTTTTTAACAAGATAGGGAAAGCCAGCATTTGTGGAATCTAGCCAAAATTATTTACAATTGCTAGAGCGCTTTAATCAAAGGACTGAAATTAAGCGCTCTTTAGAGCAAATTTTTATAATTCAGCGCTTTCTTCGCCGTTGCCCAAAGCTTCTCTCTCTTGCGCTATATTTTCTTGCGCGATAGGCTCTTCAGCGATTTTATCCAATATACTAAATGCATGCAATTCATTATGTGAAGCATTATTAATTTCAACATAATCTTCCATTTTAGCTTTTTTCTGAGGCACTGGATTTAATGATTCAATTTGAACAGAATTATTAGCGCTAAAATTATTGTTTAGGTCTAAGCTGTCTTCTGAATTTAATGATTCAGCCGGAGAAACTTTACTATTCTTATTCAGCTCGATATTATTGACTGAATTTAATATATCTTTCACTTTCATTCCATTTTTTGTGCCTTTAGAATGAACGATATAATCATCAATAGGTTTATAAGAGTTAATTTTTTTTACATAATGGTACTTCATCTTGCCAATGGCTATATCTATCGCATTTAAACCATTAATATTAGTTTTAAATATATCAATATTTTCAAAATTTAAGAGCGCTTCAAGAGTCATGATATTCATTCTATTAGCCATCCCTAGCGCTATTAAGGTATGGTTAGTATTGCCAAAAGGTTTATTAATATCTCCTTCTAGATAAGTATCTACAAATTCTTGAATTTTATTGCGCATTTCATTGCTAGATAAATTTTTAATCTTAAATAAATTCATAGCCTCGTCAGCAATGTTTTTTTTATTAAAATATGTATTGCTTTTTAAATCTACTAAATCTTTCACTTTCATTCCATTTTTTGTGCCTTTAGAATGAACGATATAATCAGCAATAGGTTTATAAGAATTAATTTTTTTTACATAATGGTACTTCCTCTTGGTAACGGCCGTATCTACCGCGTTAAGACCATGAATATTGGTTTTAAATATATCAATATTTTCAAAATTTAAGAGCACTTCAAGGGTCATGATATTCATGCTATTAGCTATCCCTAGCGCTATTAAGGTATGGTTAGTATTGTCAAAAGGTCTATTAATATCCCCTTCGAGATAATTATCTACAAATTCTTGAATTTTATTGCGCATTTCATTGCTAGATAAATTTTTAATCTTAAATAAATTCATAGCCTCGTCAGCAATACTCATTTTATTAAAATGCTTTCTATGCGTTAATATTGAATTTGATGCATTATTATTACTATTAGAATTGCTAAATGGGATAGGTTGATTTTCTAAGCTCTCATCTGAATTACTATTTCTATTAAGTGAAAAAATAGCATCTATAAAACTATATTTTATAATCACATTATTATCACTAATCTCAAATATATCTTTAGCTTGAAATCCGTGTAAATCCCCTGGAGCCTTAATTACATATTCAGTTATATTTTCAACTGAATTCAATAATTTATATATAGACGCTTTAAATTTACTTATAACATAATCAATAGCATTAAGTTTTAATGAATTATCTTGTTTGAAATTTATATCTTTATAATTAATTAATACATTTAGATTTTTTAAATGAGTAGCATTATTAACCCAATGGATTAGTAAAGTATTTTTATTACTATCTATAGGTTTATTTATATCTCCATCCAGATGCTTATTTACAAAGTCGCTAATATCTTCTTCTGTAAGTAATGTTTTTTGACTTAATTCATTGGATAAGTTAATAAGTTTAGTGTCTGCAGCAGATGCGTTTACTGGGATATAATTACTTAAAATATTAGATTTTTCCACAGTAGTTTGCTCTGCATTATGGGCTTTAACATTTTTCTTAGATAGTTCACGTGCAAAAGGTTTCTTAACAATAGATACGTTGTTGCTTAATTTAGTTATGAAGAATAAGTCTTTAACTTGATAGCCAGCTTTATTATTCAATCCTTTAAGTACATAATCGCTTATATCATCAACTAAATAAAATACTTGAAATACCGCAGGCCTTAACTTTCTTGAAGCTAAATCAATTGCATTCAAATTATTTGAATTACACTGATAAATATCAATATTTGGGAATTTCAATATATTAGAGAGAGTGTCCGTATTAATTTCCTGCTTTATAGCTTCAATTAATAATGTATTATTTTTGTTTCCGAAAGGTTTATTTATATTGCCACCAAGGTTATTATCAACAAAGTCCTTAATTTGTTCGAATGTTAAGCTTCTCATCTTTAAAAATTTTTGAACAAACTTTAGAAAGTCCACTTCCTTTACGGAATTATTATCATTAGGATTATATGTGTTATCATTAATCACATTTGCAATGTTAGTTGCCTTCTTACTATGTAAAAATTCTTTAATTGTTAATTTATTTGGTGTGTTGTTTAAGTTAAGTTTATATTCGCTGAGATCTTTAAATCGCTCAAGTAAATTTAAGAGGTTGAACTTTACTCTAGTAACAGCGTAATCAATTGCATTCTTGCCATTAATGTTTTTTTTGAAAATATCGATATGGGTGAATTTTAATAATTCTGAGAAAGTTTTTTTATTTACACTTTGATTAACGGCTAGAATAATTAGCGTATTTGCATTTGCATCAATGGGTCTATTAATATTCCCTCCAAGATATGTTTTTACAAATTGTTCAAATTCTGATAAATGAATATTTCTGTTACTTAAGAAATCTTTAGTGACTTTAGGCAGGTCAGTTGAAGGGTAAGTTATTTGTTTAGACATAATATATTTGCGTATAATAATTAATTAAAATTTCCAATTATAATATCAATATATTAATAAATGTCAATAACTTTTATATAATTAACTATATTTTTAGTTTAATTACTCTTGAAGATAAACAAAGGAAAGTATATGCTTCAGATATGATGAGTTTCTTATTGCGAAAATCTTTTGGAAAAGTCTTTTAATATGCTATTCTTTAAAGCATATAGCGATTCAGCCAAGTAGGATTTCTAAGCGCCATAATAATTTTACTTATAGTTAATTAATATTTAAGGTGCCCAGCACGCGTTAATAGAGCGAATATTAAAAACTTGCGCCTTAGGCGCAAAGCTAGCGCTCCTAGGTACCTTTAATAGTTATTGACTATAATATAAGAAAATTTGAATATTTTGAATATAAAACAAAAACTAAAAATGAAAAAGACTAATATTGAATTTAAAGAAATTAAATTGGTTGGGGTTTTAACGCGCACGTGTAATGCGAGTGAAATGAGTCCCCTTAAAGCTAAGATTGGAAAAACAATAGAGCGTTTTCTGACCCTTTATCAAGATAAAATAAAGAATAGAAAAAATCCAGGTAAGTTATTTGCAGTTTATACTGATTATGAAAGTGATGAAAAAGGAGAATATACTTATTTTTTTGGCGAAGAGGTAACTAGTTTTGAGCAGGTTGAAGGAGGGTTATATACATTTACCATACCAGTCCAATCTTACACAAAATTCACAACAGATTCTGGCAAAATGCCTAATGTGGTTATAGATGCTTGGAAAAAAATATGGAAAATGACAAAGCCCGAACTTGATGGGTTAAGAAGTTATGTAGCAGATTTTGAAATATATGATGCTAAAAGTGAAGACCCAAATAATGCAATAGTTGACATTTATATAGGCATAAAAAAATGAATATTGTTTGATGCTTAAGGGCGATATGTCCATTATATAGTCAATGACTAATCGAGGGCCTTAAGGCGAGAGCGCCTCTTCGCGATGGGCGCTAGCATATGGTATCCGCTCATGTCCGTTCCTACTTAAGCCTCATTCTAATTAACTATAAACGTCGATAACTTTTTTACCCCGAGAAAAGCAGATAGCTTTGCGCCTAGGGCTTTTCTAATAGTAAATGACTACAACGTTGATAATGGTAAAAGCATAAGTTATTATAATAAAATCACTCTATTGATTTTTCAGTAATTATTATATCGCTTTCATCTTTTAATTTACTATGCACATATCCCATTTCTTTCAATATCTCAATTTTATATTTATATGCTTGAGGGGTTTGCATATATTTATGGCCTATAAATATCCTATATTTGCAAAGGCTTATAATTAGGTTTATGAAGTTTATCCTTGTTTCTAATGCAGGGTAATATGTATTAAACTGAGCCTGATTATTTGGTAATTCAACGCAAATCAGCATTTTCTTTTCTGTAGATTGCGATTTTACCATGTCTACTGCAGATATACATCTTCTAATAAGTGAGTGTATTTCATCTTCAATTTCTGCTTTTTTCAAAGGGCAGTAATATTCTTCTGCTTGCTTTACAAGAGCGAGTACGCTTAAGGCGTCTTCATTCTCCAGATATTGAATTGACCTCAAACTATCACCCATATCAAGACCAATAAAGAATATCATATAGTTTTTATTATGAGTTATTATTTTGCTAGCCTTATTTGCTAATTGCTTTTTGGACGCAAATAAACATATGTTATCATTTAATGAAGCTAAATTTTTAGGATCAAAAATGCTATCTAAGGGTTGCGTTTGTATATTTTTTGAGCCGTACTTATTATCGACTTTAGCTTTTTGCTTTCCTTGATTGATTTTAAATATTCTCTGATCTCCAAAATTTGCTTCACTGAATCTTAGAATATTATTATCCATTTTATTCCTGCATTTTATCATAATATTTAATTTTATTTGTTTAATTAATAGTTAAGCTTTGGTCAAAGAAATTAAGATTATAAATAATTTTTCGGCTGCTTTTCTACTAATGAATATAATATATTTATTAAGATATTTATATCCGTGTTTTGGAACAAAAAACACGGTGTTATATTAACTAAATTTTAACCAGTTGGTTAAGTTGTTGTTTAATAAAATGCACCATGATAGTCATTAACTATTCACGCTTTCGAGAGTGCTAATCTAATTAACTAAACAAGTAAAGGAAAACTTATTTTTTTCTTAAATGCATAATAGTAAAACCTTGGCCATTACTATTATTAGTCGCATAGTCCCATAAAGAAAGAGTTTTAAGCTCAAATAAACTTTTATCGATTAATTTATCTAGGCTTTGGGGTGAGAAGCAATTCATAAATTTTGGAACAAATTTAGAAGAGTTTGGATCAGGCATATAAATTGACATATCGCTTATATATCCTGGATTTGGATCATCTTGCTTTAAACGTTCTAAAAAAGTAGGTAAAAACTTTTCTTTTAAAGAATAATGATATGGTGCTAGGGCGGTAAAAAATAAATCACCGCCAGGTAGAAGTATATTATGTATCTTAGTCAAAGAGGCAAGCATTTGCTTTGTAGTAAAGAAATGCCCTAATCTACAAAATAGGACTGCGTTAATAGAGTTGTTTGGAATTTGAAAATTTTCAGGAAATGCGCTGCAATTTAATATTAATCTATCTTTATATTTTATATCTGTTCTATTTGCTAGAATTTCTAAATGTTTTATTTCAATATCATTGGATATTATTTTACTTTCAGCGCTAGCTTTTAATGCCCTTAAGCTAGTTTCTCCATATGCAGCTCCAAGTTCAAGATAATAACCTGAGTTTTTTCTAGCTAACTCTACCCATTTATCAGAGCATATATCACTATCAAGCCTCATGAAGCCTTGCTTGTTAAGAGTAACTATTTTATTGTTTTTCATATCAGGTATAGAGATGTTTTTATTTGGCGTAAAGCTCGAAGCTTTTATACCAAATTCATCATCTTTAAAGATATTTGCTTGCATATTATTTACTTTGTGTGATTCTCTCATTACTTCTATTATTAGACCTTTTTATTACTAATATTGTACCAAGTATAAAACCCAATAGAACTATAATTGATACATAGGTAAATACATAATTTATATTTCCACTATTTGTCATTATAGTTGCTGCAACTAGCGGCGTTGTGCCTCCAATTAGTGCTTGCGCAATAGAATATGCTAAGGCACCGCAGCTATATCTGCATTCAACAGGGTAAATTTCAACAGTATATACACTAGCTGTACCTGATTGCACAGAAAATAACACAGAATAGCCAAAAATTACTAATGCAATTTTTATATAAGTAGGATCTTTAATTAATATAGGAAAAACAATAATTCCATATACTCCAATTGCTAAGATACCTAGGTTAAGTAATTTTCCTCTGTCCCATTTATCTGATAAATATCCCATTAAGGGGGCTAGCATGGCGGGTACAATTGTGGTTAAAATCATGATATTGCTTATATCATATTTAATTACCTTATTTAAATAATTAGGTAGATAAACAACAACGAAGTAAAATGTTACACCATTAACTCCTATTAAAAATATCCCAGCTAAAAACTCTAATGGATAATTTTTTATACCCTGAATGATAGGCAATTTGAATTTTTTTGTGTTTTGTAAAAACAGAAATTCTGGGCTTTCTTTTAATTTATTTCGAATAAAAAAACCTACTATTGATAAACAAAAACCTATTAAAAAAGCAAAACGCCAAGCATATTCAGGCATGTCAGGTGATTGTAAGTAATTAGTAATAATTCGAGCAAGTGACGCTCCAATTAAACAACCTGAAACTACAATTGCACCTACTATACCCCTTTTATTAATTGGAAAATGTTCAATAGCATATATAATTGCGCCAGAATATTCGCCTCCCATGGATAACCCTTGCACAATCCTTACAAGGGCTATAATGTAGCACGCCAAAATTCCTATTGACTCAAAGGGTGGTAGTGTAAACATTGTTAAAGCAGCTAGTCCCATCATTGTTACGCTCAGCACTAGAGCAATTTTTCTACCACCTCTATCACCTATATACCCGAATAAAATTGACCCAAGGGGTCTAAAGAAAAACGCCACTGCGAAAAGTAAATAACCTATAATTTCAGACTGATATGCGGGCAAAAAATTTAGATAATTTTTCTGTAAAACCGGATTTAAGAAGGCAAAAATCATAAAATCATAAACTTCCAATACCCCAGCTAAAAAACATGAGCTCAGAACAGCTATTTCATATCTATTAATTTTTTTATTATTTTCCATATTAAAAATTCTCTTCTTTATTTAAAACTTCAGCTAATCCAATTAATTGTTTTCTACTATCAACTTTAGTTTTATCTTTAATTATTTTAATGTAATCTTCTATAGTTCTATAACTCAACTTTAATGCATTACCTATTTCTTTGTTATGATGCAAACCTTTTCCGAGCAACTGTAAAATTTTATTCTGTTTTTCAGTTAATGTGAAAGTATATAATTTCGTATTAAAACTGCATTCATGGTAGGTATTTCTTTTTTTATAAAATAGCTCCTTAATATTACTTGAGTCTAAAAAGCTTTCTGACTTCATTGGATTAAAAAAGCATTTATCCTGCTCTATATTAGAAATTGAGCTTTTAGACTTATTTACAATAAATTCAAGCTTTTCTTTGTCATTGAAAAATCTTGATTTAGCGGCATAATCTGTGTAACTTGCTACAAAATAGAAGCCATATATTTGATTATCTTCAAAGCAATATTTAACTACAACATCTCCTATACCAATATTGTCCGTTATTTTTGAAAACATACTGAAGTCCTGCCCTTTATCCCTCATAAAGAAGTTATAATTAAATCTTTGAACTCTCAATAATTCATTAGTATAAAACGCCGAAGCTATATTAATAAATTCAGAATCTTTTTTTAGATTATTCCATTTTTTACTAGATGAACAACCATAACTTTGGCCTGAAACATTAAAAATTCTAAAACCGACATCATATATATAACCTAAGTTTAAATTATCAACATTTTGTCTCATAGTCCCTAAAACAAACTCATTAACATTATTTTGACATAATCTCATATATTGCCCATTGTCTAATTATATATATTTTCATAATTTTATTTTAACTAATATTGATGCTTTGTTTAAGAGTTTATAAAATTTTTACAGCAATTTTTGTTTTATTAGTAACCACTAGTATAATAATACATATACCACTTATTAGCAATCAAAATTTTTTTTAATCTTAAGTTCATTTTAAAATATTATTATTTAGTCATTTTATTCATTTACATTAACCTAATTAACTACTTAAAGGAGCTCGTTTTTAAATTATTAGCTCTTCCTTTTTAGAGGTAAAAATGCTAGTATCTTTTTTAGAGTTAAATATTTTATTGATAATAAATTCCAATATTAAAAATATGCAAAATGAGTATAATCGCACTAGCTTAGCGGCGGATGAGATTTTCAAAGAGAAATATAATTTTGCTCATGCCACTCCTGTCATGAAGCAATATCTTGAAATTAAAAGTAAGAATTTGCAATATATGCTGCTCTTTAGAATGGGCGATTTTTACGAATTATTTTATGAAGATGCCATCACGGCTGCTCGCGTTTTGGCCATTGCGCTTACTAAACGCGGAAAGACAGCTGGCGATGAAATTCCCATGTGCGGGGTACCTTTCCATGCGCTTGAAAATTATATGAATAAGCTGATTAATGAAGGGTTTAAAATTGCAATATGTGATCAGACTGAAACTCCTGAGGAAGCAAAAAAAGAGGAGGAAGTAAGGCGGTTGTGAATAGAGAAATCACCCGTATTATCACTCCAGGCACAATATATGAAAGCAATTTGCTAGATCAAACTAAGCCAAACTACCTAGCATCGCTGGCGCGCGAGAATGGTAGGGCGGCGATATGCTATAGCGATATTTCAATTAATGAAATCTATGTTATTGAGCTTGATGAGGATCAAATTAATAATGAATTATCGCGCCTTAACCCCAATGAAATCCTAATGAGCGAGAAAGAAAGGGGCGGGGATCATGCAATATTCATTAGTAATCATCTTGATAAAATCATTTCATTCCAGGTCGATAGCTATTATGCAAGCAATAAATGTGAAGAAATAATTAAGAAATTCTATAATATATCATCTTCATCGGGCCTCGGCTCTTTGTCAAAATTACAAATTTCAGCGATTGGAAGTGTACTTGAATATTATAATATCACGCAAAAAAGTTCTAAAATTAAGCTTTCCAAGCCTAAAATATTAGTGCCTCACAAATTCATGCAAATTGACCATGCTACTCGGCTTAGTCTTGAGTTAACGCATTCAGCTAATGGCAAAAAAGCTACCCTTCTTGCGGCATTAGATAAAACAATTACAAAATCTGGCAGCAGGCTGCTTTATAATTTTTTATCAAATCCATCGTGCGAAATTGAAGAAATCAATAATAGGCTTCAGAAAACTGAGTATTTTTATAATGATATAAATTTAACTGAAAGCCTGCGAGCAGCTTTGAGAGGAACGAGTGATTTAGAGAGATGCGCGGCGCGACTTTCAATGAATAAAATTACTCCTAAGGATTTAATAAGCATTAAAGAAACTATTGAGCTTGCTGAGGATATTCATAACATATTCACTCATAATAGTGAATTAGAGGCGCCAAGTGCTATGACTTCTCCATTAATTAAATGCTCGAATATTCACTCTATCATAAATGAGTCAATTGAGGATGAAGCGGGTAATTCTTTGAATGATGGCGGCTATATTAAAAGCTCATTCAATGTAAAAGTGAAGGAATATAAGGACTTGCTTGGAGGCGCTAACTGGCAAATAGAGGAGTTAAAAGATAAATATAAAAAATTAACTAATATAGATAGTCTAAAAATAGCGCATAATAATATTATTGGCTTATATATTGAAGTTAGCGCTAAAAATGCAGATAAAATGACTCACGAAGCTTTTATCCATAGGCAATCGAATGTTGGTAATGCTAGATTCACCACCAATGAGCTTCAAGAATTAGAGTTAAAAATTGTAAATGCTAAGCAATTGCTAATTCATTTAGAGAAGGATTTATTTGACGAAATTTGTGAGCAATTAATGCTTAATTACGGTAAATTAAGTGATCTTGCAAGCGCACTTGGGCAAATTGATCTATATACAAACTTAGCTTATGTTGCGCGCGAAAATAACTATTCAAAGCCGATTATTAAAGATAATTTATCGTTAAAGATTAAAAATGGCCGCCATGGTGTCATTGAAAATATCTTTAAAAAAGAAGGTAAGGAATTCATTGCTAATGACTGCATTATGGAGCATGATAATCGCTTATGGCTAATTACAGGGCCCAATATGGCGGGTAAAAGCACCTTCCTTCGCCAAAATGCATTAATCGTGGCTTTAGCTCATGCTGGAAGTTTTGTTCCAGCTGAAAGCGCTGAGATAGGCTTAACTGACCGGATTTTTAGCCGCATCGGGTCTGGGGATAATTTAAGTAAAGGTCAATCAACTTTTATGACTGAAATGCTTGAAACTTCTGCAATAATCAATCAGAGCACCGAGAGGTCATTGCTGATTTTGGACGAAGTTGGAAGGGGTACTTCAACGCATGATGGACTAGCAATTGCTTGGAGTGTTTTGGAGCATATACATGATAAAATAAAAGCAAGATGTATGTTTGCAACGCATTATCATGAGCTTAATGACTTAACTAATATACTTCCAGCTACTGAGAATTATACTATTAAGGTCACTGAAGAAAATAATAAAGTAAATTTTTTGCATAAAATTATTCCGGGAAGGGCGGATAAATCATACGGAATACATGTAGCTGAAATTGCGGGATTGCCTGAAAGCGTAATTAATAGAGCTAATCAAATTCTCGCAAAACTTGAGAAAGACTGGGTAAAGCGTAATAAAAATATATTAAAGCATGAATCTGCTAATATGGATTTTTTTGCGAGCCCCACAATTAGCTCGGGTGATTCTGAATTAAAATCTAATTTAGATGATAATGTACGGAGTGATAATGCCGAGAGGGAAGCTGCTTCATTATTTAATGAAATAATTGCTAATGATTTGAAAAATTTATTAGAGGATTTAGACATTAACAACCTAACTCCGATAGAAGCTATGATGAAGCTTCAAAATGTGCAAAAAATACTTAAAGCCAAAAAGCCTTTGCTTGAAGAAACTTAATTTAAAAGACTTTGTTATGATTAAAAAAATATTAATATTAGTAATAACCCTATTAAATAATATAAATTGTACCTATGCAGAAACTCCCTCTATAGATTATAAATTAATTCAGGAAGATAATCATAGAATCCATATAGTCAAGCTACCACGCGATAAATTTAGTCTCAATTTAGTTAGTAATAACAATCATGTGTTTGGTAGATCGGAGCTTAAATATATTGCTAAACAATATAATGCTCAAATAGCGATTAATGCTGGATTTTTTGAAATTGGTAGTGACAATGATGGTTTTCCATCTGGTGCATTAGTTATTGATGGTAAAATCTATAATATTCAATCAAACCCACTTGCATGTTTAATTAAAACTAACATTAATGGTCATGAAAAGTTTTTCATTGAGAAGAGGCCGATAAAGTTAACTATCTCATTAGGCGGAAAAAATATTAATATCATAAATTTTAATAAACATATTAAAGGCAAGGCTCCATACATCTTTAATGATAGATTTGGCGGCAAAACTCTTTCCTCATATGATGATAGGATTGAAGCGCTTATTGATCATTCGGGGAAATTGCTTGCTTTAAAAAAGCATGGTAATAATGAGATTCCTGGCGGTGGATATGTTCTATCATTTGATAAATCAAGCAAAGAGGCTAATTTATTGCAAAAGCTGAATGTTAAAGATTCAATCGCTCTCAAATTTGATCCAGAATATATAACAGATCCAAGCACAAGTGTGGTCATGGGCTTACCCTTACTTGTTAAAGATGGCAAAGTGGTTGCTAGTGATTCTTTCAAAGATATTTTTGCTAGAACAGCAATTGGCTTTGATAAAGATCAGAATTATATCATCATCGTAGCTGAGCATAAAGATGAGATTGACATAAAGAACCTTACCTTAAAGGATGTTAGTGCTTTTGTTAAGGAAAATGAGATTAATAGCAATAAAACCACATTGAATGGCTTGCTAGGCAAATTATATTTAAAAATACAGGAAAAGGCTGAAGTAACTGGTCTTAATCTTAATCAGCTTGCGCAAATATTAAAAAAGGAAGGAGCAATTGATGCTATTAACCTTGATGGTGGAGGGTCAAGCGCGCTTTTTATGGATGGTGAATATATTAGTAAAAGTTATGGTGATGCTGATGAAGGTAATGGCTTAATGATTTATAGACCAGTGCCAAATGCAATTATCTTTAAAAATAGGTAGAGGCGTCGCTTTCTTAAGGCGCTTATCTCCAAAAAACATTATGTACAAAAATTATATATATGGCACTGTTAACAAAATCATTAAACAATAATTTTTAATCTTTTTGTCTGCAAATAATACAAAAATTTTTGAAATAGATTACTATTACTGCAAATTTTAGCATTATTTTCGTCTAAAAATCTCTAAAAATTTTAAATATAATTATTTTGTTAACAGTGCCATAGTCAATAACTAATTGAGGTCCCGAGGCGAGCCACTGTCGCGAGAGCTTTAGATATGTATTCGCTATTCGTTCCTAAGGAGGGAGACCTCATTCTAATTAACTATAGTTTAATTCATATAAGAAAAAATGCTAGAATTGGCGCGGTTAATATATAGCTATCTAAACGATCTAGAACGCCACCATGACCCGGAATGATATTACCAGTATCTTTAACATTATGTTTACGTTTAAAAATTGAAACTAATAGATCACTTATTTGAGCAAGAATTGCAAAAAATATAGCCATGATATGCAGTAAAATAACAGAATTATGCGGAATAATCAGCAAGTTATATGCATAATAATAAAATAAATATAATATAATTTGTGATAAGGCTACTCCGGAAATAAGGCCACTATAGGTTTTGTTTGGACTAATTTTACTTGCAAGTTTTTTGCCACCAATAATCTTACCCCCAACCATAGCGCCAATATCCACCGAGCTAATAAAGCAAATATATAAAAGCAAGGTCATTCCATTTGGGTCTATATGAGATAATTTGAGCAACGAAATGATCGTAAGCATAATAAGGAATATTCCGTAAAATGTATGGCTATATGAATTTTTGGTCATTTTATACCATTCAATAAGCATTAAAATTCCGCTTATTATTATGATTATTTCAAAAATTAATCTTTGCTCTAAAAGGCTATATACTATTATTGGTAGAATAACAAAACTAGATATTATCCTTTTAACTATATTATTCATTTATTTTAATTCAATTAATATTATGCTGCAGAATATTACTCAATTCTTTGCCCAAAGCTACGCTTTCGGCTGTAATATTCTTCGACAGCTTGAGCTAAATCTACCTCATTAAAATCTGGCCAATATTTTTCAGAAAATAAAAGTTCACTATAAGCAGATTGCCAAAGAAGAAAATTACTAATACGATGTGAATTTCCGGTGCGTATTAAAAGATCCACATCAGGCATGTTAATGTCATATAGATTTTGACTGAAATATTTTTCATCAATATCTTCAGCGCTCACGCCCTGATTAACAATTTTTTTACAAGCATCAACAATTTCAAGCCTGGAACCATAGCTAATTGCAAGATAAAGGGTGATTTTACTATTTTTTTCAGTTGCTTTCATGGTGCGCTGCATTTGCGCTTTAATTTCATCAGATAACTTATCGTGATTACCTATGAATTTAACTCGCACATTATTTTTCTGAAATTCTTCAGTTTCATTTTTTAAATATTCCAAGAAAATTCCGAAAAGATGCTCAATTTCTTGATTAGGTCTTTGCCAATTTTCGGATGAAAAGATAAAGTATGTTAAGTATTTTATATTATGTTTCAAAGAGCTAATAGCGATATTTTTGGCATTAAGCGCTCCTTGGCTATGGCCATAATGCACTGATTCATCATTCAATCTTGCCCATCTAGCATTTCCATCTAAAATAATTGCTAAATGCTCTAACTTATTATTATTTTTCATCAATTCTTTTTTTATCTATTTTAGGTAATGTGATTATTATTTTTAATCCGCCATGCTTGCTATTTTCAAGATCAATAAGAGCGTCATGATTTGTAATAATCTCCTTAGTGATAGTAAGTCCAAGGCCAATGCTAGAATTATCAGTAAAGGTCCTTGATTTATCAACTTTATAAAAAGGAGTGAAAATCTTGAGCTTATCAACATCAGCAATACCAGGTCCATTATCTTCAATTATAATATATATATTATCATCATTTAATATATTCACCCAGATTCGACTTGCATATTTTAAAGCATTATCAATTATATTGCTTATAGCTCTATTAAAGGCATGAGTTTTCACTCTAGCGCTATAATTGTTATCTTTATCATATTCAAAACTAATATTAGCATTCTTATAATTCTTTTTTAAGAAATCATCAAGCCAATTCTTTAAATCTATTGTACAAAATTGCTCGCTAGCCTGGCCTTTAGCAAAATCTAAATAAGAATCTATCATATATTGCATACTCTTGATGTTATATTCAAAATCCTCTTTTTCTTCAAAATCAGGAAAAAATTCTAGTTGTAATTTCATACGTGTTAGGGGGGTTCTAAGATCATGCGATATCATTGCAAGCATTTGTGATTTTGCTGTCATTTCTTTCGCGATGCGATCTTTCATTTTCAAAAAAGCTAAGCCTGTTTGACGAATTTCTTTTGCTCCGGATGGCTTAAAATAGCTAATATTTTCTCCGGAACCATATTTTCAGCAGCGCTGGAAAGTTCAAGTATTGACCTAATTTGATTTCTAATAAATATTAGTGAAATAATAAGTAAAATAGCACCAAGGGCAATAAACCATAAAACAAAAATAAGTGCGGAAGGATGAATAATAGACTTAGTAGGAAAATATATGCTTATTATACCTCGGCTACCAGATTTATTAACAAAATGATCAAGCGCAATATCGAGTTTAATTAGTTTTTTCTCAGGGATAGTATTGATAGCATAATCATAAGGTATGGCATATTCAAGCTGCTGCGAGAAATTAATAATTTCACTAATGAGATATTCATCAGATTTATCCAGGGTGTTTTTTTCATCATGATATTCATATGTGAAATTAAGATAGCGGGTAGGTTTACTATGTAAATTATCAATATCTTCACTAATTAAATGCTTAATTTCATTAATTAGCATACGGCTAGAATAAGTTGAAACATTATACCAATGGCGGTTGTAAAATAAGTGAACTGCAAATAATTGCCAAGTTATGGTCGGAATGATTGCTATGAACGCGAATCTTGCAAGTAAGGTTTTTGGCAAAAATCTTTTTAAAATATTTTCTAATTCGCATAAAGTGCATAACCAATATTTCTGATAGTTTTTAGCAAGATTGCTTCTTTAGGATTGGTTTCGATTTTGCCTCTGAGCCTAGTGATTTGCACATCAATCGAGCGTAAGCTCAGACCGCCGATTATTTCACAAAGCTCCTCCCTTGAAAATGTTTTACCCATATTACTAGTGAATATGTCCAGCAATTGCATCTCGCTTGAGCTTAACAGGATATTTTCATTATTTTTAGTTAAATTTTTAGATTCTAAATTATAAGTTAAATTTCCAAATTTCACGATTCTACTATCTGAAGTTTGCAGTTGATTGCCAAGCAGATTATTTATTCTAAGCAGCAGCTCCTTCGGTTCAAAAGGTTTGGTCATATAATCATTCACGCCGCTTTCTAAACCTTCCACTTCTATTTTCTGGGCGGCTTAATGCTGTTAGCATAATGATAGGTAGTTTTGATAATGCACTGGAGAGGAAATTTACATTTAACTTTTTGGCAAATTCAATTCCAGTAATTTCTGGCATCATAACATCAAGAACAATAAGATCAAATTTAAAAATTTTTAATAATTCAAATGCAATTATTGGTGATTTTGCCGTTGTAACATAGAAATTTTGCATCTTAAGATATTTTTTAAGTAATTTTAATATCCTCTCATCATCATCAATAATGAGTATATGTTGATTTTTACTTTGCATGCTTTTAAAATCCTAATCTTATAAAAATAATTTGCTTATATCTTCTAATAGCTTATAAATATAATTACTTTACATTATATTTGTAAAGTAATATATATGAATTAATAAAGTGCGCATATGATAAAAGGCTTTAATATGGATAAAAAATCAGATTTTATTTGGCTTAATGGAAATTTTACTCCATGGGAAGATGCCAACATCCATGTAATGACTCATAGTTTGCACTATTCAGGCGCTGTTTTATGAAGGAATCAGGAGTTATAATGGCAAAATCTTTTGTTTGAATGAACATGTCACAAGGCTTATAAATTCAGCTAAGGCAATGAATTTGGACTTAAGTTATTCTCATCAAGAAATTTGTGATATTATTCAAAGCACGCTTGAGAAAAATAACCTAAATGATGC
>CAVXJA010000007.1:102500-126865 GCA_963762045.1 uncultured Alphaproteobacteria bacterium | reverse complement strand
CCGATTACAATAAGTATATTAGTTATAATCTGAGCAATAGAAACTAAAAAATATAATTGGCTAGAAATAAGTATTACTAATATTTGTAATAGGATGATTGGTGCTGCAGCAAAATTTGTGACTCTTATAGATTTTGTAATTTCCATTTTGCCTCTAATTAAGTATATTGAAAGAGTAAGAAAAAATATGGACATTAGATTTTGCAAGCAAGCATTAAGCAATATTAATACTGATAAAACAGGAAAAGTAATAAAAATTACAAAATTTGGTATTTGCGCAAGCAATTCGGTAATTAAATATTTAATTTTATCTGAGGTAATGATAGTTTCAGTATAACCAAATAAAGATTTATGCATGAAAGTGAAATTCTTAATCAAGTTACCTTCTCTATCAAGTATGGATAATTTTACTTTATCTTTATCAATCGCTATAGGAAAAGTTTTATTATATTTAACCATATTATTGGTATCATTTCTGAGATCAATCATCACATTATTCGCTCCTAGAAAGATAACTTCATCATTTTTGGTAGTGATTCTCTCGCCATTAAATTGCAGTTCAGGAAAATTATTAAAGATGTCATTAATGACTTTAGCTGGTAAATTATAAATTATGCTTGAGTTTGAATTATTGCTGTTCTCGCTATTTAGGATATTACTTAATTGATTTATTTCTAATAATAAAGCGCTGCATAATAGTAAGGATGCAATTATTGAGATATTAACTAGATATTTGATGCCATATCCAGTTTTATCGTAATATACATGCGCATAGAATTTTGCTGATGATAAAGAATATTTTAAGTTAAGTAAAATTGTTAATGCCCAATTATAAACCGGACTGTAAAATTGATTTGAATCAGTTTTAGTCATACTAATATTTTAATATTAATTTCATCATATTTTTATTTTACTTATACTTTTTATAAATATTAAGCTACACAACAGATATATCATTTTAATAAACATTATACAACTAAAGTGGTTAACTTCTATATAAAATTATAATTTAACATGCTAAAGCGCGCCTAACTTTAATCAATTTTGACTTTTTCATAAGTGTTTTTTATGTCCTGCACAATATTACTAAATTTACATTTTAAAATATTTTTTTTAGGAATAAATAAAGCCGCGCTGCCCGAAATATGGATATTTTGATTGGAATCAATAAATTTATCAAGCGCTGCTCTTATTCTTCGCTTGACTCTATTTCTAATAACAGCTTTCTTAGAAAATTTCTTACTAACCTTGAGTCCATAATAAAAGCATTTATCGTCAAGGCGATCGCTATTATCACTATTTGCAAAATTTATATCCAGAATCGTAATAAGATTATGACTTAAGATTTTCTTACCATTTTTGCTTACAGCGTTAAAGTCTAATTGATGTTTGATACTTGATTTTAATATTGGCATAAATTGCCTTGCGTTATATCAATTTAGGATTTATAAAATTAGGAAATATCAATTATATTTTAGACAAGTATAAATAATACAAAATATACTTAACTTTATTTGAAATATATATAATGCTTAGATTGATTGAAAAGCTAAAAAAATTTAATCATAGGCCTTAAAAAGGCATAGCGTTTATGCAGATAGTCTTGCTCTACCTTTAGCACGTCTTCTATTTAAAAGTTTTCTACCCCCAACTGTTGCCATTCTAGCTCTAAAGCCATGTCTTCTTTTGCGAACTAAATTGCTAGGTTGAAATGTACGTTTCATTTTAATAATCCTTGGATAAAATTATATTTAATATTTATAGTCATAAATAAAATACAAAAATTATGAATAATTGTCAACTCGAAATTTTATAATTTGGAATTTTGTATTGTTATTGCAGTATTTTTTAATATGACATAGTGATTAAACCCACCATAATCATTACCGTTCCTGTAAATTGATGTATCTTTTTATCTACTGAATCATTTTTTAAAAGCTTTTGTAATTTACCCGCAAGTAAATCATATATTAGGGCATAAAATGCTCCAAGCACTACAAATGTACTGCCAAGGAAGATCATTTGGTTAAATAGGTTTTCTTCTTTATTGATGAATTGTGGAAAGAAAGCTAGAAAAAAGATTAGGCTTTTAGGGTTAAATGAGGTAATTAAAAACACATGTGTAAACATACCACCAAGCTTTTTAGTGCAATATTCCTTTTCCTCCTCAATATAATGTACCTTAGTTACGAATGACTCAATCCCAATATATATCATATAGATGCCGCCAAGCGTGGTTATGATCTCAAAGGATTCAGGAAAAATAGTAGAAATTGCCTCTAAACTGGTGAATGCTATAAGTATGGCAACTATATCTCCAAGCAATACGGCGGGAATAGTATATTTTCCAGCCTGAGGGCCGCGCGAAAAGGCATAATAAACCACTAAAAGTGTTGTGGGCCCTGGGGTTGCGCATATAAATGTGCAAGCTATAAAGAATTTTATATATAAATCTATATCCATAAAATTGAGTCCTAATATTTAAATATTAAATTATCTTTAGAATAAGTAAAGTCGCTAAAATCATCAATTATTGACATTCCAAGTAAAGAAACATCAAGGCCACTTTTTGATACATGCGCACTAACATTTTTAAAAACTTTATCACCTATTTGCAAAGTATCAAGCTTCACTGAGGCTGAATATGCAAGGCCTGATGCAGTTCTATGAGTTTGATCATATTTAAGCTTAGATATGTCTATACCGATCTTAATAGCATCATCTTGCGTCAGCGCCACTCCGCTTGCCCCGGTATCTACTAAAAACTTGATTTCATGCTTATTGTTTATTAAAGATTTTAAGTAAAAATGGCCATCTTGATTTCTAGAAATCATATATTGCCCTTCTTCAGACCAGGTTATGGAAGGCACTAGCACTGAAAGTATTCTTTTTGAGAAGTAATCTGCTTCGTGCCTAAAAGCATAAAACACGATAGTAATAGCAAAAATAAGTAGCCAGATGAACCAGCTTTTAAAGTAGTAGCTAGCTTCTTTATTATAGCCATATGCAATACCGCCCCTTATCATCAATAGTAAGATGATAACTAGGCTTAATGCTTGAAGATTGCGTGATTGTCCTTGCTCAGACGTATCAATATCGAAGCCAACAAAATTATAGATTAATGTGATGCCTATAGTTAAACATAGGATCAAAATCAAAGTAATAATATATGATTTTTTGTTCATACTCATTTTTTTTCATAATAGCTCTCGTAAATGCTAATCATGGCAAGACCTGTTATACCAATTATTATTGCTAATGGTATAATATTTAAACTGGTAGCATACATATCAGCATTATAAGCTTTATCGCCTATACCCTCAATTTGCAACTCAAGCCTGTAACCTATGATATTATGAAAAAACCAACCGAATACCATAACAATCA
Source organism: uncultured Alphaproteobacteria bacterium (assembly GCA_963762045.1). Classification (GTDB taxonomy): domain Bacteria; phylum Pseudomonadota; class Alphaproteobacteria; order Rickettsiales; family Rickettsiaceae; genus CAVXJA01. Next base: position 123,479 of record CAVXJA010000007.1, on the reverse strand, counting down.
TATTTGCAATAGCTGCCGCCATACCACTAAGGTTTTTATGCGTAAAAGTTGCAATCTTAGATATTATTATAATCTGATAGGAGCAGAAAAATCCAATGATAATGCATAAAAAATGTACAATTTCTATATTTTTAGGTATTAATAGCATATAGTAGAATGATACTGCCATAATTAAACCGCAAAATACTGTGATTCCATAAGAGCTTTTTAAGCGGTCAGAAATGGCTGGCATAACAAAACAGCCACCGCACATTCCAAGAAAAATTGCTAGTACAATAGAATTAGCAGTTTCTTTAGTAGATCCATATGCACTCATTAAAAAGCTACTGCCCCATGCATCTGCAAAGCCTTCCATTGGTCCCACCATGAATCCTGAAAAAATACTCACTAATATTAATTTTTTATTGCGCAGCACTGATATGATTTCACTAGAAAGTTGACTGGAATCTTGCACTACAGAATCTTGAGGCATTATTGCGTAAATAGTTAAGCTAAGTATTAATCCAATTATGACAAGAGCCTGAATTACAAATTCAAGTTCGTATAAGTCAATAAAGCTAGCGATATATTTCCCTGAATATACAACGGTAATTAGCCCTAAAGCCGCTGATACTCCAAGTGCTCTAGCAGATGAATTAGGGTATAATATACGAAACACTTGAAGGGCGCCAACGATCGCAGCTGATGAGCCAATACCAGTCAGCAACCGGCCGAGTTTAACTAATAACCATGCATCACAATAAATGATAGGTAGTAATCCAAGTGTAGTTAAAAGCGCGCAAACTGCAAGAGTTATTCTAGGCCCATAGCTGATGATACATACGCCAAGAGGGATATGCATCGCAATATATCCAATATAGTAAATACCCGCGAAAGAACCAAATTGAGTTGCCCCAATTTCAAACATCTCAATCAGTTCTGGCATTATTATATTAGGCAATGTCCTAAGTATGTATTGATAGCAATAAAATAGGGTAATACAAGCCCAAATTAAAAATGCTGTGTAAGGCGTAGTTTTATTATTCATAATTGCATCTCTTGATATTGAGCTTTAAGTCGTTTGTTATTTCAAACAATTAATCTATAATTTCATAGTTCTAAATCTAGATCTAAATTAAAGTTAAATTAAATATATATTTTCTCTAAGCTTGCTTTTGTGCGGCTTTGATATAGTTATTAGTATTTAAGCCCCCTAGCTAGCGCGCGGATAGAGCGCATGCTATATACACAAAGCGCCCTAGCTGTGAAGCGGCGCTCGCCTAGGGTTTATATTAGTTATTAACTATAGCTTTATCTAAAATTTCTTTAGCCTTAGAAGCTCCTTCCCATCCTTGTATCTTAACCCATTTATTTTTATCAAGCTTTTTATAGCTTTCAAAGAAGTGATTGATTCTCTCAAGCATTATAGGTTCAATATCGCTAATATCATCAATATTACTATAAAATGGATCAATCTTTTTTGTTGGCACTGCTAATATTTTTTCATCTATGCCAGATTCATCTTCCATAATTAGCACAGCAACTGGCCTGACTTTGATAGTTGCTCCTGCCATAATTGGATATTGAGTCATAACTAAGACATCTGCTGGATCGCCATCGTCGGATAAGCTATGCGGCACGAAGCCATAATTGCATGGATAATGCATTGCAACTTGCATGAATCTATCAACCGCAATAGCTCCTGTTTCCTTGTCAAATTCATATTTAACAGGGCTAGCTTGCATAGGGATTTCGATTATTACATTATAGCTTCCATCGCTATTTGCTGCTTTTATTTTGTCTAAATTCATAAATATACCTTTTCTAATATTACAGCGCTAACATATTATTTTAGCATCAGTATTTTAAAACAAAAAACATAATAATGCAGCTGAATTGTTTAAGCAAGCGTTATATTAATATATTTCAATTAAATTAAGCTCAAAAGTGATTGACAATATACTTTGGCAAAGGAGTTTCTATATAATTTCCCTAATTCATTCATCAGTAACTTCGCTTTTTCCAGATATGTCTGTAGCATTATCCTCTGTGGAAGGCCAATTTGCGCCGAATACCTTTTCTTTAATTAATCCGTCTAAGACCATAACTGCCAGCTTTTCTTGATCATTAGCGCCTTCCTTTGAGGGGGCTATGATTTTAGAAATCCCTGTAATCATATCTTCCCTAGAAGTATTACCCAATTTTTTACATACGCCCTTGAGACGCATGCTTTCGTTAAAGTCTACGTCTAACATAGCTTTTTCACTCATAGGCAATGGAGTTGTTGAAAGGTAATGGTAAGCTTCATATTTTTCAATAAAGTTAGCACTAATCTTCTTTTGGTCAAATAATAGTTTTACTATATTTTTTTGAGATTGATTAAATTTATACTTATTATTGTAAGAGCTTTTGAAAAACCTATCCATTATGTGGAATGAGAATTCAGATTTAAAATCTTGCTCTGTCGGCCAAGCGCCATTATCAAGTAGAAAAACTGCTAAATTTAAATAAATATCCCCTTCAATTAAATGTGATAACGGTGTGAGTCCCTTACTATCTTTAATGTTAATAATGGCTTTATTCTCAATTAAGGTTTTAATTATATCGTAATTATCATATCTACATGCAATATGCAGGGGAGTTAAGCCTTCATTGTCTGGATTATTGATATCTGCATCATGATCTAATAATAGTTTAACTAATTGATAAGTAGATTTTTTGCAAGCCAAATGAAAAGCGGTTTGGCCATTTACATCTTTAGTATTAACCTTAGCGCCATTTTCTAGCAATATTTGTGCAAACTCTTCATCTGAGCTGATTGCCAAATGCAAAGGGGTCTCGCCATCTTTATCAGCAATATTAATATCCGCGCCATTATCTATAAGAGTTTTTATTGCTTGTATATATTTTTTATTGTAATATCTATCATATGGAAGAGTACAGGCTTCAAAGAGAGGTGTTTTGCCCGAATATGTTTGAGCATTAGGGTCAAATCCATGCTTAGCTAATATTTTGATAATCTCACTATTATGAGTCTTACTAGCCGCGTGCATAGGAGTTTTACTAGCATCATCAAGTTCATACAGAGATTTTCTCGGTTCGTAGCTTTCACTTTTAAATTTTATTTTAACTTTGTTAGTTAAATCATTTGCTAAAGAAAATGTATAATTAACAAGCGGCGCTATTAATCCAGTTGCTTCGGTTTGTTTTTTTGGTTCATGCTTTAATAAAGTTTCAACTATTTTTACATGACCACCTAAACATGCCTGGTATAAAGGAGTTCCAGTGCCAAGCTTGCTATTGTCATATATAGCGCCATGATATATTAAAGTATTTACCATTTCTTGATTGCCATCTTTGCATGCAATTACTAAAGGATTTGAGTAACTAATGCCAAAGTTTATATCTGCACCTTTAAGGATCAGAATATCTAGCATATTCATATCGTTAAGCTTGCAAGCAAGGTTAACTAATCTTAAACCATATGTATATTCTTGATTAATATCATGATCTTGTAGCCAGATTGTGAGCATTAAATTTAACTTTTGCGGACTGATTCTATTTAATATTCTCTCTTTAAATTCTTTCATATGTGAATTGTTTAAAGCTATACATAATGCGCTATTGAATTCATCTTTCGTGCCATCATAAGCATCAATTGTTTTATAATTTGAGTTAGGAAACATAATATTTTAGTAATATAATTTAAATTAATTTTTAATAACGTTACTTATACCATAATTTAAAATTTAATTCAATAATTATTAATTTATTTTAACGCGCAAGCTGGAGTGAATTTATTCTTAACTAATTTTGTTGTAGTAAGTTTGACCATAAATGAATTTTAAATATGATTGATATTTCTCGATATATCTTGAAGTAAGGAGTGTATCATGCGTTAAAATGATATAGTAAACAAATATAACATTGCAAGCAAGGACTCTTAGTACGTAATTAATTAAAGCTATTTCTTTATCAATTATTTTAGGAGCTAAATTGAATTGAGCAAGTATGTAAATGAAAATCATTGCGCCAATAACTAACATTTCTTTTTTATTGAGCAAATGCCATTTTGACGAATATGAAGCGAGATAATTAGTAATTAGCTCAAAAATTCTATATGTAAAAAGCAGTGCAAGTATAATATAAATCACCGAATCCGCTCCTTTTTGGGCGGCAATATTGCTTAAATTTAAACCAAATAATTCATAAAGATATTGCAAAGATTCAGCTAGATAATCAATGTTATTTGAAAATAATTCACTCGCTCCGCCGAGTTCTAAAAATAAGCACACAAGCATATTAATACTAATTATTGCAGTTAGATATGTTAAATAAAATAGAGATTTTGGTTTTATAAGGCTCTTAATAATTGCTTTAGTAACATACAGATATTTATATGAAAAATGCTCTCTAAAATTATGCTCATTTTTACCTCTAAATATATTTTTAATGAATATGTAAACTAAATCTAGTCCAGCAAATATCAGGATTAATGAAGCGGAAATGATGAAGGAGCTAGCAGCAACAATATCGCTGCCAATGCCAATGCCATAAATTGCAAGCGAGCTTGCTACTATGGAAAACCAATTACCTAGCCAAACTTGCTTATCGGGTATAGCCTTCAAATTTGCGTATATACGATATTCGTCATAGTCAATTGGCTTAATTCCATTTTTCTCAGCTAGCATCGTTAAGACCTTTTTTTGATCAATATGCATATTTTGCTCATTATTTATATTCATGATTTGGTCCCCAAATAAAAATAGAATCATTAAATATTGTTATATTTGAAAAATGCTGCTAAGGAAACTAAATTTTTAATATTTTAAAATAAATTAATCTTAAATAATTAAAATTATAAATATAAATGATCGCTTGTTTATATGATAGATACGCCTAGTTTAATGATTTTTAATAGTTATTACTAAAATATATTGACTAAAATTAACTTTTAATATATCATTTAGAGGTTACAAAACTTAATAAAGCAACTACAAATGAGCAAAAATCAACTTGAGCTAACTTTAGAGCCACGCGTTTTACCTATACTAGAACTTCCATCTTACGAATCCGAGAAAAAAAGCATAGACTTCGATACTATTATTACATTAATTAAAAATAATGAAGTTGAAGAAGTTGTTATTGAAAATATCATTTTAAATTTCGGCCGGATGCAAGAATTATGCTTGGCGCTTGAAAAAAATACCTCAGTAGAAAAATTGACTTTTAAATATGTGAAATATAATATTTATTCAATCGAAGATTTATGTGTATGTTTACAAACTAATAAAACGATAAAATCTCTCGAGTTTAAGTCTTTTGTTGCACTTGCTGAAACTGATGATGCTAATAATGCATATAAAAGTTTTTTCCCAAAGGATATGGTCGTAAATTTATTTGGCGAAAATAAAGAAGAGCAAAATGAAATTGAAAAAATAAATGAGACTATTCAAAATTATATTTCACCTGACTCTGAAACCATTAATGATATTGATTCAGAAATTAAAGAGCTTAAATATTCAGCTGACCTTAATGGGTACAGCGTGTATAGCTTATCAGATGCAATCAAGTTAAGTAATGTAACAAGCTTTGAATTTAATTATACTAATGCATCAGATAAAAGCTTACAAGCTGCTGCATCAAATTTACTTGGTAATCAATCTTTAACTTATGCAAATATTGTTGAAGGTAATAATAATCTATCTTCGGAAACTGCAAATGTAATTAACTTAAGTTTTAGTCATTTTAAAGGGTTTAATCTTAAATCCTTAGGCAGTGATTCATCAGAAAGCTTTTTTGATGATTCTGATGTAAGTCCTCTTAGTTTTTCCGATGAATCTGACGCTCTAAATATTAAAGAAAATATAACTATTTCTGGAAGTGATTGTAATTTAGATTTTTAATTAAATTTATTTTATATTAAAATCTCGCTTTTTGATTAAAATGTTTTTATAAGATTTCAATCAAGACTAGTATAAAAAAATCACAATTAATTTAATTTTTAATTAGGGTAACTGTTTATTAACGGTATTAGATATGCCTAGTTTAATAGTTTTTAATAAATATTACCAAATTTTATTGACTAAAATTAATAAAAAGTCTATATTTGTGATATTAAAAAACTTAATAAATTAACTACAAATGAGCAAAATTACACCTGAAGGGATTCTGAATTCAGAAGTTTTCCCAAGATCTAGATTTGATAAATTAATTACTAAAATTAATACTAGTAAAAACTCAATATTTACTATTCATGACATAACATTGAATATTAATGAAATGAAAGTTATATGCGAAGCGCTTTTATCTAATCCAAAAATAACTAATCTATTTTTTCAAAGAGTTAACTGCTGCTCTGAGACTGCTAAAATTCTAGCTAATTTTATCGCTCATAGCACTGGCTTAAAGGAGCTCAATATCAGTGCTTTTCATGTTCATGATGCTGACATTACTAAAGATGATGAAGGCAAGATTATTACAAAAAAAATTAAATTAGATAAACATATTCCCGCGCAAGGAAATGATTCGCAGAATAAAAATTTAATTAATTTAGCAGAAGCTTTAGTTAAAAATAAATCAATTGGAAAGTTTAATTATAATCATAGTTCGATCACTACAGCAATTGTTAAGAATTTTGTTAATAAGCTTATTGCTGGTAATAAGATCCTTGAATTTGACCTACATACAAATAATGATACCGTTGATACAAATAAAGTTAAATTATTTTATAAATATTACGATAATGCTATGCAGCCTTCTGTGATTAAGGCTATAGCCAATATATACAATCCTCCAAGTCAAGAATCATTAAAAACTCAACTTGGTAATTTTAAAGTTAGTGATGCTAGTTTGGATAATATTATAAAAAACTATAATTTGAATTTTTTAAACAGCTGCCTGCCAAGTAATTCCAAACTTAATATTTTTCAGTATTTAACAAGCTTGTTTCAAAATAAACAAGTTGAACAATTACTCCCTAATCCATCAAAAGAGCTTTTGAATTTAAAAAACTTTTACTTTAAATATTTCGATGATTATGTAAAGCAAAATTATGCAGATAAAAATTCTGTGAGTAAGGAGGAATGTTCTAAGGATAGTCTTTTTAAAGATATACATCATGAGCTTGGTTTAGATATCGCGCAGGAAATATTAGGATATATGCATTTTAATAACCATGAATCACTACCTAGTCAAAACAACGTAGGAGAGTCAGGTAAAGCAGAAGAAATTGATTCAAGCCCAGTTTTGCCTGCGCCATCTTCCTGGATGTAACTTTCAAAACTTTTTAGTTCTGAGGTCAATATACAAGCGTGCACGCTAGCACTATCATATTGACCTCGCTCTTTTAGTCCCTACCATAGTTCCTACAAGCACATTCAATGGTAATTGATTAATATCCTAAATGCCTTATGTAGCAAGGCATATAATTATAAAAAACTTCTCTTAAATTATTTAATATAATAAGCATTGTAAATAAATAACAAATTTTAAAATTATCTTAATAAATTGTTAATATTTTGATTGATTATCAAAATTTTAAATGCTAAGATTGTATTAACTAATTTAAATAGAGAGAATTATATGCCTACAGTTAATGGATTTGGAAAAATAGATACTGATCTACAAAATATTACTACTGAATTATCGCAAGCTAATCCTGATTATGCCTTTGATCCGGATTTTGACTCACGTGAAAGATTACGCCTTCAGTTAAGAGATATGCATGCTGGCCAGAGTCATAGAGAAAATTTAGATGTAAAAATTCACACAATAAGCGAAAATTCTCCACTTAACAAATTGCTTAATGAAAAAGATGTGGGTATTTTTGAAAATGGTGAAATACTTGCTAGCGACCACCCAGAATATAATACTAAGAATAAAAAAGCGACGATCCTCGCCTCAGATATAAAAAATGCTCAAGAAAATATTCAAATATACTACGATCCTGCAAAAATTACTCAAAGAGAAATAGAAGATATCCAAATTTTAAAAATGAAGGGTGAAGTTAAACCACCTGCTAATATGGATATAGATACTTATAAAAATCATTTGGAAGAAGTGGGTAGTTATGTTGTTATTAGAGGTGAGGTTAAGCAATATTATACTATGTCAAAGGCTAATAATATTAATGAGCAAATACTTGATAAACCTAGGGATCGCGTCCTATATTATGCAAATTTCCCCAAATTACAGGGAAATCAATCAAATGATGTAAAAAAATATGTTAATAATGGAAAGCTTCAAAATGAAGATGGATTAAAAGACAAATTTAAAGATGTTATTAGATTACAAATCATAGCAGCAGCAGCTAATAATGAGGCTTTAGATATAGTTACGCCTAATGCTTTCTTTGGTGCTTTAACGCCAGGGGATGAGCAAGATAAAGCTAAAAAGCTTTTTGCGCGAGCAGTTGCTGAAATTGCAACTGAAAAAGCACCTGATGGTTTTAAAGGGTTATTTATTCATAATGCCCCATTTCGTCTCTTAGATGAAATTGAAAAATTCTCAAGTAAAATTCAAACCCCGCTAATTGTGCATGATGGTGATTCTTCTGCGCCGCAATTAGCGAGCAGAAGAGGAAATAACTTCAAAATAGCAGAAGCAATTATGGGTGAAGCTAACGGACCTGCGGGTAATGGAGCGTTAGGTGACGGAGGAAATAAAGCAAAAGAAGAAAATGACTCTAGACAAATAGGCGGCGCCGTTCAATTAACTTTTAACGCGGCTTTTAATCCAAAATTATTAGATATGTCGTTTGCTAAGAAAGTTAATCTACATAATGAAAAGGAGCGCGAATCATTCCCAAATCCTAATTTAGAGGCTGCTAAAAAGAAAACTAATATCATAAAAGATTCTATCTATGTGCCAGTTGTTCAAGCTGCTCAAGAGCAAATAAATGTTCCTGCTGAGACAAAGCAAAAACTGGATAAATTATTAAACTTAATTAGCGATAAGAACAAACTGGCTGAATATTTAGAAAATGCTACTAATAAAAGCTTTTTAAAGACTGGCTTAATAGATGCGCCTAAATATGATCATAATTATACCCTAATTTTACCCACAGCAGCTGGATTTACTCCTAAACAAGCATTAGCGCTCGGTCTTAATGTTAATAAGAAAATGAACGCTAGATACAGTGGCAAAGGCGAGCCTAATTCAGTAAAGATTAAATATGAAGATTTAGTAAATTTTACAAAATTATTAGCAGAAAAAAACCCAGATTTTGCCAAATTAGTTGAAAATGATTTAGCAGAACTTTCATTGCCTGATCTAAACAATAATAATATTACTAGTGAGAGAAAAAGTAATTCACTACAATCCGCAGATAAAGCTGTGCAAAATTTATTAGTAGAAGCAGCAGATAATGGAAAATTTGGTAAATATATAATTAAAGCATTTGGACAAGAATTCACTAGAAATGGAGTGGGCCCAGATAAGTATGGAAAAAATGGAGAAACATCTTTAAATTCCAATGGAGATCTAGTTATTCCTATGGCTGGAAACGATGCTAAACAAGCGCTTAAGAAAGATCTTGCCAAAGCCGGCATTGCAGCTGAAGTGAGCGGCATGAGAGTACCTAATATTTTAACTATAAAAAAAGAAGATTTAGGAAAATTTGTCGATATTCTTGCAGATAAAAACCCAGAATTAGCTCATTTAAAGAAGGTAGAATCACCTGCAGTTTCTGATAAAAAACCTATGAATGAGCAAAGTAATGCTAAGCAAGGTCAAGGTAATAAAATTGAGAGTTTATTAGTAGAAGCAGCAGATAATGGAAAATTTGGTAAATATATAATTAAAGCATTTGGACAAGAATTCACTAGAAATGGAGTGGGCCCAGATAGGTATGGAAAAAATGGAGAAACATCTTTAAATTCCAATGGAGATCTAGTTATTCCTATGGCTGGAAACGATGCTAAACAAGCGCTTAAGAAAGATCTTGCCAAAGTCGGCATTGCAGCTGAAGTGAGCGGCATGAGAGTACCTAATATTTTAACTATAAAAAAAGAAGATTTAGGAAAATTTGCTAATATTCTTGCAGATAAAAATCCAGAATTAGCTCATTTAAAGAAGGTAGGATCACCTGCAGTTTCTGATAAAAAACCTATTAATGAAGATTTGAAGTCGGAGCTTGATCAAGTTAGAAAGCTTGCGCAAACAATTAATATTCATCCAAGGAGTAATTCAAATTCACATGGAAATAAAAAATCTAATGAAAGAAATTTTGATAGAGGATAATTATATATTCTCTAATTATTTATGAGTAATTGACTTAATCTTTTGATTGGGATAATATGGATAGAAATTTATTAGAATAAAATTATGAAAAACCTAGCTAAGCTCTTATCTGTACTATTAATCATATTTCCAGTTTATACTAATGTGGCTATTGCTGATGAATCTGAAGAGGAACTTAAAAATTTTGTTTTACAGCTTACGGATAAAACTTTCAAAATTTTGAACCAAAATAAGTCTAATCCAAGTGGAGCTAAAGGTCCAATAAGAACATTGCTCAATGATAATCTTAATCTAGCATGGATGGCGAAACATAGCCTTGGCAGATTTAGAAAAAATGTATCGAAAGATCAATTAGCAACTTTTACAGAGGCTTATTCTAAATATGTTGTTAACTCATATTTAAGCTTAGTTTCGCATTATAACGATCAGGAAGTAAAGCTTCGAAGTGTTCGCGCACTTGATGATAAAAAGTTTATAGTTTCAATGAATATTATTGAAAAGGAAAATAATCAAAACACAAAAGTGGATTATTTAGTACATCGTTTTAAGGGCAAGAATGGTACTTACTATAAAGTGTCTGATATTATTACTGAAGGAATTAGCACTCTTAATTCCCAGCAATCTGAGTTTAAAGCTATTTTAAATGAAAAAGGTATAGATGGCCTAATTTCTAATTTAGGTCAAAAATCTTAAATACTAGATATTTTTTTATGGCGCTGGTAACAGTGCCATAATTCATAAATAATTTTTTATTCATTATAAAATTTTCATAAAACTATATTTTGCAAATTTGTAAAAGCGCTATATAATGCAATTGAAATATATTGACTTTATTAACAGTGCTATAGATGCTACAATTAGAAATGGAATTAAAATCAAATGAAAAATTTATCCTTCCAAGAAATAATTTTAACTTTGCAGAATTTTTGGCAAGATTATGGCTGCGCAATTTTGCAGCCAATTGATAGCGAAGTTGGGGCTGGAACTTTTCATCCAGCAACTGTACTAAAGCCATTATCTAAAGGCGATTGGAACGCAGCTTATGTGCAGCTTTGCAAAAGGCCTAAAGATGCGCGCTATAGTAATCACCCCAATAGAGCCGGAAGTTATTATCAATTTCAGGTCATACTTAAACCATCTCCAGAAAATATTCAATCCTTATATCTTGATAGCTTAAAGGCGCTTGGCATTGCTTTAAATAAGCATGATATAAGGTTTGTTGAAGATGATTGGGAATCACCAACTTTAGGGGCTTCAGGGCTTGGATGGGAAGTTTGGTGCGATGGTATGGAAGTTTCCCAGTTCACTTATATGCAACAAATTGGTGGCATTGAATTGCGTCCGATTGCTGGAGAGATAACGTATGGCTTAGAGAGGATAGCATTATTAATACAAAATATTGATAATTTTGGTGATATGATATGGTCGCATGGCATAAAAGGTAAAAATGCAGTTAAATATAGCGATATAACTTTCGAATATGAGAAGCAGTCCTCTAGATACTATTTTGAAGAATCAGATATAAATATTTTATTCAATCATTTTAATGATTTCTATAAGCAATCACTCGATTTGGTAGGGAAAAATTTACCTCTTCCGGCTTACGAATTTTGTATGAAGGCAAGCCATGCATTTAATTTGCTTGATGCAAGAGGCGCTATAAGCATAACTGAGAGGGCGGCATATATTGCTAAAGTTAGGGTGCTTGCTAAATCTTGTTGCACTAAGTGGCAAGAGCTTGATTGCTAAGTCGCGTAAAATAGGAGAAGGAAATGAAAGAAAATTGTGAATTATTACTTGAATTATATTCTGAAGAAATTCCGGCTATGATGCAAAAAGACGCATGCATTAGCTATAAATCAATCTTTGATGAAGTTTTAAAGAAAAATGAAATTGATTATGCTTCATTAGAAATTTATAACGGACCAAGACGCATTACTATTCACATTGATGGCGTGCCGCGCATTTTACCTTCAAAAGAAATTCAATTTAAAGGGCCAAAGCTCGGATCTGCTGATAATGCAATAATTGGTTTTTGCAAATCTCATAATATAGAGAAAAGTGATTTAGAGATCCATGAGATTAATGGCGTTCAATATTATATGTATAATAAGTTACAAGCAGAAAGAGCGGTAGCGGATATTTTAAAAACTGTTTTGCCAAGCGCAATAAGTTCTCATATTTGGCCAAAATCAATGCTTTGGGGAGATCATGAGTTAAAATGGGTGCGGCCTTTAGTTAATATTATGTGTATATTTGATGAATCAATATTACCATTTGATTATTATCATTTAAACTCAAATGATATTACTTATGGTCATTTTTTCGGCGGGGCCGAATCGAAGATAAAAGACTTTGAGCATTATACAAAATTTCTAAAAGAAAATAATGTGATGCTTAGCTCTAGGGAAAGAGAGAAAAGCATAATTGAGCAAAATCAAGCAATTACTAAGAAATATGGTTTAGCAGAAATTAATGACCAGGCGCTACTTGAAGAAGTTGCTGGATTAGTTGAATGGCCAAATTGTTTAATTGGAAAGTTACCAGATAAATTTTTAAAAATGCCTAAAGAAATATTGATTGATTCAATGCGAATTCACCAAAAATATTTCGCTTGCTTTGAAAAAGGAGGCGAGTTCGCACCATATTTTATTTTCGTTTCAAATAATCCTTCAAAAGATAAGGAAGTTATTGATAATATTATTAAAGGAAATGAAAAAGTTTTAGCTGCGCGGCTCGAAGATGCACTTTATTTTTATGAGAAAGATTTGAGAATGCCTCTTGACGTTGCTTCGGCTAAAACTAAAAACATGGTATATCATGAAAAATTAGGAAGCCTTTATGATAGATCAAATAGAATTCACGAAATTTGTAAATTTTTAAATCCTAATGACTCGGATGCCCATAGCGCCGCGCTGATTGCTAAAGCGGATTTAGTTTCAGAGGTGGTTGGTGAATTCCCATCCTTGCAAGGTTTAATGGGCTATTATTTTGCGCATGCTCAGGGAAAAAGCCCTGAAATCGCAGCTTATATTAAAGACCAATATAAGCCTGCATCCGCTGGGGATGATGCGCCGTGCAAGCAAACACATCTGCTTGCTTTAGCAGATAAGATTGATGCACTAACAGGACTTATGATGATTGGAGTTAGAGCCACTGGTTCTAAAGATCCTTTTGCTCTAAGGCGCACAGCGCTTGGCATTATTAGAATTATTATTGACTCTGAAATGAATTATAATCTAAAAGAGATTTTAATTAAGTCTTTAGATATTCACATTAATCAGCTTAAAATTAATAATATTGATATAGATAAAGTTCTTAATGATATCATTTTATTCATTGAAGATAGAACTAAAAATTATTTTAAAAATAGTTATAGCATGAACCTAATTAATGCAGTTATTAACTTAAACCGCGATAATGATCTGTTAAAAAATTCAATTAAACTCAGAGAGTTAAAGATTTTTATAGAAAAGGATTCGGTAAAGAACTTGATTCAAAATTATAAGAGAGCAAGCAATATAATTGAAAACATAACAGGTAAAGCTGATCCGAGTTTGTTTAACTTTGTGGAAGAAAAAGAGCTGCATAACAAGCTCGAAATTATAAGCAACGAGATTGATGAACATATTTCTGAAGATAATTATAGTGCATATCTTAAAGATCTTGAGAAGTTAGCTTCTCCTATTGAAAAATTTTTCGAAAATGTGCTTGTTAATGATGATGATGAAAAAATAGCTAAAAATAGAAAATATTTGCTAAGCGGAGTTAAGCAAGCTTTTGAAAAGATAGCCAAATTTGATCTTATTTAGTTGTCTCATGAGTAATTCAAATCAATCTGATGATCAGGACAAATGTTGCATTATTAAAGAAATAAGCTTAGCCGCGGAAATGATTAATGCAGGTAAGCTAGTTGCTATGCCAACTGAAACCGTCTATGGACTTGCTGCAAATGCGCATGATGCAGAGGCTTGCATGTCTATTTTCTTAGCTAAAGGACGTCCACAAAATAATCCATTAATAATACATGTTACCTCTTTAGAGCAAGCCGAAGAATATGCTGTTTTTTCTGAAGAAGCAAAAATTTTTGCTAAAGAATTCTGGCCTGGGCCTTTAACATTAGTTTTACCGTTAAAACAACATAGCTCCCTTGCTCCAGCAGTGACTGCGGGGCTAGATACTGTAGCAATAAGGATCCCGGCTCATGATATTGCGCTTAAGCTAATTAATGAAGTAGGCGCAGCTCTAGCAGCCCCCAGCGCTAATATCTCGGGAAGCCTAAGCCCGACTAGGTTTGAGCATGTTTACGCAGATTTTAAAAATCAAGATATTGGTATTTTAATTGATCAAAGCGCAAGTGCGCTTGAGTGCAGGGTAGGGCTTGAATCAACTATTATCCATATTAATAAGGCGGAGATATCAATTCTTCGAAGCGGTTTTATTCAAAAGCAAGCTCTGCAACAAATTATAAATAAACATAATATTAAGCTAAAATTTAATAAATATGAAGAAAATAATGATAAACCAATAGCTCCAGGCATGGCCTATCGCCATTATTCACCAAAGGCAAAATTAGTTATCAATGCAACTTCTTTAAAGCAAGGGGAAATAGGCATTAATTTTGGTAAGCAAGTTTTAGACAATCCTTATGATAGTAAAGTTTTTAACTTGAGTGAGTCAGGGAATCTTGTGCAAGCTGCTGCTAATTTATACTCAATGCTTCATGAAGCAGATATTTTTGCAGCGCAAAATAATTTAAATATTATTAAAATAGTTACAATACCTAACACTTCACTCGGAATTGCGATTAATGACAGAATTAGTAAAGGATCATTAAGAGAATAAATTGACAAATATTAATATTTTATATATAATTATCGCAAAATAATTAATTATATAATAATATGCCTACTTTTGACCTTACTTGTGAAACTGATGCTTTACTAGATAATAATAATAACAATAATAATCATGAAGATATTACAATTTTAGGATTCAAGAATTTTGATTTCACTAATAATCATATTCATGCGACTGCTACTACAGTTGATGGTAAAGAAGTTCATTGCTACGCTGAGCATAATCCACAATTTTGGAAACAATATCTGGTTGATGATTTTAGTTACCTAGGCTCTCGTGGGATATTTTCTTTTTTCTCAACTCTATATATACAAGATTCTGAAGAAGCAACTCAAAATGCTTTAAGTGACTTATATGATAAGTGCGAAATGATTAACTCAACTGAAGGCGGGTTTACAAAAGAAGAGTTTTTGAAGTTTGCTGCTGATAATAAAGAGAGATTCTTAAAGAATAAAACAGCAATGCGAAATGCTGGAGTTGGTAAAAGTGAAATTCATGTAATTAATTTAGTATGTTATCTAACTAAGGAGCCTGTTGATTTTGAAGAAAGAACGCATAATTTAAATGAAGCTAAGGAAGCTCCAAATGTTAAAGATTATCTTAATAAATATTCTAATTATTTAATGGTTGTTGGCTCTAATAATGCAAGCTATAATTTCGCTGCAGAAAATAGAGGAATATTTAAGATGATTGGGGCATATATTGAAGATGGCTATAAAAATTTGTCAATCATTCTCCATAGTTTTATAGGAGCAATGATGAATTCATTAGCTCCTGAAAAACCTTTTATAATAGTAAAGCCGGTAGAGTCGATGTTCAATATTTTACTGAATAATATAGAGGCAGGTGAAATGTTTATTGGAACTTCACGGGGTGAAGATGAAGATTTTCTTGAAAAAGATAAAGAATCATATAAAGGTAAAAAATCTTTTGAAGAAAAAAAATTTCCTCCATTAGTGCATTATTATGGTAAAGGTGTAAATTTGGTTGCGCATATTGCAAAGCCAGGCACTGATATAAAGGAATATACTGATATGCCACTTCCCGCAGAAAAAGCTTTAGTAAAATGTAATATACCTCCAGCTAGTGGTTGCACTCAACCTTTAACCTTAATCGATATTAAATACTTAACAAAAGTATTTAAAGAAAAACATAATGGTAAGCTTGATTAAAAGCAGGGTTACTAAATAATGATAAGGAGAGCTATTTGATAAGCTTCCAAAGTAAGCCTATATCGGACTTAGTAAGGTTTTTTATCTTGCTAAATAGATTAAGTATTTTGCTATGAGTATTTTGATCATCGCTAATATTAATTTTACTTAGAGCAAAATTTGCTAAATGATTAATTTGCTCATTATCTGTTAGCTCAATATTACTTTGATCAATAAGCACATTGTTACTGAAATTTTTATAAAGCTTTGAAAACTCATAGCAAATTATGCAAACTGCTTGAGCTAAATTCATCGAAGGGCAATCGATGTTAGTAGGAATATTAATTAAATAATTAGCTCTAGCTATTTCATGGTTATCCAAACCTGATGATTCCCTACCAAATAATATAGCAATATTAAGGTTCAGAAAATTTTGCTCTAGGCTAAAATCACTGATATATTTACTTATTTCAGTTAAATATATTAATGGCTTATCAATATTTCTTTGATCGCCGCAGGTAGCAAAAAGCAGGTGTATGTCCTTAATTGAGTTTTCTAAGCTATCGTAAATTTGAGCATTTTCTATAATATCTCTAGCGCTCGCGCTTGAAGCAAGAGCTTTTTCATTTGGCCAGCCGTCTCTTGGATTTATGATACGTAGATCGCAAAAGCCAAAATTTTTCATGGATCTTGCGCTTACTCCGATGTTTTCGCCCATTTGAGGGTTAGATAATATTATAGATAACACTTAGATAGTTAAAATATCTTTTTCTTTGTTGCGCACTAAATCTTCTACTTTTTTAGAAAATGAATCAATGATTTCTTGTACGGACTCCATTTCAGCATGAACATCATCCTCAGATAATCCACTGTCTTTTTCTAATTTTTTTATAGCATCATTAGCATCTCTTCTGATATTTCTAAGAGCCACTTTAGTATTTTCACCATATTTATGCGCAAGTTTTACTATTTCTTTACGCCTTTCTTCGGAAAGGGGCGGCATATTAATGCGTATAACCTGGCCACTTGCATTGGTATTAAGACCTAGATTTGCATCAGCTATTGCTTTCTCAACTGCTTTTGTCATGCTGATGTCCCAAACCTGCACAGATAAAGTCACTGCATCAGGAGTAGATACAGTTGCTACTTGCGATATTGGCAGGCGATCTCCATATGCTTCAACAACTACAGGATCAAGCAAATGCGGAGAAGAACGGCCTGTCCTAAGGCCGCTGAGTTCTTTAGATAGAACATCAATTGCTTTAGACATTTTAGTATTTAATTCATCTTTAATTTCATCAATCATTTTAATTTTACCTAAATTTTATTTTTTCAGTATAATTTTTATACAATAATTATACTCATATCTCAAGGGAAGAATATTTTCTTTTATATTTTTATAGCTTATTTAAGCTTTAAAACAGCGCTATAGTCGAGTATCTAAAGCTGACAAGCCACCATAAAGATTATATAAATCAAGATCAGGATAATTCTCTTTTATTATCTCTATAGCAATAGATGACCTTTTTCCTGCTGCGCAGATAAGTACAATCTTTTTATTGGTTTTAGCTAAATGCTCTGGAAAAGATAGCGCTATATTGCCAAGTGGAACATTAATAGATCCGGGTATATGATAATCTTGATATTCAAAAACCTCTCTTACATCAAGCATTTCACATTCATTTGACTCTAGCCAGGACATAAATTCTTTTGCGCTAACTTGCTTCATAATTTTTAATCTATAGATAATAAATTACATTTCTAGATATTCTTTTATAAATTGCATAACATAATGCAACAATTATAAAAGCTAGAAACCATGATTTAGCGATAATTACAGAATCTACTAAGGCAGACTCTGCAAGTGTTTGTTGCATCGGTCTAATTAGTATAAATAGTGGATTAAATTCAAAATATATTTGCTTATCCTCTGGAATCATTGAATAAGGATAAATTATAGGTATAGTCCAGTAAATTACACTTAGCAGCACTTCAACTAATCTTGGAATATCACCAATATAAGGAGTTAGAAACGCAAGTGCAATTCCCGCAGCTGACATGCTGATTATTAAAGGTAAAGCAAGCAATGGAGTTAGGAAAATATTAAATGAAAAGTGATCTGGATAAAAACAAATTACAGTAAAATACATCGCAGCGGTAGATAGAAAAAATTGTTGTAAATTGCTTAGCACATCTGCTACTGGAAAATAGCTTTTTGAAATAATGGCTCTCTTTATAATATTTTCTTTACTAATCAATGACACTGAGGATTGCAGGGAGCTATTTAATATAAAATTCCATTGAGGTAATGCTCCAACCAAATTAAATATCATAGTATGAGTTTTTTGCTGTAATAAAAAACTAAAAAAAGTAGCAATCACAAAAATATGAATAAAAGGCTGGATTAAGCCCCAAGCTGAACCTAAAAAACTATTGCGATTAATCCTAGCATTAGCCGTGAGGACTAGCAAATATATTGCGCTTATATAATTTTTTGAAAAGATCGTTTTTAACATGTCATTAAACTATTATATTGCATTGTACTTATATGTAATATTCTTCAAGAATTGTGATATAAATTAAATATGTGATCCACATTTCCGTCTGCCACTATATTACCCTTATCAACTAAAATCCCTCTAGTGCAATTTTCTTTTATAATTTTTTCATCATGAGAAACGATTATAGTTATTGGCGTTTGATTAATCTTACTTTGCATGAATTTAAATGATTTTTCTATAAATTTACTATCCCCTGTAGCAAAAACTTCGTCTAATAATAATATATCTGGCTTATTAAAGATTGTTGAGGAAAATATTAGCCTTGCTAACATTCCTGAGCTAAAATGCTTAATTGGTAAATCAATTTTATCTTCAAGCTCAGCGAATTCGATGATAGCTTTTTCAGTATTTTTACTATAAATATGCAACATATTATTATATAACATTTGTAATTTAATGTTATGCCTACCAGATAATTCAGGCTCAATGCCAAGTCCCATTTCAATTAAAGCTCCAACGCTGCCATTCAAATAAACTTTGCCTATTGCTGGAGGATAAATTCCAGCAATAAGTTTTAAGAGCGAGCTCTTCCCAGATCCATTACCACCAATAAAAGCAATTCTTTCACCAGATTTAATATTCAGGTTAGCATTATTAATTATTGGTATGCTCTGAGTAGATAAACTGCCACCTTGAAGAATCATATTTCTAATACTGCTAGCTCTTGCAGCGGTATTAATTCCTTTGACTGTACAATTTTCTAATTTTATAAAAGTTTTGCTGGAAGGCATTTTAGTGTTTAATTTATTTCTTCATCGATCCATTTTTCAAGATCATTTTTTGCTACAAAGCCAATTTTGCTAGCGCTTTCAATCCCGTTTTTAAACATTTTTAATGTAGGTATGCTAACAATGCCATATTTAGTAGGGGTATTGAGATTTTCTTCAATATTCATTTTAAAAACTTTTACTCTACCTTTATATTTTTCAGCAATTTGATCAACTACAGGGCTCATCATTTTGCATGGGCCGCACCAAGGTGCCCAAAAATCTATAAGCACTGGTTCTTGTGAGTCGATAACTTCTTTTTCAAACTCACCATCCTTTAACTCAATTGTCATAATATTACCTTATATTTAAATTTATATATTAAAACTTTGCACTAAACTACCGCATAGTAAATACCATCCATCAATCAGCACAAAAAATATGAGCTTAAACGGCAAGGCAATCATTACTGGCGGCATCATCATCATACCCATCGCCATTAATACTGAAGCAACTACAATGTCGATGATTAGAAAAGGTAGAAAAATTAAAAAACCAATTTCAAAACCCCTCTTAAGTTCACTTATCATAAAGGAAGGAATTAAAACACGCAAAGGTAAAATTTCAAATTTATCAGTTAATTCGATTTTCGCAATTGAACTAAACAATTCAACATCTTTACTACGAGTGTTTGCGGCAATAAATTTTTTAAAAGGATCAATCACTTTTTGCAAAGCTTCTTCCTCGTTAGTTTTCTCTTCTAAAAGTGGCTTAATGCCTCCATAGTAAGAGGCTTCTAGGGTTGGTGACATAATGAAAAAAGTCAAGAATAAGGCAAGGCTAACAATAACTTGGTTTGGTGGTGAAGATTGCAAACCTAGCGCTGTTCTAAGTATTGAAAGCACAATTGATATTCTAACAAATGAGGTAGCCATAATCAAAATCGATGGAGCTAGGGATATCACGCTTATTGCGAAAAATATTTGAATAATTCTTCCAGAAGCTGAGCTGCCAGATAGCATGCTGCCAATATCGCTCATAAAATCGTCAGCTTTAGCTTCTTGGCAAGCTCCTAGAATTAATATACTAGCTGCCAGTATCCATAAGTATAAATGAAAGTTAGTGCAATATTTTATCGATAAATTAGTTTTGTTCTTCATCTGAGTTAATCATATTTTGATCTTGAGTGATTTTATCGATCAATGTTACTCCAGATTTACTTACTGTCAAAAGATATTCGGTATTTTTGCTATTAAAAATACTTACAAGCTTAGTATTTTCATCAATTGGCAAAACATTCTTAACAAAATAGTTTTTTTTGTTTTTAAATTTATTCAAAACATTTGTTTTATTTAACAAATATTGCATTAGGAAACTTAAGCCGTATATAGCTAGGATAGTTGCAAGGAGAGATCCAAATACAAATAATATAAAAGTAATATCCATAATAATTACATACTATTCTTTACATATATGTTC
>CAVXJA010000007.1:0-97500 GCA_963762045.1 uncultured Alphaproteobacteria bacterium | reverse complement strand
CTGGGATATTTGCCTTTTTAAGAATATCTCTCAATCAAATTATGATAAATGGAGGCTCGATTGATTCTGCTTTAGAAATTGTTGATCAGCTCATTGAAATTAATGATAAATTTAGTTTAGGTAGAAATTTTTATATTATTAAGGCTAGTTTACTGGAAGCTAAAGGTAATGATCTTAAAGGATCATTTGATGCTTATAATAATGCTATGGGTTGTGATGCAGGGAATCCTAATGCAATTTTGGAAATGAATAAATTCCTTAAGTCTATTCTGCCAAATAATGATTTTAATAAGGATTTTGTACCTATTTCGACTACGCTTTTAAAATATGCTGATTTTTTGCTTAGAAATCAAAATGATATTGATTCAGGAGGAGATGAGGTGTTTACAAATGCAATAAAAAAGCTGCTAGATCCAGTTAAGCAACAATTTCCACAAGATTTTAAGGTTGTTTATAGTATCAATGATATAAAGTTTTTACCTGAAAAACTGCAAACTATCATTATACGCAATAAAGCTAAATTATATAATGATGTAGATCAAAATTTTGTGAATTTTAGCTGTAAGGCTTACGTACATTTTCTTTCGGAGGAGTTTAGCGAGGTATTTTCTAAGGCTAAGTTCACTTTTGATAAAAGCACAACTAACTATAATAGTAATGAACTGGAATTAGTTAATTTTCAGGAGTCTAATAAAATTAATATTAAATCTATATTAAATAATATAGAAGAAATGCATAGCATCATTGAACAAACTAATAAACCCAATCATGAAAAACCCTTAATGCACCAAGTTATTCAAGGTTTAGAAGAAAAAACTGATGCAAAAAATATGGACTTTGAAAAAGCTAGCAATAAAGATAAGAAAGCTGATGAATTAAATATTCCTAGTAATTATAAACCTACTGATAAAACTCAAGCAGCTTTTGAAAATCAAGGTATAAGTGATTTAGCAAATAATACTGATATGCCGCTTGTCGGTGAGGAGTAACAATATAGTCAATAACTAATTGAGGTCCCGAGACGAGCACTGTCACGAGAGCTTTAGATATGTATTCGCTATTCGTTCCTACAGAGGAGTAACAATCTAATTAACTATAGTGCCTTACTAAAGCGAATAAAACAACAGCTGCCCCATATGACTCACCTTGCGCATGGCATTCAGCTTCTTCTTTCTTAAGTGCAACTCTTTTTTTGAAATTTACTATGGCGCTTTTAACAGTGTCATATAATTTTATATTAAAATTACTTATATTGCTTTTATTTTACAAACTCTTATATTATAAAATTATTAAGCAACTTAAAAGAATAATTATGAATTCCATTGAAATTAGAAAAGCGACTTCGTCTGACGTTGAGTTATTATTGCCAATGTTAGAACTATTTGGATTTCCTACTGAACATCATATCTTAAAAGATCATTTAAAAAAATTCACATCTGAAAATGGTAATGGTGTTGTGGTAGCGATTTATAAAGATGCAATAGTTGGCTTTATAGCCTGGTCTAAGTCGCTACTTTTTGTGTCAAAAGCAGTAAGATTTCGTATTGAAGGTTTATATGTGGATGAAAAATATAGAAGACTAAAAATAGGCAAGAAGCTATTAGAGCATGTAGAAGAAGTAGCTAAATCATGTAGTCCAGCTATTATGGATTTAATATGTGGAAAGCGCCGAGAGAAAGAGGGTGCTCATGAATTTTATAAAAGTCTTGGGTATAAGAAGGAGGGTGATATAGAAAAAGTTTATTTTAGGAAGGAATTTTCAATCTAATATATTTTTAAGCAAATATAGTTAATTAAACCTGAGATCTTTCGTAGGAACGAATAGAGTGAATAATATATATTAAAGATGGGCGCGAGCGTCGCTTCGCGCGCGCCTTTAGCTGAATAACATTTTCCTTTAATCTACCAAAGAATCGTTCAATAATATTACGCTTTTTATATAACTTAACATCATAAAAATTCTCAGGAGTTAGCTCAGAGTTCTCTGGTAAATAAACGCCTTTAAATGGTATAACAGGAGTTGCTCCATATGATTTAATAGTATTTCTGACGTTTGAAGTATCGTACCCTTTATCAGCAACAAGGTACTTTATTTTATCCCAAGGTAATCCTTATTCGAGCTCTTCAAAACTCTTACAATCCTGTCTTTGTGCTGGAAATAATTTGCAAGTAACAACTGAATCATTGCTAATAGCAATATGCATAGTTGTATCTAAGTCTTTTCTACTTCTACCAGTTGCTGTCTCACCTTTCTTTTTTAAAAGCTCCTCCAGCATGCAAGTGCAATGGTACAATTGAACCATCAACAAAAATTATATCTAAAACTATTTCTTTTAAGCTTTGTAAATAATATAACAACTTCTAGAAAAACATTTTCACTCCACCTTTTGTATCTTGTATATATTGTATGCCAATTACCATATTCCGCAGGTAAGTCTCTCCATGATATACCAGTCTTTAAAATATATAAAACTCCACAAAAAAATTTGTAATGGCTCACTTTTGTAGGTCTTCCCATCTTTAGTTTTGACTCTTCTAAAAACGGTTCTACTAATTCTTTAAATCTACTTGCTTCTAGTGTATATTTTCAACTATATAACATATTCAATTCTCTTTATAGTTTGTTTCTATATTTTTATACTCCATAATTAACTATATCATAATATTATTCTTATTTAATGAAAGTACTTTTATCAAATGCTATAAAGAGATATGTATTAATGATAAGAAGTAAGCATAATATGAATAAAGGAGTGTGGAAGAAATTATAATGCTCAATAATATACCCAGATAAAGCAGGCACCAAGCCTCCTAGTGAAGCCCCTGCTGTAAAATATAGATTAATATTCCTACTTCTTTTATTTAAAGGAAACATTTGATTCATTATAACATGTATATTTGCCCCTACAATACTTGCCGCAATTGTTAATAATATTTGTGTCCAAACAAAAAGACCATCTGATATTAACTTAAACCCTATTATAACCAAAGGTAGAGCAATAATAAATGTTACAAATAGATATTTATTAAGGTTAATAAAATCGCTTACATATCCGACAACTGGCGTAACTACAATGTATGTAATTAATGAAATCAATGTAGCTATTAGACCTATGTTGTTATCTAAGCCAAGGATTTTGGTAAAATAAAAATTACTATATACCATAGGAATGAAACAAGAAACACTAGTAACTGAGCCAAGTGCTATAGTTTTATATATAGCTGCTCGATCTATAATATATGAATCTTTTTTATGTGATAGAGAAAGCTTTTGTGATATGTCAATATATGCAAAATTTAGTTTTCTAAGATAGGAGCTATAATAAGTCGCAATCCCCCCAAAAGCAAAAAATAGTCGCCAGATCTCTGTGCCACTAAAAAAATGAAAATACAAAGCTGCAAAAGAAAAAGCGATAATGCTGCCTATTGTACCTGAGGCTCCTAAAATAGCGCTAACAAAAGATTTATTCCTGGAAAATTCATCCATCAACAATGTTCCTGCTGTTGTATATTCACCGCCAAGCGCAAATCCTTGTAGAGATCTGAGTATAATGAATATTATGGTTGCTGCAATTCCAAGATAATTATAACTTGGAAGTGCAGCAATCAACATACTTGCTAAACTAGCGTAAAATAATGTATATTCCAAAGCTTTATTAGTTGAAGTTAAATCAGCTATCTGTCCAAAGAAATACCCCCCAATTGGTCTAATAATAAATGGTAAGGCAAACATCGTAAGAGCAAATAAATGTGATTGCTCTGTATAATATTCAGGTATAAACATGGGAATGATTAAATAACCAATATGAGCAAATAATAAAAAATCGTAATATTCCAAGATATTTCCTATAATAACAAGGAAGAGTATCTTTACCTTATTCATATTATTTTTTCTCCCACATGATTTGCTTACTTGCTTCTTCATCTGAAAGCCACTTACCTTCATTGATTAGAGTGTTTTTCTGTAAGAAATAAACCTCCTCATTTTGCTGAGCTTTTAATTTTTCTAAGCCTTTATAATGAATAGCTAAGAATTTTATTTTCTTTTCCTTGCAAAAATCCTTAATTTCTAATAAGTTTTGTTCTCTGTCATCAACAAAAACAATTCCATCTATAGGAGATATGATGGACATATATTTTTCTAATGTCTCACTTTTACTTGAGGAACCAGTCATCATAATCCCTTTGAAAAAACTAGGCTGATTAGCTTTACCCAAAGATTGATCTTCATGTGTAGAAAAATTAATTCCAAGAGATTTTAACTCTTCATATCGCCATTGCTCCATAGATTCTATATTACCAAATTTTCCTGTATCAATTTTTGTTAAGCCAAACACTTTATATGTGTTTTTTAGCTCATTCAAAATCTCTGGCCAATCTGAATCAATTAATATTACTTTTCTTTGAATTCGCCAATTGCTAATAATTTTCTCATAATTTGGATATTTATTACGATTTGCTTTGATGTTATCAATAATTTTATTATATGGACTTGTTCTAAACGTTAATGATTTTGGAGTAATAATAGTATCATCTATGTCTAACAAGATTATTATATTTTCTTTTCCAAAAGATAATATTTTTTCTTTCACCTCTTTTGATGAAAAAGCTATTTCATAAGCATAAGCTTGTGTAGAGGTAGACATAAAAATAATTATTAATGTTAATAGTTTTAATAAATTCATAATATTTTCCCCATAAAAATACAATTGCTGCCATATATATCCAGCCCGCTTAAATCCTGTACATAACCTAACTTTTTTATAATATGTGTACGCTCCCTGAAGGCTCATTGTCTAAGTAATATAATATAGCGTAGCTATATTATATTACTTTATGCTACATTACACTGAATAGATATCGAATATCAAGAAAATTTATAACTTAGGAATATCAGTAAAAATATAAAGAAATTAATCTACTATGAAAATCACTTTTGCGCCTTTAGCTGAATAACATTTTTTGCTACTTTTAAAGTGGCTGGAGACGTCTCACGTCAAAAAATGGTGGGATCAGGATGTGACGTATCTAATAGACTATACCATTTACTATTGGTAAATTAAGCTAAGATTTGCGAATCAAAGAAGTTAATTAAGAATAAGGCAATATAAATTCTAAGCTAATTTTGAATTGAGGTAAATTCTCCCTTTCCACAGAACACTTTCCCAAAGTTGCCTGGTTCTTTAATTGAAAATACATTAATGGGTAGAGAATTTTCTCTTGCAACTGCAATAGCGGCCATGTCCATTACTTGTAAATTATTTCTAAGGACTTCTTCATATGTTACGGTGTCTAACTTTTTTGCATTTTGATTTTCTTTAGGATTCACATCATAGACGCCATTAACGTTTGTACCTTTGAAAAGCATATCACAATTCATTTCGACTGCTCTAAGGACGGCGGCGCTATCTGTTGTGAAGAAAGGATTGCCTATACCTGCTGCAAAAATTACTACACGTCCTTTTTCCATATGCCTTAGTGCTCTTCTACGTATGAATGGTTCGCATATGCTAGTTATTTGTAATGCTGCTTGAATTCTTGTGCTTAAGCCTTTTTTTTCTAAAGCATTTTGCACAGCTAGAGCATTAATTACTGTCGCTAGCATGCCCATATAATCTGCTGTTGCTTGCTCAATGCCAAGTATCTTACTATCTCTCCCGCGATATATATTGCCACCACCAACAACAATGCAGACTTGAACCCCGCTATCATAAACCTCTTTAACATCTTGCGCTATCGCGCTTAGAGTGTCTGCATCATGACCGTAATTTTTAAGTGAACCCATGAGAGCCTCACCCGAAACTTTAAGTAAAACACGTTTGTAATTATTAGGGTTATCGAGTGGCATTAAAAAACTTAATTTAAATTAGAATATTAGCCCATATGCTATAGTTTAAGTATTATATTTGTCAAGTAGAAACAATATAAGTATAAAAAATAGATTTAAATTCAAAAATCTCTGGAAATATGGATGATATGATATATCATAATAGCTATAAAATATTTTATTACTTTGCAAATATTTATAAGTAGATGCCAAAAATTACTATTAATGATAAAGAAATTGAAGTCGCGGAAGGACTAACGGTTATGCAGGCTTGCAACGAAGCAGGCATTGAAATACCACATTTTTGCTACCACGACCGCCTTAAAATAGCGGGTAATTGTCGTATGTGCTTAGTTGAGATGGAGCGTGCGCCAAAGCCAGTTGCATCATGTGCAATGGATGTTGCTGATGGCATGGTTATCAAAACCAACACTGCTAATGTCAAAAAAGCTCGCGAAGGGGTTATGGAGTTTTTGCTAATTAATCATCCGCTTGATTGCCCGATATGTGATCAAGGCGGTGAGTGTGACTTGCAAGATCAAGCCTTTAAATATGGATCGGGAACCAGTCGCTATAAAGAAAATAAAAGAGCAGTTAAAGATAAAAATCTCGGGCCTCTTGTTAAAACTCATATGACAAGATGTATTCATTGTACTAGATGCGTAAGGTTTGCGACAGAAATTGCCGGAGTTCCTGAGCTTGGAGCAATTGGGCGCGGTGAAAATATGCAAATAACTAGTTATTTAGAAAAATCTTTATCATCAGAGCTTTCAGGTAATGTGATTGATCTTTGTCCAGTAGGAGCCTTAACTTCTAAGCCTTATGCTTTTAAAGCAAGAAGCTGGGAACTTAATAATACTGAATCTATAGATGTTATGGATGGAACTGGCGCTAATATAAGAGTTGACTCAGTAGGGCTTGAAGTGATGCGCATTTTGCCTAAAGTTAATGATGATGTAAATGAAGAATGGATATCCGATAAAACTAGATTCGCATATGATGGCCTTAAGAATCAAAGATTAGATAGTTGCTATATAAAAGATATTCATGGTAAATTAAGTAAAGCTAGCTTTGACGATGCGCTAACTATTATATTTAATAAACTTAAAGATTCAAATGGCGAAAAAATAGCGGCTATAGCGGGCGGGACTTCATCATGCGAAGCATTATTTTCTCTAAAAAAATTATTATCTGAATTTGGAGCCAGCTTATTTGACGCTAACCAACATAATTATAAATTAGATATCGACAATAGGCAAAACTACTTATTTAATAGTTCGATTGGAGGGCTTGAGAATGTTGATCTTTGTCTAATTATTGGTGCAAATATTCGTAAAAGAGCGCCAGTTATTGGAGCGCGCTTAGGAAAACTTGCTAGAGATAATGCTATTGAAATTTACAGGATAGGTGAAGCTGATGATCAGGCTTTTCCTATTATTGAGCTTGGAGATTCTGCAACAGCACTTGATAAAATACTATCTGCAAAGACAAATGATGAATTTGCTAGTAAACTTAAATCTGCGAAAAATCCTGCTATTATAGTTGGAGATGGAATATTTGCGCGCGCAGATGGTTTTGCATTGCTCGCAAAAATTCATGAGATAGTAAAAAAATATAAAATCATAAGACCTGATTGGAATGGCTTTAATATTCTTCATAATGATGCATCGATGGTTGGAGCGCTTGAGCTTGGATTTATTGCATCAGATCCAAAGAATAACCGTTTAGCAAGTGGTTCGAGCTCTATCATAAATAAGGCGAATAAAGGTCAGATTGATGTTTTATATTTACATGGAGCAGATGAAATTGATCTTTCAAAAATTGACAAAAATACATTTGTGATTTATCAAGGACATCATGGCGATAATTCTGCGCCTTATGCGAATGTGATTTTACCAAGCGCGGCTTATACTGAGCAAAATGGGACTTATTTAAATATTGAAGGTAGAGTGCAAAAAGCAAGGAAGGCTGTTGAAGCTCCGGGTCATGCTCTAGAGGACTGGAAAATATTTGCAAAATTAGCTTATATGATGGGCGTTTCGAAATGGCCAAAATCTGAGGAAGAGCTTAAAGCTGCTATGATAAAGGCGCATCCTGAGCTTAAATATTTAAATAAAATTATTGAATCTAGTGAAAGGGAATTTAACCTATTGCCAGTAAAAGATCAAGTTGATTATACACCAATTAAAAATGTTAAGTTTAATTTTTATATGACTGATCCGATCAGCCGTAATTCAGTTACAATGGCAAGATGCTCTAAAGAAGTTAATTTGCGTGAAAATGCTAGCTTTAAGGTGAAATGATGGAATATAACTTTAATGAAATTATTGCAATATATGTTTGGCCACTCAGCATAATCATTTTAAAAATACTTGCTTTGATTTTGCCTTTGCTTGTGAGCGTCGCTTATTTGACTTGGGCTGAGCGCAGAGTGATTGGCTTAATGCAATTAAGACAAGGGCCAAGCTATGTTGGTCCATTTGGCTTATTGCAGCCAATAGCTGATGCTTTAAAGCTTATTTTTAAAGAATTAATAGTTCCTGCGCAAGCATCAAAGGTGATTTTTGTATTAGCGCCAATGATAACATTCGTATTAAGTCTAATTGGCTGGGCAGTTATACCTTTTGATCATGATATGGTGCTTAGCTGACATTAATGTTGGCGTTTTATATGTATTAGCTATATCTTCACTCGGGGTTTACGGAATTATAATGGCTGGCTGGGCTAGTAATTCTAAATATGCTTTTTTAGGGGCGGTACGATCTTCGGCTCAAATGATTTCATATGAAGTTTCAATGGGTCTTGTGATAGTGACTGTGCTTCTTACTGCAGGTTCACTTAATCTAAGAGAAATTGTAGAACATCAAGAGACATGGCCACTTTGGATAGGCCCTGCTTGCGCCTATGGCAGTGATCTTTTTTATATCAGTACTTGCCGAAACCAATAGATTGCCTTTTGACTTACCAGAAGCAGAAGCAGAGCTTGTAGCTGGATATAATGTAGAATATTCATCCATGGCATTTGCATTATTTTTCTTAGGTGAATATGCAAATATGATCTTAGTTAGTGGTCTGACTGTAACATTTTTTATGGGGGGCTATTTACCTCCATTTCAATTGGGAATATCTTAGAAGTAATACCGGGGTTTATTTGGTTTATAGGTGAAAGTTATTTTTACCTATTCATTTTTCTATCGGATAAGAGCAACTCTACCTCAGATATCGATATGATCAGCTAATGCGTATTGGCTGGAAATTATTTTTGCCAATTTCGCTATTTTGGGTAGTTTTAATGGCGTCTTTATTAAATATGGACCGATAATTTACCTCAATGATTCTTAAAATAAAATAGATATTAATATGTGAAATTTTTAAGATCTTTACTTTAAAGAAATATTTCGTAGGCCATTTGCTAACCCTAAAGTATTTTTTTAAGAGTAACGTTACAATCAATTACCCTTACGAAAAAAGCAGAGTAAGTCCAAGATTTAGAGGACGAACATGCTTTAAGGAGATATGCAAATGGTGAAGAAAGATGTATTGCCTGCAAATTATGCGAAGCAATCTGTCCAGCACAAGCAATACTATTGAAGCTGAAGAAAGAGAAGATGGCCAGTCGCAAACCACCAGATACGATATAGATATGACAAAATGTATTTATTGTGGAATGTGTCAAGAAGCATGTCCTGTTGATGCAATTGTTGAAGGACCAAATTTTGAATTTGCAACGGAAACACGTCAAGAATTATTATATGATAAAGAAAAACTGCTTGAAAATGGTGATATATGGGAGCAAGAGCTAGCAAGAAAGCTCAAAGAAGATTACCCATATAAGTAGAAAAAACTCGAGATAATAAAATGGTAACAACATTAATTTTTTATTTTTTTGCTAGTATGGTAATTATCAGTGCATTATTGGTAATTACTAGTAAAAATCCAGTAATAGCTGTGCTATGGCTTATATTTTGCTTTTGCAATAGCGCAGGGCTAATGGTGCTTGTTGGTGCTGAGTTCGTTGCAATGATGCTGATTATAATCTATGTTGGCGCGGTGGCTGTGCTATTCTTATTTGTAGTAATGATGCTAGATATCAAATTCACTGAGCTTAAGTCTTATATAACTAACGAAGCAAAATTTGCAACCTTTATTGCTATGATGCTTTTTGCAGATCTTGCAATAATTATTATGCTAAGCCGCGGCATATCTGAACCAGTGCGCGAAGCGATATTCATCATTAACCCTGAAATTAGTAATACTAAATTAATTGCCCAGCATTTATACACTACTTTTATATTACCATTCCAATCTGCTGGTATGATTTTGTTCGTTGCTATGATTGCAACTATTGTTTTAACTTTGCGCTTGAGAGTTGGAGTAAAAAGACAGAAAGTATCTGAGCAAATGAAACGCAATAAAGAAAATAGTATGGAAGTTGTTGAGGGTAATTGCGCTAAAGGAATTGAAGGTTTAAATTATGAAGATTGATGTGATTAGCTTAGAGCATTATTTAATTGTAGCTGCGATTCTTTTTGTAATAGGTTTATGTGGTTTATTCATGAATAGGAAGAATGTAATAACAATTTTAATGTCAATTGAGCTTATGCTCCTGAGTGTGAATATAAATTTTATCGCTTTTTCAGCTGATTTGCAAAATATTACCGGGCAGATTTTTAGCTTGATTGTGTTATCAATTGCGGCTGCAGAAGTATCAATTGGTCTCGCTATCTTAGTGCTTTACTTTAGAAATAGGGATTCGATTGAAATCGAAGACATTAATCAAATGCGGGGCTAGGGGATAATAAAATGGTTGCATGCGCTTACTTACTAATATTCTTACCTTTACTAGCCTCACTTGCAAATAGGTTGCTAGCAGATTTAATATGCGAAAAAACCGCTTCTATAATATCCGGCTGCGCACTGGTTGCTTCAGCAATATGCGCAAGTATTTTATTCATTCATTGTGGTATTAATAAGAACTTATTGCATATATTAGTCTTTAGCTGGATTAAATTTGCATCATTCACTGTCAATTATAGCATTTATATTGATCAAGTTACTGCAATTATGTTTTTACTAATTACATATGTATCAAGCGTTGTGCATATTTATTCGGTAGGATATATGCATGGTGATAAAGATTTTGTCAAATTTTTATCTTATCTATCATTATTTACATTTTGTATGCTTTCTCTGGTATGCGCGGATAATTTTGTACAATTATTTTTCGGCTGGGAGGGAGTAGGCTTTTGCTCATACTTACTTATTGGTTATTATTTTCACAAAAATTCTGCGAACGTAGCATCAGTAAAAGCATTCTTAGTTAATAGGGTTGGAGATTTTGCTCTAATTTTAGGCATTGTTATAATTTTTATGAAAACAGGATCAGTTGAATATAACCCAGTCTTTGTTACGGCGAGCAAGCTTGCGCATGAAACATTTATGTTTATGAATTATGAATTTTCAACTATAGATGTGATATGCTTTTTATTATTTGTTGGATGTATGGGTAAATCAGCTCAAATAGGCTTACATGTTTGGCTTCCAGATGCAATGGAGGGACCAACTCCTGTTTCAGCGCTAATACATGCAGCAACTATGGTAACGGCTGGTGTGTTTTTAGTGACTCGCTGTTCATTTTTATTCGAGTATAGTTCAATAATCTTAAACTTTATTTCTGTTATAGGCGCTGTTACTTGCGTTTTTGCAGCGACAATAGCCGTAGCGCAAGATGACATTAAAAAAATTATTGCTTATTCAACATGTTCTCAGCTTGGTTATATGTTTTTGGCCTGCGGATCTTCAGCGTATAATGCGGCAATGTTCCATCTTGTTACGCATGGCTTTTTTAAAGCCTTGCTTTTCCTTGGAGCTGGAAGCGTTATACATGCAACTCATAAACAAAATATCTTTGAACTTGGTGGATTAAAGAAAAAGCTAGCTTTTGAATATATGTGCTTTTGGATTGGATCGCTTGCGATAATGGGCATATTCCCGTTTGCTGGCTTCTACTCAAAAGATCTAGTGTTAGAATCTGCATATGGTGCTAGCTCATTTTATGGCTATTTATCATATGTTCTGGGCTTAATTGCTGCTGTCTTAACAGCTGTTTATTCAATGAAAATCATTCTAATTACTTTTTGTGGAAACACTAATCTCAGCAAGGAAGAATATGATAAAATCCATGCTTCTGGTAATATTATGAATGTTCCATTATTTGTTTTAATATTTGGAGCTATATTTTCTGGTGCAATTGGCTATTATTTACTAGATATTGCATCTCCTGATGGCTATTTTTCAGGAAGTATATTGGTGTATCATCATCACTCTCATGAAGACATAAGCCAGATAATCAAATTAATGCCAATGATATGTGGGTTTTTAGGCATATTAATTGGTTATTATTTCTATAAAAGTGATAGATATAAAAAAGCTGCAACAGCTATGCAATGCTGTTATCAGCTGCTTAAAAATAAATATTATTTTGATGAAATTTATGATAAGATTTTTGTTAAAGTTACTCGTAGTATTAGCGAATTCTTAGCATGTTTTGACCGAGAATTTATTGATAAAAAAGGGCCAGGTAATTGTTCATTAATTGTAAAAGTTGCAAGTTGGTGTGTGTGCCAAATTCAGACAGGATATTTGTTTAATTACGTATTTTATATAATATTTGCTTTAGTCTTTGCAATTTCTGTAATAATTTATCAATATCTATATTGGCTTAGCTCAGTTTGAATAAGTATAGAGGTTCTTATATATAATGGATAATTTGTCAATAATATCATTTTTAATTTTTATTCCTTTGCTATCGGCTATCTATATAGCAATTTTTACAAAGGCTAATGAAAAGATAAGTGAAAAAACAGGTGAAAAAGGAAAGGCCGTAAGTGAAGGTGGTAATCACTTGCAAATAATAGCGTTTGCTAGCACAGCTTTGAATTTTTTACTTAGTATATATCTGTTATATGCATTTGACAGCAAGTTGCAAGGCTATCAATTTACAGAAAGGCTAATGAGTATTGAGTCAATTGGCTTTGAATATTATGTCGGAATTGATGGAATATCAATATATTTTGTTCTGCTTACTACGTTCTTAAGTCTAATTTTAATACCAAATATATTATCTATTGAGAGTTCAAAAAAATCATATTTAATATGTTTTTTACTAATTGAATCGCTATGTATAGGAGCTTTTTGCGCATTAAACTTACTTCTATTTTTCATATTTTTTGAAATTATATTAATTCCAATGTATTTAATCATTGGGATATGGGGCGGCGAAAATAGAATATATGCTGCAGTGAAATTCTTCATATATACTTTCTTTGGATCAGTTTTTTTCTTTATTTCCATATTATATCTATTTAGCCAGCTTGGAAGTTTAGATTTTGCAGAATTATATGATTCAGCTCCAACTTTGAGCTTTGAGGAGCAAAAATGGTTATGGTTTGCCTTATTTTTTGCTTTTGCAGTAAAGCTACCAATGCCTCCTTTTCACACTTGGCTTCCAGATGCGCATGTGCAGGCTCCAACTGCAGGATCGGTGATTTTAGCTGGCGTTCTATTGAAGCTTGGCGGCTATGCTATGATGCGAATATTGGTTCCAATGCTACCGGCTCCTAGTCTTGAATATGCTATTTATGTGCTGTATATAAGTGGCTTTGCAATAATATATGCTTCACTTACCTCCCTTGCGCAAAAAGATATGAAAAAGATGATAGCCTATTCTTCAGTAGCTCACATGGGATATGTAAGTGCTGGTTTATTTAGCTTTAATGAATATGGTGCTAGCGGTGCAATGTTCCAGATGATTTCGCATGGAATTATATCATCAGCGCTATTTTTAGCTGTTGGTGTTTTATACCAAAGACATCATACTAAGGAAATTAGTGCTTATGGTGGCGTTGCTCATACAATGCCAAAATTTGCATTTATTTTCTTAATTGCAGTAATGGGTTCGGTGGGATTACCTGGCACTAGTGGATTTATTGGGGAATTTTTGAGTATAATTGGGTCATATAAAGCCAATATGCTAGTAGGTATATTAGCTGCATCGGGAGTTGTGTTTGGCGCAATATATATGCTTAAATTATACAAAGATGTGATGCTTGGGTCTGCTAATGCGGAGCATACTTTAAAGTTTCCTGATTTAACCTTTAGTGAAAAATTTGCCTTGGTGCCTCTGGCGATTTTAATAGTTTACTTAGGTGTTTTTCCTTCGCATATTCTCTCGGTAATAAATATGCCAATAGAGAAAATTTTAATAGTTTATAAATAATTTGTTGTATTTTAATGATTAGTCAATTCTTTTTCTTAATGCCTGAAATCCTACTAGCAGCTATAACTGTTACTATGCAGGTACTTGTTTCGGTTTTCAAAAATCAAGCTAAAACAATTGTCAGAACCGGTATATTTTCGCTTCTTATATTAACTCTATATATAATATCACTTAAATATCAAGCTATTAGTTTTAATAATTCATTTGCAGTATCGCCTTTTATACTCATATTTAAAGGCTTAGTTCTCAGCCTAGCTTTAATGTCGTGTAATATCTATATTGAGTATGTAAAAATCACTAAAGCCGAATTCAAGCTTGAATTCATTACCTTAATATTATTGTCTACATTAGGAATTTTTATTTCAATTTCTGCGCAGGATTTTTTACTTTTATTTTGTGGGTTAGAAATGCAAGCTTTGAGTGGTTATGCTCTGGCTGCTTTTAATGTGAATCAGGTTAAATCTTCTGAGGCAGGTTTAAAATACTTCATTCTTGGCGCTTTGATGTCTGTTGTTATGCTTCTTGGAATATCTTATATGTATGGCTATAGCGGAAGTATAAAATTTGCTGAAATAAGGCTTATTTTAAACGAATATCCGCATATTGGTTTAATTACGGGAGCCGTATTTATGCTTAGTGCTATTCTATTTAAGCTTTCAGTTGCGCCGCTTCATGTTTGGACACCAGATGTATACGAAGGAGCTCCAATCACAGCTGTTTCTTTCTTTGCCGTGGCAAGTAAGATTGGTATGCTTATTGTGCTTATTGGTTTAATAGATAATGTGATTGGTGATATCTATATAATATCTGTAACTTTAATTAAAATTGCAGCTGTACTTTCAATGATTATTGGATCTCTTGGGGCTTTGATGCAAAATTCTATTAAGAGATTACTTGCTTATAGCTCTGTGCTTAACATTGGCTATGTGCTTATTGGTATTTCTCTTGGAAGTCAAACCGGTAAATATGCTGCTTTTATATATATGCTGATTTACTCAATAACTAGTATTGGATTTTTTGCAGCTCTTATAAATATTTTAGGTGAAAAAAGCGAGTATGGAAACATAAGCGATTTGAAAGGTATTGGATATAAGCATAAAAAACTTTCAATTGTGCTAATGGTTTTTATCTTTTCATTCATTGGTCTGCCACCATTTGCAGGTTTCTTCGGAAAATATTATTTATTCTTAAGTGCGGCTCAGGAAGGAGAACTTGATTTGGCTATAATAGGTTTGCTATCAAGCGTTATTGCGGCTGTATATTATTTAAAAATAATAAAATATATGTATTTTGAAACATCTCTAAGCAAATTTAAATATATTCCAGTGCAAAGGGGTTTACTTAGTATTATGACTATTTCAAGTATTTTTGTAGTATTTTTTATAGCTTTTGCATCAAATTATATTTTTACATCTGTAATATAAGGTTATTAATTATGAAGCTATCATGCGTAAATGATTATAATCTTGTATTTTACAGCGAAGTTGATAGTACGAATGATGCAGCAAAAAGGATTATAAAAGCTTCTAATAATGTTAGTAATCAGATAATCATTGCTAGATCGCAATTTGCCGGAAGAGGTCAGAATAATCGCGAGTGGCACTCTCTTCCTGGCAATATTCATCTAAGCATAGTTATTAAACCTGACAAACCCCTAAGCAAGCTCTATCAATTGGTCTATCTTATTGGAAATATATTAGCAGAAACTACTGAGCAAGTATCTTCAAAAAAGTCAAAAATTCAGTTAAAATGGCCTAATGACCTGATAATTAATGATAAGAAAGCGGGTGGCATTTTGCTTGAAACGATTAATAAAGGAAATGATTCGCATGCTGTCATTGGTATTGGGATAAATTATGTTTATGGACCTAAAATAGATGCTAAAATCCCTGCGACTTCTTTATTTGATGAGATTGATTGCCATTTAGCGCAAGAAGATTTTATTGAGATTTTGCTATGCAAATTTAATAAAGAGTATAAAATATGGAATAATGAGCAGGATGATGAGCTTGCCTTTCATCGTATTAGAAAGAAATGGCTTGGTCGCGCCTTTAAACTCAGTGAGGAAGTAGAAGTTTTTAAGAATGATAAAATTTATGCTAAAGGTTTGTTCTTAGGTGTTGATCACGAAGGCGGATTTCTGCTTAAAGCAGATAATGAAATTTTAAATATAAGATATGGAGATATTTACTAATGAAGTCATACAAAATATTTTTATTCATATTCATATCAAGTATGGTTGCCCTATCACAATCACAAGCAGTGCTATATAATCCAGAAGGTAAAATACATGAAAACTTTGTGGATATTAAAGATATAGATAGCAATATACAGATAAAAATTAAATATCATTCCAAATATAATATTTTAGGTAAGCGCCTTGCTGGAATTAATGCAAATAAAGCTTTAATGACACGAGAATGCGCAATTGGTTTGAAGCAAGTGCAAAGCGAACTTCGTTCAAGAGGATATAATTTAGTTATATATAATGCATATATGCCCCTTAAGGCATATAAAGACCTTGAACATCATATTATGAATAATGATATTAATACTGACTATTTAAGCTCTTATGGAGAGGAAGGAAGGTTGGACCTAGCGTTTCTTCATGAAAAGAGAGATAATATTAGGGGAGGAAGTGTTGACGTTTCAATAGTGCCTATCACTGCTGAGCTAAGAAGTGCGCCCGTTGTAAGGCGTAAGCTTTCATATGGCTATAATGCTGTAGTATATATCGATGATGGCAGTGTGGATTTAGGTAGTTCGTATGATATATTTAGCGAGCATTCATCTCATCAAAATCCACGAATAGGCCAAGATGCTTTGGGTAAGCGCGCAATGCTTAAGAAAATTATGGAAGATTATGGATTTAGAGCAAGCGGATCTAGTTGGTGGCATTACACTTGCATAAAAGAACCATTTAAAGATACTGAGTTTAATTTTGATGTCAAATAGCGATAAAATCGTCTTGCGCATCAAGGAAATTAGAGCAAAAATGCTTGAGATTAACATTGATGCTTATCTAATATCTACAAAGGATGAGTTTCTATCGGAATATGCTCCTGATTATGCTAAAAGATTAGAATATCTAACAGGATTTACTGGCTCGAATGCAATTTGTATTATATCTAAGGATAATGCCATATTTTTCACAGATGGCAGATATACTAGTCAGGCTGAGGTAGAGTTGCCTGATCAAATATTTACCATTGAAAATATTAATAATCTCAATGCAGGCCATTATGAGCAAATTTTAAAGTTGCTAAATCTGAACTTGACTTGCCGCATCGCATATGATCCAAAAATCTTTTCCTCTAAGATAATCAAATATTTCTCATTCTTAAATTTATTTGCATTAAATGAAAATCCGGTAGATGAATTATGGAATAAAGAGGGCTCTAGAGCAAGTTTTCCGATAAGTGAAGTGTATGATTACGGAGTTCAATATGCAGGAGTTTCTCATGTTTCAAAATTAGAGTCAATAAGAGCATTTTTAAAAACTAAAGATTTAGCAAAGCAGAAAAAAGAAGCAGCGCTTTTTTTAACTGATCCTGATTCAATTTGTTGGTTATTGAATTTAAGAGCGCATGATATTGAGTTCACACCAACTTTTTTAAGCTATGCATTAGTGAGTAAAAATGAAATATTTATATTTTGTTACGGAGCAAAGCAAAGGCAGAATATCAATAAATTTCGCCCTGAAGTTCAAATCATTGATATAAATGAATTAAGCGCTATTTTAGATAAGCATGATTATCATTATATATTCGATGAAAATCAAGCGTCAGATTATACAGCAAAATTGCTTAGCAAACGGTCTCACTCAGTTAAAACAAACCCTATTATGGGATTTAAATCTATTAAATGTGATAGTGAAATTAAATATGCTAAGCTTGCGCATGTTCAAGATGCCGTAGCTGTGATTGAATTTTTAGCTTGGCTAAAAAGCGAAGAGCTAAATAAATCTATTGCTAACTTTAGTGAATATGACCTTAGTGAGCGCCTTAGAGATTATAGGAAGCAGCGAGAAAATTATGTTATGGATAGCTTTCCGGCTATTTGCGGCTATAGAGAAAATGGAGCGATCATTCATTATAGGGCAGATAAACTTAAAGCTAAAAGGCTTGAAGAAAGCGGGTTATTACTCATTGATTCTGGGGGGCAGTATCTTGGCGGTACAACTGACATAACTAGAACTATTAATATTGGCGCGCCGAATGCTGAGCATAAGAAATTTTATACTTTAGTTTTAAAGGGGCATATTAATTTGGCGGTTGCTAAATTTCCTGCTAATAAAATAGAAGGCGCTAATTTAGATATCCTCGCTCGCCAGCCACTTTGGAATATAGCAAAAGATTACGCGCATGGAACAGGGCACGGAGTGGGATCTTTCTTGAGCGTGCATGAAGGGCCGCAAAATATAAGTCCAAAAGGCGCAAGTGGTTTAAATTCTAATGCATTAATTCAAAAAGGAATGATTTTATCGAATGAACCGGGATATTATGAACCGGGTAATTTTGGCATAAGGGTTGAAAATCTAATTTACGCTGAGAATAGTGAATATGCAAATTTTTTACAATTTAATAATCTTACTCTAGTTCCTTATTGCAAAGAGCTTATTGATTTTACTATGCTTGAGCCCAGCGAGCTCAGATATTTAAAAGATTATTATAAGCAAATTAAGGAAATAATATTGCCTAAATTAGAATCTAATATTGCAAAAAAATGGCTTGAAGATGAAATAAATATTGGTGATAGCCTACTTAAGTGAAGAAATTTATCTTAAGTAAGCTATAGTCAATTAATTATATATAAATATAATTATTTTTTACCACCATTTAGCACAATCGCCTTCGGCTTCTCTATCATAAGGTTTCTCCATTTCTGGACCAAAATTTGACTCATATTGTTCTTGATAATATTCATTATCAAGATCTGGGTCATAACTATCATCACTATTCTCGCTGTTACCATCAAATTGATAAACTTCCTGTAATGTATTATTTAAAAAGCACTGCATAAAGTTTTTATAATCATGAATAGTATCCATAGGTACAACTCCAATTTCGTTACCTTCATCATCAAATACTTTGGCAGCTGCTCCATTTTTAAGAGCAATTTTAACTAATTGAAAATTATTTTTTAAATAACCTTCTTTATACATCTCGTCATATCGCGCACCTGGCCTTGCTTCAAATTCAGCAGTTGATCGTTCTTTGTTGTTTAATTTAGACATAATATCTTTACATTTAATTAATTATTTAAGATAGGCATATTACCATTAAATCGAAATATTGTCAACATAAATTAATAATATAAGTATAAAATAATAAATATTTATTAATAACGATTTGAGTTAGTTTAAATTTTGTTAACAGCGCCATATTGATTGAAAAAAAGGAATATATGCATTATAGTGAATCTAAATTTTTCATATAAAATATAATTACACCAAGGATCAACATGGATTTTAAAAATATAGAACAAAAGTGGCAAAAGGCTTGGCAGCAAGATAAAGCATTTGAAGTTGAGGTTAACAAGGATAAAGAAAAATATTACATATTAGAGATGTTTCCTTATCCATCTGGTAAATTCCATGTTGGTCATTTAAGAAATTATGCTATCGGAGATGTGATTGCTCGCTATAAAAAGGCTAAGGGATATAATGTTTTGCATCCGATGGGCTGGGATGCATTTGGCCTACCGGCAGAAAATGCGGCAATTAAAAATAATTCGCATCCAGCAACTTGGACTTATGATAATATCGAAAAAATGCGTGAGCAATTAAAAAGATGCGGTATATCATATGATTGGCGCAGGGAAATTGCTAGTTGCGATGCTGATTATTATAAGCATGAGCAAAAGTTTTTCTTATCTTTACTAAAAAAGAATCTTGCTTATCAAAAATATTCGACCGTTAATTGGGATCCGGTCGATCAAACTGTACTTGCCAATGAGCAGGTAATTAATGGCAAAGGCTGGAGATCTGGCGCTTTAGTTGAGAAAAAACAGCTTAAACAATGGTTTTTAAAAACTACGCATTATGCGAAAGAGCTGCTTGAATGCCTTGATGAGTTAGAGGGTTGGCCCGCTAATGTAAAATTAATGCAAAAAAATTGGATTGGCAAATCGATTGGCGGCACCCTAAAGTTTGAAATTGAAGGCTTAGCTTCAGAGGTTGAGGTATATACGACTTGCCCGCATACAATTTATGGCGCGAGTTTTATTGCGCTTGCTCATGATCATGAATTAACCAATATGATTACAGATGCACGCGCGCGCGAGTTTATTACGAAATGCGCTAGCAAAAAGAAGATTGACAGCAAACTTGAAATTGACGGCATTATTACTAATTTAAAAGTTAAGCATCCATATATCGAAGGAAGAAATATCCCAATTATTATAGCTAATTATGTTCTATCAGATTATGCTTCGGGCGCTGTTTTTGGCTGCCCGGCTCACGATCAGCGTGATTATGAGATTGCTAAGAAATTAGATCTAGATATCATTCAGGTTATAGATAATCCTGCTGAAAATATTGATCTATCTAGAGGAGCTTATGAGGGTGAAGGAATAATGATAAATTCTGGTGATCTTGATGGATTATCATGTAATGATGCAAAGCAAAAAGTGATAGAAGATTTAGTTAGCAAAGGCAAAGCCAAGCCTAATGTGAATTATAGATTAAGAGATTGGGGAATTTCAAGGCAAAGATATTGGGGCTGCCCTATACCTATTATTCATTGCGAAACTTGTGGGCCTCAAGCCGTGCCCGATAAGGATTTACCGGTTAAATTACCAGAAAAAGTTAGCTTTGACGGCGGGGGCAATCCGCTTGATAAGCATTTAACCTGGAAAAAAGTTGATTGTCCAAAATGTGCCAAAAGCGCTGAGCGTGAAACCGATACGTTTGATACATTCTTTGAATCTTCATGGTATTTCACTAGATTCTGTAATAGCAAATATGAAGATATTGCAGATAAAGATGCATGTAATTATTGGCTGCCAGTTGACCAATATATCGGGGGTATTGAGCATGCAATATTACATTTGCTATATGCTAGATTTTTCACGAAAGCAATGGCCGATGAAGGTTTGATTGAAGTGAGAGAGCCATTTAAAAAATTACTCACTCAAGGCATGGTTTTGCATAAAACTTTTATGGATCAAAATGATAATTGGGTGCATCCTGAGAAAGTAATTATGCAAAATGGTGAACTAATTCATAAGGATAATGGAGAAAAAGTTCGTGAGGGTGGCTTGGAAAAAATGAGTAAGTCTAAGTTAAATGTTATTGATCTTGACCATATGCAAAATGAATATGGCGCAGATGCGATTCGGCTTTTTGCGCTTTCGGATAGCCCAGTTGAGAAGGATTTGGAATGGTCAAATGCAGGGATTGAAGGTTGTAGCAAATTCTTAAAAAAACTTGCTAAATCATGTTCAGATGCTAAAGATTTTAGTGATGATATAAATTCATCTGCAAGTAATGCTTTACTTAATTTAACTCATAAAACTATAAAAGAAGTGAGCGATGATATTGAATGCTTCAGGCTTAATAAAGCAATAGCTAGGATTAGAGAATTATATAATGCGCTCTATAAGGAATTTGATAATAATGAGCAGCATTCAACGATTAAATTTGCCCTTAAAGCTATAATTCAATTACTTATGCCATTCACTCCACATATATGCGAGGAATTATGGCAAGAGATGGGCCAGAAAAATGAGTTATATAAAACAAACTGGCCAACTTTTGATGAAAAATATTTTAAAGTTGATAAATATAAATTAGTTATTCAAGTGAATGGTAAGGTTAGAGCGAATCTTGAGTTTGATAATGATCAAACTAAAGAAGAAATTGAGCAAATTGTTTTAAATAATGAACAAGTGCAGAAATACACTTTAAGCCAAGCTCCTAAAAAGATAATATTTGTGCCTAAGAAAATCTTTAATATTGTTGTTTAAATCGTGACAAAACAGAGGATTGCAAAATATATTGCTGCCTGCGGGATTTGCTCTCGCAGGAATGCAGAGAAACTGATTCTAGAGGGTAAGGTTAAGGTTAATGGCGAACTAATTCTAACTCCTAATTTAAATGTTAGTGATAGTGATATAGTTAAAATTGATGATAAAATTATTGAACTGACAAGTGAGGTAAGGCTTTGGCTTTATCATAAGCCAAGGGGTTTAGTGACCACGCATAAAGATGAACTTGGTCGACCAAATTTATTTGAGCAAATTCCACTTGAGGGTCATATTATCTCTGTTGGTAGGCTTGATTTAAATAGTGAGGGGCTGCTTTTACTGACTAATTCAGGCGAATTTGCGCGCAAGCTTGAGCTGCCGAGTAATCGTTTTAAACGAATATACAGGGTGCGGGGCTTTGGTGATCCCATGGCTTTACTTAAAAGTAAAGGTCAAGTTGTGATAGATGATATTAGATATAATTTTGAGAATATAAAAATTGTTGATCAATATTCAAACGAAAGTAACTTTAAAAATAATAATTGGTTTGAAGTGACCTTATGCGAGGGCAAAAATAGAGAAATTCGTAAAGTATTTGCGCATTTTAATATTGGCATTAGCCGCTTAATTAGAGTAAGCTATGCAGGGCTTAACCTTGGCTCGCTTGAGAGCGGTAAGATTAAAGAAATTTCAAAAGATAAGATAAAAAAAATATTAGGTAAATGAGAATAATCGCAGGAAAATATAAGAATAAATTAATCCCAACATTAAAAAAGAGCACCTATCGCCCA
This sequence comes from uncultured Alphaproteobacteria bacterium, assembly GCA_963762045.1. Classification (GTDB taxonomy): domain Bacteria; phylum Pseudomonadota; class Alphaproteobacteria; order Rickettsiales; family Rickettsiaceae; genus CAVXJA01. Next base: position 74,636 of record CAVXJA010000007.1, on the reverse strand, counting down.
ACAAAACAAATGGTCAGAGAGGCTTTATTTAATGTGCTTCGTTCAATTGAAATGATAGGAGATTGGAGCCTTGAAAATGCCAAAATTTTAGAGATTTTTTCTGGGAGTGGTTCTGTTTCGTTTGAAGCATTCTCGCGCGGGGCAGTGAGCGCCGTACTTATTGACAATGACGCAAATAACTTAAAATGCTCTGAAAAATTTATCAATTCCATTGATCAAAGAAGCTCTTTTAAATTATTTAATCTTGATATTTCATCGCAAATTAAATTAGATTTTAACGAGAAGTTCGATTTGATTTTTATAGACCCTCCATATAAGCAATCTTTAGCTGAAAAAACTTTGGATTTAATCCTTAATTCTGCTGAATGGTTGCTTTCTCCTAAATGTATAATAATAGTAGAGTCAGCTAAAAATGAAGATTTTAAACCAAGAGAAGAGTTTGATATTATTAAAGAAAAAATATATGGAAATAGTAAATTAACTTTTTTAAATTTAAATCATGATTAATAATATAAAAGAAATTTTGAGTAAATTGATTGCTTGCGCGTCTGTTACGCCTAAGGGACTGGACTCATTAGAGATTATAATGCAAACATTAAAGCCATATGGATTTAAGTTTGACTTACAGAAATTTGGCGAAGGAGCAGACGAAACTCATAATCTTTATGCATATAGGGATTGCGGATTAAATAATGCTAAAAATATATGTTTTGCGGGCCATGTTGATGTTGTTGAGGCAATTGATGAGAAAGCATGGAAGCATCCTCCTTTTGAATTAACCGAAGAAAATGGTAAAATTTACGGCCGAGGAGTGGTGGATATGCTTGGAAGTGTTGCTTGCATGATTGTAGCTATGCAAAAAGCTCTTGATGAAAATAAAACATATAAGCATAATCTATCGCTTTTAATTACAACTGACGAAGAAGGGCATGGCAAAAATGGCCTTATCAAAATGTTACCATTAATTGACCAAAAATATAATAAAATCGATTTTTGTATAGTTGGAGAACCAACTTCAGAAAAAATGATTGGTGATACTGCGAAAATTGGTAGAAGAGGAAGCGTTGGTTTTGACCTTGAAATTATTGGCAAAGAAGGGCATGTGGCATATCCCGAAAAGGCCGATAATCCAATACCTTATTTAGTGAAAATTTTGAATCAATTAATTGAACTAAAGTTAGATGATGGTAATGAATATTTTCAACGCTCAAATTTAGAAATCACTGCGCTAGCGCCTCTAAATATGACTAATAACATTATTCCAGCAAGTGCTAGAGCAAAGTTTAACATACGCTTTAACACGATGCACACAAAAGAGGAATTAGTTGAAAAGATTGAAAAAATTGTCGCTTCAGTGAGTCAGAATTATAGGCTTAATCACACATGCTCTTCATTACCTTTTTTGCAAGAAATGTCACCTAACATGCAAGAATTTATACAAATTGCTGAGAAAGTTACAGGTAATAAAATTAATGTAACGACTAATGGTGGAACCTCCGATGCAAGGCATATTCACAAATATACTAAGCTTGTAGAATTTGGACTAAGTTCGAGTGAAGCGCATAAAATAAATGAGTTTTGTAAAGTTTCTGATTTACAAATCTTATATAACGTGTATTATTCATATCTAGCTAACATAAGCTTTTAGTAGTTTATAGTTAGCCATTTATTATATGCATTACTTAATTGTATGTATGCGGGTGTGGCGGAATTGGCAGACGCACTAGATTTAGGTTCTAGCGCCGCGAGGCGTGGGGGTTCAAGTCCCTCCATCCGTACCAATAAATGAACTAGTATTAAAAAATTGACAATCAAGCGAATATTTTAAAGTAATTATGAATATTGAAGAATTAAAAAATGAGAATTTAGATCTTGAATTAAAGGTCACCATAGGTAAAGATGTTATTGCAAAAGGTCTTGAGAAAGAGTTGGCAACAGCTTCAAAAGAAATCAATATGCCTGGCTTTAGAAAAGGCAAAGTGCCAATGTCTATGGTTAAAAATAAATATGGGGCAGCTGCGCGTCAAGATGTAGTTAAAAATTCTATTATGGATTCTTTAAAAGAGATTGAAGAAAGTCGTAAACTCAAATTAGCAACTTCTCCTGAAGTTGAAAATATTGTGAGTGAAGAAGGCAAGGATGTATCATTCACTGCTAAATACATACTTATGCCTGAAATTAAAATGCCGGATTGGTCAAAGGTTAAAATTGAAAAGCCTGCAATTGAATTCTCAGATAAAGAAATCGATGAATTTATAGCAGACATAGCTAAGCAAAGCACTTCTTTTAAAGAAGTCAAAGCTGGTACGAAAGCTAAGATGGATGACCAAGTCACTATTGATGCAATTGGTTATGTTGATGACAAAGCTTTTGCTGGTGGTAAGCTTGAAGGACATAAATTAGTGCTAGGTAGCAAGTCTTTTATAGATAATTTTGAAGAGCAACTTGTTGGCGCAAAAGCTGGAGACGAAATCAAAGTCAAAGTTAAGTTTCCAGATGAATATCATGCAAAAGAACTTGCTGGCAAAGATGCTGTGTTTGATTGCAAAGTGATAGCTGTTAGCAAAGCCGAAACTCCAACTATGGATGATGCTTTTGTAAAAGAAAATTTTAAGGTTGAATCGCTTGAAGAGTTCAAGGGATTGGTCAAAAAAGATGCTGAAGGTAAATATAATAATCAAATAACTATATTAGTTAAGAAGAGATTATTTGATGAGCTTGAAAAACTGGTTGATTTCCCATTATCAAATACATTGCTTGAAAAAGAAATTAAGTTACTAGAGTCTCAGCTTAAAGCCGGCGGTAATGATAGCGAGCTTGAGGGCAAAAGCGATAAAGAAAAGCAAAAATATATTGAAGATTTATGCAAAAGAAGACTTAGAATTGGGTTTTTATTAGCTGAATATTCAAATAGCAATAATATTAAAATTACTAATCAGGATCTGCAAGCTGAAGTTTCAAAGAGAGTCAGCATGATGGAGCCAAGGATGCAGGAATTTTATATTAAATATATTCAGGAAAATAAATCTGCTATTGAAGAAATCAAAGGCTCTGTTGTTGAGGATAAGACTGTTGAACATATACTTAAAAATCAATTAAAGTCAACTGAGAAAAAGTATAGTAAGAAAAAAATGGATGAGCTTCTAGAGAGTGAGATATAATTTAAATAAATTATATCTTGCAATTAGCAGCAAAATAATATATTAAGTTTTATAATATTATTTATATAGAATAAGAACATACTTATATAGTTAATTAGTATTTAAGGTTCTCCGTAAGTGGCTAATCGAGTGAAGTCTAAAATAAGACTTGCGCGAAGCGGCGCTTGCTTCAGGATCCCTAAAAAACTATAGTTAATTAGTTGTTGAGTTCCGCTTGTCTGAACTAATCTATGTATATAGTTAATTAGATTGAGATTTGAGTAGGAGTTAATTGAGCGAATATTGCTAAAACTCTCGCGAAGAAACGCTTGCGAGGGGGTCTCGAATAGTTATTGACTATATTATACTCGTGCCTCGCGCGAAGTTAGTAGTCAGCTTAGGGACAAAAAAGTTGTTGATTATAGTTAATTATTTAAGGTTCCTCGTAGGAAAGAATAGAGCTGTACTGCATATACTAATCGCGTGAGCGAAGATAGCTGGTACTCTCAAACTTAAATATTGTTGACTATATAGACTATAAATTATGGCGGGTGTAGCTCAGCTGGTTAGAGCGCCAGATTGTGATTCTGGAGGTCGCGGGTTCAAGACCCGTCATTCGCCCCATGCCTTTATATTTGCAATCATGCTTGTAAAATCGACTTATTACGCTTATATATATAGTAAGCAATTAAAGCATTATTGATCTATTTCCATTTTTCCAAGCGATTCTTCAAGTTTTGATATTTCCTCATTGTGATCATTATTATCATGGTTTTCTACAGTAACACCAAGTCCGCAATTAAAATCATTATAAATATTTTTTGAGTAATCATTATTATAGGTTTTAAATATTTTATTTTTTTCTGTTTCTGTTAGGAGCCTAGCGTATTCTTGAGTATTTTCAACCCAATATAATGAAAATTTGTGTAAAAATCTATCTAGAGCTAAGAAGCTAATTTTATAATCATAAAGTGAATTTTGAACTGATTTTATCTGATCGCTATCTATAACTTCATCTTTAATTATTCTAACAAATAAATTAAATAGATTTTTTTCAAACATTTCACTAAAATCTTTATCAAAAAGTTCATAAAGACCGCAATGAATATTAAGTTTTCTATCAAGATCCAATGATTTATGGTTAATTTCAGTGCCATTATCAAATAAAAACTTTAATTTATCACTATATCCAGAATTAGAGAAACTATAGTGATTCTCAATAACTAATGTAAGTATATTCTTCCCATCCTTATTTGTATGATTTATATCGCTTCCTTTAGTTAAAAGATATTTTGCATATTCAAAATTACCACCAACGATGCCTATTGCTAAAGCTGTTTCGCCATGGCAATTCTCATTATCTAATATTGAGCCAACACCATTTTTAAATAAAAGCTCTACTAGTTTTTGCCTATAAAGGTTTATATTTACTAAGTGTAGTAGATTGAATTTTCCATTACATTCAGCTTTAACATCAGCTCCATTATTTATTAAATCATAAGCTATATCATAATTATTATCATATAATGCGGCATGTAAGGGTGTCTCGCCCTGCTTGTTTTTTATATCTATGTCAATGTTAGTGCTAAGTAAATATTTGATAACTTCTTCTCTAGGAGCATATTTTATCAGCATATGTAAATAGCTATTATTATCTTCACCAAATTTAAGTGAAATTAAATCTGATTCATTTATAATCTTTATAGCCTCAATATACTCTTGATTTGTTAGATTTTTAAGTTTTTTAAATAAAAAACTATCATTCTTTTTTTGCTTAAATTGGTTAAGACCATTATAGCTAATAAAATTCATTAAAATGATGCGAGCATATTCTTTATTTATAAACTTTTTTTCATCAACTTTATTTTCCTGTATTTGATCAAGATATAATAATGTATCATTATCTTTTTGAATTAAGGCTGAAATTGATCTATGCTTATTATCTAAAGAATCCTGCAAAGGGCTGTCACCAAAAATATTTTTTATAGTTGTATCTGCTCCATTTGCAAGTAGTAGTTTTATAATTTCTGTATACCCCTTACGCGCAGCTAAATGCATAGGAGTGTCTCCGATAATATTTTCAGCATTAATATTAGCGTTTAATGCTAATAGCTTACTTAACATTATTTCATTTCCGGTACTAGCAGCAATATGAAGAGGTGTATTTTTTACTTTGCTCAAGCAATCAATTTTAGCAAAGGCATCAACATTAGCGTTACCATTTAGTAAATAGTCAACTACTATATTTTTGTCGTAATATACGGCCATATGCAAAAGCTTATTACCATTATAGCTTAAATTTTTAACGCAATATTTATTTTTTGATATTGGATGCGGATATTCATATTCAAGCTCATAAAAATATTTAAATAAATCGATAAAATCTTCATCAGAGATTTTGTTAAGCTCATTAAAATATTCATTTTTGTTGAGCCAAATATTACAATTTTGGAAGGCTGTGATGAATAATTTACCATGCTTGTTTACAATTTCTTCACTTGATTTATTTTCTTTACTCATAATTCTTGTTATTTCGTTTGATAATTTATAAAACAATCTTAGATTTAGGAATTTTAAATAGCAAATAGTTCGTGTATTTTTGATGTTAAATCAAATTTTTATAAAAAGCTGCTTGACTCTATTGTTACAATATACCTTATCTTTAATCATAAGGAGGTAAAACGATGACTGTTATGTGGTATGTAAAAGAATTAAGCAAACTAACCGGTGTTTCGGTGCAAACATTGCATCATTATGACCGTATTGATTTGTTAAAGCCAAGTTTACGGCTACAGAATGGTTATCGTGTGTACTCTGAAAAGGATTTATTACGTTTACAACAAATAATAGCTTTGAAATTCTTTGGGTTTAAGTTATCTCAAATTAAGGAATTGCTTGCTAATGATGCAGGGACTGTAAAAAATTTAACTAATCAAGTTAAATTTTTAGAACAAAAAGCAAATACATTGATGGATGCAAGTAATATACTGAAGCAAATGGTTACTGATGTTGTAGATGATAAATCCATTCTTTGGGAAACGATTATTAAACTAATAGAGGTATATCGTATGACACGACAACTTGAACATTCTTGGGTTAAAGAAATATTTACGCCTGATGAATTAAAACAATATGCTGTTTTTGAAACTGAATTAAAAAGCAATAGTATTCCAGAGCAAAAAATAGCATTTGAGAAAAACGGGGCTAATTTGGTTGCAGAAATGGAAAGGAATATTGATGAGGATCCAGAATCCGCAATTGGTATAGCAATAGGTAAAAAATGTCTAACTTGGCTCAATGAAGTATATGGTAAAAAATATGCGCATTTACGCACAAAAAAATTTGAAAGAGGATTTGCTGAAGGCAAAGGTCTTTCAGAAGTTGGCTTAACTCCAGAAACTGTACAATGGCTCGACAGAGCGCTTGATGCATATGTAAAAGATCGCATTTATGGAATACTTGACCAAGTTGGGAAAACTCCATTTAATACTCTTTCGAATCTTTGGAATGAAGTCCTAGATGATATATATGGAGAAGATAATAAGCGTAAAAAAGAAGTTTACGATATTGCTTTAGCTGATAAAAAAGTTAGTGACAAAGCAAAAGAATGGCTAAAAACTTTGAGTAATTGATTTTGTTAGCAAAAATAAGCCAGGCTATAATTAACTATATATTCTGGCTTATTACGCAAATTCATTCAAGTAAATTATTATATTTAATATTAGTGCATAATAGTTAACAATTTATTGAAAAATTAACAACAATATGCATATAATTAATAAATATGAGAGGTTTATTATGAGCAAAATTGATAAGAATAAAAGCATTGAAATTAGCGATGAAGAGCGAAATAAAATACTAGAAAAGCTCGCGCTTAAATTTAATGCATGGATTTCTACCTTCGTAGGATTAAGCGGCGATAAATATAAATTTGCGCCTCCTGAAATAGAAAATGATTTTGATAAATTAAATATCAATGAAAAATTTTCTATTTTTTCAAATCAGCATAGCCAAGCAGCTATTGCGGACAAATTTGACTATCTTGATCATACTCACGCTACTGATTTTAAAAATAGAGTCGGTAATGATTTTAAAATTACTTTTACTACAATTATGAAAGCTGCAATAGATAAAAGTTCATTAGAAGAATTAAAAAATTTTCGTGATAGCGAAGCCTTTAATGCTGGCTTTAGCAATGTTTATCAACCTATAATCCATGATGCTATGGAGGAGGTAAGTCAATTAACTAATAATAAAATATTGAAACTTCAAGGCCATGATATCAGCGATAGCTTAGATAAAAGCAAAAAGGACATGCAAAATTCTATCCCAAAAGATACTATTCAAGTTTCCGCTAAGTCTAAAAACCAAGCTAATAAAAATCGACTAAGCTCTGCCTATGAGGAATTTTCTAATTTTTTAGATGATAGAAGAGATGATATATCGAAATTAATTAAGGCTGGTAATGAAAAATTAAAGAATAATTTTAGCAATAAATTACGAGAGAGTATTCTTAAAAAATATATGCCTAAACGCGATGAACCGCCTAGAAAAGATAATAAAGGCCCTAATCTTTCATAAGATAAATCACTTCACTATAGTTAATAACTATTCGAGATCCCGAGTGTGCGAGCACCGCTGCGCGGCGCGCCTTTAAGCTCGTAGGCTTCGCTCTACTTGCGCGCGCACGGGGGGCCTAAGCTATTAATTAACTATAGCCCTCGCGAAGAAATGATCACCCTAAGGGCCTCTAATACTAATTCACTATATATGTTATATTTTCTTATTTTTCAAAGCTAGAACAATAAGCACAATACCACCTGTGAAAAATTTTAAATCAGTTGGCATTAGTCCAAGAGATAAAGCTAACCCTTGAATTTGTTGATAAATTAATGCACCAATAATTGGCGAAAGCATTTGTCTGATAATTGTTTTATTACCCAATATTGCTTCTCCAATCATAAGGCCGGCAAGTCCATGAACGATAATTCCCACTCCCATACCAACATCCATAAATTGTTGAATCTGAACCATTAAGCTGCCAGCAAGCCCAAACAAGCTTCCTGCAATGAATAGCCCTAAGCTGGTATATTTATTTATGCTAATATTATTGTTTTTAGCAAATTCAGGGTTAATTCCAATAGTTCTAAACCTCAGGCCAAAGTCCGTAAATAAAAAAGCAGCAAATGAAATCCCGCAAAAAGCCACAATAATGCATAATAAGAAAATATCAAACTCTATAATATCTTGGCCAAATAATGCGATATTAGGTTTACCCATGATTTTTAGGTTAATACTATAAGCCATGGTGCTAAGAATAATTCCAGCGAGTAAGCTATTAACCTTAAGCCTTATGGCTACCTGAGCTGTGCATATTGCCAAAATTCCGCCAGCCAACATGCCCCCAAGGATAGATATTACCTGCGCATGACCAAAAACCAGTAAGCTCGCGCTAACAGCCCCGCCAAGCGGGTAAGCGCCTTCCGCTGTTAGATCTGGAAAATCTAAGTACCGAAAGGGAATCATAACGCCGAGGGCAATTATAGAAAGTATTAAGCCTTGCACTAAGCCAGCATTTATTAAATCAATAGTCATTTTTATCCTCTGGTAATAAATTTTCTTTGTCATATTTATAAAATAAAGTTAGTAAGTCATTATTAGTTAAAGCTTGCTTCTGCAGGCCCGTTACATCTAAAACCACTTTGCCTTGATGCAGCATTATTAAGCGATTACCATATTTAATAGCATCATCTAATTTATGAGTAATCATTATGGTAGTCATACCTAGTTTTTTGATTTGGCTGGCAGTATATTCCATTAAGAATTTCTGCATATTTAAATCCAGCGCAGAAGTATGTTCATCAAGAAGCAAGATCTTTCTTTCCATATTCATAGCCATAAAAGTAGCGATGATTTGTTTTTGTCCACCAGATAATGCTTTAAGAGGTTGATCAATAAATTTTTCAAGGCCTAAATTTAATTCTTTTAATTTAGCAATTATACGCTCTCTATACCTTCTATAAAACATGAGTTTAGGGGTTTTAATTTCACTCAATATCATATTTTCCAGCAAGGTCAAATCATGTATTGTAGTAATGTTGATGTCTTGAGAAACTTTATATACATTCCCTCCAAGTAGAACTTTGCCATCATCCGCTTTATATTCGCCATTTATGAGCTTAAATAAGGTAGATTTACCGCATCCATTAGCTCCAATAAGAATACAAAAATCACCTTGCGCGATGTTGAGATTAACTCCGTCTAAGACCGGTCTATATAAGCCTTGGAATGATTTTTTTACATTTTCAATATTAATCATATAATTATTCCACAATATTCATATTTGCTGAAATATCAATCCCATACTCATTCGCAAGTTTTTTATTTATAAGCTGAATGTGATTATCTATAGAAGGGTATATTGGCTTAATTTCTTTAATATTAACTCCATTTAATGTTGCAGCTGCCAGCCTCCCGGTATTTTCTCCAACTGCAATGTAATTAACTCCAAAGCTAGCAAGCGCTAAGCCATCTTTGACCGCTTGCGCGTCAGCGTTTAATATAGGTATATGCATTTTTCTAGCTTCAGCTGCAATAACAGGCAAAGTTGGCTGCACGGGGCCGCTGGTGCCAACGTAAATAAAATCAACCTTATTGTTAAATTCTTGCATGCGTATTTGCACATCTCTTGCTTGCTCAATTTGCACGGCTATAACTTTCATACCAAACTTTGCTGCGCTTAATTCCATCATATTTTTTAGGGCAATATCGTTACTTTCTGAAGTTGCATATAATAATCCAACCCTTTTAGCAGAAGGCAAAATAGATTTGGCAAATTTCAGAACGGATTCAATATCCTGCATGTCAGAGCTTCCTGTCATATTTTCATGAGGCTGATATTTTTCCTTTATAAGACCGGCTTCAATAGGGTCTGTAATCACGCTATAAATTAAGGGAATATCGCGAATTTTTGCCTTTGCAGCTTGCGCAATTGGAGTCGTCATAACTATCATTAATTTCGGATTTTTAGCCTTAAGGCTTAGAAGCATTTGAGAAATTAGCCCAGGGTCAAAGCTTACATCTTTTATTTCATAATGCACATTCTTGCCTTCAACATAGCCTTCTTTTTCTAATTGCTCCTTTATGCCCGTGATTGTATCATTTAGTGAAGAATGTGGACCATAATTCGCAATCGCTATGACAGGCAACTGATTTGTTTTTTTTGAATAAAAATTATTAGCGAGGAATGCAGCTAATAAAATTATAATTAATAAATATTTAATTTTCATAAGTTAACTCTTAATATATTTGTAATAAAGTAATAAATTTTAGACATGATTATAGTTTTTAGCTATATATCTTATATGCTAAGCTTTGCAGCCTATCACATAGTGTAAGTTGTAATAGATTTTGTAGAATTATAAGCCCAGGGGCCATAATGCCGAAAATAAATATATAGAGATATAAGAATTTGTGGAAAGTAACATGTTTGTAGCAGTAAAAATAAAAATTTGTAATATGTCATGGATAGTATATATATATAATATATATACTCAGGATTAGGGCTTATAGTCAATAACTATTAGAGGTCCCGAGTGCGAGCGCTGCTTCGCATCACCTATTAGTATATAGGCTTCGCTCATAGCTCCTGCTCAAACTTCAATCTAATTGACTATAGAAGCGCCAATTTGATTTTAAACTTTTATTTACTACGTAATTAAACATGAATTCGATAATTAAAATTAACTATCTTCTATAATATAAAAAAAAGCAGCTTTTGTCAATAATATATTTTTTTATTAAAATTTAATTAATCCTAATTATTCTTCATGCTCAATTGAATAACTAACCCCTGACTCCACTTGCGCGCTATGATCTATGCCGCCATATTCATGCACATATGAAAAAATTTTGCTAATTAAGTCCTCAGGCAGGTCAAAAAGTGGAAAAGCTTTGACTGATGTATTCTTGAATGCATCATCATCAGCATTTTTCTTTGAAGTTGGATTTTGCTCAAGCCATTGCTTTGATGGCGAGTTTTTTTTAAGCCAATTTTCCTGTAAATCATCTGCGAGCAAGCGAGATTTTGTTATGCCATGTATTGCAGGGTATATTTTGAAATATTCTTGCTTAAGTTTGACAATAAATTGACTGAATTTAGTTTGCAAAACTTCTTCTTCAGGCAAAAATTTGTTAGGATATTTTAAGAAATGCTCAAGCTTGCAGGGAGCTTTTTTGTCAAATAAATTATTTTTGAATGGTTTAAATTTTGAAAGGTAATTTTGACATTTTTCATAAATGCTCATCTTCTCATCTTTACCTGGATAGTCTAAATCCTTAATTATATTTATAGCATTACTATCCTGAGCATAAGAATTTAATAAATTATCAATTAACTTTTTTGTATCATTAAAAAATTTTTTATTTAATTCAATCTTATGTACAATTTTTAAAATTATCTCTTTGTTATCACTTTTATTTTGTAAATAATATAAATAACTAGTTCTACTAAATGACGCGTAATGAGTACTATCTAATGTTAGTAGGGTATTATTATGCTTAAGGCAATTATACAGCTGGCTTAAACAATTAGATGACATACTCTCTAAATCTTGATTGATCCCAATATAGCTAATAAAATGATGTTTTTGCAGAAGCTCAGTTAAATGGTGAATATTTTCATCATTTAATTCAAAAAGCTCAATTTTTAAATTTTGTAAATTAATTTTATATTGTAAGGGACCATTGTTATCTATTAACTCTTCGAGTTGGATGGGTAAGTCAGTTATGTCAAGATCGCGTAAAGTATTATTTAATTCTAATGCTTCGAAAAGTTTTTTTCGATTTTCACCTTGTAAATTCCTATGATTTACAGCAGTATAATTTAATATAAGTGTTTGTAAGGAATTATTATTGCTTAAATAATTGATAAATTTTTGGAATCCATTCTCTGAAAAATTATTATGGCTAAGGTTTAATTTTTTGAGATGAAGATTTTTTTCAAGTTCGCTAACAAGATACCCTTCATTATCATGAATTTCACAATTATGTAGATTTAATTCTGTTATATGATCATTAGTTCTTAGAGCTTCCATAATTCGAAGAGCCCCGGCAATTTTAATTTTGGTAGAAGATAAATCAAGCGTTTCTAGTTTAATATTTTTTTCTAAATTAGTTGCTAAAACTTCAATTAAATCAGAGTTGGTTTTATCCGTTATAGTAACACAACTAAGTATTAGTTTTTTAGGGTAATGATTATCTATCAAATTTGATAATATCAAATCTAATGCGCCACTTTCAAAGGTACAGCTCAAAAATTCGAGCGTGTTAGCTTTATTAGAATTTAACAGATTAATAATTCTCGCTGCTTTATTTGCGCAGATAGTTTCACCACCGAAGATAAAAGTATGATTTTTAAAAAAATAAGTTTTCATACTTTCATATTTCATTAAAATGTTATTAGAAGTATTTTTGTCATAAAAGAAGTGCATAGAAATATCTAAATTTTTATAAGTTAATTACACAACTTTATACATTAAAAAGTTATTAATTTCAAATAACATTTAAAATAATTAAATAAATTTAAAATAATTTGTATTTCCATAAAGTATAACTACTATAAATTAATGACTTTGAAAAAATATCAATTTAATTTATCAAAAATTAAATATTACATAATTACTGTTTACTAATGCTTAGATTAGTGATATCTTCTATAATTCAAATGATATTAAAATCATAGAATATACAATTAGACTTTTTGTTAATAATTGTATAATGATAAATAAATTTTTGTTTAATTGAAGAGAAGTTAATTAATTATTATGAGTAGTAAGATACAACCCCTTAAAGGAATGAAAGATACTCTGCCCCATGAGCAGAAGTTGCACAGCTTTATTATTGATGTTGCTAAGAAGCTCAGCAATTTGTATGGTTATGAGGAGATTGCTGTTCCATTATTAGAATATGTAAAAATATATGATAGAACGCTTGGGGTTAGCTCCGATGTTGTGTCTAAAGAAATGTATGATTTTATGGATAAGGGCGAGCGCCATGTAGCACTTCGTCCTGAATTCACAGCGGGTGTAATGCGCATGATTATCTCAAATAATTTAGCTATAGGCAAGCCGGTAAAGTTTTTTTCACATGGCCCGGTTTTTCGCTATGATAGGCCGCAAGCTGGACGTCAAAGACAATTTCAGCAACTCAATTTTGAGCATGTTGGGGTCAAAGGGCCTTATGCTGATGCTGAAATTATCGACTTTGCTTTTAAATTGCTAGAGCAATGTAATATTTTTGATGGAATTACGCTTGAAATAAATTCATTAGGCTCAAAAGATTGTAGGGATAAATATTCAAGTTCGCTAGCAAGTTACTACCGGAAATATGTGAAAGATTTATCTAATGATAGTAAAACTAGACTTGAGCAAAATCCTTTAAGAATTCTAGACTCAAAAGATCCAATGGATAAAAAAATATCCTTAGATGCTCCTAAAATAGATAGCTCTTATGATAAAGAATCAAGCGAGTATTTTGATAAGCTTAAGAAATTCCTAGATTTATTAGGCGTGCCATATGCGGTTAATAAAACGCTAGTTAGAGGACTTGATTATTACTCTCACACTATATTTGAATTTGTAAGCCAAGATGGCGGTTCGCAATCAACTGTGCTTGCGGGCGGGCGGTACGACGAACTTTCACAAATGCTTGGTGGTGGTGAAAATCCGGCTATAGGATTTGCCGCAGGTATAGAGCGAATGATAGCGCTAACTAATCATACCCCTAAAAAATCAAGATCAGTAGTGATTATCCCTATTGAAGAAAGTAATGAGCAAGCTGCTGCTCGGCTTGCTTCAATTGTGCGCGCTGCAAATATTGTAACGCAAGTAGATATAAGTGGTAAAATCCCTAGAAGGTTACAAAGAGCTAATGAAGATAATGCTAAGTTCGTTATATTCATTGGTGATGAGGAAAGTAAGAGCGATAAGTTTAAATTAAAAGACCTTGATAAACATGAGGAAAAGATACTATCTTTGATGGATATTATGAAGATTATAAAAAGTGAGTTGCAGTAAAAATACTTAGGAATTGGGAGCTTTGTGATTATGAGAATATTTAATATAATGCTATCGCGCGAGGCTGGCGGTATTCAAAAATGTTTTTTAGATTATAGCAAAGCTTTAGAGATAGAGGGCTGTGATGTAATTAATATCATAAGCAAGAATGCTGTAATTAAACAAGATATGAGCTATCCTGCGCTTGAACTACCAAACTTATATCGTTATTGCCATATTTCGAAATATTTCATATGCAAATATATTAAGCAGTACAAACCTGACGCGATTATTGTGCATGGCAATCGGGCTATTGAATTTACTCATAAATATGCGAAGAAATTCAATGTGCCTATGATAGGTATCACGCATAATTATTCCTTTAAATCTCTAAAAAAATGTGATTTTCTCATTGCTATTACTGCTGACCTTAAGCAAAATGCTCTGAAATGCGGTTATCCAGCGAGCCATATATACCAAATACCTAACATGATTGATATTGATAGAGTTTTCATGCCGCCTAAATTCAGATCAGATATTGTGATTGGTTCATATGGTAGATTTGTTGAGAAGAAAGGATTTAAGTATCTTATTGAGGCAATTAAACTTTTAAAAAATAAAGGATATAATGTTAAATTATTGCTTGGTGGAGATGGAGTTTTAAAAAATGATCTTGAAAAACTTAAGGTAGAGCTTGGTTTATGCGATGATGTTATATTCACAGGCTGGGTTAAAAGTAAGGATGAATTTTTTAAAAAAATCGATATATTTTGTCTTCCTTCAGTTGAAGAGCCTTTTGGTATAGTGATATTAGAAGCGATGAAATATTCCAAGCCCCTTGTTGCCACTAACTCCGAAGGAGCCAGAGAGATTTTGGAGCATAGCACGCATGCTTTAATTGCGAAGAATAGCTCAGCCGAAGACATTGCTTTTAATATTGAAAAACTATTTTCTAACGAAAAATTGGCGTGTCAGTTAGCCCGCGAAAGCTATAAAAAACTTGAATATACATATAACTTAAGGTTAATCTCAATAAAATTAAGAGATATGCTCAAAGAAATATGCTATTCTTAGAGTCGATGACTACACTTTTTCAAGGATTTTATTTTGCATAAAAGGCTGCAGATTAGATAATGTATCGGCAGTAACTTTTACATTAGCATTTAAATCAATGCAAGCATTATAGTGAAAATCTTGATTGGTTAATATTATTTTTATATTAGCATTAGTAGGCATGGATGCTTCATTAGGGCTTTGGTTAATTGCATTTATTGCGATTGCTAAATCATCTTTATTTTTAATATAAAGCGTGATGTCATGAGTTTTGTTTTCAATATATTCATTCAAATCATAAAAATCTCTAGCGGTGAACCTTATGCCTCCTTCATCCTTATTAAGGTCTCCTTCGATAATGACATTGCTTTTAACATTAAGCAAATTATTATATTTCTTTATTACTTCTTCGCTAAAAATTGTGACTTCTAAATTTCCATAATAATCCGAAATTAGTAAAGTTATAAATCTTCCTCGCGCAGACATTCTGGAATCTTTTTTAATAATCACACCAGCAATTTTAATAAAATGAGTCCCGATCTGAAGATTATCTTTAACTTCAAGCGTATTAGTTACATTGCATTCTTTTAATATATCTTGCTTAGCAGCAAATGGATGATTATTTAAAAATAAACCAAATACTTCAAATTCTTCAAGCGCATTTTTTTCATCAGACCATGGTGCATAATCAAGAATTATGCTTTGATCTGTTTCTTCAAGTTTAATTAAGCTTAATTGATTAGAATTAGATTCTTGATATTGCGATTGACAATAATTTAATAATCTTATGTTAGATTCGTATAAAGCAGCACGATTGTGATTAAATTCATCAAAACAGCCAGCTCGCACAATATTTTCAAGAAGCCTTTTATTAAGCATTTTTGGCGGCATTCTTTCTAAAAAGTTAATTATGGAAGTATAGTTACCGTCCTTTTCCCTTGCTTCATAAACAAATTTTCCAAAATTTTTAGCAACGTTTTTAATAGCACTAATAGCATATATAATACATTTACGATCACCTATATTTTCAATAGTAAATTTATCCTGTGATCTATTTATGGAAGGCGGGATAATTTCAATTCCAAAATCCTTAGCTTCTTGAATATAGACATTAACTTTATCGCTATTATCAATATCTAAATTCAAGCAAGCCACTAGAAACTCAGTAGGGTAGTTGGCTTTTAAATAAGCTGTTTGGTAAGATATTAATCCATAAGCCGTTGCATGGGACTTATTAAATCCATAGCCAGCAAATTTGGCAACAGTTGCAAATATGGATTTTGCTTGGTTGATATTAACCTTATTAGCAAGCGCTCCGTTTACAAACATTTCTTCCTGCGCATCCATTTCAGCTTTAATTTTCTTACCCATAGCCTTGCGCAATAAGTCAGCGCTGCCTAAACTATAGCCAGAGAGCACTTTTGCAATTTCCATCACTTGCTCTTGATAGATAATAACGCCGTATGTTTCTTTAAGTATTGGCTTAAGCTTAGGATGTAAAAAATCAATTTCTTCAAGCCCAAATTTGCAAGCTATGTATCTAGGAATATTTTCCATAGGACCTGGGCGGTACAGCGCGCCAAGCGCAATTATATCTTCAATGCAATCGGGTTTTAGTTTTTTTAAAGCACTCTTCATGCCAACACTTTCAAACTGGAATACCCCAGTGCCAAGCCCCTTAGATAGCATATTAAAGGTTTGCTTATGCTTAAGAGGTATTTTATCAATATCGATTTCAATCCCAGTTTTTTTGAGCAATTCTAAAGTTTTGGTAATGACCGTGAGCGTCTGCAAACCTAAGAAATCAAACTTAACTAATCCCGCTTTTTCACTAAATTTCATCGAATATTGAACTATATTCATTGGGGAATCTGTAGAATCTTTATATAAAGGCACAGTTTCAACAATATCCTGATTTGCTATAACAAGGCCCGCTGCATGAGTCGAAGCATGGCGATGCAAACCTTCAAGGACTAAGGCAATATCAAGAACTTGCTTAATATGCTCTGGATCGCCATCATTATTATATAAACCTTTACCAGCATATGCGTTTGCAAGCTCTCCAACTTCCTCTAAAGCGCTAGATAATGTGACAGGATTTACAGCATTAAATGGCACCAATTCAGTTATATAATTCGCCACATTAAAAGGCAGCGCCAGGACTCTTGCAACATCTTTAATAACGGCTTTTGCTTGCATTTTACCAAATGTTATGATCTGCGCGACTCTGCTATCGCCATATTTACTGCGAACATACTCGATAACTTCTTCACGGCGTTCCTGACAAAAATCAATATCGAAGTCAGGCATCGATATTCGCTCAGGATTTAAGAATCTTTCAAAAAGTAAACCAAATTTTATTGGATCAACATTTGTAATTTCAAGCGACCATGCAATGATTGAGCCAGCGCCAGATCCTCTTCCTGGGCCAACAGCAATGCCGTTATTTTTACTCCATTTGATAAAATCAGATACAATTAAAAAATAGCCAGCAAAATTCATATTGAATAGAATGCCTAGTTCATATTTTAAACGGGCAAAATATTTTTCTTTTATCTCGTTTTTTTGCTCTTGGCTTTTGATATTTTCAGTAGTAAATTTTTTATCTAACCTAGCAAGCAATCCCTCTTCAGCTTCCTTTTGTAAAATATCATTTTCAGACAAATCGCTATTAGAAAAATTTGGTAAAGAAGGGGGATATTCTTTAGCAGCAATAAAGCAGCGCCGGGCAATATTAATGCTATTTGAAATAGCGCAAGGCAAATCGCGAAAGGCATCAATCATCTCAATATCAGATTTAAAATATGAGTGATTACTAACCCGGGGGCGATTTTCTGCTTCCTGCACAACTCCCGTGCTTATGCAAAGTAACACATCATGCGCATTGTGCATTGCCTGATCTTTAAACAGGATTTGATTAGTTGCGACTAATGGGATTTCAAATTCATTTGCTAATTCTAAATAATCGCTTTCAATTTGCTTTTCTTCGCTATATCCATGGCGCATTATTTCAAAATAAAATCTATCGCCAAAAATTTCTTTAAGTTCACTTGTAGTTTTTTTTGCTAAAGCAATATTTTTATTAAGTAAGCTTTTGCCAATAAGGCCTTTTGTATATGCAGATAATATTATCAGCCCCTCATGATGCTCTTTAAGATCATTAAAAGTTATATGAGGAACTATTTTACGATCATTTTTAATATTAGGGAAGCTGCCAAGCTTTAGCAGATTTTTATAGCCAATGTCATCTTTGGCAATTATTAATATCTCAGAAAAATCATCTATAGTTTCAGCTTGTTTATCGGCATAAGTTATATTTAATATTATGCCATGAATAGGCTGGACTTTTATTTTTTTGCAAGCTAGTGCAAATTCTAGAGATGCAAATAAGTTCCCTCTATCGCATAGCGCTACTGCTGGCATATTAAATTCGCGTGCTAGCTCAGGTAAGGATTCAAGCTTATTTGCGCTTTCAAGCAAGGAATATGAACTTTGAGCTCTTAAATGCACAAATTTTGCTGATTGCCAAATGCTACTATATTCACTATTCATAAAAGATTGCTTAGGTTATATTTTTTAAAATTAACAAATCTAAGTGCTAATTTTTAATTTCTCACCGATAGTATAATATTTAAATCCAGATTTTTCTACCTTTTTTCTGTCTAAATATCTTCTAAGATCAATTATGATTGGTTTATTAATAACTTTTTTAATATCATGTAAATCAAGATTTTTGAACTCTTTCCATTCTGTAAGCACGACAATAGCTTCAGCTTGCTCTGCAGCAATTAATGGTGAATTTGCCACTTCTTCTTCATTGAGATAATCTCTGGCATGCATTTGTCCCATTGGATCATAAGCGCTAATTATTCCTCCTTGCAATTTGATTTCGCGAATAATTTCGAGGGATGGGCTGCTTCTCATATCATCAGTCTCTGCTTTAAAGGTAAGTCCCATAATTGCAATTTTTTTACCTTTAATTTCTCCGATAATTGCGCCAATTAATTCTGTCATTTTTTTAGGGCGAAGACTGTTTGATTCTATGATTGCATCAAGCAAATGGCTTCTCCCTTCGCATTCATTAATGATATATTGTAGGGCAAGTATGTCTTTAGGGAAGCATGAACCTCCAAAGCCAGGGCCTATTTTTAAAAACCTATCACCAATTCTTTTGTCCATACCAACAGCGAGGCTAACATCCTCAGCATTAGCACCAATTTTTTCGCATAAATCAGACATTTCATTTATGAGAGCAATTTTGTTTGCTAAAAATGTATTAGAAGCATACTTAATAAGCTCGCTACTAGTTAAATCTGTAGAAATTAATTTAACGCCGCTTTTTGTAAGGCTAGCATATAATAAGTGGAAAACATCTATGTCTTTTATATTTTGAGTTCCAATAACAATGCGATCTGGGCTGAGGAAGTCATGCACGGCATTTCCTTCTCGCAAAAATTCGGGGTTGGTTGCTATTCGGTGACCAGTGTTTTTTTCATCAATATATTTTTGTATATTCGCTGATGTTCCAGGCGGCACTGTGGATTTTATAACTACTAATGCACTAGGGTCAACATTAGCTGCGACCCAATCAATAGCGCTATATATATATGTCATATCTGCGCTACCATCTAGTGCTGAAGGTGTTCCGACAGCTAAAAATACCGCATCAAATCCTGAAATTTTACTATTACCATTTGGTAACATTTTTTTAGTGAATTCTTCGACAGTATAAGCTTTTAGAGTATTTTGCTTGCTTGCTGTAACTTTATGCAAATATTCTTCTAAATTAGCTTCAAAAAATGGTATTTTCCCGTGGGTAATAGATTCGATTTTACTTTGATCAATATCAAGACAAGTGACGTTATGACCAAGATAAGACATCATTATTGAGTCCGTCAAGCCAACATAGCCACAGCCTAAAATCATTATATTAAGCATAAATATTTAACTTCTTAGCTCTTCCCAAGCTTCCCTAAGTTTTCTTAAATGGTCATCATCAACTTCCACTTCATGATCATCAAACTCATCGAGACTCCTAACCATTTCATCAAGCGAGCCATTATCAGTGGGTATGTCTTCTTCGTCGTAATTTTCTTCTAATTTTTTTGCAATATTATCTATTTCGTTCCAATATAACATATACTACTCATATTTAATTAATTCATTATAGGCTTTAATAAAAATTTACCTAAAATTTGCTTATTTATAAAACTTTAAGCATTGTTTATCAAATTACAAAACATAAGCATATATTACTTTTAATATCACTTAGTATAATTTACTCGGCTTGCGATATTTTTACAACTTATCTGAATATGAAATAATAATAGCATTTAATATGGCTTAATATCAAATCTATGCTATATTAATTGAGATAGATATTTGTATTAACATAAAGTAAAAACGTGGGTTTATGAATTATTTTGCTCTTTTGAAGCTTGAAGCGAATTTTAATATTGATAAAAATCTTCTTAAACAATCTTATTTAGATCAGCAAGCTCAAAATCATCCCGATCTTGCAAATAGCAATAAGGAAAAAGTAAATTTAATTGATAAATCGGCTCTTATTAATAAGGCGTATAATACATTAATAGATGATTATTCAAGGTCTGAATATATATTGCAGTTAAAAGGATATGATTTTAGCGAACTTGTAAATAAAAATATATTAAGTGAAGATGAGCTTGACGAAATATGGATTCTAAATGATACATTAGAAAATATTAATAATTTGAATGAATTACATGAGTTTGAAAACACGATACTGAAGCGCACAAAGTCTATTATAAGCGATATTAGTAAATTTTATGATAATAATGAAATGAGTAATGCCCTTGCATTCACTATAAAATTAAAGTATTTTAAGAATTTGCTAAAAAATGCAAGAACCGAAATTAAAAATATGAATTTAAAGTAAAATTAATGCAAATAGTTGAGATTGGAAATAAACAAGCAAAAGACCAAGATGAAATTATAGTAGGCATTGATTTTGGCACTACTAATTCTTTAATTGGATATAAAAAAGATGGGAAAATTAAGTTTGCCGATATAAATTTCGGTGATTATAAAAACGTGCCTACTCAAGATATTCTGCCATCGATAATATATATTGATGGGGCAGATGATAAGAAATATAGCATTAGGTCAATCAAGCGCCTATTTGCCAAATCTTATGATGAAATTGTAAATAATGAGATTTTATCCTCTATTATTGATCCTGCAATAATTATCAATGAAGAACAAAAATTATTAGTAAAAGCTCAAGAAGGGAACATTAGCTTGCAGCAAGCTGCTTCTAAAATTTTTAAGCATTTAAAAATTAGCGCTGAAAAAGATCTGGGAACCAATATTAAAAAAGCCGTTGTGTCAGTTCCTGCCTATTTCAATGATCAAGAAAGAGGTAGTATTTTGCTTGCAGCTAAGCTTGCGGGTTTAGAAGTTGCTAGATTAATTGCTGAGCCAACTGCCGCCGCATATGCTTACGGCCTAACGCGCGCGCTCCCGCAAGAAGGCGCAAGCGCGCTTAAATCTTCTGCTGAAAACTCAAATTATATGATTTATGATTTTGGTGGGGGCACTTTTGACGTATCAATCTTAAGTCATCAACGGGGTGTTTTGCAAGCCATAGCGACTGGTGGGGATAATAATTTAGGTGGTGATGATATAGATTTCGCAATCGCTAAATTTTTACAGGTAAAAGATAATCATGCTGAAATTGATATAAATTTGCTTAAAAGAGCTAAAATAATTAAGGAAAATATTGATGATCTCTCATTTTTAAAAAATATCGAAAATGAAATCAGTCATGAAGATTTTAATAATATTGTTGGGCCAATTATAGATAAAACAATTAGAATTGCTAAAGAAGTATTTTATGAAACCGAAGATGTAGAGCTTAACGCTATTGTGCTTATTGGAGGCTCTTCGCAAATAAAGTTAATTAAAGAAAAACTTAAAAAAGCCTTTAGCTGTGAAATTTTAAGTGATATTGACCCAAGCCGAGCAGTTGCACTTGGCTGCGCTATGCAAGCTGATAATTTACAAAATAAAAATGGTTCAGTGTTAATCGACGCTTTGCCTCTTTCAATTGGCATTGAGTTATATGGCGGATTATGCGAAAAAATTATTATGCGTAACAGTTCTGTACCATGTTTTGCTGTAAAGAAATTTACGACGCATGTGGATAATCAGCAAGGAATGAAATTTCATATTTTGCAAGGCGAAAGAGAGCTCGCAGCAGATTGCAGATCACTTGCTAATTTTGAGCTTAAAGGATTAACTCCTACTCTAGCTGGCAGAGTATCGGTTGAAGTTACTTTCGCATTAGACTCTGATGGAATATTATCTATTTCAGCGCGCGAGGAGGGGGCGCCTAGCTCTATTGATATTGTAATTAAACCAAGCTACGGTGTTGATGAGGAGCTAATTGCAAAGGAACTTGAATCGGCTTATAGCAACGTTAGGGCTGATCATGAAGCTAAGTTGCTTCTTGAGAGTAAATTATTTGCAGAGGATTTAATTGCAGGTATTAATAAGGCGGTTTTAGAAACTCCTGATCTTATCTCAAATGAAGAAAGAAGTGATTTAGAGAGAGAGATATCAGCCTTGCAGCAGTTAGTTACCAAAGGTAATCGCGAGCAGATTGATGATTACAGCGCGCGCCTTAATAGCGCTGCTCAGAAATTTATTGAAAAACATTTAAATTTTGGAGCTGATAAAAGCTTGAAAGGTAAAAAAATTACTGATATTAAGTAGATTAATTTTTTTTAAATATAAATTTTATACAAATTATGGATAACCAAACAAATATAGTAAAAGTTGTTTTCGAAATTAATGGTGAAGAGAAGATTATATCAGCTCAGGAAGGTCTATCCTTGCTTGAAGTTGCGCATCAAAATAATATTGAACTGGAAGGAGCATGTGAAGGGTCGCTTGCCTGCGCGACTTGTCATGTTATTTTAGAGGAGGAAGTTTATAATAAACTTGATGAACCAGAAGAAGCTGAAGAAGATATGTTAGATTTAGCTTTTGGCTTAACTCATACCTCAAGGCTTGGATGTCAGATTATTTTAACTAAAGATTTAGATGGTATTAGGGTTAAAATTCCTTCTGCCACTAGAAATATCAATATGTGATATAATATTGCTTTAGATAAAATATTATTAACAGATGAAAAACATAGATTTAAAACTAAATATATTAGATAAAAATCCCTTAAAGATTTGTCAAATAATATCAAAGCATGGCGGAAAAGCTAGAATTATTGGCGGGGCAGTTAGGGATCATTTGCTTAAATATAAAGTCTCTGATTATGATTTAACAACAGATTTCTCGCCTGAGCAAATCACAGAAATTTTTTCTTCAGAATCGATTAAGGTTATTCCAACTGGTTTATCGCATGGAACTGTTAGCGTGCTTTTGGAGGGTAATTTATATGAAATTACGACGCTTCGGAAAGATGTTGCCACAGACGGGCGCCATGCTGAAGTTGAATTCACTAATAATTTTGAAGAAGATGCGCTTCGCCGTGATTTTACCCTAAATGCGCTTAGCTATGATCCTATTGAAGAAAAAATTTATGATTATACCAGTGGCTATGATGATTTAAGGGCAATTAGAGTCAGGTTCATTGGAGCGCCAGATGCGCGCATTAAGGAAGATTATTTACGCATTATTCGCTTTTTCAGGTTCTCCCAGAAATATGCCAAGGATTTAGATTTAGAGGGATATGAAGCTTGCATGAAGTATGCTAGCGCTCTTAAAGGCATTTCACTTGAGCGCATTAACCAAGAATTAGAAAGAATATTCACATATAACAATATTTTGTTTAAAGATAAGCGGCATGCACGTAAATTCAATATAGTTGAGATTTTTATTAAAAGGCAAATCATTCATGATTTATTTTTTGTTGAAAATAATAATGAGCAGCTAAATGAAATTTTAAGTCCATCTATGAAAGTGGATCTGCTTAGTAAGATGTATGAATTTTCTAATTCGGTTTCGGTAGATATTTTGCCCGTTACCTATTTTGCACTATTATTGCCAATTAGCATATCTTGCAATATCAAAAACCTTCTTAAAGTTAAATTTTCTAAAAAACAAGCTATAGAGATTAATTTTATTGCGAGTACGTTTAAAGTTATTGAAGCAACGGATGATAATGAGCTTAAATTCATCTTAAACCATGCCTGCGTAAATAGTAAATTTAAAGAGCTTTTCAATCAGTATAGTATATTTTTTACTGCAATATTAGGTTTTAATAAAAATCATATTAAGGATATTTCTCAATTAGAGCAAAAAGCTTTATATCTAATGAAAAATCCTAAACCAGAATTTCCAGTTAAAGCGAGCGATATAATTGATTTAGGGTTTAAATTTAAGGAGATCAGCACTTGGTTAAGCCACTTAGAGAAGATATGGATTGAAAGTGATTTTGCTTTAGATAAAAAAGCTTTATTGGGTAAAATAGAAAATAAATGAGTAAATCAATATATGCGTAATTTCATAAAAACTTTAATAATTGCTGGTATAATTTTTTGCGCACCTAGCATGTTCGGCGCTATTCAGCCAAATATTGTGGTTAGTTCTAGCGCTTTAGAGCAAATTGTAAAAATGATAACAGGGCCAGAGGCGAGCGTGATTTCAATTGTTAGTGCGAATTCTTGCCCTCATCATTACAGCGCTAAACTTAGCGATAAGCAAAAGATCATTGATGCAGATTATATTATTTTAATCAGCCCTAATTTTGAGAAGAATTTAAATAAGCTTGCCATAAATGTTGGCAAAAATAAAATAACATATTTAGAAAAAGCAATATATGAATATTGTAATGCGCACAAGTTGAATGCAGGAGATTATTGGCATTTTTGGCTTGATCTAGATTTGCTACAAAATATTTTAAGATTAATTAAAGACGACTTATCGGCTAAGTTTCCAGAAAATAGGGACCATTTTAACGCTAATTTTAAAAGTGCCTTGAGTGAAATTCAAGCTTTAGCAATCAAGAAAAACATGATATTAAAAAACTTAAATCAGCAAATTCATTTGCTTGATAAAGATTTGCTACCATTTTTTACAAATATAAAAGTAAATTATGAAAATTTAGGTGCGGCAAATAAGGGCCTTAAATCAATGAAACAACTTGAATTAACTGTGAAAAATAATTCTAATATATTATTTGTTACATCAAACAGCTTTAATCCATTTGCAAAACATCCACTTGGCGAAAATAAATTAATCATAATGAATCCTGAATTTAGCGATAAATCGAATATTCCAAATAGTTTTATTCAAAATTATATATATGAAATAAATAAGTTTAAAAATCTCTGAAGCTAGGCTGAATAAAGCTTTGAACTTAAGATTTACTAAGCTTATGTTATAAAAATTAAGAATTGAGAAAAATACTTCTTGCATAAATTTAATTTTTTATTAAAATCAATCCTAAGTTTTATTTTCAAAAAAGAGATTTTATGGCTTTTAACACAGATATTGCAATCGTAATGGGATTTTTATTTATCACGCTTATGGTTGGACTAGGGCATGGTAAAGATATAAAAAATATTAAAGATTATGCACTAGGCGGTAGGAACTTCTCGACTACTGCTTTGGTCGCGACTCTTATCGCCACCCTTTTAAGCGGCAGTGGGTTCGTCACTACTATAAATAAAACATACACTGAAGGATTATATTTCTTACTTGCTATCATGGGAATAGGCATATCTTTAATTACTGTAGCCTATTTTTTAATACCTCGGATGAATGAATATTTGGGTAAAGTATCAATTGCAGCAGCTATGGGTGAGATATATGGTAAACCAGTGCAATTAGTTTCAGCTATAGTTGAATCAATAGGTTCCATTGGTTTAATAGCAGTTCAGTTCAAAGTTTTTGGAGGGTTAATCAGCACCTACTTAGGTCTATCACCATTCATTTCAATTGTAGTTGCTGGAGGGATTACAACTTTTTATTCAGCTTATGGCGGTATTAAGGCTGTAACATTCACCGATATGCTACAATTTTTTACCTTTGGTGTAATTATACCTTTAGTGAGCTTTATTATATGGAATGATTTTTACAATGATGGTTTGACTATATCAAGTATTTTAAACGATAAAAAATTTGATATAACTACAATTTTTATAAACTCAGATAATAGATTTTATGAATTAGTGTTTTTATTCGCATATTTTGGTTTACCCATTATTGATGCTCCAGTATTTCAACGTATTGCTGCAAGCCGTGATTTAAATCAAGCAAAAAATGCATTTGCAATATCAGGTGTAAGCATTTTCTTAATAATATTATCAATAGCAAGTATTCCTATTTTTATGAGTGTAATGAATCCATTACTTGAAAAATCTACATTACTTGGATTCATAATCAATACATATAGCTATGAAGGATTAAAAGGGGCGTTGATATGTGCGATAATCGCTTTTACAATGTCTACAGCTGATTCGCAAATTAACACTTCAAGCGTATTGTTCACTAATGACATATATAAATTACTAACTAAAGCTTCATTGGATGAAATATTTGTTTCGAGAATATTTGCGCTGGTCCTTGGAATTGGTGCGATTTGGCTAGCATCGACTGAGAATGATTTGCTAGATATCATAATATTTACAACTAGCTTTTCGCTTCCAACTTTGGGGCCAATTTTCTTGCTGACTACGATTGGCTTTAGAAGTAGTTCTAAAGCTACATTAATTGCGATGTTATCGTCAATTTCATGTACGTCTGTGTGGGAATTATATTCCCTAGAATTTGGAGATGTGCCAGGTGATTTACTAGGGATATTTGTTGCAATGTTTATAAATGTGTCTGTGCTTTTCCTCTCCCATTATCTACTTGGTGAGCCTGGAGGATGGACTGTGACTCCTGGCATAAAGCATATGAGGGAGGAACAAAAGTTAGCTCGCGCGGCGAGGGCGGAGCGCTGGGAGGAGATAAAGCAATTTAACTTACTGAACTTTATTCGTGGACTGAATCCTAAATATGAAGGAATATATCTTAGAACGGGAATATATTTCATTCTTTTCTCATTAATAACCATGTTCTCAACGCACACAAGTCTGCTAGGGCCTGGGAAATATTTACTATCGATAATTTTTCCATTCATGTTAATTACTGGCACCATAATAACCATCTATCCTTTATGGCCACAAGCTTTGAGCCAAAAGATAAGAGAGACGATAATGCATATATGGTGGCCGATAGCGTTATTTTATATGCTAGCGCTATTTAACGGATTTTTCTTACTATTAAGTGACTTTGCGCCAGCGCAATCGGCAGTAACATTTTTGAATATACTAATATTGATAACATTATATAAATGGCAGATATCATTAATAAGCCTGCCGCTGGGTTTATTTTTAAGCTCTAAATTATACAGCAGTGTTTATGGTCCTTATGAATGGAAGTTCGACCCCGGCTCGCCAGAATCGGTGATGATTTATCTAATTCTATTGCTTGGCACCGCCATTATCATGTTCGTTAAACCCAAGCAACAATACCTTGAAACTACAGAGTCTGAGGTTTCAGGGCTTAAGGATAATATTACATATCTATCAAATAATACTGGAAAATTAACAGAGGCAATTATGTCTAATGAGAAAAAAATAGAGGAGTTGAACTCTGCAAATAAAGCCCTGAATGATCAAGTCGATTTCTATAGTGAAAAGGTGCATGATCAGCAAATTGAAATTGAAAGATTAGGAGAGACTTCGCAGCGAATATTAAATAATGTGACGCACGAATTGCGATTGCCTGTTGGTAATGTTATAAATTTCACTGAGCTGCTAGCTGAAAGCTTAGAGAAAATGGAAGATAAACATATAAAGCAACTATCTAATGAAGTCATTAAAAACTCTGAAAGATTATCTAGCATGATATTTAATATGCTAGACCTAGCCATGCTTGATGTTCATAAAGTTAAACTTAATAAAAAAACTATGAATCTAGGGGAGCTTGTGAGTGAGCGAGCCAGAAAATGTGGCAAATTATACTTAGGCGACAAGCCCATCGAAATTAAACTCGTGATTAAGCCAGAGGTTTTAGTACCAGTAGATCCTAATTATATGCGCCAAGTTGTTGATAATTTGATTATTAATGCAATCAAATTTAGCCAAAAAGGTATAGTTGAAGTTAAAGTTACGCGCAATCTCGATTCGGCCATATTTGTGGTGCGGGATGAAGGAATGGGGATCCAAAAGCATGAATTATACGATATATTTAGGCCATTTCAAATGTCTGAAGCAACAACAAGCAAAGCTGAAGGCAGAGGAGTGGGGCTAGCTTTGTGTAAAGCTGCGGTGCTTGCCCATGGCGGGAGAATTACTGTTGAAAGCAGTGGTGTTGGTGCGTTATTCACAGTAATATTGCCTCTTCCAAATGCCGGTGAAGATTAAGAAAGCTATTTATATTTTTAACATTGAGCTTTGAGACAAGCGTTTCTTGCGCGGTAAGGCGCTGGTGTATAATATTCGCTCTATACTCGTGTGCTATGGGCCTCAGGTTAGTTGATATCTTATTCAATCTTTAAAGTTGATGCGAAGCTAGCCGCGCGCCTCTGGAGCTCAATTTTATTGGCTTATGGCGATCGGCTTCGCTCTACTTGCGCGTGCGGGGGCTTCGGCGCGGGCCTTCGGGTCTAATTTACAATACAATACAATAGTCAATAACTATTCGAAGTCCCTCTCGCGACCGTTCCTTGTGTCTTAAGGCGCGGGTATTATGGTACTTGCTCGGATGAACCCCTACAAGGAGAAGCTTTAATATTAATTTACTATACAATAGTCAATAACTATTCGAGGGCACTTTCGCGAGTGTTTCTTGTGTCTTAAGGCGCGGGTATTATGGTACATGCTCGGATGAACCCCTACGTAGGGAAGCTTTAATATTAATTTACTATAGGTCATTAACTATAGTCATTTACATTGAATATGGAATAAGTATAGTGGTTTTGATAAATTGTATAATGCTATTGTATCCTACTTCCAAATCCCAACTTCAAACTAAATTACTATAGTATTTGAGGTCCTCCTGCACGCGCGGACATAAGCGAAGCGTGCGCTCTAAAGACGCGCGCGAAGCTAGCCGCTCGCCTAGGGAGCTTAAATAATTATTGACTATATAATAACAATATAATTTTATCTCATTATAAAATCCAAGCTAGTGCCAAGAGTTAGGTCAAGCGTGGAGGTGTTTTTCGGAGGTTGTGAAAATTCAGTTCTCACCATAACAAATTGATTAGGAGCCAGTTCAACATGACGATTATCATCAACTTTTGAATTTAGTAATCTACTATCTTTGTCAAATAACCTAATTCTTACAAGTGGCATTTTCACAGCAGATTTTGCAGTATTAAGTATCTTATATTTAACCGTTAACTTATCAAGATCATGACGATTCTCAATTGAAATGTCTTTAAGATTTATGTATTTATCATTCATTATGGTTTCAAATCCAACTTTTTCTGGAAACATTGCAATAATAAGCATTATAATACCTATTAGAAGAAAGCCGGGCATTACATAAAGATAAATAGGGATTCTAATTGGCAATAATGCAGGTAAGTTCACACCGTTTCCAATAGGAATATTTGCAGTGGGCGCCATGATGGGAGTGAGTAATGGTTCGATTTTTTCAGGTTTTAAAGGCGTTTGGTGCCAAATATTATCGCATTTTGAGCATTTAACTTTCCTACCCTTAGCGCCGATTTGCTCAGGGCGAACTATAAATTTAGTTTTGCATTCAGGGCAAGATATATACATAATAAGCTATCTGTTTTTAATTGAACTGGATATTTGAAAGCTCATGAACCTGCTAGTGGCAGCGCTTTTATAATCCTCAAATAGTATAAGATAAACATATTAGTTTATATTATCAATAGAAAAACTATAAATTGCAAAATAATATTATCTATATGCTCTTTTTTAGCCCTAAAACCCAGCAATAAGCGCTTACTAACAATTTAATTAACTATATCTAAGCAAATCATTAATAGAAGTTTTACTACGCGTTTTTGCATCCACTTGTTTAACAATAATTGCGCAATAGAGGCTCGGCAGGCCAGGCTTTTCAGCTGGTAATGATCCTGGCACCACCACGGAATATGGCGGGATTTTGCCGTAGCTTATTTCTCCCGTATGTCTGTCTACTATTTTTGTTGAGGCTCCAAGGAACACTCCCATGCTAATTACAGAGCCTTGTTCAACAATCACACCTTCAGCAATTTCTGAGCGCGCGCCGATGAAGCAATCATCTTCAATAATAGTTGGGTTGGCTTGCAGAGGCTCAAGCACTCCGCCAATTCCTGTGCCTCCAGATATATGACAATTTTTGCCGACATAGGCGCATGCCCCAACCGTTGCCCAAGTATCTATAAGTGTGCCGCTTCCAACATAAGCTCCAATATTAACAAATGATGGCATAATAACAGTATTTTCAGCTAAATAGGCGCCTTTCCTAACATAACTGCCTGGAACTAAACGTATTTTACTTTGCATAAAATCTTCCCGAGTATAGTCTTTAAAAGCTACAGGTACTTTATCAAACCATTTAGCTACGCCATTTTCATAAGTAATATTTTCGCTAAATTTAAAATATAATAACACAGCTTTTTTTATCCATTGATTGGTAACCCAGTTATCGCCTTGTTTTTCAGCGACTGATATTTTGCCAAGTTCAAGTTGCTCAATCACATAATTAATTAAGTTTAAAATTTCTTGATTTTCACCTGAATTTACATCTAAGTTGGCCCTATCTTCCCAGGCTTTATTAATTATGTCTGCTATATTTGCCATATTGATTGCTCTTAAAATTAACTTGCTTTTCTTATTCGTTATCACTATCGGTATGATCTGTATTGCCAGTGCAGTTATTTTCCTTTAATACGAAATGCATATCATGATCTGCATGAAATTCTTCAATATTTCCCCAAGACCCTGTTGTGTTGCACCATTCATCATAAGACTTAGGGCCGGTAGTTTGTTTTTTGGGTAATTGAGTTAAGGTGCTAATTAAAGTTTTGGGTGAATGATTAGAATCTTCATTCATAAATGAACTATTATTGCTACCAGTGTAATAGTCATTAAGGTCAATTACTACGGCCTTATGAAGCACTACACCATTCCCTAAATGCTTGCCACTGAGTATAATTTCATCCAGTTCTTCTTGACTATATTTTTTAGACATTAAAAATATTTTATAAATTAATTATAGGAATATAGCAATGTTTAAAAAAAAAGCCAATAAAAAAAGGCGACCTTAATGCAAGTTTTTATGCATTAAAATCGCCTCGAATAAGCCTTTAAGTAAAATAAAAATAATTTTAATACTTAAATTATTTTTTATTCATCAGTAGTATTATCACCAGGTAAATGCTCTTCTGTTATGGAATTTTGATTTTTATTGAATGAATAATGTGTAATAGCTGAATAAGTAGCCTCATTATTATCTTCAATATTAGCTTGTTCAGTATTTGATGGAATCGGGTCAGATGCTGCAACAGCAGCATTTGCTCCCCATATAAAGCTGCCAAGATAATTCATAAAGTTGCTTGCTGATGATTGCGTCGCTGCTTCTTGCTTCACACTTACTACAGGCGCTGGGTTTGTCGCTTGGGATTCTGGAAGATCTTGATACTTCGCGTTAAATATTTGAGCTTTAAGAAAATCTGGATTAATATTATTAAGAAAGTTTGCTTTAGTGTCTGTAATATCACGTTTAGTTGGTATTGGACTCGCAGCTAGTAATGAAGTTTCATTATTAAATTCTTCATCTGAATCTATATCATCAGCATCATAAATTATCTCTACTAAGACATAGAAAGTAGCGCCACCTTGTTTAACTTCTTGATATATTTTTCCTTCAGATCTTATTGTCTTGTTATAATATTTTCCTCTGAAATGTACGCTATATACATCATCTTTAGTTAGGTAATATTCTGGCTCAAATGGTATGCAAAGAGTTTTACCATTATATTCTACTTCAATAATATCGCCATATTCATCAGACATTGTGATATTATCATACACTGATCCTGTTGAAAGTATTTTATTAAGTTCTGATTTTTCTAATTTTTGAAAAAAGTCGAATGGTTTAATTTTGGACATAATTGTTACCGCTTATTAATGTAATTGAAGGCGTATTATAAACAAATATTTATAACTTGTCAATCGTTATTTTAATTTAAATATTTAAAAACTACTAAGTAAATTAATTAATAATTTAATTTATTAGATTCAAACTGAATAAAAATTTAAAAAATTTAAAAGCAGGCCTTTAAATCTTAAAAACAATAATTATATAAATTGCACTAGGAAATCTAAAGTTTAAATAATAATATAGGTAATGATCATGACTCATGAAGTAAAAAAATTTGATGCTGAAGTTGGTAAAGTATTACAATTAATGATTCACTCACTTTACTCAAGCAAAGAAGTTGCAATCAGAGAGCTTATATCAAACGCATCTGATGCATGTGATAAATTAAAATTTGAATCGCAAACTAATGCAGATTTAATGAAAGGCGATACTGATTTAAAAATTAAAATACATATCGATAAAGAAAAGAAAACCTTGACTATTAGCGATAATGGTATTGGTATGAATAAATCAGAATTAGAGCAAAATCTGGGTACTATTGCTGCATCTGGAACGCAGAAATTTCTAAATAACTTAACAGGTGATGCTAAAAAAGATAATCATTTAATAGGGCAGTTTGGAGTTGGGTTTTATTCCGCTTTCATGATTGCAGATCAAGTGACGGTAAGGTCTAAAAAAGCTGGCGAAAATATGGCATATGTTTGGCATTCTGAGGGTAAGGGTGAATATACTATTGCAAGCACTGATGAAGAGATTAATAGAGGGACACAAATCATCCTTCATATTAAGGAAGATCAAGGCGACTTTCTAGATCATTTTAGAGTGAAATTTATAGTTAAAAATTACTCAGATCATATTGCCGCGCCAATTTATTTTATTGAAGAAAATAAGAATGAGGTGCAGGTTAATTCTTCTTCTGCCCTTTGGACTAGGCCTAAGAGCGAAATTAGCGAAGAGGATTATAAAGATTTTTATAAAAATATTGCGCATGCAGCTGATGATCCATGGATCACATTACATAATCAAAATGAAATCCCTGAATATACTAATTTACTTTTTGTTCCATCGAACAAAACTTTTGATT
This sequence comes from uncultured Alphaproteobacteria bacterium, assembly GCA_963762045.1. Lineage (GTDB taxonomy): Bacteria > Pseudomonadota > Alphaproteobacteria > Rickettsiales > Rickettsiaceae > CAVXJA01. Next base: position 41,193 of record CAVXJA010000007.1, on the reverse strand, counting down.
TATTCCATCCTGATAGGAAAAGTCGCATAAAATTATATATAAAGCGAGTGTTTATTGCTGATGAAACCATAAATTTAGTTCCGCATTATTTAAGGTTTGTTAGAGGAGTTGTTGATTGCGCTGAGCTACCGCTTAACATTACTAGAGAGACTCTTCAGCATAATTCAATTTTAGAAAAAGTTAAAAATTCTATTACTAAAAAAGTCTTGTCAGAGTTAAAAAAGAAGAAGTCAAGTGATGCAGAATCTTACATCCAGTTTTGGGAAAATTTTGGTGCAGCTTTAAAGGAAGGATTATGCGAAGCAACATCTGATCATGAAAAATTACTTGATGTATGTCTGTTTAGAAGTGCTCTACATAATAAATATATAAGTTTAGATGAATATCTAGAGAATATTAAAGATGACAAAAAAACTATCTATTTCCTAAGTGGCGATGATCCAGAAAAATTAGCAAATAGCCCGCAAATTGAAGGCTTTTTGAGTAAAGGCAAAGATGTACTACTTTTTACAGACACAGTTGACGATTTTTGGGTTAATGTGAATAGTAAATATAAAGATGCTGAAATTATTTCAGTTACGCGCGCCGACCTTGATATTGATGAAAAGCCTGATGTGGCTGAAAGTGATAACTTGCAAGATGATGCTAAAAAAGATGAAAATAATAAACATCAGGCGCTAATTGATTATTTCAAAAATATTCTAGGTGCAAATGTAAAAGATATTAAAATTTCTAAAAAGCTCACTTCAAGCCCCTCATGTTTAGCAGTTGATGCAGGGTCTATGGATATAAGGATGGAGCGTTTTTTAATAGAGCAAAAACAATTGCAAAGATCTACAGCCAAAATTTTAGAGATTAATGTGAATCATTCAATAGTTCAAAAAATTGAAAATGCTGTGAATAATAATAAAGCTGATGATAAAATCAGCGATCTTGCCTTCATGCTTTTCGATCAAGCATGCATATTAGAAGGTGAGCCAGTTTCAGATAGTGCGGCTTTTGCAAAAAGACTGAATAATATAATTGAAACAGTGGCTTAATTTTTTAAATCAAAATTCGAGCGAAAGCAATATCAGAAGCTGGCTTGGCTTTGATAAAGCTTTCGCGTATATATGGGCACTGAGGGTAGCCTAAGAGCTAATTATATCACCATCTTCGAGCTCTATAACCCGGTCCACATAAGATAATATTCTTTGATCATGCGTAACCATTAATATTGCAGAGCCATAGCTTTTTGCAACATTTTGAAGTAATTTTACTACTTCAAAGCTTGAGTTTTTATCAAGTGCGGCTGTTGGTTCATCTGCAAAAATTATTCTAGGATTCCCAACGAGCGCTCTTGCTATTGCAACTCGCTGCTTTTGTCCTCCTGAAAGATTTTTAGGATAATAGTGGATATGTTCTCCGAGTCCTAGAATATCTAATAGATGACTTGCAGCTTTTTCCATTTCTTCATTGGCCATATTTTCATGAACTAAAAGTCCCATTGTCACATTTTCAATCGCAGTTAGGCTCTCGTGCAAATTATGCGTCTGGAAAATAAATCCAAGTTTTTTGCGTAAAAAGACTAATTCAGACTCAGAAGCGCCTTTCAGCTCACTTCCAAGCAGATTAATAGAACCAGATTGAACAGACCTCAAACATCCAAGCAAGGTAAGCAGGGTAGTTTTGCCTGATCCAGAAGCTCCAACTAATGAAATAAATTCCCCAGCTTTAATATCTAGTTGGATATTGTTAAGCACTTGCTTAGCTAGTTTTCCTTCCCCGAAGCTATGGCATAAATCCGAAACTTGAATTAAACTTTTATTATCAAATGATTTTTTCTCTAACATATTTTTAAGCGCGCCTGCCTTAGTTTCTACTCATTAATATCTAAAATAACTCAGCTGGGTCTAGCTTTTGTAGTTTTCTCGTTGCTAGCATACCAGATATACTGCACATTACAATTGTACCAATTAACACAAATGATAAACGTGATAGAGTCATACTAATTGGAAGGCCAGTCATTTTAACTAAAAACATATAGAAAAAGCATGATATAATACTGCCTGGAATAAAGCCCAGAATAGCCAGCATAACGGCTTCTTCAATGACAATGCCTTTAAAGAATGCCATTTTATAGCCTATAGCTCTAAATGTTGCATATTCCTTTAAGTGATCTGCCACGTCATTTGATAAAATTTGATACACAATCACTACCCCAACAAGCACACCAACAAAGGCTCCAAAGCCAAATATTATTCCGATTGGACGCTTAGTAGTTTGATATTTTCGGTCCTCTTCCATAAAATGCTCAAATGAGTTTATTATTACACTGTCAGAGTTGATTTGCTTTTGTAAATTATTTATGACTTGCTGAATATTATATGATTCATCAATTTTAATCAAAATATGCTTAGGAGCGCTGAAAGATCCATGGTTTGAGATTTGCATAAAAGTTTCATCTGAGACTAAAATATGCCCATCTGACAAAAACCCGCCACCAAGAATAAAGGTGTCTATAACAGAAACTTTTCTGTTATTAATCTCAATTTTTCTAGGTTTATCAAGACTGATTTCATCAAAGTAGTTTTTAGGTAAGTTTCGAAGCTTTCTATCAATGATAACATTATCAATTATATTTATAGAATCTAATTCTTTGAAGAAACTTTGATTTAAAAAATCTTTATTATTTGGGTTATACCCATAAGCCATAAGAGAAACTGTTTCATTATTTTCATCGATAGTCCACTCAACCTTTGCTATATATAGACTAGCGGCTGATTTGACTCCTTTGGTTGATAATGCTTGATATTGACGCTGACGCGCAACATTAGAGCCTCCTGTGAATGTATTTGCATCAGAAGCTGAAATCAAGATATCAGTATTGAAAAGTTTATAGGGCACTATGATAGTTTTTTCAAGTCCATCCAAAAAGCCAAGCTGCATGAATACTAATAGATTTGCAAAAGCTATACCAGCCATTGCGACAAAAAACCTACTTTTATTATGGGTTAATTGCAAATATCCAATCGGCAAGCGTCCAAGGATTTTCCTTAATAATTCAGTCATAAGGTGAGGTATTATTTATAAATTTTAGCTAATACTTGCATATTAATGTATTTCGCAGCAATATTTGAGGATTCTTCATCAAGTAAAATATCAACTTCTAAAACTCTTCTATCAGCCTCAGCTGCAGGATTTACTGAAATTTTACCTTGCTTTTTCACTTCAATACCAATTTTTTCAACTACGCCTTTTAAATTATTTGGCAATGAGTCAGATTCAATTATTACATTCGCACCTTTTTTTACATCTTTGATAAGATTTTGATATATCTCAGCTTCAACTTTCATACGGCTTAAATTCGCAATCGTTATGAGCCCGCCTAATTTAACGCGCTCTCCTTCATTGCCATATATATTAATTATTTTACCATAAATAGGGGCTCGGATTTCAGATTGCTGCAATGCAAGTTCTGCAACGCGCACTTCGGCTTTAGATAATTCGACTCGCATTTTAGCAGCCACTACATCTGCTTGAGTATTTATATCATTATTTTCATAGCTATATTGAGCGAGTTGAGCTTCTAATTCTCCAAATTCTGCTTCGGAGTTGCTTAAATCAAGCTTTGCTTGGCTTAATGCTTCATTAGATACAACTTTTTGGCTATGTAAATCTTTAGTTCTTTCATAATCTTTTCTATCTTTGTTTAGCTTTTCTCTTGCTTTTTCTACCTTAAACTCTGCAATTTTAACTTTAGCATTTATTGCTTTAATTTCTTTTTGCAATATGGATTCATAATATTCTAAGTTTTTCTCTGCTAGGGTGAGTTTAGCTTGCAGGCCTTGATTATTATCTAATATTGCAAGTAATTGACCTTTTTTTACTTCTTGCTCAGTCGTTACATAAATTTTTTCAATCTTAGCATCTGCAGCGCCATAAGGGGCTTCTAACTTGATGATATCAGTTAGCGGCGCAATTGAACCAAGCCCAGCAACAAACTCGTTATTACTAATGTCTTTTACATTATCGCTGTATGGAAGATGCTCTTCATATTCACTATTATCAGTTTTATTAGTAAGTGCTTGAACTAAATTTGGCTGCTTATAAATAATTATAATTATTATTGCAATAATAAATAAAGTAAAATTATTAGGATATTTTTTTCTCTTTTTCTTTGTTTGTGGCGCAGAGTTTGATTTACTAGAGTTAGCTTCTGACTCATTATTTTTAGATAAATTAATAGGTAGTTTTTGATTATTATTTTCAGACATAATTTAGTTATTTACGTTGTTTATTAATTTAATCTTAATTAATTTTTACTTCTTACTCAATTTTTTTATTAATTTTAAATTAGATAAATTCTATTAAATCGCTTAGATAAGATAAATATGCAATTTCAAAGGGAATTATTTTGGTATTTATAAAATTTATATTTGTTTTAAGTGAGCGCCATCTCTAGTATAAATTATTATCTAGTAAGATCAATTAAATTAATATGGAGCATAGCAATTATGGCAAAGAAACAGGAAAATATAAATCAAAATCCGATTGCAAGTGAAATTCAAGATAAACAAATACAATTGAATGAATTAGGCAAGGGGGCAGTAATAAATCTTGGTGAATCAAAGACTAAAACTATTGAAGATATTAAAATTAAAAATCTAAATCCAGATATCCAGCTTGAAGTATATTCTAACAAAAGATGTTTAATTGAAGGTGAAGCTAAAATTACTTTAGATACATTTGCAACAGTATATAGTGAAGCATTATTTGGAGATAATGGACCGCATATAATGTATCTGAATAATATGGAAATACAGGGATTAGTTACATTTGAAGTTACCACAGATGAAGTTAAAGTTAATATAGATTAAAATTATATAAACAAGCACAAAGTATTTATTAATTAATATTTGCAAATTATATAAGCAGTTTAAGTAAGTTGAATTCTAACTATTATATAGTATTATATAGTCAATAACTATTCGAGGACTGAGGCAGAGCTACTAGCTTCGCTTTATTCCGCAGGCTTCAATCTAATTGATTATAGTAATTAAAACTCCATCGACTATTATTTCTGAAGATTTATTTGGGGATCTCAATCCTCATGCATTTACTAATGATGTGACATATGAAGGGCCAAGAGAATTTGATATTGAAATTAGTTTTAATGATAATTAAAAATTAATATTGGCAAATTAAGCCATATATAAAAGCCTGAATTTTTATTATTGTTTATTGACTTTGTTAACAATGCTATAAGAGCGGCTTCAATTATTACCAAGTTTGTTAGTAGATAATTTAAATCATAAACCATATATAATAAATTAATACTTGTAAAAATTTAATTTATATATTATTATATTTTAATATATTTTAATATAATTTTAAAAAAATGGTAATAAAAAATGGTAGATAAAGCTTCTTCGGGAAATAATCTTAATTTAAATCAACATAATGGTACTACTGCACCTAATAATAGTGCGCTTACTAATAATAATTTGAATGTTAACTTATTTAATACAACTAATGTGGTGCAACATGGGTCAGTTTATTTTGGTAAGACGTTGGCTAATAGCGAGGCTTTTGATGCGGTAATTAGCAAGCCTACGCAAGTAACTTTTGAGGAAGTTGAGGCATTTACTCTTGGCGATAAGGAAGTTAAAAATATTAATAATAATCTATCAGTTCCTAAAAAGGATGAAGGTAATTTAACTATTAACACAGAAAATGATAAATCTTCTTTCGCTGATTGTATAGGAAGTGCGCATGAGTATCCGAATATTCTAGGTGCTACTTCAGGGAAAGTAACTTTTGAAGAGGCCGGTATACTTACTCTTGGCAATAAAGAAGCTACTACTAATAATAATCTATCAGTTCCTAAAAAGGATGAAGGTAATTTAACTATTAACACAGAAAATGATAAATCTTCTTTCTCTGATTATATAGGAAGTACGGATGAGTATTTGAATATTCTAGGTGCTAAGCCAATACAAGTAGAACATAAATCCTCAGGTGAACATGAGGCCCCTAAGACTAGTAATTGTAATTCTTCTGCAGCAAGATCTGAAGAATATTTTGGAAATAATGATACGCACGAAATATTAGACGGAATCACTTTCAGTAGCCCAAGCGAATTTGATATAATCATTAGCAACATAAATTCAAATAATGATGATCAGATGGAATTTGATTATAATATATAACACAACTCTATCTGATACCCTAACTAAGGCTTGTGACATAATTTGGTTGCAAGCCTTTTTTATTAGCTTCTTGTCTTATGGCTTCTATCTTATCTGCTAAATTATCGTAATTTTTATGGATTTTTTCTGCATTACCAGTTAAGACTATTGCTGAAGCAATCCCTGCGTTTTTTGCCCCTAATATATCAGTATCTAAAGTATCGCCTATCATAATAATTTTACTTTTATGATGCTCTGCGCACCGACTTAAAGCTTCATCATAGATTATTTTTTTAGGCTTTCCTGAATATATTATATTTGCTCCATATTCTTCCATGATGCTTGCAAAGTGTCCAGCGCAATAGCGCAGGGCTCCGTTTTGAGGAATAGTAGTGTCAGGATTAGAGCAAATGGTGAAGATTCCATTTTCGGCAGCTGTCTTTAATAAATCATCAAATTCATGAATATTTTCATGCTCATCTCTATATAAACTAAGAAGTAACACATCAGCTTCATCGATATTATTAGTTTCAATAACATCCATATCTTTCAAAATATCCTGATTACGATCATTTCCAAGATGATAAATCTTTGCTCTGTCGTTTAACTCAGCCTGTTTTTCTTGGATGAGCATTCGCGCAACGTCTCCGGATGTGATAATATCTTCTTTTTTCACTGAATTAATGCCCCAGCCAAGTAGCATTTGCAGAGTTATTTCGCTTGGCCTTGGCGCATTAGTTAAAAACATTACTTTTGAATTTTTCTTAAGCTGATTAACAGTTTCAATCACACCATCATAATTTTTGCCAGATTCCACGAGCACTCCCCATAAATCAAATAAGAAAACATCATAATATTTGGCTAAATCAAGTATGTGGGAATAAGTTAAATTAGAATCTGAATGGCTCATAGTATGTGATTATATAAATTAATTGATTGAGAGTCGTAAAATGATAGCATTTTTCTTTGAAAAAAAAGATTAATTATGTATAATCTTCCCATGCAATTATTAAACTAACTATGGATATACACTATATGCCTTTCGACAATCAAGAAAAAAATTTGAATCATGAAGATGTTGGACATGAAGATATAGCAACCACGCAATCTGCTAGCCAGAGCGGAGGCAGCTATAGCGCTGATTCGATTAAAGTTCTTAAAGGCTTAGAGGCTGTGAGAAAAAGACCGGGTATGTATATTGGTGATACTGATGATGGCACCGGCCTTCACCATATGATTTATGAGGTTGTTGATAATGCCATTGATGAATCATTAGCAGGCCATTGTGATCTTGTAAGGGTTAAGCTTAATAGCGATGGGTCTATTACTGTGTCTGATAATGGTCGTGGTATCCCAGTTGATATCCATGAAGGTGAAGGGATTTCCGCAGCGGAAGTTATCATGACCCAGCTACATGCTGGGGGTAAATTTGATCAAAATTCATATAAAGTCTCTGGAGGTTTGCATGGCGTTGGTGTTTCTGTTGTAAATGCTCTTTCAGATTGGCTTGAACTTAGAATTTGGCGTGATAACACAGAATATTTTGTAAGATTTAAAGATGGAGCTAGCGAAAATCCGCTTAAAGAAATTGGCCCAAAAGAAAATATGAAAGGAACAGAAGTCACCTTCATGCCTTCTGCCAGTATATTTAAAATCACTGACTTTAACTTTAATACAATTGAGCACCGCCTGCGTGAGCTTGCTTTTTTAAATTCAGGTGTCAGAATTTCTTTAGTGGATGATAGGAGCGATGAGCCTCATGAAGTCGTATTTTTCTATGAAGGCGGTGTGAAGGCTTATAGCGAATATATTGATAGAAGTAAGCAAATTTTGCATAAACCTATTTCAATTGAAAGTGAAGATACTGATAAGGGGATTAGCTTAGAATGCGCAATGCAATGGAATGATTCTTATGTTGAAAATGTGTTATGTTTTACAAATAACATCAGACAGCGCGACGGAGGAACTCACGTTATTGGTTTTAGAGCAGCGCTAACCAGAGCTATAAATAATTATGTAGAAAATCATATATCAAACAAAAAGCAAAAATTAAGTTTCACAGGTGATGATGCAAGAGAAGGGTTAACATGCGTGCTATCGGTTAAAGTTCCAGATCCAAAATTTTCATCTCAAACTAAAGATAAACTTGTAAGCTCAGAAGTGAGGCCAGTTGTAGAATCTGCTATTTATTCTAAATTATCGCAATGGTTAGATGAAAATCCTCATGAAGCAAAAATTATAATTGCTAAAGTACAAGAAGCTGCATCTGCTAGAGAAGCGGCAAAAAGAGCAAGGGAATTAACAAGACGCAAGAGCGCTTTAGAAATATCTAATCTACCTGGAAAACTCGCAGATTGTCAGGAAAAAGACCCAGCAAAATCTGAAATATTTATTGTTGAGGGTGATTCTGCGGGTGGAACAGCGAAGCAAGGTAGAAACAGAAAATCGCAAGCGATCTTACCTTTAAGGGGTAAAATCCTAAATGTAGAGAGAGCAAGATTTGATAAAATGCTCGGCTCGGAGCAAATTGGCACACTTATAACAGCTCTTGGCACGGGCATTGGCGCAAATGAATTTGATATTAATAAACTTCGCTATCATAAAATTGTGATTATGACGGATGCGGATGTTGATGGTTCTCACATACGAACATTGCTTTTGACATTTTTTTACAGACATATGCGAGAAGTTATTGAAAAAGGTTACTTATATATAGCTCAGCCTCCTTTATATAAAGTTAAGAGAGGACAAGTGGAAACTTACTTAAAAAATGATAGAGCCCTGCAAGATTATCTTTTATCAAGTACGCTTAAAGATTCAAGCCTATCTATTAATAGTAATGAAACTTTAAGCGGTGAAGATCTTGAATCTGCTTTAAAACATTTAATTCATTTTTCAGAATTTTTAGATATTGTTGCTAAGAAATTTGATAGAAAACTTGCTGAAGCTTTAGCAATTCAAGACTTACTCAGTGAGCAAATTTTTGAATCTAATAATGATGCTAAGATTGCAAATGCTTTAAATATCGTGAATTTAAGCGAGCTTAGCCCAGATAAAACTAATTGGGAATTTGAGCGTAAAAACGATGTAATAGAATTTTACCGTTATATTAGAGGCGTGAAAATCACTAAGCAATTGAAAAGTCACAATCTAACTATGCAAGAATTTATCAATTTAAATAAAATTGGAAAAATTATTAGCAGTTATTTTACAGGTAAGCTTAAGTTAAATATTAGAGAAGAATCATACGATATTTTCACGCCAGCTGAATTGCTTAGTAAAATTACTGAATTTGCTAAAAAAGGATTATCTATACAGCGCTTCAAAGGTCTTGGAGAAATGAATGCTGAGCAATTATGGGAAACCACTTTAGATGAGAATTCTAGAACATTACTTAAAGTTAAGGCTACGGCTAGTGACGAGATTGAAGAGGTGATTTCAACATTAATGGGTAGTGTGGTTGAACCTCGCAGGGACTTTATTAAGGCTAATGCGCTTAATGTTATAAATTTAGATGTTTAAATGCAGCATATAAAATTAAAATACATATTCTAATTAAAATTATTGATTAAGAAGCAATTAATAGATGCTATCTTTAAAGTATAACTTAAATTTTAAAGTGTACTTAAGAGAGGTGGGATATGTTAAGTGAACTTGCAGTGATTAATGTTACAATTACTGAATCTACAAAGGCAGCTTTTGGCAAGGAATTTCCAATTGTTGTAAATCAATGTTTGCTGCAAATGAATAATCAAATTTCATTACTGAATCAGGAATCAATAAGATTATCTGCCGATAAATTATTTGAAATTTCAAGATCGCTAAGGGTAACAACTGCTCAGTTTGGTTTGGATAGAGCATCATATGCTGCTAGAGAAATTGAGACTAGTTCTAAAAATATTTTATTTAATAATAATCCAAATATTTTACCCATTAAAAGTAATAATAATTCTAATCAAATTAAAACGAAAACTAGTGAGCAATATTTAGCAAATATTGATGAGTTAGTAAATACACTCAAGGAGCAAATTGAACTAGCGGGTCCATTGCTTCAAGAAGTTGCAAATGATTAGAACTATTAATACGAAAATGGCTTAATGATTTATATTAAAATTTTCATATTCGCAATTATTTTTAATTATAATATTATTAGTTTTGCGGGGCCAGGAGCGAGTTCAAGTTTAAATCGTCAAGTTAATTTGCAGGCAACAAAAATCAAGGAGCTTAACGCAAGAATTGAAGGATTAGAATATACTATTGCTGAAATTAAAAATATATTACAATCGAATCAAAATAATATAATTGAAAATACAGCTGCTAATACTCCATCAGTTAAAAATAATAATACAAAAGCTAAAAATAGTTCTAAAATAATCAATCATGGTTCAGTTGATTATAATAATGGCGCTAAGTCAAACAAGGTTAAGCCAGATATAGCAGATTATAATCATGCGCTGGGCCTCCTGAAAGATAATAAAAACAAACAAGCGGCAGAATTATTTAAAAAATTTATTAAAAAATATCCTAAAAGTGAGCTTCAAAATATAGCAACTTTTTGGCTGGCTGAAAGCTATTTCAATCAAACAAATTTTAATAAAGCGGCCATAACTTATCTAAATAATTATAAACAATATCCAGTGGGCCCGAAGGCTCCTGATTCTTTGTTAAAGCTTGCTTATAGTCTTAAGGCATTAAATAAAACTAATGAAGCTTGTAATATGCTTGATAAATTAGAAAAGGAATTTCCCAATCGCTCTGCTTATTGCATTAAAAGAGCGAAAGATGCTAAATTGAAATATGGTTGCATTAATACAAGTTCCTAGTAAGAAACTATGTATAATTAATTATATTATTCTTCTGAACTAAGCTCATTTAATGAAGAGCTCTGGCCTGAGAAGCTAGCAGATTGCTTTTCGTCTGAATCACTTGAAGAGTTAAGTTGAAACTTGTAAGTTGTATAAGGACTGTGCTTATTATCGCAAGAAAATGAGCCATTGCTTGAAGTATCATCCTCATTACTAGTGCAATTGTGAAAATCTTCTATAAAACTTTGATTATTGCTTAATGAAGGATCTTCTTCTAAATATTTTTTCATTTCATTTAAATGTAGAAAATGATTTCCGCCTTGCTTTAAAAAATCAATACATTCAGTAATCTCGCTAATTTCAGGTTTTTCATGCGCATATGGACCAAGTAAATAGGGAGTATACTTATATTTGTTTTTATATAATTTGGTAATTTCATTAATCATCTCCTTTCGGTCATCAAAATTTTGGTCAAAAATCTTTAATAAATTCAATGATGTGATGAAATGGCTATCCTCGCAATGTTCAAGAAGGGGCCAATATTTCTTTGCACTGAGCATCAGCAAAAGAGGAGTGGTTTCATGGCTAACCATATAATTATCAACTAACCCGCCAGCTAAAATTATTTTTTTTAAGATGTCTAGCTTATTTGCAGTAATCGTAATATCCTTAATATTAAATCTACTTATATGATCTAAGTTAGTTGATGTGCTGTCATTTAGTAATAAATTACTAAATGCTGTGCTGCCAATTAAGCAGGGTTTGTAAATATAATTTACATCTACTTTATCTTTCAATGCTATTTCAAGAAGTTCAATATTATTATATATCGATGCATAATAAAAAATCATCGAAGCAAATTTGCTTTTTGAAAAATCTTTAAAAACACCTTTGAAATTTTGATATAAATTAAATTGCTGTTGATTGGTTAGGTAATTGAAGGTTTTTGCAAAAAATGCATCATGTTCTAGATTATCTTTAAAATATTGAGAATTAGTGCTGAAGCCTGAATCTTTGAATCGCTCTAAAAGCTCGGCAAGTTCATTAAGTTTATTATTAAAGCTTAGCCCCTTCAAATGGTTTAAATTGGTATTAAGCTTACTTAGGCTTTCGTAAAATTCCCACTCATGCATAATTATTAATATATTATTTGTTTGAAATTGACTATATTTTGAAGTACTCCAACCGATTATTATAGCTGATATTATAGCGCAAACATATTATAAATATTAATATATAACGCATAATATAATATTTATGTGTTTTTAATATAATATAGTTATTTACTATTTGAGTTAGCTCAAAATTATTGAAATCTTAAGTTTACAATTGCAGTCAAAATTTAACTGATTACAATAGTATAATTACTTAAGATTTGATTGATTTTATGTAAAAGGCTTGATATAGTGATGGGGAAAAGAAAATTTATTAATGAAAAATGAATTAATTACATGGCAGATATTGTAGATGAAGTTTTGATTGAAGAGAGCGATCAAAAGAAATTCAATTATTTTCAGCGTTACCTGCCTTATGTTATTTTATTCACTATAATTGGGGTAATTATCATTAGCTCTTACAGCTATTTACAAAGCCGTAAAGTTGAGAAAAATCAAAAAATAAGTGATAATTTTCTTGAGATAATATCTGACGAATCTTTAAATAATGAAGAGATGATTCAAAAATTATCGACTTTAAAGTCTGAATATAATAATAATTTGCTTGGCTTAATTGACTTATATATCGCAAATATTGTGGCTGATAATTCTTTGCAAGAAAAATTAAATCAATTGTCTAATATATACAATAATGATTCATATAATGAGCTGACTAAATCCTTCGCTAAAATATTATGGATTAATCATGTTATCTATGATGAGAAGCTTATACTTGAAAAGCAGGATGAGATTGAGAAAAACTTCAAATCATTTGAAAATGACCAAAGCCTTTTTCATTATCAAGCTAAGCTTAGTGAAGCAATTTATTTTATGAAGTTGAAAAATAACGAGCAATCAATCAAGATTTGTGAATATCTAATCAATCATAATAAAGCTTCATCAATTAACAAAGAGCAAGCTAGAGCATTGCTAGCAATATTAACAAAATAAACTATTAAAATAATTATATAAATATGTCTATAATAAATAAAATCGTCCTATTATTTACAGCATTTTTGCTTGTTTCTTGTGATCAATTTGGATCCTCTCACATTGCAAACATAGTTGATCTTACAAAAAAAGTTAAAGTTGAAGAGCCCGCTAGTGTTTTATTCTTGTCTAAAGCTGAAACTGACATAATTAATTATGGCAAATCTGAATATTTTAAAGTATCAAATCACTCTATCACCGCAGAGCCTTTAGTAGCTAAGAAAATTGTATATAGTATAAATAAAAATGGTGATGTTACAGCTTATTCTATAAAAAATAAAAAGGTTTTATGGAAAACGAATATTGCTAAAAACCCTGCAGAAGATGACTTCACAGCTGGTGGAATAGCTATGCAAGATGGTAGATTATATGTCACCAATGGTACTAAATACTTAACCATATTAAATAGCGAAACTGGCTTAGAAATATTCAATAAAGCATTCCCTGATATCATTAGGTTAAAGCCAATTATTGATACTTATGGTAATTTACTGATTCAAACTCAAAGCAATTATACTTATAGCTTGGATGCGCATAATTATAAAATCAACTGGGAGCATGAAAGTGGCCTTGGTCTTATGACTACGGGCTCCTATATTTCCGCTTCTCTTCACGATAATATGGTAATTATTTGCTATACTAGTGGAGAAATCACCGCATTGAAGGCTAAAAGTGGTGAGCCAATTTGGAGATATAATTTGAATAATAATTTTGATTTATCAATTCAGGGCTATAGCGCTGCAGTTGTTAACACTCAACCAATCATTTACGATGATTACATGTATATAACTACTGGTAATGGCAGATTGATTAAATTAAGTACAAAAAATGGTATGGAAGTATTTAATAGAAATTTTGAGGATATTCAAAGTTTTTCTCTTTATCAGGACAAGCTGATTGTTACTAACAATGCTCGTCAAGTATTTGCTTTAAGTAGCAATAATGGAATAGTTAGATGGGTGGGTAATTTAATTACAGAAAAAGAAAGGGCTAAAAAGAAGGTTTTACCATCTAAATTCTTAAAGCCTTTTGTTAGCGTTAAAAATAATGAGACAATAATATCTGTGCCCTCCGACGATGGAATGTTATATAGATTCAATCTAAATGAATATGCTAAAAGTGGCTCTGAAGTTTGGCCAAGCGAAGTTAAGCCAATATTAAAAGATGCTAGGTATATCTGGAGATCTTGCTGTAATAATAGTTTATATTTTATAAATGAATATTATTTCCAGAATTGATTAATTAATCAATTTGAATTATGCAATTTCTTGAGTGCCCAGCGCAGTATAAATAGTGAAGTATAAATCATGAAACCAAAAATTCTTTTAGCTGGTGGCGGAACGGGAGGGCATTTTTTCCCAGCGCTCGCCATTGCTGAAGAATTATGTCAAAGTTACGATATTCACATCATTACCGATAAGAGATGCTCTGCATTCGTTACAAATTATCTAGATAATGGCAGTTATGCTAAATTAATAAATTTTCATATAAGTGATTTATATATAAAATATTGGTCAATCATTGGCAAATTAACAGCTCCATTTTTAATTTTAAAATCAATCTTAAAGGCAATTGTTATAATTTTCAAAATTAAGCCTGCTTTGATAGTGGGTTTTGGCGGATATCCTACAATGCCGGCTTTGTTAGTGGCAAAATTATTTAAAATTCCAATTTTTTTACATGAACAAAATAGTCATATTGGTAAGGTTAATAGATTCTTTGCGCCTTCAGCTAAGCTTATTACTCATTCTTCAAAAAAATTAGATAATATGCAATTTTTGCCTAAGAATGTTGCGCTTAAATATATTGGGCATATTGTGCGCCATGAGATATTAAGGAAAAAACCTAGCCATAAATATAAATCTGAAAGGATTAAAAACAAGTTTAATATATTTATTTTTGGGGGTGCGGGCGGCGCAAGTAGTTTTAATAATATTTTGCCTGAAGCTATTAAAATAGCTAAAGTGAATTATCCTGAAATAAAATTCAATATAATTCAGCAAGTTAAAGGTAAGTACGCTCAGTCAATAGGTAAAATCTATGAAAAACATAACATAGATTATGAATTGCAGGAGTTTTTTCATAATAGTGCTGAAATCTATGCTTTAACGGATTTAGTAATCTGCCGCGCGGGAGCTGGCACTATTGCTGAGTTAATTTCATTAAATATTCCTGCAATATTAATCCCTTTACCAAATTCATCCGAAGATCATCAGCTTAAGAATGCTTTATATGTGCAAAATGAAGGAGGTGGCTGGTGCGTTCGTGAAAGTGAAGATATAGTCAATATAATTGCGCAGAAGCTAATAGAATTATACCATGAGCCTGAAATATTAGATTACACAAGGGCTAACTTGCAAAAACTAGAGAATGATGGAGTTAGAGCTCTTGCAGACACAGTTAAAGAGTATATGCAAAAAATTTACACATAATTAGTAATTGTTAACTTGAATAAATTAGGTTAATATGGTTTCATAATATATATATAGTAAAAAAATATTAAAATTATGGCTCAAATATTATCTAAATTTTGTATTATAGGCTTAGTCTTTGCACTTTCAGCCTGCACAATAAATCCTAATGGTAATTTTAGAAAATCTGCCAATAATAAGCTAATTGATTCCAAGGGGTTGCATGGTGATAAAAGGCCTCCATTATATAATAAAAAATATATACAGAAAGCGAAGAAGAATTCTATTAGTAATATTTATGATGATGATGTTGAGCTTATGAATGATGATAGTGAGCAAGAGAATATAGCTTTAGCAAATAGAGAGATGTATAGAGAGATGGTAAGAGGGGAACTTGCTTTAAGTGATCAACCTCGCAGAAGTAATTTAGTAATGCATCCCCGAACAAATCAGGCAAGTCATATATCGGATCATAAATCAGCTAATAATGAAGAGATAAGGCAAGAGCTGGAAGAAATAAAACATATGTTAAAAGTAACGCAAAGTGATTTAAGTAAAGTCAGTTGTCCTTCCGCTGAAGATTTAGAGGCTGAAGCTCTAAAAAGAAGAAAATTAATATCTAAAGATGTTGTAGAAGCAAATACTAAAGATGAACATAATAAGGGTAATATTTTTAGCTCAAGGTCAGAGCAAAATCAAGCTAATTTTACTAAAATTGACAATATACAGGTCGATGAAGATGATGATGAAGTGATTAGTGTTAGTTCAAGCTAATTATATATAGTTCACAACTATTCGAGGTCCCTAGGCGAGCTTTTCTTCTCTCACTCACTTAGTAAATATAATATCCGCTCTATTAACTCCTACGAGGTACCTCAATCTAATTATATATAGTTCACAACTATTCGAGGTCACGAGGGTACGAGCCTCGCTTCGAGCCTTGAAACACTTAACAGCTCAATATATTTTTTGGGAGTAAGCCTTCAATTAAAATGAATTGAAGGCTTACTCATCTATGCATATATTATTTAGTTAAATCAGGTACCACGCGGGTGCGGCTTTCTGAAACAATAACTAAGACTCTTGAGCCTGCTGGTAAGATTCCTGTTTTCTTATCTTTAGATTGAATGACAGTTACAATGCCGTTTGCTTTAACTGCAGCAAGCGCGTTTCTCATAGCCACGCTTCCTTCATAGTAATTATCGGCCATTTTAGATGTATCAACCTTAACAATATATTCTACACCATGATTTGTGCCTAATGCTTGCTCAGTGAATGCACCAACAACGCCACCAAGAACAGCGCCGCCAATAACGCCGCTTGCTCTATAATTGCTTAAATGAGCCCCTGCAAGACCACCAGATACAGCTCCAATTGAACTGCCAGTAGTATTTTGCTTGATATTATCAGTTTCTTTAATCTTTATATCCCTTGAAGACATAACTTGACCTTCAAGTACAATATTTAATGTTGAACTACTTAAATATGAATCTGCATCGAGGTCTCTAGTACAACTAGTGAGCAAAGAACTGATTAAAATAAATACTAAAAAATTACTAATTTTTACAAAATTTTTCATAAGATATTCTCCCAAATTTTAACTTTATTATTTTATGAAACTCTATATTGAAGCTTAAAAATTGTCAAGTGAAAATTAAATTAGTTCAAATTTCAAAAAATTGATTGAAATTATTTTTAATTGAGTTTATGTTCTAAAGTCTAATATATTATGTTTTTTACTCATAATTAAATGAATTTTAAAAAAATCTATCCCGATGAAAAATAAATTATTATTAATTCTGTCTTTTGCAATTGCAATATTTTTAAACTCAACCGCGCTAGCATCAAGCAAAGTTTCACAAATTGAAATACAAGGCAATAAGCGTATTGAAAGAGCTACAATCGAAGAATATTTGGGCTTCAAAGTTGGTGATGAGATTAATGCAGTGAAAAAACATAATGCTATCAGAAAACTTTTTGAAACTACATTATTCGATGATGTTAAAATCATTAATAACGATGGTAAAATATTAATATTATTAAAAGAAACTCCGCTTGTAAGTAGGGTAGTTTTTAATGGTAATACTAAAATTAAAACTGATATGCTTAGTAGCTTTGTATATACTACAGCGGGTGAATCTTTAAGAACCGCTAGACTAGCTACGGATGTTGAAAAAATTAAGGAAGCTTATAAAAGATTTGGTCGCTATTCAATTGCAGTTAGTTATCGTGTTGAAAATCTAGATAATAACAGAGTGAAGGTGATTTTTGACATTAAAGAAGGGCCAAAGTCGGGCATTACTGAAATTCGATTCTTAGGAAATCATAATTACAGAGATTCTGAATTAAAATCAATAATATTATCCAAGGAATCAAGATGGTTTAGATTCTTGGAAACTAATGATACTTATGATCCAGACAGAATTGAAGCTGATAAATATTTATTAAAACAATTCTATAATTCGCTTGGATATGCCGATTTTAAAATCTTATCTGTAAATTCAGATTTAAGTACAAAAAAAGATGGTTTTGAACTAACTTACTCTATTGAAGAAGGTGACAAATATAAATTTAATGAAGTTACTATTTTAAATAAAATTCAAGCTATAGACAGTAAGCAATTAATGCATTTTACTCGTAGATTAAAAAACAGAATATTCAATGCGCAAAAAATTGAAAATGTAGCCGAAAAAATTTCAAATTACTTAGCAAGTAAAGGATATCCGCAGCTTGAAGTTTATCCGGATTATAGGCTCGATAGAAATGGAAAAGTGGTTGACGTTGTTATCATTATTGAAGAAGCAAGAAAAGTTTATATTAGCAAATTCAATATTGAAGGTAATCTTAAAACTTTAGATCATGTAATTAGAAGAAATTACAATATAGATGAAGGTGATATATATAACGGTACTAAGCTTGAAAAGGGTGAGCAAAATATTCGTAATCTAGATTATTTTGAGAAAGTCCAAATGAGCGTTACTCCAACTAAGAAAGAAGATAGATATGATGTGAATCTTAATGTTGAAGAAAAATCTACTTCTTCAATAGGTCTTGCAGTAGGTTATAGCACTATTGGCGGTGCATTTGGAAATGTGAATTTCTTAGAAAGAAACTTGGTTGGTACTGGTAAGATTCTTAATGCCGGAGTGCAAGTGGCTGCTAAGTCTATAAATTATACCCTTGGGATAACTGAACCATATTTTATGGATAGGAATTTAGCGCTTGGTGTGGCTCTGCACAATTCTTCAAGTAGTAGTAAAAGTGGTTTTGAGAATGGCGAACAAAATTATTCTAAAAAATCAACTGGCGTGGATACTTCGCTAAGTTATGATATTAGTGAAGATTTATTACATACTGTTGAATATAGCATTTCACAAGATGATTTATCTTCAAGTACGAATAACTCCGTATTTATACAAGAGCAATTAGGAAGATATAATACTTCGGCTATTGGTCATACATTATCTTTAGACAAACTTGATAGTCGAATATTTCCTAAAAATGGTTTCAGAGCGTCGGCTTCACAAGAATATGCTGGCCTAGGGGGGAATAATAAATATTTAAAACATTCTTTAGATTTCAAGGGATATAAGTCATTTTATGATAATAACTATACTCTTACATTTAGAGCGAATGGTGGTGTGATTAAGGGCATACAAAAGAAAAAAGTCAGAATATCTGATAGATTCAACCTTGGAGATTCAACGCTTAGAGGTTTTGATGCAGGCGGTATAGGCCCTAGGGATAAAGTGACTGGTGAAGGTTTAGGAGGTCAAAAATTCTATTCTTTTGGTAGTGAGTTTGTTTTCCCAGTAGGATTACCAAAAGAATTTAATGTCAGTGGTTCTACCTTCATTGATGCTGGTTCTTTATGGGATGCTGATTCTAAAGCCGCAACAAGGCTTGGTTTCCATAATGATCAAAAGTTAAGAACTGCAGTTGGTTTTGGAGTTATATGGATTACTAAATTTGCACCTATAAAATTATATTGGGGTTTCCCGCTCAATAAGCAGCCATATGATAATACAAGATTATTTAGCTTGCAGTTTGTGGCAAATCTATAAGGTAAATGCATAAACAAATAAGCTATACTATTATAGTCAACATTGAGCTTTGAGGGAGTGGCGCTTCGCACGCTTCCTTTAGGTATCTAGGCTTTGCTCGTAGCTGTTCCTAAGGGGGCTTAAATATTAATTAGCTATAGTGAAATTAATTTTGTTAAAATATATTAAAACCATGCTTAAAAAAATTATTTTTTTAGTATGTATTTATGGCTTAAATGGTTGCTCTTACAAAAATAGTAAGTTGAATAATAATTATGAATTTATTAGCCATAATCTAGATCTTATTTATATAAATAAAAATATTGTAACAGTTACAACTGATATTCATGGTAAATTTAATAAAAAAATAATAATAAATTTACCAGATAGATGGGCGGATGTTTCATTCAGAGATCAGATCCAAAATATCGAATTAATATATCCGGAAGGTTTAAAATTTAAAGTAATTAAAGCTGACAATCATCAACTTATTATATCATTACCGTTTCAAACTAATTTAATTAAGTTTAAATATAATTTAATCCCTAATAAAAATGGTGAAAGTAATATTCACAAAACCCTTTTAGCTCAAGACTTTTTTCAGAGTGCAGGTTATGGCATATTTTCCTATCCCGAGCAATTAGATTATCAAAAAAAAATTAATACGCAAATAACTTTTAGCAATATACCGCAGGGTTGTAAGGCGTTAAATTCTTACAATCATCAAAGTAGCATAAATAAATTTTTATCTAGTTTTGATATTATTAATGCATTATATGTAGTTGCTAAGGTGCGTGATTATAATTTACATGAAAATCCTGATATAAAACTTGCTTTATATGGAAAATTCAAACAAAGTGATGTGGCTATAAAAAATGATATAGAATTAATATTTAAACAGCATAATAATTTTTTCAAGAAAAAGCTTCCTAAGCTTTATTTAGTAAGTTTAATTGAAGGGACAAATGAAAGTAGTATGACGGGCACAAGGCTAAATAATGCTTTTACAATTGATATTCCATTTAACATGGAAAAAATCAATTACAATTTAATTTTTGCTCATGAAAATATTCATAATTGGATATCAAGCTCCTATAACAATGAAAATTCAGCTGAAATAGCTTGGTTTGTGGAGGGTTTTACTGATTATTATACGCGCGTTTTGTCAGCGCGATCTGGTGCAATAACATTTGAAGAATTTATCAAAGAACTAAATAAAATGCTTTCAGATTATTATCTTTCACCAGAGCTTAATGTCTCTAACAATGAAATTTCGAAAAAATTCTGGAGCAATTATAATATTCAAAAAATGCCTTACCTTAGAGGGTGCACGCTTGCTATATATCTAAATGATAAAATCAAAACTAGTTCGGCTAAGCTTTCGTTAGATGATTTTTTACATGATATATTAGAAGCAACAGATGGAAAGCCATTTACTGATGAATTATTCAATAATATATTAAGAAAATATTTAGGAAAATCGGCTAATAATTTTACAAGAAAATATATAACCAATGGTGAAACGCTTAAACTAGATAATATTAACTTGCCCTTGCTGATAATACAAAAAGGTGTGTTTGACCTTGGTTTCGATGAGAAAAAATCCATAGAAAGTGGTTTTATAACCGACATTAATAGGAATAGTAATGCTTTTTTAGCAGGCATTAGAAATGGCGACAGGCTGCTTAAGATAGATTATAGTTTGGATGAAGCTATTGATAATATTAAAGCTAAGGTTAAGACTGATAAAGATGAGTATGTTTATAATCCCCAATCACATATAAAAAGCACAATCTATCAAATTAAAGATAACCTAAATTCTGATGAGATTAAAAGGATCAAAGAATTTTTTGGCGTGGAGTGAATATTGCCATAGCCAATAAAATCGAGCTCACGAGACGCGGCGGGCTGCTTCGCGCGAGCTTTTAATTTACATTATAGGTTATATAGGCAAGGCTCTACTGGCGCGTGCGGAGACTTCAATCTTACTGGACTATATAGCCAATAAAATCGAGCTGTGCGCATGCTCATATAAAAATAAAATGATATAGGTAAAAAGGAAGATATTAAGCTCGATAACCTAGACTTATGTAATTCTATGTAAGAATCTCTACATCATCTAGGCGCTTTAATAAATATGCAAACTCGACTGAAATAAATATAGTCAATAACTATATTCCTATAGCTTTTAAGTAATGATTAAATTAAAAAAAGCCACGTCGGGACATTACTCTCTACGTGGCTTTAAAATTTGAAAAATCAAATTAGATTTTGAGTAAAGTAATTACCCCTCTAATCTTCTTCTACGATTGTTTTTACGAATTCTTCTAGCTGTTTCTTGTCCTATTCGAACTTTCTTCTCAGAAGGTGATTCATAATGCCTGCGCATTTTCATGGATTTATAAACTCCTTCACGCTGCATTTTTTTCTTAAGTTCGCGAATACCTTGCTCAGGGTCGCGATGTATAATAACTTCGACTGCCACTAACGATTACCTCCTTAAAGATGGCTGATTTAATTAGAACTACTTGTCTTTTATTATAAATATCATTATATTGGTATGTAAGTCAAGCAAAATAATGCTTTTATTAAAATAGTTTGGTAATATACATAACATGTCAAAAATTGAAAAATTATGCTCTATGGATATTGAAAACAAAATTAAAGAAAATAAAAATAAATTTGTTTCGGTATTTTTATCCGAGCTTAAAGAGCATAAATGGGATAGCGAACTTTTTACTAAAGTGAATAGTAAATGCGATTTTACCCCAGATTATCACCTGGTATTATTTGAAAATAAATCAGATTTTATAAAATTCATTGAATATTATTTAGATTGCCAAATGATAGAGCATATTAAAAACTCAGCCCAGAATGAAAATAAAAACTCGATTAGGGAAATTATTGCGAATTGCTTAAAATTTCGAATCATCAATAACCTGGATAAAGCTGTAGCGCTTAAAATCAGTGCGCAGCATTTAATGCCTAATAATACAGGTATATCTATAGCTAGCGCAGCTAGAACTTGCGATATCATATGGAAGCTGGCCGGCGATAAATCGACTGATTTTAATTATTATAGTAAGAGGAGTTTGCTTTTAACGGTTTACATTTCAGCAAAAACCTATTATTTTGCTGATGAGTCGGAAGAATATAATCAAACTAAGTTATTTATAAATAATTCATTGAATAATATAGTTAATGTGGGTAGTAGATTAAAGAAAATCTTGAAGCCGAAGCTTGAAGATATACCAATTTTAAGATTATTCTCATAAAAATTAATTATCAATTAAGTTAAGTATAATTACCTAAAATTTAAAAATGAAGCTATGCAAAAAAGAAAATTCGCTGAAGAACATAATAATGCTAATTTACCAGAAATCGAAAAGCAATTATTAAATTATTGGAAAAATAATGATATTTTTCAAAAATCAATTGATCAATATGATAAGGCTAATGATGCTGCGGAATTTATATTTTATGATGGCCCGCCATTCGCCAATGGCTTACCTCATTATGGCCATTTGCTAACAGGCTTTGTTAAAGATACAGTTGCTAGATATCAAACGCAAAATGGGAAAAAAGTTGAGAGAAGATTCGGCTGGGATTGTCATGGTTTGCCAGCTGAAATGGGTGCTGAAAAAGATTTAAATATATCAGGCAGAACAGCAATTGAAGAATATGGAATTGAAAAATTCAATGATCATTGCAGGAAATCTGTAATGAAATATGCTAGTAATTGGAAAGAATATGTAACGCGCTCAGCCAGATGGGTGGATTTTGAAAATTCATATAAAACTATGGATAAAAACTTCATGGAATCGGTTATATGGGCATTTAGCGAGCTTCATAAAAAAGGTTTAATATATAAAGCTATGCGTGTTATGCCTTATTCATGGGCCTGTCAAACTCCTTTATCAAACTTTGAAACTAGACTAGATAATTCCTACCGTGAGCGGGCGGATAAGGCAGTTACAGTTGCTTTTAGCTTAAATGGAGCGCCAAAATGTATTTCTGCTGAATTTAGTGAATATAAATTACTAGCATGGACAACAACTCCTTGGACTTTGCCTTCAAATCTAGCATTAGCCGTGAATCCGGATATGGATTATGTAGCAGTAGAAAAAGATGCAGAATGCCTAATTGTAGCGAAGTTTGCGTTAAAAGCTTATAAAAAGGAGCTAGGACTTGATGATGATCTAAAATATCTAAATGAATTTAAAGGCAAGGAACTTGCAGGGCTTAAATATGAACCAATATTAGATTATTTTAAAAATCATCAAAATGCTTTTAAAATTATAGCAGCAGATTTTGTTATCGAAGGAGATGGCACAGGCATAGTGCATATTGCACCTGGCTTTGGTGAGGATGATCAAGAAATTTCTGCGCGTGAAAATATTGAAATTGTATGTCCGGTTGATAATGCTGGTAAATTCACTAGTGAAGTGGCGGACTTTGAAGGTATGTTAGTTTTTGATGCGAATGATGAAATTATCAAAATGCTTAAAAATAGGGGTAGCTGGATTAAAACTGAGCAATATCTCCATAATTACCCGCATTGCTGGCGCACTGATACTCCGCTAATTTATAAAGCGGTTCCATCATGGTATGTTAAGGTAACTGCGATTAAAGATCGAATGGTTGAATTAAATCAGCAAATCAATTGGATACCATCTAATATTAAAGATGGTTTATTTGGCAAATGGCTTGAAAATGCTAGGGATTGGTCAATTAGTAGAAATAGATTCTGGGGAACGCCAATTCCTGTTTGGGAATCCGATGATCCAAAATATCCTAGAATTGAAGTATATGGCTCGATTAAAGAAATTGAACAAGCATTTGATGTTAAATTAACTGATTTGCATAAACCATACATAGATGAATTAACAAGGCCAAACCCTGATGATCCAACGGGTAAATCAATTATGAAACGTACAAGTGATGTCTTTGATTGCTGGTTTGAAAGTGGGTCAATGCCTTATGCTCAGTGCCATTATCCTTTTGAAAATAAGGAATGGTTTGATGCGCATTTTCCAGCTGATTTTATCGTTGAATATACAGCGCAGACCCGTGGATGGTTTTATACTTTAATGATATTATCTACAGCGCTATTTGATAGGCCGCCATTTTTAAATTGTATATGCCATGGAGTGATATTAGACAGCAGTGGACAAAAATTATCTAAGAGATTGAATAATTATGCAGATCCCCTTGATATATTCGATAAATATGGAGCGGATGCACTTAGAATAACGATGCTTTCATCTAATGTAGTGAAGGGTCAGGAGCTGCTTATTGACAAAGATGGAGAGATGATTTTTGATGCAATACGTTTGCTAATTAAGCCTATGCTAAGCTCCTTGCACTTTTATTGTCTGTATGCAAATATTGACGAAATTGAAGGTAAAATTAGTTATGAATCAGCTAATATATTAGATAATTACATATTATCTAAATTAGAAATAGTAACTTCTAATATCAAGCTCAGCATGGATAATTATGATATTAATTCAGGCTATAAAGAATTAGCTAATTTCTTTGAAATATTAAATAACTGGTTTATTAGAAGAAGCAGATCTCGCTTTTGGCAAGCAGAAAAAAATCAGGATAAAATTGATGCTTTTAATACGCTTTATACTTGCCTGATAGTGATCTCAAACGCTGCAGCGGCTTTATTACCTTTGCTAAGTGAATATATATATTTAACTTTAAGAAAAATTGATTTTAATGAACTTGCTCAAAATGCAGATATTCAAAGCGTTCATTTAGAGCAATATCCAAAGATAAATTTTGCAAATAATGATGATAAATTAGTCAGCATTATGGATCAAGTAAGGGATATTTGCAGCAATGGCTTATATATTAGATCTCAGAAAAATATAAGGGTTAGGCAACCTATTGGCTCTGCTGTAATTATCGCTAAAGACATTGAAAATATTAAAAAATTTGATGATATCATTAGAGATGAACTCAATATTAAAACAATAAAATATGATTCAAATATTGAAAATTATGCTAATGAAAAATTATTTATAAATTTTCCAGTGCTTGGTAAAAGATTACCTAAAAAAATGAAAGATATTATCGTGGCTTCTAAACGCGATGAATGGATTAAAACGGATAAAGGCATTGAAATTTGTGAATCAATATTAAATCAAGATGAATATGAATTAAAATTAGTGCCAAATACTAAGCGTGAAAAAGATGAATATATTACTGAGTCAGTATATGGAGCAAACTCAGGCTTACTCATTATTGATACAAAATTAGATGAAGAACTTTTATTAGAAGGCGGTGCTAGAGATATAATAAGACTCGTGCAGCAAGCCAGGAAAGATGCTAATTGTAATGTTGCTGATCGAATTAATATAGTGATTAATGGCAAAGAATATTTGCAGGAGGTTTATTCGAAATTTAAAGATTTAATACAAAATCAAACCCTATCTGAAATCTCAATTAACATTAACATAAACAAACAAGTTAAATATCAAACGACAGTGGAGCTGGATGATGAAAAGTTTGTAATAAGTATTTTGTAGATTAATTTAATTAATATGAAAGTTAAACTAAATGTTAAAATATTTATACTGAGTACTAGTTTAATAATGCTATTAGGTTTAGCGCTATATAATTATTACTTTAAATTTAATAGCAATGAGATAGCTATTTTAAAATATGAAGCTCAAGAAATAAAGCGTAAACCAAAGGATCCTGGTGGAATTATTGTACCTAATTCTGATAGTTTAGTTTACGATCAATTAAAAAAGCAACAAGTCAAGACATTGAAAGAAGATATAAAATTTGCTTCAGGGCCTGAAAAAGTTTTGAGGCTTTTAAATGATATAAGCAGCGCTGAAAGTGCTAATATTTATCAAGAGGATGCTATATCAAAATTCGATAATTACGACAAATCCCCATTGCAATATCAACAAGAGAGTTTCATTGATAAAATCAGCCAGGTAAATGTTACGCTTGGTTATGATAATCCTGAATATGCGCTTGAATTTGATGATGAAGATTATACACATTACAATGGTGAGGTCTATTTGTTGCAATTAAAAGCTGTAAGCTCAAAGCAATCTGCTGATTTAGCTTGGAGTAATATACAAAATAAATATAAAAAGATTTTAGGTAATCATGAATTAATAATCAAAAAAGTTGAAAGTGATAATGGCATAATGTTTTTAGTAACCACCGGCCCTTTTTCAAACTATTTAGATGCTAAATTAATCTGCACTAAGCTTAAAAACTTAGGTCAAAATTGTATTATAATTAAGTATGGCACTATTAACAAAACCATAAAACAATAATCTTTATTATTTTTGAAAAATTACTGATATTTTTTAGTAAAAGATTTTCTATGATATTTGCATAGGCCATGGCTTTTTATTGCTTCTATATGCGCCTTACTTCCATAACCCACATTACTCAGCCAGTTATAAACCGGGTATTCAAGATGTAAATTTTGCATAATATTATCTCTAGTAACTTTTGCAATAATTGAAGCCGCTGCAATAGAATGAGAAATAGTATCTCCTTTAATTATAGAAATATATTTTGTATTATCAAATTTCATATTACCATCAACTAAAACAACATCAACATTAGTAGGTAATTTACTATAAGCTATGTTCATTGCTTCATAAGTTGCATTAAGTATATTTACTTCATCAATTCTTTGCTCTGGAATTATTGCAATAGAATATTTATAAAATTTACAAATTTGCTCATATAAAGATTGTCTTTTGCTTGGAGATAATTTTTTTGAATCATTTATTCCACCAATCACATTGCTTCTATTAGCGATTACTGCGGCGGCTACGATAGGACCAGCAAGCGGCCCTCGCCCAACTTCGTCTATTCCGGCAACAAGCTTGCCAGTAAATTTATCTTCCCAGCTAAAGTCAGGTAAAGTTTTACTTGTCATGTGTTTTTAAAAAAATTAATTAGTGATAAAGCAGATATAACTGCTATCTCTGACTTTAAAACCCTGTCTCCCAGTGATAATGCAATAAAGTTTTCATTTTGGATCATGCTTTCTCTTTCATGATTTGCAAAGCCACCTTCAGGGCCAATTAATAATTCTAAATCATGATCGCATTTAATAGCTTTATCAAGCTCTGCTCTATCATGGTTAGTAGCAGATTCATCAGCGAATATAATATTATGCTTTTGTGATGATTTAATATAATTTTCAAAATCAATCATAGCATGTAATTTTGGTATTATCAGAGATTCACTTTGCTCAGCAGCTTGCAATATGCATTTTTGAAGGCGCTCGTAATTGGGAATATAAGATTGCGTATTTTTACTAGTGATTAATTTAATATCAGTAACGCCAAGAGCGGTTGCGGCATTTATGGCAAAAGTTAGCTTATCATTTTTAATTAAACATAATGCTAATGTAATTTTAGAAGCTTGATTTAATGGCAGCCTTGTGTGTTTTTCAACATTGAGATTAATTGAATTTTTATCAATATTTTGTATTGAAGCCAAATATTCTCCATCTTTTTCATTAAAAAGCCTTATGAAATTACCAACCTTTAAGCGAATTACATGCTTTATATAATTATAATTTTCTGGGTCATCAATGCATAAAGTTGCATTAGTTGCAATTGTCTTATTAAAATATAGACGATGATAATTTGAAAATTTTGGCATTTAGGAATTTAGGATTTTACGATCTTAATAAATTATGCTATAGTTTTAATTATTTTTTAATATACGATTATGAACAAAACTACAAGTAATTTTAAAGAAAAAATTAAAAGAGACGCCCCAATCTCTAAAGAAGTCTCTAAAGAAGTCTCTAAAGAAGTTCCTAAGGAGCAAAAAAAAATCAAAGAGGATAAAGCTAATGAAAAGCTAAGTCCAACTAGGTATGGTGATTGGGAAAGAAATGGAAAATGCATTGATTTTTAACAATGAGTCAATTCCACGCGCAAATTTTAACCATATTTCCTGAGATGTTTCCTGGCCCTTTAGGCTGCTCTCTTGCAGGCAAGGCTAATAAAAAATCAATATGGACGTATGATATAATTAACATACGCGATTTTGGCGTAACGAAACATCAAAATGTGGATGATTGCCAAATTGGTGGTGGAAATGGTCTGGTTATGAGGCCGGATGTTTTATCAAAGGCAATTGATTATGCATTTGAAAAAAAACCTGACTCAATTTTATATTACCCCTCACCCCGAGGCAAAAAGCTTGTGCAGGGTGATTTGAGAGGTATTTTAGCGCAAAAAAACATAATTATTTTGTGTGGTCGCTTCGAGGGGATTGACGAAAGGATAATTCAAGAGTATAATCCTTGCCAGATTAACATTGGTGATTTTATATTATCTGGTGGTGAGATTGCTGCTTTTGTGATGCTTGATAGCTTAATCAGGCTTATTCCAGGGGTTTTAGCTAATCAAGAAACTCTTAAAGAAGAGTCTTTTGAAATAAATTGTGAGGAAGGTAGTTTGCTCGAATATCCTTTATATACTAAGCCAAATATTTGGCGCGGTAATAAAGTGCCCGAGATATTGCTTTCTGGAGATCATGCTAAAATTAATAAGTGGAAATTAGAGCAATCAAAACTACTAACTAAGAAAAATAGACCAGACTTGCTAAATAATTAAGCAAGTGTAGCAAAATTAAATATTTAAGGAGATTGAGAAATGTCAAATAAAGTAGAGCAATTTGAAAAGAAACAAATTGAAAAAATGACTATTAATAAAGAAATTCCTGATTTTAAGGCTGGTGATACAGTCAGAGTGGATGTTAGAATTATTGATGGAGCAAATGAAAGAATTCAGAAATATGAAGGCGTCGTTATTGCTGTTAGGAATCGCGGTTTAACTTCATCTTTCATGGTTAGAAAAGTTAGCGGTGGACATGGCGTTGAAAGGCGTTTTATGACTTACTCCCCACTAGTTAGTAAGGTTACTGTAGTAAAACGCGGTGTGGTAAGACGCGCTAAATTATTCTACTTAAGAAACTTGAAAGGTAAAGCTGCAAGAATACCTGAAAAATTATTCTTTAATAGCAAAAAGAATAACGCGGCTAAAAATAATGCGGCAAATGTGAATTCTAGCCCAGCAACTTCTCAAACTGAAACTAAGAAGGCTGCTGAAGCTCCTGCTAAAAAAGCAACTACAAAAGCTAAAGCCAAAAAAGATTAGTTATAGTCACTAAACTCGAGCTCCCGAGGCGAGCGCTAGTTTCACGCCCGCCTTTAGTGTATAGGCTTCGCTCATGTGCGCGCTTGCTTGGGACTCGGGTTTAATTAACTATAGAGTTTTTTATTAAATCAATATTTTTAATAAAGACTAACTAATCTGGTTTGTATAGATTGATATTAATATAATTGATATCAATCTATATTTTTTTAAAATTAGTTTGATCATGCTATAGTCAATAATTATAAGAAAATTAATTCTCTTAATCCAACGCTTAAATTCATTGCGAAGAAGTTGCTTTATCAAACTTCAATCTAATTCATCTTAAATTTTTATAATATTCATGAATTCATTTGTTTAACTATAATCTAAATTTAAACTAATAATTTAAAAAATACACTATTATTGATACCAAATAGTTTAATTTTATATAAAAGTATACTCTCTTGCAATTAAATATTTAATAATGCTATTACAGTTGCAATGCATATGCTATATAATGATTCTGATAAATTAATTAAGTTATAAGTTGCTAAAAAATTATTTAAAGTATAAATTTTGCTTGCAAAAACTTAATTATTTATTAAAATCAATCATAAGTTTTAAAATTTGAGAGATAATAATATGATTATAGACGTAGATATAATTATTGTTGCTGCTTTTTTAATAATTACTCTTATTGTAGGCATGGGCCATGGTAGGGATGTAAAAAATATTAAAGATTACGCCCTCGGCGGAAGAAATTTTTCAACAACTGCACTAGTCGCAACAATGGTTGCAACTCTGGCAAGTGGTAGTGGTTTTGTCACTACGTTGAGTAGAACTTACTCAGATGGCTTTTTCTATCTTTTTGCATCAATGGGTATGGGAATATCGCTTATTGCAGAAGCATATATACTAATTCCACGCATGAATGAATTTTTAGGCAAAATTTCAATAGCTCAAGCAATGGGAGATATGTATGGTTTAAAAGTAAGGGTAATAACTGCAATTGTAGAAACAATAGGTTCTGCAGGGCTAATCGCAGTGCAATTTAAAGTTTTTGGAGCGTTGTTTGCAAATTTTTTAGGATTTCCTCCTTCGGTTTCAATAATAATTGCTGGAGGTATAACAACCCTTTACTCTGCGTTCGGTGGTATTAGAGCTGTTACATTTACTGACATATTACAATTTTTTACATTTGGGGTTATAATACCTTTACTTTGTTTTGTAATATGGAATGACTTCTATAATCTTGAATATAGCCTCAGCAAAGCTCTTGTAGATCCTAAATTTAATTTTAATCATATATTTGATGTAGGTAACCCTAAATTTTTGGATATGGTAATATTATTTGCTTATTTCGTAATTCCAACTATAGATGCTCCCGTTTTTCAAAGAATTTCTGCTGGTCGTGATTTAATTCAAGTAAAAAAAACCTTTATAATATCAGGTATATGTTTAATATTAGTTAAAGTTATTATTGTATGGATACCATTCTTAGTTTATACAATGGATTCATCAATTGATAAATCTAACTTATTGAGTTTTATTATAAATAAATATACATATACTGGCTTAAAAGGAGCCATAATATGTGCGCTTATTGCTTTTACAATGTCAACAGCTGATTCGAGAATTAATGTATCGAGCGTATTATTGACAAATGACATAGTAAAGGTTTTTGCAAATAAGCCAATTCAGGAAGTTTACATTTCTAGAATTTTTGCATTCACATTGGGAATTGGATCAATTGCTTTAGCTTTAACAAATAGTGACTTACTAAGTTTAATTATATTTACAGCTAGCTTTTCACTTCCAACTATTGGCCCAATATTTATATTAGCAATACTAGGTTTTAGAACAAGCTCGCGAGCTGCTCTGATATCAATATCGCTTGCAATTGCATTTACAATAATTTGGAAATTTATGTCCTTAGAACTTGAATATATTTCTAATGATGTTTTAGGCATATTTATGGCTTTAATTATAAATATAACAAGTTTAGGATTTATCCACTATCTATTAAAAGAAGAGGGTGGTTGGATTGA
The DNA here is from genome assembly GCA_963762045.1 of uncultured Alphaproteobacteria bacterium. Taxonomy (GTDB): domain Bacteria; phylum Pseudomonadota; class Alphaproteobacteria; order Rickettsiales; family Rickettsiaceae; genus CAVXJA01. The sequence continues at coordinate 9,424 of CAVXJA010000007.1, read as the reverse complement.
AACGCCAAGCATATTGCATATGCGTAAAACTCAAGCTGACGAGGCAAAAGCACGCGCTGAAAAATGGGAAGAAATTAAGAATTTTAGCATATGGCAATATATTCGTGGGTTAAACCCAAAGTATGAAGGTATATATTTAAGAACAGGTTTATATTTTGTGCTTATCACGCTCATGATAATGTTCACCACGCATACAAGTTTGCTGGGTCCTGGTAAATATTTATTGTCAATCATATATCCATTCATGTTAGTGACTGGAACAATAATCGCATTATACTCACTTTGGCCGCAAAGCGTAAGCCATAAAATCCGAGAAGGCATCATGCATTTTTGGTGGCCTGTTGCATTATTTTACATGCTGGTGCTATTTAGTGGATTTTTCCTGCTAGTAAGTGATTTTAACCTAATACTAACTGCGGTAACATTTTTGAACTTATTAGTGGTTATAACATTATATAAATGGCAGGTATCAGTAGTGAGTTTGCCATTGGGATTAATCTTAAGCAATAAGTTATATAGTTATGTTTATGGGCCTTACACGTGGAAATTTGACCCAGGATCACCTGAGTCAGTGATGGTATATTTGGTTACGATGCTTGGAGTTGCAATCATAATGTTCGTTAAACCTAAGCAAGAATATATAGAATATGGTGAGGAAGAAGCGAAGCATTTAAAAAATGAGATTACTTATCTGTCGAATGCTACGACTGATTATAAAACGCAGATAAAGCAGCTAAGCGCCGATAAGGCTGATTTAAGCGATCAGGTAAATTTCTATAGCGAAAAGGTGAGTGATCAGCAAAAAGAGATAGAGCGATTAGGAGAGACTTCGGAACGAATACTGAATAATGTGACGCATGAGCTGCGCCTTCCGGTGGGTAATGTGATAAACTTCACCGAGATGCTAGCGGAAAGCTTAGAGAAGATGGAAGATAAGCAAGTGCAAATGCTTTCAAATGAGGTGATTAAGAATTCAACTCGTCTTTCGAGCATGATCTTAAATATGCTGGATTTAGCGATGCTGGATGTGCATAAGGTGAAGCTGAATAAGAAGACGATGAATCTCGGGGAATTAGTGAGTGAAAGAGTTAAGAAATGCATGAAAGTGTATATGAAAGATAAGCCGATAGATATTAAGATGATAATCGCGCCTGAGGTGTTAGTGCCGGTTGATCCAAATTATATGAGACAGGTGGTGGATAATTTAGTGATCAATGCGATAAAGTTCAGCAATAGGGGATTGATCGTGGTTAAGGTGATGAGGAATGTGGATTCAGCGATATTGATGGTGCAGGATCAGGGTATGGGAATAGAGAAGCATGAATTATACGATATATTCAAGCCATTTAAGATGAGCGAAGCGACAAGCAGCAAGGCGGAAGGACGGGGAGTGGGCCTTGCGCTGTGTAAATCTGCCATCTTAGCGCATGGTGGCCGTATTACGGTTGAAAGCGGCGGAATTGGCGCATTATTTACGGTGATTCTTCCATTGCCAAATGCAGGGGAATGGTAAGGGATATAGTTAATTATTTGAGGTATAAGAGTGAGCGGGCCTTAGCGCGCTAGGGGTTTATATATAGTAGTCAATAACTATTAAGAGGTCTCTAAGGCGTTAGAGCTAGCTTCTTTGATAAAGCGCTTTAGTAGGGATAATATAGCTAGCTCATGTCCACGCTTGCGGGTGAGCTAAATACTAATTGACATATGATAGTTATATAATTGATTTTAAGTAATAGGAAATATATGGAATTTAATATAGATATTGCAATTGTTGTAAGTTTTTTACTCTTAACAATATTAGTCGGCATGGGCCATGGTAAGGATGTTAAAACACTAAAAGATTATGCGCTTGGTGGCAGGAATTTTTCTAATGCGGCGCTCATATCTACCATTGTAGCTACCTGGGCAAGTGGCAGTGGCTTTATGACCACTTTAAACATGACTTTTAGCGATGGATTAAGTTTTTTACTTGCTTCAGTAGGTGGGGGAATTTCAGCAATAATCTTAGCCATTTATCTTGTGCCTAGAATGAATGAATTTTTGGGCAAAATGTCTATAGCAGAAGCTATGGGTGATATGTATGGATTGCAAGTAAGAGTTATTACAGCTATAGCTGGAACCATAGGCTCTATAGGTGTTATAGCAGTTCAATTTAAAGTTTTCGGAAATGTTATTGGAAACTTTCTATCAATATCTGCAGTTGAATCAATAATACTTGCTGGAGGTATCACAACTTTCTATTCTGCATTTGGGGGAATCAGAGCAGTAACTTTTACAGACATGTTACAATTTTTTACATTTGGGGTTATTTTGCCCTTACTAAGCTTTGTAATATGGAATGATTTTTACTCACATGGGCATAGCGTTATAAGTGGATTATCAGAAAGTAAGTTTAATTTCCAAACAGTATTTAGCATTCAAAACCCTAAATATTGGGATATAATTTTATTATTTGTATATTTTTCAATACCAACTATTTCAGCGCCAATATTTCAAAGGATTGCAGTTGGTAAAGATTTAGAGCAGGTGCAAAAAGCATTTATTATTAGTGGAATTTTTCTAATATTAATAGAAGTATTAATTGCTTGGATACCCTTTTTGATTCATACTATGGATAGTTCTATACAAAAATCTGCGTTACTTAGTCATATAATTAATACGTATAGTTATCAAGGATTAAAAGGCGCATTCATAGCTGCTTTGATAGCTTTTACAATGTCCACAGCTGACTCAAGAATAAATGTTTCAAGTGTGTTATTCACTAATGATATATGTAAAGTATTTGCTAAAGGTCCTATATCAGAAATTTTAATATCTAGAATTTTTGCTTTTTTCTTAGGCATAGGAGCTATATTTTTATCTTTAGTAGAGACTGATTTATTAAGCTTAATTATTTTAGCAAATAGTTTTTATTATCCTTTAGTGACCCCAATTATACTAATGGCTATAATCGGTTTCAGAAGTACTACAAAATCAGCTCTAATTGGTATGAGTGCTGGCTTAATATCCAATCTTTTATGGAAATTTTTGGCAATTTCATTTGATAATATTTCAGCAAGTACAGTAGGAGTGTTATTAGCAATGCTATCAAATTTAATTTGTTTTTTCTCAGCGCATTATCTACTCGGAGAGGAGGGCGGATGGGTGGAGACGCCAGGAATAAAGTTTATGAAAAAAGAAAGGGAGAAGGCTAAAAAGGAGCGTGCTTTATATTGGGAGGAGGTTAAGAATTTTAGCATATTGCAATATATTCGTGGGTTAAACCCAAAATACGAAGGCATATATTTAAGAACGGGCGTATATTTTATTTTATTTACAATAATTACAATGTTCTCGGTTCACACAAGTTTGCTAGGACCTGGTAAATATTTGCTGTCAATAATATTCCCTATAATGCTTATAACGGGCACAGTTATAACTATTTATCCACTTTGGCCACAAAGCATAAGCCATAAAATCCGAGAAGGGATCATGCATTTTTGGTGGCCGGTGGCATTATTTTATATGTTAATATTATTCAGTGGATTTTTTGTTTTATTAAGTGACTTTAATTTATTACAAAGTTTAATTGCTTTATTAAATATACTTGTACTTATAACTTTATATAAGTGGCAAGTATCTTTTATAGGGCTTCCACTTGGGTTTATCTTAAGCATGAAACTTTACAGTAATGTTTATGGTCCTTACATATGGAAGTTTGACCCTGGGTCGCCTGAATCAGTAATGGTGTATCTTCTTGTATTAGTGAGCACGGCAATCATAATGTTTGTTAAACCTAAGCAAGAATATTTAGAATATACCGAAGAAGAAGCTGCTCATTTTAAGAGTGAAGTAATTTTCTTATCCAGCACAACTGATGATTATAAAACGCAGATAAAGCAGCTAAGCGCCGATAAGGCTGATTTAAGCGATCAGGTAAATTTCTATAGCGAAAAGGTGAGTGATCAGCAAAAAGAGATAGAGCGATTAGGAGAGACTTCGGAACGAATACTGAATAATGTGACGCATGAGCTGCGCCTTCCGGTGGGTAATGTGATAAACTTTACTGAGATGCTAGCGGAAAGCCTAGATAAGATGGAAGATAAGCAAGTGCAAATGCTTTCAAATGAAGTGATTAAGAACTCGACACGTCTTTCGAGCATGATCTTAAATATGCTGGATTTAGCGATGCTGGATGTGCATAAGGTGAAGCTGAATAAGAAGACGATGAATCTCGGGGAATTAGTGAGTGAAAGAGTTAAGAAATGCATGAAAGTGTATATGAAAGATAAGCCGATAGATATTAAGATGATAATCGCGCCTGAGGTGTTAGTGCCGGTTGATCCAAATTATATGAGACAGGTGGTGGATAATTTAGTGATCAATGCGATAAAGTTCAGCGATAGGGGATTGATTGTGGTTAAGGTGATGAGGAATGTGGATTCAGCGATATTGATGGTGCAGGATCAGGGTATGGGAATAGAGAAGCATGAATTATACGATATATTCAAGCCATTTAAGATGAGCGAAGCCACCAGCAGCAAGGCGGAAGGACGGGGAGTGGGCCTTGCACTGTGCAAATCTGCCATCTTAGCGCATGGTGGCCGTATTACGGTTGAAAGCGGCGGAATTGGCGCGCTATTCACGGTGATCCTTCCATTGCCAAATGCAGGGGAATGGTAAGGGATATAGGATTAATTATTTGAGGTATAAGAGTGAGCGGGCCTTAGCGCGCTAGGGGTTTATATATAGTTAATTAAACTGAGGTTCCCCGCACGCACGAACATGAGCGAAGCGTGCGCACTAAAGGTGAGCGCGGAGCTAGTAGCCCGCCCTCAAAGCTCAGTTTTATTGGCTAAACATCTCAACTGTTTCGTTTCTCATAATTAATGATCATGCCTGTATAAAACAAATATTAAGCCTACAATTTGAAAAAATAGCGATATTGTATTAATTTTATCATTCTCTTTTTTAAGTTTAACTATTTTTGCTTGCTGCATAGTGGTATTGATATATATCATATCAATCTTATCCATAATCTCCCTTTTTTTAATCTCAGTATATTTCTTAACCAGTTCCATTTTAGTTAAGTTATTTTTATCTTCATCGGATATTACAAAATATCTTAAAGTATCATCTATATAGCCATGGGTAATGTTATTGCTTGAAACAAGTCCAAGTAAATAACTTGTCGCGCTCCTCATTTCTAATTCTTGCTGCCTTTGCCATAAGCGATCAATTTCAACACTATCAGCATTGATATCTTCCTCAATTTTATCAATTTTATCGTTAGTTTCCCCCACAATCGAATGGCTCAAAAAAACTGATATAATTGTACATATTATACCTATTAACAAGAAGAATTTATGAATATCCCAGAACGGTGTTTGTTCATTTTGCTCGGATTCATGTTCAAGAGGATTGTAGGAAAAGTTTTGTTTATCTGTCATTAGAATATTAATTAATATTTGATATTTATATATATTAATATTACAATATTATTAATATTTCTTACAAGGTTTTACGTATGTATTATATTAATATACATCTTATCAGAGTGGTATTTTTAACCTATTGCTGTTTCCTATTAACATTAAATGCAGAGGCTTCAGCTGCAAAGGAAAAGCCTATAACTTATCCAGAAGAAGCTAAAGCTATATTAAAATTTATGGGCATAAATAGCTTGCAGCAGAGCGGAGGTGAGGAAGCTATATCAAAATTACTAACTACAATTGATATGTATGTAGGAAATGTTAAAAACGAGAATAGCCTACAGATCGGTTGCAACGCAGGAGAGCAAGTGGATTATATTAAAAAATTTGGCTATGATAAAATATGTGGTATAGATATAAAACTTGAAAATATTCATCAAGCAAAAATAAAATATCCTGATAATTATTTTGTTTTGGGTGATGCGCGTCAAATTAATGATCTATTTTACGCTGATAATTTTTCTTTAATATTTTTAATAAATACTGCAAGTGCAGTAGAGGAAAAAATCAACTTATGGCAAAAAATTAAACATGTGACTAAGACGCATGGAATTCTAGCGATAATGGATTTTTCAATTAAAGAGGGTAGTCATCTTAATTTTCATAAACTTAATAATGATCCTAAATTTCCATTAAATATTAGCCATACAAAGAATGTAATGAACTACATTCATTGGGATATTTTAGCAATTGAAGATGTTAGTGCAGAATATTTATTATGGTATAAAAAAGTGCATCATGATATTGTTTCCGATGAGAAAAAAATATTAGCAGCAGGCTTTAAAATTGAAGAAATAAATTTTTTACTTAGCTATATAAAAAATATTATAGATATGATGGAACAAGGTAATCTAAAAGCGGATATCATCATTGCTAAGAAAGATTAAAAATTTCTTTCAATAGAAAATATTAGTTATTTAAAAAATTCTTTCAAAAAATTATCTATGCTTAATTCCGCCTTAAACCCTAATTCTTTATATGCTTTTGCAGGATTACCTAACGAATGTCTAATGCTGCCAGTTAAAGCTTTTGAATAAACGCGCCCTTTGATTTTTGCAAATTTAGAAATTTTTTCTATAATTTGATTTATACTTAGTGAGTTACCAGTGCAAATATTAGCAAAACTTGCTTCAATAGTTGCATTATCCATTGCAAGTTCCATAGCCCGGACTACATCTTTAACATGGATAAAATCCCTACTTTGATTACCATCATCATGAATTGTGATTTCTTTATTGCTTTTAATTAGATCTCTAAAAATTGTAATTACCCCAGAATAGTCAGAATTCTTAGCCTGCCTATCGCCATATACATTAAACAAACGTAGGCCATAAGATCTCAGGCCTTTCTCCTTAGCGAATAATTTTGCTTGAATTTCGCAGGAATATTTATCCATCGCATAAGGTGATAAAGGATTTACCGGTTGATTTTCACCGATAGGCAAGCTAGTATTATCGCCGTATACTGCTGCAGATGATGCATACACAACAGGAGCGCATAGATCACTTGCAAGGTTAAAGATATTGATCGTACCATTTAAATTGACCAAATTAGCATATACCCATTCATCAAAAGATTTTTGTACAGAAGCTATTGAAGCTAAATGAAAAACACCATCGATTCTACCCGGCATATGTTTAATTAGATTTTCCTCAGTTATGCAGGACTTAGTTACATTTAGATTTGAGTGCTTAGGAAGATTATCTAAAGATCCTGTTGAAAAATCATCAATAACATATACATAATGTCCCTTTGCGAGTAGATGTTCTACTAAATGAGAGCCTATGAATCCAGCCCCACCAGTTATTAAAAAATTTGACATAATATTTTCTGCTCTTAAATATTTATTATAGTAAGTATTAGATATGCAATTTATTATAGCAAATTGCAATAAGCTAATATAAGATGATGATTTATTTAAGTTATAAAATCACGAATATTAAAGAAAATAATCAATAAAGTACAAATTTTCAATGAAAAAAATTTTATTATTTGCTAGTAGTGATTCACATTTTTACCATCACCTTATGCCCATAGCCTTAGCTATGAAAGCGAAAGGCTATGATATATGCATAATGTGCTGCTATGAAAATCATTATGAAGACATAAAAGATAGAGGCTTTGATACTATAAAAATTAATTTTGCTAGAAGCAGTATAAATCCAATTCTTGAGCTAATTAATTTAATCAAAATTTGTTTTAAAATTCATAAGTTTAAGCCTGATATTTTATGTAATTTCACCTTAAAGCCTATAATTTATGGTGGACTGGCGAGTATTTTTTTAAGAAAAACTAAGCTCATTAATTGCTTTTTAGGAATGGGGCTAATTTTTACTAGCGATAAGTTTATTTACAGGATAATTAAATTATGGCTAGTAATAGTTATGAAATTCATCGCTATATTTAAAAATGTAAAATATATAGCGCAAAACTCAGATGATTGTCAATTATTAAAAAAATTAAAAATCGCTTCATATGAAAACATACATAACCAATGCTCTGTTGGAATAGATTTACAAAAATTTTCTCCTCAAGATTTCCCGCCAAGTGATAAGATTATATTTACGTTCGTTGGTCGCATGCTTAAAGATAAAGGAATTTTAGAATTTATTGAAGCGGCTAAAATTCTAAAGCAAACCAAAATCAATGCTGAATTTTGGCTTTGCGGAGCACCTGACGCCGATAATAAAACGGCTATAAAGGAAAGCTTGCTCTTAGAGGAGCATGCAAAGGGCAATATAAAATATCTAGGACATATAAATGATATAGCATCCATTTGGAAACAAAGCCATGTTGCTGTTTTACCATCATACAGAGAAGGCTTAAGCCGTAGCCTCCTTGAAGCTGGCGCCTGCAAACGGGCAAGCATCACGACAGATGCACCTGGTGGGAGAGATTTAATCAAGCATGGTGAAGATGGATTGCTAATAAAAGTAAAAGATGTGACTAGTTTATTTCATGCGATGAAAACATTAGCAGAGGATAAAAGTCTAAGAGAAAATTTTGCTGCAAAAATATGCGCTAAAGTTCATCAAAATTATGATGACAAAACGATAGCAAAAAAAATGATGAAAATAATTGAGACATAAATAATCTACCATTGAGTAATTTTAATTCATACAAAAGTTATATATAGTCAATAACTATTCGAGGCTCCCAGGATTGCGAGCGCCGCTTCGCGCTAGAGCTTTAGTATAAAGCAAGCGCTCTATCTGCGCATGCAAGGGACATCAAATACTAATTAATTATATAGCCTAATCTGTATCTGAACTATTACCATAGTCAAAAAATTGAGCTTTGAGGGGATTGCGAGTGCCGCTTCACATCCTCTCTAGTATATAGACTTGCTCTATCCGCTCTTACTCAAACCTTAAATACTAATTAACTATAATTGCCTATATAGCTTATTCTATGTCTGAACTACTATCACCCTCACCCATAGGAATATTATCGTAATATTCCATAGCGCTTGGAGCATTAACTTCTTGCTTACCTTCTTTAATCGGATCAGTTTTAGCAGGAGCATTAGCAGTAGCGGGAGCATTAACTTCTTGCTTACCTTTTTTAATCGCATCACCTTTAGCAGGAGCATTATTAGTAGAAATAGCATCATCTTGCATGCTATGCTCTAATTTAGATTTTTTAGTAGCGGGAGAACCAACTTCTTCCTTACCTTTTTTAATCGGATCGCCTTCAGCAGGAGCATTATTAGCAGCAGGAGCATCCTGGGATTCGTCCTGAGATTCGTCCGTATTACTCATTTCATCATATAATTTATGATCTTCTTCACGTAATTTTTTAGGATCTAAGATAACATTTTTCATATCCTCTAAGCTAAAGCCATTATCTTTTTTAGTAAATTTGATTTGCGTCTTAAATTTAAAAATTTCTTTAGTTATAGAAGTTTTTAAAGCGAGCTTATCATATAAGCCATTTAAGCCTTCCTTTGAACA
>CAVXJA010000006.1:0-182412 GCA_963762045.1 uncultured Alphaproteobacteria bacterium | reverse complement strand
AACGATCTAACATTGAAGCGATTGATCTTCGTAACTGGCAAGCACTACCGCCAGAGCGTAATTGGGTGATTAAAGAATGGCTGCCTAAAGGTTATGTGACGGCCATTTATGGCGATGGTGGCGTTGGCAAATCACTGCTATCACAGCAACTGATGACAGCGGTTGCAACAGGTTCGCCTTGGCTTAATTTACCTATACAACAAGCAAAAGTTTATGCACTGCTTTGTGAAGATGACGAGCAAGAATTATGGCGCAGGCAACATGCAATCAACAGCTATTTTGATGTGGAAATGTCAGATTTAACAGATAATCTACGTATGATTTCAAGAGTTGGCGCTGATAATTTATTGATGATTTTTGATGGCAAAGATGCAGGCCAGCTCACGATGTTTTATCAGGAATTACTTGAAGATATTAAATCTTTCAAACCAGATTTAGTAATTTTAGATACGGTTGCTGATTTATTTGGCGGCAATGAAAATAATCGCTCTCAGGTTCGCCAGTTTGTGCAAAATTGCTGTGCTCGTATTGCCCGCGCTATTAATGGTGCTGTTTTGCTTTGCGCCCATCCATCAGATTCTGGTATTCAGCGTAAAACAGGCACAGGTGGCTCTACCGCTTGGAATAACACAGTTAGATCGCGCTGGTATTTCTCCAGAGCCTCTAATCAGGAAAATGGCAACACTAGAATTTTAAGCCGTAAAAAATCAAACTATGGTCCTATGCAAGAAGATCTAAATCTGGAATGGCAAGATGGTGTTTTTGTTCCAACAGGTGGCTTTTCCCCTGATTATTTAAAACAAACATTGATTGATGCAATTAAAGATGCTGCAAGTGATGGCGTACCATTTACGCATACAGGTGAGCCTGGGCTTTTTAAGCAGCGTGCGCGCTTGCCGGTAGAGTTACATACTTTGAGCCGTCATAAGATAGAGGCATTGGCTAATGAATTGCTTGCTGAAGGATTACTAATTAAAACAACCAGTAGTGATAGTAAAGAGCAAAAATGGCTAGATGCTTCTTCACTTTCTAAAAAGTAAAGTATGCGGGTTTAAGCGATAACCAAATTCTTGTTTATTATTACAGCCTGGCCAGCCGCGCATTTCGATGACATCATGACGCTGGACGGGCAGCCCTAACTCTTTGGCCAAAGTATCCTGGATCACTTTCTGCATTTTATTTAATGGCCGCCTGATTTGCTGCTCTAAATCATTAATCATACCAACATGTGGTTCCATCAAATCAGATAGCTGATTCATGTTGAGAAAACTATGTTGCTCTGGCGGTTTAGCGACCTCAAAATCCTGCCAATATTGCTCTAGCAGCAATCGGAAAATCAACAAGCGAGAACTAGCTTGTCTGCCAACAACCACAATATCATTAATACTAACGCCAGCATCATTAATCTTAATTTCCAGGTATTTTTCTTCTGATGCAGCCTTTGGCTCTGCCAAATTTATTGCAGGGAATGGCAATATGCTGGCTGATTGGTTTGGTAAATTATCAGCAACACCTTGTTTGCAAGTTGCCATAATACTATCTGCTAAGATTTCTGGCATCACAACAAAATCAGCAACCGATAGTCGTTGTACCTCTAACCCAGTTTTAGGCAATTTATCTCGAATATTTAACAACAATGTTGGGCTAGCCTTTAGCTTATCCACTGTTAAATAGCGATAATCATTACAGAGATCCATAACCACAATAGTTGCAAGACCATGCGGGCTCATAACAGCATAAATGCCTGTAGATAGCCTATGAAAAGCTATTTCTTGTTGGCGCATACTGTCTTCGATAAAATTCTCAAAGACCTTGTAGTTTAGCTCTACTGAAGTCTCAACAAATCGCTGCTTGCTATGGGTGTTCGGCAGAATATACCGGCCACAGCTATCACAAACCAAATCATCACAATCCTCATCAAAATCAGGCTCAATATAAATTTGGTTATGGCAGTCATGATTGCTGACAAATTTTAAATCTTCAACATCGCGCTGATTGTAGCATTTAACAAAACAGCTAGAATGCGAGTGTGCAAAATTATTTTCTTGCAAAAACATCAACGCATTTTGATATTCCTGATTTAAATCTACCCACGATCCCTGATGCATAATTAATGCTTTAATCGCATCAGTAACAGCACCTTGCTTTTGGTAATACCTTAAGCCCATATGTTGTCCTCATCCATGATTTAAAAGCTTCCCTAGCATTTTTATCCAGCACATGCTCTGAGTAACAGATGCGGATATGATCGCATGCCTCATCCAAACACCTAAAATACAGAGTAATGCGCTTATTTTTATACAAGACCTTGATGGAATCCACTGCAGTAATATCAGCTAAAATATCACCAACCGCTGCTTGAATTGCTTGTAAATCCTCAGCAATAGAATCATGCGGGCAGGTGCTGATCACAATCTCGGTATTGTTGTGCAAATATGGCGATCGAAACCTAATTTCAAATAATTTGATTTCATCAGCCTGATGCGATGCACTATGGCGAATAAAGCGCTCAACCTGCCTGCTAAAATTCACATCACTGGCATCAACAAATATTAGCTCTTTGCCAAAATAATCGCTGACTAAGGCATTGGTAATAAACACTGATTTTTGCGGACATTTAGCGCAGATATTAACCTGGTTTCCATTGGCTGCAAAATCAATAATAGCCCATTCCGGTTTATGCCCATGCAATAGCTGATCGCAGTTTAGCAGCACATCCTCATCACTTGCCCGGCGAATAAATAAGTACAATCTATCGTTATGCAAAAAGACGTCTTGCAAGGTGCTCTCAAAGCCATCGCCTAAACTTGCATCGTATTTTTCTAAAATTTTAGTTATTGGGGATGATAAAACAAATTCAGCAAAATTAAGCTCACGTTGCCTTGGTGGATTCATCAGCACAAAAGCTGCAAAACCTTTTTTGTGAATTTTGTCATAGTGATAAATATTTTTAAGCGCATCTGGCTTTTGCTTAAACAAAGCAAATAGCAGTGATTTCTTATCGTATTTGTTATTCTTCACAAGGCAGAATTCAAGCAACTCATCACTTAAAATTTCTTTGGCAATATCAGATACAGCGGTTTCTAATTTTGCATGGTTAAAGCGGTTCACCAGATAGTAATCAAATAGCTGTTCTGACTTTTCCACTAGCATTTGCCGCATCTTAGAAAGCGGTATCTCTTGGGTAAAATCCAGATCGTTACTTGCAGCATACAACACGGTAAGCTGCCTGCCAGATAAAGATTCAATCCAATTTTGCCGTGATGAAACATCACTATATTCTGTCATTAACCTTTCAATAGGTAGTTCCAAATCATGCTCCCAGAACCTGCGACTTGGCGTTATTTGAAAGTTAGTTGTTACCACTGCCGTTTGCATATTTAACCTCCGTTTTTCGAATTGCAATTACCTTCCCTAGAATTTTAAATGGCCGCTCCGGTGGGACAACAATAACCGGATAAGCCTTGTTTTCAGGCTTTAACTCAATGTGCCGATCCAGCTTATAAAAAGTTTTACAGGTTGCTTCATCATCATCCAATAAAGCAATAACAACCTCACCATTTATCGCCGTCTCTTGGCTGCGCACAATCACAAAATCCCGATCATCAATACCCGCATCAATCATACTGTCGCCTGTGATCTCCAGTGCAAAACAATGACCTCTGGCAATTGTTGTATCCACTAGAAATTCACCACGTCTGTCTTCTATCGCAAGTATTGGGTGACCAGCTGCTACCTGGCCTAAAATCTCAACCGGTACCACCTGTGAAATCACAGGCATAGACGTTACTGGCTCTATCAGTTCAATAGCCCGAGCTTTGCCTTTACCGCGTTTGAGATGGCCCTTAGATTCCAGCTGCTGGATGATTTCAATAGCACTAGAGCTTTTGATACCCCTAGCATCAGCAACATCGCGTACAGTCGGCGACATGCCGTGCTGCTGTTGATATTGGCGGATAACCCGCATGGTATCTCGCTGGGCCTGAGTTAGACCCACCGTGGGTTTAGGTCCTGGTTTCATATGCGCTTCCTTAGTCATCAAGATAAATCCTTTTTTCAAACACCATTTTATATTACCTAACATTTGTTAGGATAGTCAAGCGGAGAATTTCAATTAATGGGTGAACGTTTGAGAGGTGTTCCCTGTAAATAACACTTAGGCAACAAATTACATGGAGTTCGCGGTAAATGCAGAAAAATAAGGCACCAAACCAAATTAAGCTAATCGCCCAAATCATAGCAAATAGCCTGCTTCGGGAGACAGTTTTGGAGAAGAAGCCAGAAACTGAGCTAAAACCTGCTTCTTCTCTGGACTTTTCTCCGAAATGAAGCGTTACTGTAGAGCCAAAATTGAAGTAAACCAACTATTTGAGGTGATATGAATAAAAAATCGTCAACAATAAAGCAGGTGCTGGCACTACAAAATCAGCCCATACAAGAACTGAAGCAATTATGGCAGCAGTTATTTGATGAACCTGCACCACCATATCAGAAGAATTACCTAATCCCACGGCTAGCCCATCGCTTGCAGGAATTAGCCTATGGCCCGATGACAGAAAAGCCTGCTGCCACATTAGATGCTATGGCTAACCAAATGGAAAAGGGCAAGAAATTTTCAAATCATATGCTAAATGGTAAGCCTGCTGTTGGCACTAAATTGATCCGCGAATACCAAGGCGTTAATTATGAGGTTCTGGTAGCAGAAGATGGATTTGTCTATCGCGGGCAAACCTATAAATCATTATCTGCAATTGCCAGAAGAATTACCGGCACCCGCTGGAATGGTCCGTTGTTTTTTGGATTAAGAACAAGAGGCGCTGCGTAATTTATGACTAGATGTGCCATTTATACCAGAAAATCCCATGAGGAAGGATTAGAGCAAGAATTTAACAGCTTAGATGCCCAGCGTTTAGCCGGTGAAAACTATATCAAGAGCCAGCAACATGAAGGCTGGCAAATAATTGATAAGCTCTACGATGATGGCGGCTTTTCCGGTGGAACCTTAGAGCGCCCAGCCTTGCAGCAATTATTTGAAGATATTGCCGCCGGTTTAATAGATTGTGTTATTGTTTATAAAATAGACAGGCTATCTAGATCGCTATTGGACTTTGCTAAAATTGTCGATTTGTTTGATCAGCACAATGTAACTTTTGTATCGGTTACCCAAAGTTTTAATACCGCTAATTCTATGGGCAGATTGATGCTCAATGTATTATTAAGCTTTGCGCAGTACGAAAGAGAATTAACAGGCCAGCGGATCCGCGATAAATTTGCAGCCTCTAAACAAAAAGGCATGTGGATGGGTGGTAATCCGCCACTTGGCTATGACATCATTGACCGCAAATTAATTATTAATCAGAAAGATCAAAATTTAATTGAGCATATATTTAGAAGATTTTTAGTGCTGGCATCAGCTACGCATTTAGCCCGAGAATTAAACGACGAAGGCCATAGAACTAAGCAATTTACCACTAAAAACGGCAAGCTCATTGGTGGGGCTAAATTCACCAAAGCATCATTACGGCGCATTCTAACCAATCCTGTTTACATGGGTAAAATTCGGCATAAAGAAAAATTATTTGATGGTTTACATAATGCAATTATTAGCCAGGAACTATGGGACCAGGTGCAAGAGACTTTTAAAAAGGCGCCCAAACGTAACTCAGCCTTTGGTAAAGCGCCGATGTTATTAAAAGGCGTGATCCAATGTTCTGCTTGGTAATGTACCAATGACGCCCACCTATACTGCCAAGCAAAATCGCCAGTACCGCTATTATGTTTGCAGTAATGTGCTCAGAGGCAAAGATTGTAATGGAATTGGCTCTTATTTAGCCGCAGGTGAGGTTGAGCATTTTGTTATTAAACAAGTGCGCCACATTTTAAAATCCCCAGGAATTGTAGCACAAACCAGTATATTGCTAGAACAAGCTGGTCTTAATAAAGCACAGGTATTTGAACTTCTAAAAGATATTGATGGCGTATGGCAAAATTTATTTCCAATAGAACAACAAAAAATTATCCAGACTTTAATCCGCACTGTGCTAGTTGGCACTGATGGTGTTGATGTTAGAATTAACCAAGAAGGATTGCATAGTCTGGTTTTAGAAACGCAAGATGAGGTAATGGCATGATTGAAACCAGCATTAAAGATGGCGAAATGTCTGTATTTATGCCGTTAAAATTAAAAAAACGTGGTGGCCGCAAAATGGTATTAGCACCAGAAGGCGTGCAACCACCAGCTGATGATTCTGGCGTTGATATGACTTTGCTTAAAGCCCTTGTTAAAGCCCATCTGTGGCAGCGACAATTAAAGTCTGGAAAATATAGCGGTATGAAAGAATTATGCGAACGTGAGTCCATCACCGCCAAATATGCGCAGCTAATCTTGCGCCTTAATTTTCTAGCACCAAAATTAAAAGAGGCAATTATCGATGGTACCCAACCACGGCACCTTAAACTCGCCGATCTGATGAATAACGTGCCGCTGCTATGGAATGAGCAGGAGGAGATGTTTGGTTTGCAAATTTTATAAAAGCGCCAATTATTGCCAATTAAAACCTGACTCTTAATCCCACGCCCCACTTGAAATCGGAGTCATAAGTTGCTGCAAGCAACATTTTTTTATTGATTTCATAAGCAAGATTGAAACGATATTCTTTGTTTGTATTATAAGACCAGCCAAATTTGGTTCTTTCGGTTAACTGAAGATTCATACCAAGAGCCAACCGCACCTTGCCTTTAGAATTAATGAGCAATTGGATTCTATAAGCATGGGCAATACATACCTAATACCAACAATGGCTGTATTTTCCGCTTTTTCGTCTTTCTCCTTCACGCTCAAAATTACCACCAGCATAAACATCTAAAAAACGAGTGATACTCCTGGCATAAAACACCTTCTGCGTCATATTCTTTTTTATAATTATAATCATACTCAAATTCAATGGAATTTCTGGTATTGGAAGTCTTTAACATCCCGATAGTCATATTAGAAAGCGCTGAGATATCACCACTAAAAAACCAACCATCATGCGCAATTTTTGCCAATGTTTCTGGTGTTGCCTGAGTTGTTCCCTCATAAGAAATAACCCGAGCCATCCCTGCTTTCATGTGATAAAGGTTATGACAATGAAAGAACCAATCTTTTTCTTCATTAGCATCAAACTCAATAATAACTTTATCCATTGGTGGAACATTAACTGTGTGCTTTAAAGGGCTGCGATCGCCTTGTTTATTAATGACTCTAAAGAAATGACCATGCAAATGTATAGGGTGATGCATCATTGTTTGATTTTGAAGAACAAATCTAACAATCTCACCATGCTTTATCATAATTTTATCCGATTCTGCTAAGGTCTTATTATCAAAACTCCAAACATAACGCTCCATATTTCCAGTTAGGTTTAGAATAACCTCCCTTTGTGGTTTATTTTTATCAAAAGAGGTATCTTTTACGGCGCGTAAATTTTCATAATCAGTCATGTACTCAATTACATTCTGCATATGATGAGGGGGCTGATCTTGTTTTGCGCTTGTCTGTTGCATCTGATGCATATCATGTCCCGCATGCATATCATGGGAATTCATATTTTCCATTTTATGCCCTGAATGTTGCGGCATTTGATGTTTGATTGTCGCTGGCATTGACATTGCGCCCGCAAGTTGTTATGAGAACCGTGGTTGCCATGCTGAGAGTGATCCATTAAAAATAAATTTGGTTTTGGTATATCTGGCGCAAAAACCTTTTCACCATTGCCAATAAATGTTGAAGAGTGTCCTGTACCATCTTCTGAGGAGCTACGAAGCTCATAAGATTTATTGTCACTAATTGGAACAATGACATCATATGTTTCAGCTATTGCTATACGTAACCTTTGTACCTGAAGCGGTTCAACATCAACTCCATCAGCAGCAACAATTGTCATTGGGCCACCTGAAAATTCTACATTTAAATAGCTGGACGCTGCTGCATTAATGAGACGAATTCGAACCTTGTCTCCCTTATGCGCGTTTAGCGTTTCCTCTTTTTTCCCATTACTTAAAAAAGCATCATACCCAACATCTGATAGATCCATTCGGCCCCATGCGAGACCATGATCCTTGAAGACGGTTTTTAATGGCTTGTGAGCCATTGCTAATGACTTTATCCCATGACTGAACGCTGCCTTTCTTAAGGGCGTAGTAATCACCATCTTTTTTAAGATTAGCTAAAACCTGATTCGGATTTTCATTAGTCCAATCAGATAAAACAACGACATAGTCCTTGTCCGACTTTACACGCTCTCCATCTTTTGGATGAAAAACAAGAGAGCCATATATACCACGCTGCTCCTGCAAGCCTGTGTGAGAGTGATACCAATAGGTGCCATGATGCGTAATTTTATATCGATACGTAAATGAGGAATGCGGTGCAATTGGCTGAGTGGTTAAGTAAGGAACTCCATCTTGATCATTTGGCAGCAAGATACCATGCCAATGAATTGATGTTTCTGTATCCATTTTATTATTGAAAGTGACCTCTAAAGTATCACCAACTGTCGCTTCAATTGTTGGACCGGGTATTTGATTATTAATAGCTAATGCAACAACGCTTTCACCTGTAAAGTTCACAGACTTCGTATTAATATCAAACTGATATGTAACAACTTTAGCATAAGCGCTACTAGCGCCTAAAATCACAAAAGATAACAGAAAACATGCAATTTTTTTCATAGATCAACCCTTTTTAAATTTAATCGAAGCGCATTACCAATAACGCTAACAGAACTAAGAGACATAGCAGCTGCTGCAAAAATAGGTGATAGCAATATACCTAGAAATGGATATAATGCTCCCGCAGCAATAGGGACACCAAGCGCGTTATATACAAAAGCTAAAAACAAATTTTGCCTTATATTACTCATTGTAGCGCGCGATAACTCAATAGCGCTTACGCATTTCAATAAATCTCCTTTAACTAAAGTCACGCCAGCACTTTCCATAGCAACGTCAGTCCCACTACCCATTGCAATACCAACATGTGCGGAACTTAATGCCGGGGCATCGTTAATACCATCTCCTACCATAGCAACTTTGCAGCCTTTATTTTTGTATTCTTGTACAATTCTTGCTTTATCATTTGGCAAAACATCGGCTCTGTAATCATTAATACCGAGTCTATCTGCAACTGATTTAGCCGTGACGTTATTGTCACCGGTGAGCATAACGATCTGCATATTCATTTTATGTAGCTTTTTGATGGCCGGCAAAGTCGATTCTTTGATAGGATCATTGACGGCAATAAATCCAAGCGCTTTGTCTTCATCGCTTAAGAACATAACTGTTGCCCCTGAGCTTCTTATTTCATCTGCTTTTTTTAATAAAGAGTCTACCGGAATCTGAAGACTATCCATTAGTGATTTATTACCAAGCGATATTTTTTG
Source organism: uncultured Alphaproteobacteria bacterium (assembly GCA_963762045.1). Classification (GTDB taxonomy): domain Bacteria; phylum Pseudomonadota; class Alphaproteobacteria; order Rickettsiales; family Rickettsiaceae; genus CAVXJA01. Next base: position 172,990 of record CAVXJA010000006.1, on the reverse strand, counting down.
ATTCTTAATTCTGCCTGTAACCCCCATGCCTGTAATGGCTTTAAATTCCTTAACCTTAAGTAAATTAATATTTTTATCTTTTGCAGCACCAATTATTGCCAACGCCAATGGATGTTCAGAATGACGCTCTAAACTTGCAGCCATTTGCAGCAAATCATTTTCTGTGATCTTTGAATCATGCACGTATAAATGACTAAGCTTTGGTTTGCCTTCAGTAAGCGTTCCTGTCTTATCTAGGATAATCGTATCTATTTTTTCTAGAATTTCTAAGCTTTCCGCATCTTTTATTAAAATACCACCTCTAGCACCTTTGCCAACGCCAACCATAATTGACACGGGTGTTGCAAGTCCAAGTGCACAAGGACATGCAATAATTAATACGCTAACTGCAGCTATAAGCCCGTAGCTGAATCCTTGGGAGCCAGAAAACAGCATCCATAAAACAAATGCTAGTACGGCAATTAAAATAACAACAGGCACAAACCACCCGGAAATAATATCTGCCAAACGTTGGATAGGAGCACGTGATCGCTGAGCATCGGCAACCATTTTAATAATGTTTGCAAGCATGGTATCAGAGCCAACTTTTTCTGCTTTTATGACAATAGATCCACTTGCATTAATTGTGCCACCAATGACAAAATCACCTATAGTTTTAGCAATAGGAATGGGTTCGCCTGTTATCATAGACTCATCAATATGAGTACTTCCTTCTTGCACGGCCCCATCTATAGGTATTTTTTCACCGGGGCGAATACGTAAGAAGTCACCAACCTTTATGTTCTCAATTAAAATATCTTGATCGCCATTCTCAGTAATTATTTTGGCGCTTTTAGGTGAAAGCCCAAGCAATGCTTTAATTGCGCCACCCGTTCTTTCTCGCGCCTTTAGCTCTAATATTTGGCCAAGTAATACAAGTATAATAATGACTGAAGCAGCCTCAAAATATACTGGCACTGTACCATCTAAATTTTTTAAGCTGTTAGGGAAAATATTTGGAAGCAGCGTCGCAATCACACTATAAACAAAGGCTACTCCAGTCCCCATAGATATCAATGAAAACATATTTAAGCTTTTATGATGTAATGCTTTGTAAGCCTTTGTAAAAAATGGAGCACCAGACCAGAGCACAACAGGGGTTGCTAAAATAAATTGAACGTAAATATTATTTTTGTCTGAAATGAAAGATCTAATATCAATAAGGTGACTTCCCATTTCGAGAAGCACGATAGGAATAGCAAAGATAAGTCCTATAAAAAATCTCTTCTTAAAATCAATGAGTTCTGGATTTTCTTGTGTTTCTGCTGATACTAACTCCGGCTCTAAAGCCATTCCACAAATAGGGCATTCTCCTGACCCTTCTTGCCTAACTTCAGGATGCATAGGGCAAGTATATATACCGGTAGTTGGGGCAGATAAAGCAACATCTTTACTACCTGTATGATGATGACATTTTGTATGTTGCTTATTATCAGTGCCCATGATCATGCTCATCATTATGGTTATTCATAGGTGTGTGGTCATGAGATTCAGGTGCTTCCTTTTTTTGCTGATCGTGATGATTTGTAGCACCATGTTTGTGGTCCGAATTTTCCTGATGTCCATGATCTTCAGCTGTTGGTAAAGACATGACGCCAAGACCATATCTGTAAACTAATTCACCACCTTTATATGCTGTTGTAACCAATGAAAGAGTTGCAGCAATCATGAAAAATATAAAAACGGGATTAACTCTTTTTTGAGCTTGCAGTTTTGCTTGCCAAATCGCAAGAATAAAAAATGCTATTGCAGTGGGGATGGCCCAATTACGGTGGTTGGTCATAGCAGTATGAGACGCTGTATCATGTGCTACTGAGTTATATGCCTGAAAACCAGCAGCAAGCGTAACAACTGTTATAGCGGCACCAATCCATAGGTTGAAGCGAGCTGCTATAATCAATTGTTCTCTATATTGTAATTTGGGAAATAATGCAGCTATAGTGAATAAAACAGTTGCAATTGACAATAAAGCCACTGTATAGTGCACTAATATAGGATGCCAATTTGGTATTATGTCAATCATATACAATCTTTCCTTAAATTGTTTAATTCCATATAGGTGATGATAGGGTAACACCCTCCCGTACTATTATATGATATGTATAAAATTTTAGTTAAGCAATTTTAAAAGAAAATATCTTCTAGATGCACGCACGAAATAAATTATTTGTGTGTTGCCTCCGCCACACACCTTTCAAAAACGAACCTCAAAACGCCTAAATCGAAAAAACCCAGTAAATTCAAGGGATTAATAGATGCGTACCTTCGGCACCGACGTTCGCATGTAATGGAGAATTGGAGACTAAAAACAGAGATTTTGGGGTAAAATCGGTGATTTTGCGATTCTCTAGGTACGCATGTGTTGCGTAACCAAAGCTCGCTAAAGCCCATGAATACTGGGGTTTAGAGGTGCTGATATTAAACCAGAAATTTCAGCGAAAATTTTTCGAGAACTAAAAACTGGCGGAGAGGAAGGGATTCGAACCCTCGATACGGTTGCCCGCATACACACTTTCCAGGCGTGCGCCTTCAACCGCTCGGCCACCTCTCCACATTTGTTATATTGCGTATAAAATATTTAGTGCAAGCAACAAACTACACCACTTTATGAAATTGCGCAAGCTTTTTTCGTGCCCAATAATTAGATGCGAGTAATAGTTAACAGTGCCATTGCCCTAGCGCCCCGCGCGAAGCAGGCTAACTGGGGGGCTACAAATGCTAATTAAGCATATAGCGCAAAGTGCTAAGATTGTTGTGCTGTGCTTATTTTTCTATATTGATTGATGTATTTTGACAATATAGAAAAGTAAATTGGTTGAAAATGGCCATTAAGTACTAGACTTAAAGTGAAGAATTATATATATAATCATTTAATTAAGTTCTATATTCTAGCATTTGAAAGAACTTTGGGGGTAAGTTATGTTTAAAAAATGGTGGTTTGCATTTAATACGGTGTTTGCACTTAATACTGTAAGTAAACTAAACCAAATGTCATTTGAGGATTTTAAAGAAAGATTTTGTTATGATTATAATACTTATATCAAGGGTCACATAGCGAGAGTAAAGAACATTAAGCATTATCCCTTTAGTTTATTTACTAACTATCTTGAAAGCAAACATAAAGAGGAACTTTTTAAGTGGTTTGATAAAAGCGAAAACCTTAGAAAATTATTTGATAAAAATATACTTATAATAAGACTATTTTTACGTAAGGGGCTTGATGTAAATACTGCTGACAATGAAGGTAACACACTTTTACATCTTGCAATTCTTGAAGAAAAAAAAGATTTGTTTGAGAAATTATTGACTTTAGGACCTAATGTAAATTTAAAAAATAAGCATGCTCAGACCCCCCTTCACATAATATGTAATAAATATTGTAATCACCAAAGTGCTGAAATATTAACAAAATTATTACTCAAAAAACCTGATATTAATTTGCAAGATAATAATAATCAAACTGCCTTGCATATTGCCTCTAAAAAAAATAACGTGGATTATATCGAACGGCTATTGATGTTAAACCCTGACTTAGAGCTGATTGACTTAGAAGGTAACACTGCACTCTCATATTTAATTAAAGAAAAAGAATGCCAAGGGGCTGCTTTATTACTTAATGCAGGTGCTAAGCTTGACTATATAAAGCCTAATATTATTAAAGAATTTATGAATGAACGCTGCAAAAATGGCGAGTATGATGTAATTAATTTAGTGGCCAAATCTAATTATGATTTGGCAGCTTTATATTCCTTAATTGAAGGTAATGAGCATTTAATGACTAAGTTGGTAATAAAAATTTATAGGATTTTTAAAGGGGAAAATATTGAACCTATCAAGAAAGAAGTTCCTGCATATATAATCCATCATTTAGTAAAGTTAATTAATATACTTATGCTTACAACGAAGCTTGATTTTACTAAAATTGAGCTTGCAAATTTACATAATAATTTACCAAGAGATTTAACTAAAGAAATTTTTAAGGAAATTAATGATTCACTTTTGCAAATAATTAAATTTCAATTAACTAAGCAGGAGCTAAAAATTTTATGCGAAAAAAATATTCCGTGTAATTTTTCCAAAGAAGATTTTTAAAAAACTGATTATAAAATTTGCTACCATCTTAGAATTATCAGGCAATAATAATAAAGCATTAGAATATTATAAATTCATCGATCATGGTCGTAAAATTGAATCACTACTTTTGAAAGGCCTTCAATTTAATCCTGATGATTCTAAATTAAATGAAGAGCTAGCTCGGCTTTATGTGCATGAAAGAAATTTTACGCAAGCCTATAAATATTTCTTAAGAGCTAAATTATTTGCTAAAAATGAGCAAGAATTAAATAAACAAATTCAGCAGATTAAAGGGAAAGAAAGCAAAGAATTATTATTTGAAGAATTTGAAAAAAACTTTATGCATAGCAATGATTTATCTGCGATGACTAGCATGCCAGGAGAAATTTACGCTCAAATTCAAATTGAATTTTTATTTGAAAAAGATATATAAAATTTTTGTTAGCAGCTCCATAAAAATCAAGTAATTTATTTGAAAATGAGCATTGCGCTTTAGATCTCAGTGAAAAAATTATATTTACAAGCATTGAATAAAGCTTTATATTTGAGCGGTAAAAAATTTGGGGAGTAAGTTATGCTTAGGGGTTTGATGCGGACAACAAATGGTTCGGTAGATCAATTAAATCAAATGTCATTTGAGGATTTTTTAAAAAAGTTTAATGAAGAGTATAACACTTGTATTAGCTTGCACATCAGGGGTGTTAAGGACCACAAGGCTTATCCTTTCAATTTATTTAATAAATACCTTGAAAGCAAACATAAAGAGGAGCTCTTTAAGTTGTTTGATAAAAGCGAAACTATTAGAGAATTATTTAATCCATATATAATAAAATTATTTTTAGAATATGGTTTAGATGTAAATACTGCTGATAATAAAGGCAACACACTATTACATCTTGCAATACTTCATAGAACACTAGGTTTTACAAGCAAATTAGAATTAGTTAATCATTTGTTGCCTTTAGCGCTTGATATAAATTTACAAAATAAAGAGGGGCAAACTCCTATTCACTTAATATGTAGTGAATATTTTAGTTTAGAAAATAGTGTAATATTAGAAAAATTATTACCTAACAAACCCAATTTAAACTTAAAAGATAAAAAGAATCAAACTGCTTTACTTGTTGCCTGTAAAAATACTAAAGTTGGATTTATCAAAATGCTATTATGTTTAGAACCTGATTTAGAGCTGCCTGATTTAGAAGGCAATACTGCGCTCGCTTTTTTAATGAGAAAAGGCGAATTCAATGGTGCAGCTCTACTGGCTAAAGCTGGGGCGAAGTTTGATAATGTTAAGCCTAAATATGTCAAAAATTTTTTGAATTGTTGCTGCGAAAATGGCGAATATGATATGATTGAAATATTTGCTAAAAATAAGTATGACTTTGCAGCTTTATATTCCTTAATTGAGGGTAGTGAGCATTTAATGACTAAATTAATAGTAAAAATCTATAGAATTTTTAAAGGAGAATATATTGAACCTGTCAAGCACGAGGTTCCTTCTGGTATAATTCATCATTTAGCAGATATAATTAAAATCCTTACAACTACAATGAAGATTGATCTTAGTAAAGTTGATCTAATCAAGTTAAATGATAATTTACCTAACAATTTAACCAAAGAAATTTTTAAGCATATAAACGAATCTCTTTTACAAATTATTAAATTTCAATTCACTAAAGAGGAGTTAAAAATTTTATGTGAGAAAGATACTCCGCGTGATTATTCTAATGAAGAACTTACAAAACTGATTATAAAATTTGCTACCATTTTAGAATTATCTGGCAACTTTGATAAGGCATTAGAATATTATAAATTTATCGATCATAGCCGCAAAATTAAATCGCTGCTTATGGAAGCTCTTAAATCTAATCCCGATGATCCTAAATTAAATGAAGAACTCGCGATTCAATATGTGCATGAAAGAAATTTTAAGGAAGCCTATAAATATTTTTTAAATGCAAAATTATTTGCAGCTAATAAACAAGAAATATATAATGAAATGCAGTTATTTAAGAATGCAGAGGGTAAGCAGCAATTATTTGAAAAACTCGAAAAGAGATTTGAGCATAGTCATGATACATCTTACATGACTAAAATGCCCGGAGATATTTACGCTCAAATTCAAATAGATTTTTTATTTGAAGGAGATTTGTAATTAATTAGTATTTAAGGTTTGAGCAGGAGTTATGAGGAATAATATATGCTAGCGCCCAAGCTGCGAAGAGAAACGCGCGCTTAAGAAAGCTCTAATAGTTATTAATTATAATAGTTGCCTTCGTGCGCTCTATAACTATTGATTATAAATTAATTCATGCAAAGGAGCGCAAAGAAATAATCTTATGCTCCAAGTAGCTGCGTAGTTTCTGTTATATCTTCAGGCAACTCTTCATAATCACTATTGTATGTAAAACTATCTTTATATAAATTAGTAGAATAAAATTTCTTACCCAATTGTAAATAATTCATCTGATCAAATTCATCTTCAAGCTGCGTGCTTAGCGCTTCAGAGATTTTCTTCTCATCATAAATTTGTAGAATAGATTGTTTAATTATATCTTTAGCGTTTGAACTATGCTTATATTTACTATGACGAAATCTAACATTAAGTTTGCCTTCATAAATCCTATCAAAATAATCAGGATTCTTGGCAATGATTTCTTTAAGAGATTCTTGCTCAATTATATAAGTATTATTGTTTTTAAGAGCTAATTGCCCAAGGGCTATTTCACTGGCGTAATTTTTAAGTGATTGCCCGCGCGCTTGCATAATTTCAATAAATTTAGACTCAATATCCTTGATTTCAATTAAGCTAGCATTGATGTTTTTGAAATATTTAGGCATAGCATGTTTCGCCCATTTTATAATAGTCTCATCGCTATATGCACGCTTTAAAATCTTAAAGCTATCTTGGATAGAAGTTTTAACATCTTTATCTGCAATCTCATTAAGTGTATCAATGAATTTTTGAGAGTTTTTTAAATGTTTAGGAAATTGGCGAAAATGATTAGTAGGTCCAAGGCCCGGTAAATGCTTACTTGTTGAATTTGGATGGATGCTCTTAGTTAAATTATCAAAAGCGCAACCAAAATCAATGCGCATAAAATGGTCGCTCTTATTTGCTGACTTAAGCATTTTTGGATGCATATCATCGCTTGCCGCCGGGGCGCCAACTGCGCCAATATTCCCTGAATGCACATCAAAATCTCCTATCATGAGAGAAGCAGAAAATACTTTCTCTAAGCCGTTGCTGCCGACTTTATCAAAATATTTACTATAAGTTTTATTGCAAAATTCCCTAAAGCCCATCAGCATAGGGCGGCCATCACTTTTACGCGCGAATTTATTGATTTTATCAGCTCCTTCAAGGACAGCATCCATGTGTTTATACATGTCTGTGTAATTTTTTTCAAAATGCGATAGAACGTAAACATCATCCTCTGATTTTGTACCGCTTAATCTGACCAAATCAACCTTAGCGCCAGAACCGTTTGCCAAGGCACTGAAAATTCTTGATCCTAAGAATTCATTAATATCGAAAACTTTAGAAAGAGGGTCTTGCTTTAAAAGGGCCAAGCTACCAGTGTCATTTTTATAAATACCACCTTTCTTGCCGGATTTACGCGCGCCCGCTGTTTTATCGCCAAATTTTTGCCATTCAGACATAATAAAATTATCTTAGTTATAGTTTCATAAATAAAAATAGTTTCTTTTTATTAATATGTCAAGATAATAATTAGTAATATTTTCGTTAGTGCTTGCTAGGGAATTGTTAACAGGGCCAAAGTAAATTATATCCGAAGTCCCTTCGCTCGGGGCGGACTGGGCGCAAGCTATAGTCAATAACTATTCGAGATTTGAAAGTTGTATATTTTAAAAATAAAATTTTAATTAGATAAAGAAATTCTATTTTCTTATCTATAGCAAATGGCTAATTAATGAAATTAATTTTTATAATAAATGAAATTCAATTAGCTGTAATTGTGTTATTGAAAAAGCCAATATAGTCAATAGACTCAAGCCCGCGCGCAAGCACGAATAGGGCGAATTCTATATTATTTTTAAGCGAGTGATGCGAAGCTAGCGCTCGCACTTACGGCCCAATTTTATTGACTATAGCCGTTCCGCTAAGGACGTCTAATACTAATTGACTATATATCACACTCCCTAAGATATAGGAGAATTTGATATATAGAGGATTGTTTCAATTAGGTAACAATTTGCAAGAAACCAGCGCATTAATATTTTTAATGATCAAAAATGCTATCAATAAATTTGTCGCGCAATTAAATTCAAGCAGATGCCTAGATTTAAAAGCTTAACACTTATGTTTAATGAACTTGAATGATTAATTTGATTTAAAAAACACTATAATTAAAATTAAAATATACTTAAACATTGTCAAAAATTTGACTCTCAAAGTAAAATATTGTTTAATAATTTCACCTAAATTAAATATTTAAATATTTTTGGGTAAAAACTACATACAAATGCGAGGTTTATATGTCTTCGGTTGATCAAGAAGAAATAGTAAAATTTGAAAAAAATGCAGATCAATGGTGGAATGAAGATGGGCATTATAAGATGCTCCATCAAATTACCCCAGTTAGATTAAAATATATTAAAGAAAAAATAGCGCAGCATCATAATTTTAGCTTAAATAATAATCTTGATAGTTTTAAAGAATTATCGATTTTAGATGTTGGGTGTGGGGGTGGATTGATTTCAATCCCTTTAGCTAAGCTTGGAGCAAAAGTCACAGCTATTGATCCTAATATTAGCAATGTTGATGCTGCGAAAATGCGCGCTACAGAAGAAAAAGCTAAGGCAGATTTTAAAGCGGAAACGGCTGAGGAGCATCTCATTAAAAATAAAGGAAAATATGATGTGGTTATTTCACTAGAAGTGATTGAACATGTGTCTAATCCTAGTGAATTTATGAAAAATCTTTGCGAGCTTGCTCGTCCCGGCGGAATGGTAATAGTTTCAACGCTTAATAGAACGCCTAAATCCTATATGCTAGCAATAATTATGGCTGAATATGTTATGGGCATGGTGCCTAAAAAAACCCATAACTATAACAAATTTGTCAAACCTTCGGAACTAAGTAACATGATAAATGGTACTAAATTTTCAATTATGGAGCTAAAAGGTTTAAAATTAGAATTACCATGGCGCAAATGGCAACTATCAAATGATATTGATGTCAACTATTTCGCCTACATAGGTTAAATAACTATTATAGTTAGTTAGATTGAGGTTTGAGTAAGAGTTAATCGAGCGAATACTTATTATACTAAAGGTGTGAGCTCTAGCTAGCGCTTGCACTCAAAGCTCAATTTTATTGATTATAAATAAAAAACTTTAAGAGAATATATTAATATGTCTAAAACAACTCCAATCACCGTTGCATATGGCGATGGCATAGGTCCTGAAATCATGGAAGCTACTTTAAATATACTTCGTGCATCAGAGGCTGATGTGCGCCTTGAAGTTATTGAGGTTGGCGAGAAATTATATAAAAAGAACTATAGCTCAGGCATTGCTGGAGATACATGGGAATCGATAGAGCGCACTAAAGTTCTTTTCAAAGCGCCAATAACAACCCCTCAAGGCGGTGGTTATAAAAGCCTGAATGTAACATTAAGAAAAGCGCTTGGCTTATATGCTAATATCCGCCCATCCATTTCGTATGCACCTTACGTTAAAACAATGCATCCAGATCTTGATGTAGTGGTTGTTCGTGAAAATGAAGAAGATTTATATTCTGGTATTGAATATAGACATACCAGAAATATGCGTGAATCAATGAAGCTTATTTCAAAAACTGGTTGCCAAAAAATCGTTAAATACGCTTTCGAATATGCTGTTAAAAACAATAGAAAGAAGGTTACTTGCTTAGTTAAAGATAATATTATGAAAATTTCTGATGGTATTTTTCACGATGTATTTGATGAAATATCTAAAGAATATCCGAATATTAAGAGCGAGCATTATATTATCGATATCGGGACTGCAAGGATAGCTACTCGCCCTGGGCAATTTGATGTTATTGTAACTTCAAATCTTTATGGCGATATCATATCAGATATAACCGCAGAAATATCAGGTTCTGTTGGTCTTGCGGGCAGCTCTAATATTGGTGCCAATTTTGCTATGTTTGAAGCAATACATGGGTCTGCGCCCGACATTGCTGGTAAAAATATTGCGAATCCATCTGGGCTTATTAATGCGCTAGTTATGATGCTTGTGCATATTGGGCAGGGCGCGAAGGCGGCTATGATTGAAAATGCTTGGAAAAAGACTATTGAAGATGGTGTGCATACTGCAGATATATATAACGAAAAAACCTCATCGAAGAAAGTAGGAACTAAGGAATTTGCTGAAGAAGTTATTGCTAGATTTGGGCAAGGTCCAAGTAAGCTTAAAAAAGCTACATATCCAGATGGCAAAAAAGCTGATGAAAAGGCAATTGAATATGAAATTGATACGTCAATAAAGAAAGAATTAGTCGGGGTTGATGTTTATATTGATTCAAATGATTATTCAGCACATTCAATTGCAAAAAGCATAAGTAAGGCTTATGATGGCACGCTTGAACTATCAACCATATCTAATAAAGGTTTAAAACTTTGGCCACGAGATGATGATTTTAAGTTTAAATCTGATCATTGGTGCTTAAGATTTATGCCTAATTCTAATAAAGCTTCATCAAAAACTATTAAACATAAAGATATCTCAGATTTGCTTGAATTGCTCGCTAAAGCTAATATTGATTTCATCAAAGTTGAAAATTTATATGATTTTGATGGCAAAAGAGGTTATTCTCTAAGTCAAGGAGAATAGTCTATAGTCAATAATTCATAGGTTAAAAGCTCTAATTAATATGGTTTTTAGCCTATGACTTTAATTACTCAAAGTTGATTTACTATAGTATATAATATTCGCTCTATAATCGCGCTTGCGAGGGACCTCATTCTAATTAACTATATATAAACGCCATAGCCGCGAAGCGGGGCTAGCTCGCCGCCTTGGTATCTTGAATCGTTATTGACAAGCTTAACTACTTTAATATCCTTCTATTGAAAAAACTCTAAACCTTCATCGGCATTATCACAAAGCTAGCTTCAATACCATCTTGGTTTGCTTCCAGCATGACAGGCCCTGGTGTATTATTGAATTTTACCGTAATATTATTTAAATCAATGCGCGATAGAGTGTCAGAAATATATTTTGGGTTAAGGCTTATTTTTAAAGGATTTCCTTCATATTTTGCAAATTCATTTTTATCATCATTAAAAGGGATTTTTTCATGAGCTTCACCTGTATTTTCTCCGTTTGCATTAATAATTATGCAATCTGCTTCAAGATTTAATTTAATAGTCCTGAATTGCCCAGATGTAACAGAAGCCATTCTTTCAACAGCATATTCAAATAACCTAGTATTAATTTGTAGGATATTGTCATTTTCAGTAGGTATGAAATTTTTATAATCAGGAAAAGTTGCATCAATTAACTTTGATAAGAAGTCATAATTAAGGAGAGTGACCCTAATCAAACTTTGGTCAAAAATTAATTTAACTTCAGTATCTCCATCAACTTGTTTTAAAATTTTCTGCAATTCAGCGGCCGCTTTTTTCGGCAAAATGAATTCGAATTGACCAAGATGATTTATTGAATTGGTTTTCGCGCATGAAAGCCTATGTCCATCGGTTGCAGCAGCGCAAATGACGCCTTCAATTTGTTCAATAAAAATACCATTTAAATTATATCTTGTCTCTTCTTTGGAGGCTGCATATGAAGTATAGTCAAGCAATTTTGATAAATTTTTAGCTTTAACTGTAAAATTACTATCATCAGTTAATTTTTCCATTGAAGGGAATTTGTCCGCTTTTAAAGTCACTAAGTTGAATTTTGCATTATTGGTTATTACTTCAAGCTTAGTTGCTCCTGGGTTTTGTCTAAGCTTAATTGTTTCATCAGATATTTTTTTTACAATATCAAGCATAAGGTTCGAAGTGACAGTAGTAACGCCTTCTTTTAATATTTCAGCAGTAATTTTTTGATTCAAATATAAATCAATATCAGTGGCTCCAACAATCAAATCACCATTAATGGCTGATAATTTCACATTCGCAAGTTCATCAATAACATTTCGCTTTTCAATTATTGAATGCGCGGTGTGTAGCGCTTGTAAAAAATCTTTTTTATTTATTATAATTTCCATATCACTAAAATTTTTTAATTATATTGTAATTTGATTCATTTTATTCATCAATATTTTGTCAAATTCATCCATGCTGGGTTCAATGCCAATTTGCTTTAATGAAGTTACTCCATATTCTCTAATGCCGCAAGGAATAATTTCATCGAAAAATGTAAGATCTGGATTAATATTCATTGCAAAGCCATGATAGGCTACCCATTTCCGAATGCGCACACCAATAGCCGCAATCTTATGAGGCTTGCTTTCATGCATAACCCATATGCCGACATGGCCTGGCATCGTGAATCCTTCCAGTCCAAAATAATCCAAAATATCGATTAGTAATTTCTCTAGATAATGCACATATTTTTTAACATCTTTGCCAATTAAAGTTTTAGGTAAATTAATTATAGGATAAACCACACGCTGACCTGGCCCGTGATAAGTAATTTTACCGCCTCGATCACTCACAATGATTGGGACTTTAATTTTGCAAGCCATAGCTGAATCTTTATGTATAATATGTTCAATATATTGAACATTATCTGAGCAATTTTTTCTTTTAAAATTACTAGGATCATTTTTATGCATAATCAATTGGCCAAATTCTTTATCGCCATTATTGCTCCCAATTGTATATATATGATTAAACTCAAGCAATAGAGCTTTAGACTCAGCATTATTCTCAATGATTTTAGAGAGTAAATCATTCATCTGCAAATCTATTTTTTTATAATCTTGCAGGCCCTGATAGCGAATCCATTCCATATTTGACAATGATAAAAAATTAATTATGCATTTTAATCATGAAGTTCTAAATTAAATCCTTTTTCAATAACTTTCATAGAAGAGGCGCTATAGTCACTTTGACTCGCTTTATGGAATCTTCCACCTACATAGATGGATAAAAACCTCTCTGCTTGGTCATACATCGATAGCCTATTAATAGCTTTCGAAAGTCCATGTCCTTCATCTGTATAGATAATGTAATGTACAGGTATATTATTTTCTTTTAATTTATTTACAAATTGATCAGACTCATCTTGCTTAACTCGTTGGTCATTTTTCCCATGCACTATCATGAGTGGATTTTCGACTTTTTCAGCATAGGAAAGTGGAGAGGCTCTTCTTAAAAACTCCTTACCTCTTTCAGTCGCGGTTGAAGCTCCAAGCTTTTTAATTAAACTTGCCATGAATGGTTTCCAGTATGGGGGAGTCGTTTCAACTAAAGTAATTAAATTCGATGGACCAACTATATCAATACCAGCTGCAAATAATTTAGGGGTTTTGGTCATAGCAACTAATGTCGCATATCCGCCGTAGCTCCCGCCCATAATCGCCATTTTATCTTCAATAGCAATGTTATTTTTCACTGCCCACATAGCTGCATCTTCTAAATCATCTTGCATTGCGCGGCTCCATTGGCCATTTCCCGAATTGAGGTAGAATTTGCCAAAGCCAGATGAGCCTCTATAATTAATGCTAAGCACGCTATAGCCCCTATTTGCTAGCCATTGATGCACGGAATTGAACCCCCAATAATCTCTGGCATTCGGTCCGCCATGGACCAGCAATACGAAGGGAGTAGGGTATTTGGGATTGCCATTTCCATCATCAAGCCATCTTGGAACTGTTAAATATGCAGTAAGTTCCATGCTATCTCGCGCCTTAATTATTTTAGGATGCATCATCGCAAACTTATGCTCAAGCAGATCTTGATTATTTACAAATAGAAAGCTTAACTTTTTAGCGCGTCTATCGTAATAGTAATATTCCCCAGGCCCATTATCCCTATTAAATAATACTATCCAGTAATTTTGGTCTAAGCTCATGCTTATATTTCTAATAAAATTAGGATTATGGCTATTTAAAAATTTAAAATCCTCTTCTAATTCTGCATTAAGAAATACCCAGCTAGGCCTATCATATTCAACATTAATTGCGAGAACCTTATCATCTTTTCGGCTATAAAAAATACCCTCAATGTCAACTAATTCATTTTCATATATCAAGGTGATTTCTTTAGTTTTCAAATCCAGTTTTTTTAAAGCAGCCGTATTTATTTCTTTCGAATCATTTATGTATAAATATCGCCCATCATCACTAATATGTCTTGGATGAGAAGATTGCATATCTTCATAATCAATAACATAAGCAATTTCTGTCTCATTTTTTGCACTATTTTTAAAATGATGAATTTCGCCAGTGCCATTTGGCAAAAGCTTATATGCCGCTCTTAAATTTAAATCATCATCAGCAAAAAAGCTGAAGAAACTCTTATTATTTTCATAAACTAACTCGAGCTTACCTGTAAGCAAATTAACTTTATACACATCAAAAATTTCCCTAGATCTCTGATTTAGAGTAATTAATGCTTCATGAGTATTTTTTTTACTTAGCTTAACAATGTCAGACCTAATACCACTTGACGGAGTAAGCAATTTCTTCTTTAGTTTTTTAACATCAATTGAATATAAGCGCCAATTTTCATCACCATTTTCATCCTTCATGTATAAAATATGTGCGCTATCATAAGACCAAACATAGCCCTTAATCCCTTTGTTTTTACTATTTGTGATAACTTTAGCATTCTCAATATTATTAATATCCGCTACCCACACATTCATAACATCTTCAAAAGGTGCAAGGTAAGCCACATATTTTCCATCGGGGCTAATGTTGACCATGGCTCGATCAGGATTTCCAAAAAAAACTTCTCTATCTACCAATAAGTCTGGGGCTATTGATTCCTCTTTTTTATCCATATATTTGTAAAATGCTATAGTGGTAATTAAAATTATGCCAAGCATGAGGAATATAAGCTTGTTAATTATCCTTTGGTTCATATAGTTAGTTCAATATTTAAATATGAAATTATGCTTTGGGTAGATTAAATCTATAAATTTTAAGCTTACTAGTCAAGGACATTTTAATATTTTTATAGCTTAATTTAATTTTCTTATTTTTAACGAGGATTCATGACATTGTATTTTATAAAGACAGGGCTATATGTTAATAACTATTCGAGCCCATATGGCGAGCGTTCCGTGCGCGTTAGGGTGCTAGTATATACTATTCGCTCATGTTCGCTCCTAATCGAATCTCAATGTAATTAATTATATAACTCACTTTTGCTTAAGACAAGAAGGTGAACTCATATAAACTTTATTTTTCCAAATATTTATAAAAAATTAATCTTTATGAATAATATCTAATAAATTACTTGCTTTTTATTAATAACTAATATAAAGTGCCTATAATTTATTTAAAATATCCAAAAAAAGGATTTATATGACTATTCGTAAAACTTTTCAAGAATTATTAAAGGCAGTTAAAGCTAATAAAGCAACTGCGCTAGGCGCTAAGCGCTTCATCCTACAGAATGATGATATTAAAATTTTAGCAAAAGCACTTGAAAACAATACAACTCTGAAAGTGCTTAAACTTGCATCTAATACTATTAAGAATGCTGGGGTGCAGCATATAGCAAATGGACTTAAAAGCAATACAACCTTGAAAGCGCTTGATCTTTCATATAATATCATAGGTGATGCCGGAGTACAGCATTTAGCAGAAGCGCTCGAAAACAATAATTCTTTGCAAGAGCTTAATCTTTCGCATAATGAGTTTGCTGATGCCGGAGCGCGACATTTAGCAGAAGCGCTCAAAACTAACACTTCTTTGCGAAGTCTCAATCTTATTCATAATGATATAGGTGATGCTGGCGTACAGCATTTAGCAGAAGCGCTCGAAAACAATAATTCTTTGCAAGAGCTTAATCTTTCGCATAATGAGTTTGCTGATGCCGGAGCGCAGCATTTTGCAGAAGCGCTCAAAACTAACACTTCTTTGCAAAGTCTTAATCTTAAGGAGTGTTTTAGTATTACTGAAGTTGGAGCACAGCATCTTTTAAAAGCGCTTGAAACTAACACTTCTTTGCAAGTTTTACTCCTTACTGATTATCAAATTAATCCCGAGACTCTTAAAAAGATTGAATTTAAAACCGCATTTAATAAGCATTTATACGATAGTACTAAATATTTTATAAATAAATTATTTAATCAATATGAAAAGCTGAGTGAAAAGGAAAAAATAGATATAGACACTAAACCTTGGCTAGAAGACGCAATATATAGTAATTCAACGAATCAACCAAAAGATACAAGCAAATATGTTTTTAAACCTATCGGCAAAGTAAAACTTTTAGAGTTTTTCATTAAACATCCGAGCCCAGCTCAATTTATTTTTGGAAGCTCACCATTAGCGCTAGCTGACTTTACAAAAACCTTTCAAGATTTTAAAAAGGATTTAACCGCTAGTTATCATGCTAAATATTTTTATTTTAATAGTGTTTGTAAACCATTTAAAGGTGGAGATGATTTGGCGGCAGTGCAATCAATATCAAAGGATACTGATAATAACAATAATAACTCGCAAGCATTTAGTATAGATGATGAGATTAATAGTTTTAGTAGAGTTTGTAAATCATTTAAAGTCGAAGATGATTTGGTGGTTGCGCAACTAACGCCAAAGGATATTAATTGTAACAATAATAATTCGCAAAAAGCTAAAGAAAGTAACGAAAATATATTTAACTTATTACCTAATGGTGTTTTTCCTAATATTATAGACTTATTTACTTTAGATGGTAGCAGTATTAATCATTCAGCTCAAGGAAATCTCGATGTTTCAACCCCTAATGCAGTGGATACAATGGATAATACCGGGGAAGGTGATAAAAGCGAGCTGATTGCGTAAATTTTAATATTAAAACCTTCTTCGTTCCTAGGCGCAAAGGTTCTATTATATCCATAGGTGCAAGCTCCTATTGTCCTTATTGTCCCTAGGTGCGAAGGCCTACGCCTAGGTACATGCATAGCATTAGCTTTATTAATTAAATGCTAAAAAGCTCTGAAAGTTAATAACTATTCGCTAGCTCTCTAGGGTGCGAGCGTGACTTCGCGCATAGAGAGCTGCCATATAGAGTCAATAAATTTTCTTTGCCATCCTGTGCGCAAATTAGCTGTCACTTTAGTAAGTCCCACCGCCAGAATTGATAAAATTGTGCAAAATGGCTAATTTTAAATATTTCATTATAGCATAATTTTTTTAATCGAGAAATTTTTGTGATTATTTGTCGATTTTTGGCTGATTTTAAATATTTCATTATAGCATAATTTTTTTAATCGAGAATTTTATGTGAGTATTTGTCGATTTTTGGCTAATTTTGCCTATGTTTTTAGCGTTTGGGTAATAGATTTTGTTAAAGAATAAGCATGGTTTGTTTCTATAGTCAATTAACTTTAAGTTGGGATTTGGAAGTAGGATACTATAACATCATACAATTTATCAAACCACTATACTCATCTCATGTTCAATGTAAATGACTATAGCGATTAAAACTCAGATTTTTTTGATTAGGTCGTCGCCTGCTAACTTGCTCGCTGCCTCCTATGCCGCTTTCGCTTTGTTGCTTTAAAAAATGAGTGCGAATACAACTTCTTTAGCTTTCTCAATAAATTTTGCTCTTTTGTCGTTAATTTGAGCGCATGATTTAGTCCCTCCGCCAAAATCTTTCAATTAGAAAATCATATTGAAATGAAATATCTAAAATTAGCCATTTTATACAATTTTATCAATTTTGGCGGAGGGAGGACTTATAGCGAATTACATAATGTAGTAACTTCTCTTTTTATAGAATTTATATGGTTTAGTTAGCTTTTTTTTAAGTTAGCTAAATATTCTGGTGATAGCTTTGTAAGTTTCGATAACTCCGCTATAGAACTACCATTTTTTAGCATCAGTTTTAGCATTTGCTGCTGGCCAATTTCAATACCTTTCTGCTGACCTCTTTGCTCACCAATTTCAATACCTTTCTGCTGGCCAGTTATAATACCTTTATCATAACCTTCTTCTAGATATGCATCTGCTATACTTCTCATAATATCACCCTCTTTATTACTTGTTGTGCTTTTATTTATTATGCTCACAAACTCCTCTTGTTCTGAGTCCGCTATCTTTACACTAGCATACCATATTATGCTTTTTAAGTAAATATAATTCATCCCCGCATCTTGCCTCAGCGCTTCTTTCATGGTCTCTAGCATTAGCTTTAATGTTTCTAATATATTTGGCTTATGGGCATTCTTGAGCATATATAAAAATAAATTTAAATGCTTATCTTGGCCAAGCTTCTCATTATCCATAGCTTGCAGATCAATTAAATTATATTTAAGCAAATTATCAGCAGCTTCTGCTCTTTTAAACATGTCATGCATCGATAATGGTACATTATATTTTACTTTTCCATTATAGATTACCAACTGAATTACTTCCGGTAAATATTTCTTTATTGCTTCCTTATTGATATCTTCCTTTTTCTTTTGGTGCAAATTCACATGTTTTTCAAGCAGCAACACGCTATATTTAAGGAGTCTAAAGGCGATCAAAGGATCTGGCTCAGACTGACTCTCAAGCAAACAATACACAAATGCATGTTCTTGCTTACTGCTCTTATCTATGGCTCTATTATCTTTATCATTATCTTTATCATTATCTTTATCATTATCTTTATTTCTGTCATTACTCTCTCTAAGCTTTACCTTAAATACTAAATCGCTATATCTGTGCTTTAGTGCCTCCTCAATATAGCTTTCTTTAGCGGCGATGATTGGCTGCGTTAAATCCACTCTTGCTTTAAATTCATCAGGTAAATATTCTTCTAAAAACTCTCTGCACGCAAGTTCGTCGCATAAAACCTTCTTGACCAATGCATCATGCTTTAATTTAGCCTTTGGTTTTATATTTTTACTAACCTTACTAGATTTTTGCTCCGATATTGCTGAGTCTGATTCAGGCTTCTCTTGCTTATCTTCCTTTTTCTCATTTTGCATGCTTGCCCTTTTTGTATTTATTTTCCTTCTGTTTTTCTATTGGCATTTTTTTACTAATCCATAAGGTTTATGAGCTATTCATAGCATTTTATTATGGATTATTCAATACTTTTTTCCTTCAATCCTTTTTATATACTAACATTCCAATAGTTTGACGCGGGGGGTGGTGAGTACTAAGTTATTGATATATATAGTCAATAACATTGAAGTTTAAGGTGAGGGGCTAGCCTTGCGCGCTAGGGTGCTGGTTATAGTATGAGCTCATGTCCGCGCTTGCGGAGGGCCTTAAATGCAAATTAACTATTATAGGAATTTTTGGTTGCGGGAGGAGGATTTGAACCCCCGACCTCCAGGTTATGAGCCTGGCGAGCTACCAAGCTGCTCCATCCCGCGATAATTTAGAAGCTAAAAAATTAAGCTCTGCACATTTTATATAGCATTATGATTAACTTTGCAAGTGCTTTTTAAATAATTATTTTGCTTATAAATAACCTATATTCATATTAACCAAATATTTCACCTTTGCCCATTTCTTCAAGAGAATCTTTGAGATGATCTTCATGAAGATCATCGTGAGCATCAGCATTATTAGATAATATCCCATTAGAATCCAATTTTTTAGTTTCCTGCTCCAGCAACAACTGAGTTATATCTTCTTTATTATTTTCCTTAGCAATCGTTAATGCTGTTTTACCGCTTTTATTCTTAAGATGTATATCAGCCCTATTGTCAAGCAGCAGCTCAACCATTTCTTTAGTGCCATGCCCCGCGGCTACCATTAATGGCGTGATCTGCTCCATATTAGTTTGAATATTTACTTCAGCCCCCATACCTAATAATAATTTGGTTAAATCATAGCAGTTAGTTTGAACTGCATATAATAATGGCGAAGTATTATCAATATCCTGATGATTTATATTTGCTTCAAAATCAATTAAAAGTTTTGCAATATCTAGATTTTTATAAGATATTGCAGACATAAGAGGAGAAACTTTTTGTTCATCGCATAAATCAATATCAGCTTTATTTCGTATAAATAATTTAGTAAGTTCAATATTATTAGTCACTGTGCTAAATGCTAAAGCCGTAGCTTTCCTTAATGTAGGAAAATATAATAAATCTTCTTCATGTATATCCGCGATTGAAATATCTCCATATATAGGAGTGCCTAGCAAGTTTGGATCTGCATTATTCTCAACGAGTAATTCAGCTATTTCTGTATGATTACATGCTGTAGCATATATCAAAGCTGAAGCCTTAAGGTTTGTTATAAGATTAACATCAGCTCCCTTTTCTAATAGTAGCTGGACAGTAGTTTTATCACCTTTTAGTGCAGCATAAATCAAAGGTGTATAGCCCGCATTTGTTTTTGCTTGAACATTAATATTGACATTATTTTCAATTAATAACTGAATCGCTAGGCAATTTTTATACTCAATTGCCCATAGTAGCATAGGCACACCTCCAAAGCGTTGGTTTAGATCTGCGCCAGCTGCAATTAGCTTTTTAAGCTCTTCTATATTATGGTTTTCTATTACATCATGAAATTGTTTTGAATCATTTGTAAGTTTACTCATAATTTTTGCCTATAATTTAGTTTTAATTAGTAAAGTTTATAATATAATTAATTCAATTACTAATTGATTAATTTAAAAAGATTCAAATTTGAAATTGCTGTATTAAATATGCAATCATGAGCTGTATGTTTTTTATAAAGTTAATTTACAAGAAGAAAGAGGTTAAAAATAAGTAAGATTGTCTGATCAATATAGCTGTCTTTAACATTATATATACTATACTTAAAATAAATTGAGAAAGCGTTAAAAATCCCTTGCAAACTGCATAAAATAGACACTATAATGGCATGGTAAAAAAGTTAAGGGCAGAACAGAAATATGCATGATTATATCAAAGTCAGGGGTGCTAAAGAGCATAATTTAAAAAATATCGATATTGATATTCCTAAAAAATTTGTTGTAATAACTGGTTTAAGTGGGTCAGGAAAATCTTCACTTGCTTTTGATACAGTTTACGCTGAAGGGCAAAGAAAATATGTTGAAAGTTTGTCTGCATATGCGCGCCAGTTTTTGCATTTGCAAAATAAACCTAATGTAGAATCTATTGATGGCCTATCGCCTGCAATCGCGATTGACCAAAAAACTACTTCAAAAAATCCACGTTCCACAGTCGGAACTATAACTGAAATATATGATTATTTGAGATTATTATTTGCGCGTATTGGCGTTCCTTATTCTCCAGCAACAGGCGAGCCCATAAAGAATCAGACTGTTTCTGAAATGGTTGATATAACCCTTAGCTTACCTCTTAATACTAAGTTATATATACTAGCGCCTCTTGCTAGAGGCCAAAAAGGTGAATTCAGAAAGGAAATAGCCAATATTAAAAAACATGGCTACACTAAATTATATATCAATGGCGAGCTCCATGAGATTGAGGCTTTGCCAGCAATTGATAAAAATAAGAAAAATAATATTGATATTGTTATTGATAGAATAGTGATTTCAAATGAGCTTGGCAATAGGCTGGCTGAAAGTTTTGAAGCAGGCCTGCAGCTTTCTGACGGCTTAATATATTTAGAAATAGTTGAATTGCCTGAAAATCATGAAAGCAAATATAAAAATGGCGAACGCATTATATTTTCTGAAAAATATTCTTGCCCAGTTTCAGGATTTCAAATTGAAGAAATTGAACCAAGGATTTTTTCTTTCAATAGTCCATTTGGTGCTTGCCCGGCCTGCGAGGGTTTAGGCAAAGAATCATATTTTGATCAAGATCTTATAGTTCCTGATGAAAGCGTATCCATAAGAGATGGGGCAATTGCGCCTTGGAAAAACTCAACTTCAAAATTTGTGAGTGACGCTTTGGCTTCTCTTGCAAAGCATTATAGTTTTTCCTTAACTGATCCGTTTGTTAGTTTGCCAGAGCATATTAAGAAAGTATTATTTTATGGATCGGGCGATGAAGAAATAAAATTTATCTATAATGATTCGCGCAAGCAAGAAATTATAGTTCAGCCTTTTGCGGGCATAATACCAAGCTTAGAAGAAAAGTTGAAGAAAACGGATGCTGCTTGGTATAAAGAAGAGATGGCTAAGTATAAATCAATTCATAATTGCAGTAAATGTAAGGGTTATAGGCTTAAAGAATCAACATTAACTATAAAAATTGATGGTTGCAACATCGGGCAGGTGGCAAATTTTACTATTGCAAATTCTAGCAAATGGTTTGAAGATATTGAACCGAAGCTTAGTGAAAAGCATAGAAAAATTGCTGAAAGGGTTTTAAAAGAAATTAGGGCAAGGCTTAAATTCCTGCTGGATGTTGGTTTAGAATATCTAACATTATCAAGAGAATCAGGGACTTTATCTGGTGGTGAGAGCCAAAGAATAAGGCTTGCATCTCAAATTGGTTCTGGCCTTAGCGGCGTTTTATATGTGCTTGATGAACCGTCGATTGGTCTTCACCAGCGAGATAATGCGCGTCTGATTCAAACTTTGAAAAACCTAAAAGCCCTTGGCAATACGGTTTTAGTTGTTGAACATGATGATGAAACTATGCTTGCTTCGGATCATATAATCGATATAGGTCCTGGAGCAGGTATTCATGGTGGCAATGTGATTGCTGAAGGAACACCTGAGCAAATCATGAAGAATAAAAATAGTATAACTGGTCAATATTTATCTGGTGCTAAAAAAATTGAAGTGCCTACTGAGAGAAGAAGCAACGCTAAATGTAAATATATTGAACTATTTGGTGCGAGCTCAAATAATTTACGTAATGTGAATTTGAAGCTGCCACTTGGCAGTTTTGTTGCAATTACTGGAGTTTCTGGCAGTGGTAAATCGACCTTGATTATTAGAACTTTATATAAAGCTGCTATGAAGGCCCTTGAGCCTAAGAGTAGGATATATCCAGGTGAATATGAAAAAATTAAGGGCATTGAAAATATCGATAAGATCATTGATATAAATCAATCACCTATTGGCAGAACTCCTAGGTCAAATCCCGCTACTTACACCGGAGCTTTCACGCCAATAAGAGACTGGTTCACTGAGCTTCCTGAGTCTAAAATGCGTGGATATAAACTGGGCAGATTTTCCTTTAATGTTAAAGGCGGAAGATGTGAGGCTTGTCAGGGTGATGGGCTTATTAAAATTGAAATGCATTTCCTTCCAGATGTTTATATTAATTGCGATGTATGCAATGGTAAGCGCTATAATAGGGAGACTTTGGAAGTTAAATATAAGGGTAAAAGCATTGCTGATGTCCTTAATATGACCGTAGATGATGCTACTAATTTTTTCGCTCATGTTCCGTTGATTTATGATAGATTATCTACTTTGAAAGAAGTAGGGCTTGGTTACATAAAAATAGGGCAATCCGCGACTACTCTTTCCGGAGGTGAGGCTCAGCGTGTTAAGCTTGCGAAAGAATTATCGCGTAAATCGACTGGTAGAACTTTATATATTTTAGATGAACCAACCACAGGTTTGCATGTTGATGACATAAAGAAGCTGCTGGCAGTGCTGCATAAATTGGTCGATAAAGGAAATACTGTGCTGGTTATTGAGCATAATATGGATGTGATTAAAACAGCTGATATGGTTGTGGATGTTGGTCCTGAAGGCGGTGATAAGGGTGGATATATTGTAGCAGAGGGGACTCCGGAAGAGGTGGCCGAGTGCGCGGAAAGCCATACGGGAAGATATTTGAAAAAATACTTATTATAGTCATAAATATTAATATCTATTGCAAGAGCAAGTAGATATGTAATATAGTTAATTAGATTGAGCTGCCTAGCGCGCACAAATAGAGCGAAGTCTATATACTAACGCGATCGCTAAGCAACGCTCGCCTAAAACTTCAATGATATTGACTATATAATTAACTATACCTAACTATACCTAACTATATAATGAGGTTATAAATGATGTGGAACAAAGATAGTTTAGATGCCGCTTTAAAGCAATTATTGCCAGATGATTTAGGCAAAGTTCAAAGCCATCAAAAAAGCCTTTTTATAACTGAAGCCGAGGCGCAAATTAATCAAGCTTTAAAAACCGATATAAGCTTGCATAATATATTACCTGATTCTCTTACGATCAAAGGCATTAAGATTGATTCAAGGCAAGTGCAAGAAGGAGATTTGTTCATAGCTCTTGGCAGTGCTGATGATGAAAATTACGAATATTCGCTTGAAGCGTTTGATAATGGCGCTGCCGCAATTATGGTGCACCATAAGTCATTCATTGGTTATTACATGAGAAAACAAGGCCCAAAGCAAAAGGATATAGACGAATCCTCTGATTCTAATAGAGAGGCTAATATGGAATATCACTTAATAAATCGTAGCAAAGATGAGTTACAACAAATTGACCAAGATAAGGTAATTATGGTCAATGATACATTCTATGCTCTTTGGCAACTGGCTTATTATAACCGCACGCAAATTAATAATGCTAAATTTATTGCTATTACTGGGAGCGTTGGGAAAACTTCAACTAAGGAGGCTTTGGCTCTTATGCTTAGCCAGTTTGGTAATGTTTATAAAACCCAGGCGAACTTCAATGGTCAAATTGGAGTTGCATTTTTCTTAGCATCTTTAGATTGCGAAAAAATCAATAATTCTAAAGAGAATAATTATGTTATTCTAGAAATGGGAATGAGTCAGAAAGGCGAAATGTCTAGGCTTTCAAAGCTAGCACGTCCTGAGTTAAGCATCATTACAAATATATACTCAGTACATTTAGAATATTTTGGGAAAGAGGAATATATTGCAGATGCTAAGCTAGAGATTTTAGACGGCATGAAAGAGGGATCTAAGGTAATATTTGATAGCAGCTCAATCTATTATGATAAATGCCAACTTAAAGCTCAGTCAAAAAAGATCGAGACTTTTGCTTTTGGTAATAATAAAGCTAGAAATAATATAGTTTCCTTGGATTCTTACCAAATTATTAATGATGAAAAAGTGAGCGCAAAATTTAGTTTGAATTCGCAAAAAAGTACTGAAATTACATTAGCTTATGCTCCTGAGCATATTGTTAAAAATTTCCAAACTATATTAGCATTAGCGCAAATTCTTCAGTTAGATATTGAAAAAGCTGCTGCTAGATTATCAAATTTTACACTTGAAAAGAGCAGGGGTAAAATTCAGGAGTATCAATTAAATGCAGAAAATAATCAGTCTTTTCGAGTTATTTGTGATTATTATAATGCGAGCCCTTTGGCTGTGGAAGGGGCTTTAAAAAGCTTAAATAATATCCAGGCTTTGAGTAAAATTGCGGTTCTTGGAGATATGGAGAGCTTGGACAAATGGCCTTAAAGAAGCATTTAGAGATCATTGAGCTGACAATAGATTATAAAATTGACAAGGTTTTTTTGATAGGGCCAAATTATAAAAAAGCATATCAGCATATTAAAGAATCAAAGGCACATGATTTAATAAACTATAGCCTTTATGATAATCAAGCGGAATTTGTTGAAAATGTTTTACAAAGTGATGAGCATTGTTTTATAACAAAAGATAGTTTGATTTTATTAAAAGCTTCAAAATATATGGGCTTTGCAAAAATTATGGAATCAATTGAATCTAAATATACGCTAAAAAAATCCTAAAATGTTTTATTATTTCTTAACCAACCACTTTCACAACCAGCATATAACAAATCTTTTTTCATATATTACTTTTAGGGCAAGTTTAGCAATGCTCATGAGCTTGATCATATCATTTATGATTGGTGGGCGATTAATTAAAATGCTTAAATTTTATCAAGCTTCCGGACAGCCCATAAGAACAGATGGACCGCAAACCCATATACTTAAGGCGGGAACCCCCACGATGGGTGGAATTATGATAATTTTTTCAACAGCTCTTTCAACCTTAATTTTTTGTGACCTTAGCAATATATATATTTTAGTTTTACTATTTACTTTTATGGCAATGGGTTTAATCGGTTTTATTGATGATGCAAGAAAAATAGCAAGCAAAAGCAGTAATGGCCTTAGCGCTAAGCTGAGATTTGCATGTCAAATCTTGATAAGCATAATAGCCTATGCAGAGATTCAATATTACGCAGATAGCGCCTTTATGAGTAAATTAACCTTTCCATTTTTTAAAAACATGGTTTTAGACCTTGGCGCGTATCATATAATATTTGCTATATTCGTTATTGTAGGCTCAGCAAATGCGGTTAATTTAACAGATGGCTTAGATGGCCTTGCAAGCGGTACATGCGCGATCGTTGCCGCAAGCTTCGCGCTTATTGCATATATTGTGGGCAATGTGATTTACTCAAATTATTTACAAATACCTTACATTGAAAATACAGGCGAAATTAGTATATTTTGCTCAAGCTTGGTCGGCAGTTGCCTTGGATTTTTATGGTTTAATGCTCGGCCTGCTGAGGTTTTCATGGGGGACACTGGCAGCCTTGCTCTTGGAGGTGCAATTGGCACTATTAGTGTGATTATTAAGCATGAAATCACACTTAGCATTATAGGGGGTATTTTTGTTCTTGAGACAATGTCTGTTATTGCGCAGGTTTTTTATTTTAAAAAAACTGGTGGTGAGAGATTATTTCTGATGGCGCCGCTTCATCATCATTTTGAAAAGAAAGGCTGGGAAGAGACTAAGGTGGTTATTAGATTTTGGATTATATCCATAATATTTGCCTTTATAGGTCTTTCTTCGCTTAAATTGAGATAAATAAGCTATATATAATTTACTATATAACATTGATTAAGAGAAGGGTATTATGTTTTCAATAATCATAAAAGATCTAACAAAGGCTAGTGAGTTTTTAACTAAGGGTAAAATAGATCTCTCTAAAGGAGCATATGATTCTGCTTTAAGCAATTTCAATATGGCTCTATCAATTTTTATTAGCATCTATTCTGAAGGTTCTTTAAATATTAATATTGCGAAATGTCATAATCTTATTGGCGATATGTATAAGGCGACAGGGCTCTTTAAAGAAGCTCAAGAACATTATACCATTGCGCTCGGCACTTTTACTCATTTCGAAGATGGTTTATATGAGATTGATTTAGCTAGAATATATAATAAACTAGGCGCTGTGCTTTTAGCGCGCGCTGAAAATCATGATGCGCTTATAAATTATACAAAAGCTATAAATCTTTTTTTTAAACATCCTGAATCAGACAAAATTGAAATTGCTGCATGTTTTTATGATATAGCACAAATTTATGAGAATATGAATAAGATTATGCTCGCAATGAATTATTATACTCGGGCAGTAACAGAATTTGTAAAAGCTAAAGATTCGGACATTAAAATCTTTTTATTTAACAAAATGCTTTTGCAAATTAGCAGATATATCTTTGAATTCACATTCATTTGCATTAGCTCTAAATTATTATAAGTTGGCGCTTGATGATTATAAAGATCTTGATAAATTAAGCGCAGCAAAGTTCGATATAGCAAAAATTTACCTAAATATGAGCGATTGCCAGCATGAGCTTGGTTCATATGAAGATGCTTTAAAATATTATAAGCTATTTAAAGCTAAATTTGGCAATAATAGCAATATTGAAAAATTAGCTATTACAAAAGATTATTGTAATAATATTTTATTTCAGCTCTTTTGCTTAACTGCATTATCAAACAATGACATCAAGGCCAGAGAATCTTTAGCCCAGATTCATAACGAATATGGTGACTTAGACTTTAAATCCGGTAAGTTTTTTATATTACTTAATAGTTTTCTTAATAAATATTATTTAAATAACAAATATTTATTTTTTCTAAATTGTCTTAAAGTGTTTTTTCATTACGATCCTGAGTTAAATTTTAGCTCTACTTACTTAACTAAATTTACTAATGATGAGTTCACTAATCCATTCGAATTGCAAGCTGGTATATATAAAACTCTTTTTAAGGAAATTATAAAAAATAATAAGCTGGATGCGGCTTTAAGCGTTGAATATGCAAGTTTTTTAATTGCTAACAGTCGTGATTCACTAAAAGCGCCTGCTGATTTCGATGAAGTAAATGAGATATGTCATTATTTAAGTGAGTGCACAGCTCTTACTAGCAACGCTATGCTTACTATGAACTCTTCAATATTAGCTAAAATTGGAGTTAATGTTAAAAAGGCTTGCTTTAAAGAAGATTTAAGCATATCGCCATTAGCCTTAAAATATTACCTCTTAGTTAAATATCCTCAATATAATAATTCTGGAGAAAGCATCACTTATGTTAAAGGTTATTTTGAACAAATAGTTGATAATTCAGATAATCCACTAACTAAATTATTATTAAAAACTTGTATAAATGCCTATTCCTTGCAGTCAAATAACTTATGTGGAAGCAGCGATGATCATGATTTCGGGGCAGAGGATCATTTTGAAATTCCATTGTCTAAATATTAATTTCTGATAAATTTTTATATCATTGACGTATTTTGTTGATAAATTTAGCAAAATCCTGAGCATTTGTGAAATCCTTATACACCGAGGCAAAGCGAATATATGCTACTTGATCAATCTTTGCGAGCATATCCATAATCATATTACCAATTTTGCGTGAAGTTATTTGGTTTGAGGTACCACTTTCAATTTCCAATATAATTTTTTCAGAAGTTTCGTTAACAATTTTATTATCCTTACCCCTTTTTCTTAGAGCTGTTTGAATAGATTGATGTATCTTAGTTGGGTCGAATGGTTTTTTAGCCCCCGATCTTTTCACTACAAATAATTGCCGTAATTGCACTCTTTCAAATGTAGTGAATTTCCCCCCACAAGACGAGCATTGCCTCCTTCTTCTTGTAGCTTTGGAGTCATCTGTATCTCTAGAATCTTTTACAAATGTTTCACTTTTTAAGCAGAAGGGGCAACGCATTTTGTCTCAAATTAGCTAACTAACTCCTCTGAATTATATAAAGGAAATTTACTTGTTAGATTTTTGGTTTGCTCTAATACTTTTTTTATGACATTTTCTATATCACCCTTAGCACTAATAGCATCTAAAACATCGGCAATTAAGTTGCCTATAATTTCAAATTCCTTTTCTTTAAAGCCGCGCGTCGTACATGCCGCAGTGCCAAGCCTAACGCCTGAAGTCACAAATGGCGAAGTATCATCAAATGGTACGGTATTTTTATTTGAAGTTATGCCAGCCTGGTCCAGGTGCAGCGCCGCATCTTTACCTGTTATCCCTTGTTTTCTAAGATCAAGAACTAGCATGTGATTATCAGTTCCGCCCGTTAAAATATCGTAGCCTCTATTCATTAAAGTTTGACTCAAGGTTCTAGCATTATCAATCACTTGCGAAATATAATTTTTATAATCTTCAGTCAATGCCTCTTTAAAAGCTACAGCTTTACCTGCAATAACATGCATTAATGGGCCGCCTTGCAATCCAGGAAAAATAGCTTTATCGAATTTAGCCCCAATTTCAGGATCGTCAGCTAGAATCATTCCACTTCTTGGTCCTCTTAAAGTTTTGTGCGTTGTAGTTGTTGCTACGTGGGCGTGAGGGAAGGGGGAAGGGTGCTTTCCAGCAGCAATGAGCCCGGCAATATGCGCAATATCAGCAAGTAAATAAGCCCCAACTTCATCAGCTATTTCACGAAATTTTTTAAAATCCAGCTCTCTACTATAAGCTGAAAAACCTGCGATAATCATTTTCGGCTTTTCTTTTAGTGCAAGTTCTCGGACATTTTCATAATCGATTAAATGCGTCTTTGGATCAACATTATAAGTTATTGCATTGAACCATTTCCCTGAAATATTTGGTTTTGCGCCATGAGTCAAATGGCCGCCGCAATCAAGCGATAATCCAAGGATTGTATCACCTGGTTTAATCAAGGCAAGATACACCGCTTGATTTGCCTGTGAGCCAGAATGAGGTTGAAGATTTGCATAAGAACAGTTGAATAATTTTTTAGCACGCTCGCGCCCCAGTTCTTCAACTTTATCCACTTCTTCACAGCCATCATAATATCTTTTTCCAGGATATCCTTCAGCATATTTGTTAGTCATCACTGAGCCAGTTGCTTCCATCACAGCTTTAGAAGTAAAATTCTCTGAAGCTATAAGCTCGATGCAGTTTTCTTGTCTTTTTTTCTCATTTAAAATTGCATTAGCTACTTCGCTATCAACTTGTTTAAGACTATTATTTATATTTAGCATCATTTACCTCGCGCCGTTAGTGATATTATTTCTTCTTCTTGTTATTATTTAAATATTTATTCATTAATTTAGAGCCATAACCTATGCCGATAGCATCTATCGAATGTTTTAAGTTTGGAATTATTAAAATCTCATTCTCAACATTATAAAGGTTAAAATATTCCGCTGCATATTTAGACTCACGCGGTTCAACCACATCATCTTTTTCACCATGAATTAGGCAAATTGGAGTATCGTGATTTCGAATTCCCGTATCAGGTTTAATTAAAAAGCCTGAATAAGCAACCATCATTGCAAAAGGCTCTTCTTGAGAAAGTGTATATAGCATGCCAGTGGCCGCGCCTTGAGAAAATCCAACTAAATAAGTGTCTTTATTAGTCAGTCCAAGCTCAGTTTGCTTATCTGTAATAATTTTAGTTAAATAGTCGAATGACTTCTCGGCTCCAAGCCTCATTATGCCAAGCTTTCTCTCTTTTAGGCTAAACCATTGATAGCCGTATGGTGCCATATCATAAATATTAGGTGCATTTGGAGATATGCAATAAGCATCTGGCATTTCATTTTGGAAATAAGGAGCTAGGCTTATTAAATCATGCCCATCTGAGCCAACGCCATGCAAAAAAACAATAAGTTGCTTTGCATTCCCAGAGGGTGGCTCCATTATTGGATATTGCTCTTTATCAATATATTCATTACCCATTAAGCATATACTTTTAAGTTAAGATTAGTTATGCTAAACTACCAAACTAATTTTGTTTTTTCAATTGTTTTTTTTAGCTTTATTATGCATTTAATTATAGTTAATTTTTTTAACTAAATTTTAATTCATAGAATGGTATTAGATATCAGCAATGTAGCTGTAAGCGGCAAATAGATTAATACAAATAATAATGAAATTAAAACTGCAGTAGCCATTTTGTCAGGGTGAATATTATAGAGCGAAGAAATAATAATGGTATTCGTAGCCATTGGTGATAAAGCGCAGAGGATTATCGCGTTATAGTAGCTATCGTCAAACTGATTGAAAATAAATTTATCTATAGCTATAAATATATAAAATAATATTGGAAAGAAAACGAACTTACTGCCAAGTAAGGCTGCGGTGAATTTAATGTCTAAGCTGAATTTTTCGATTCTAGAGAGTGCAAGTCCAATTGTCACCATGCCAAGCACTGAAAATGTGCCTTTCATATTCGCGATAAAATCATCCAGAAAATCAGGCATTTTGAAGCCTATTATGCTGAATATACAGCCTAAAAAAAACGCATTTAGGGTAGGTAGTTTTATAACTCTTATTATACTATCTCTTTTAGTTGAAGAGCTCTGCAAGCAAAAATATATTCCTATCGATGCTTCACAAACCGCAATTCCCATAAGGCCGAGTGTGAATATTGTTAAGGTTTTATCATCAAAGATTGCAGCTGCAATAGGGAGCACAACATAACCCCCATTGCCCGTACCTGCTGATAATGCGAGTATGTTTCTATGTTCATCATTCCATATATATCCATAGAGCCAATAGCTAAATAACATGA
The DNA here is from genome assembly GCA_963762045.1 of uncultured Alphaproteobacteria bacterium. Taxonomy (GTDB): domain Bacteria; phylum Pseudomonadota; class Alphaproteobacteria; order Rickettsiales; family Rickettsiaceae; genus CAVXJA01. The sequence goes on along the minus strand of CAVXJA010000006.1, from coordinate 141,068 downwards.
GGATAGCGCACATGCTAAATACAATAATCGGTATGGTTAAATCCTTTAAAGTAAGCGAGGCACTTGTGGGTATGGCGAAGAATACTATAGGCGCTATAAAGTAAAATAACAATTTTGCAATGCTATCTCTGTCAACTTTACTAACTTTACCTGCGCCAAAGCCTATAATTACACTGAGTAAACAGGTTAAAACTTTAAAGAAAACTAAATTAAATAGGGTCATTTGAATTAATCTTGATTCATAATATTAGTTTCTCAAGAGCCTTAAGTTATCATAGCATCTATATTTTGCTCTTCATAGATTTTTAACGCTTTGTTATAATGATTGTATAAATTATTAACACTTATTATCCATATTGTGCTAATTATGATAAATAAGAGCATTAAAAAGCCTGCAATATCTTCATGAGTTGCGAAGGGAAAAATTGTAAAACAAGTGAATTGCGTGAAGGCTCCTATAGATTTGCCAAGCTTAGCACCTATAACGTCTACGGCCGCTTTTCCCTTAGCTTTCATCTCTTTATCAAGCGGGATATAAGTCATCTCTTTCGTTGAGTCAAAAAGAGAATATTTAGCCCCTTTGCTTAATATATTTTGCAATCCTCCAAGAACACTTACTAAATATAGTGGAGTGTAAGCTATAAGACCCCCAAACATGATAGGCAAAAATTCTTCATAAATAACACCGAGAAAAAATAATATTCCCACAATTAAAGTTACTAAAGGAGTGATTATAGCCGCCCAAAACCAGCCAAATAAACGTATTATAGTATTGCCGATGAAGGCCATAATCAGCGTAGCAACCCCAGTCCAAAAGGCGACATTTGCCATATAATACATGAAATCATTTGTATGAGGATACAAAGCCTTAATCCTAGACATCCACAGCCCTTCAAGCAAGTTTATGGTTGTGCTATATGAAATCATTAATATGCAAATTAAAGCCAAATATCTCGATCTAAAAATCATTTTAGCGCTTTCTCTGAAGGATAATTTTAAAATATCAGTTCTTTTGTTTTTAAAATAAATTCCTTTAATTGTCTCAACATAATGCTTTTCAACATATAAATGAAGTAAAAAAATAATCATGCCCGAAATTAATATTATTAAAGTCATTGATTTTAATATTGCTTCATTGGCGCTATTGCTAAGGTCAAATAAGGACATTAAGATATGATTACCTGAAGTTAAATAAGCTATAACTATGCCTGATACAAGCAAATTAGTTTGACCAAAAAAGTTAAAGAATATATAAAATCTGCTAGCTTCGGCAGTTTTTGTTATTTTATTTGCTAATTGCCAAAAAAATACTGATAGGATAAGTATTGGCCACATTTCGCCAAGTACATAAAAGATAACTAAACTCCAATCGCCCCACATAATAACAAACCATTTAAAATGTGGATATAGCTCAGTATAATATCTTACTGTTTCTGGGTTTGGATGAAAAAAATGTATATTTGGGAAGATGATAAATGCAAATATAGCAAAAAAAGACATAAAAATAAGCAACATCATGCGAAAAACTTGCTCTGTCGTGAATATATTGCATAGCTTAGTGTAAGCATAAACAAAAAGTAAGCCAATTGGCATTTCAACCCATAGCTTAATATAGCTAATAACTTGAGTGCCAACTAAGGTTACAATAAAACCATCCTTAATGCCCCTAACTAAATTTTGATTCAACAAAATAAAAAATAATAAGAGGGCCATGGGAGCGAATTTAGATATTTCATATGATCTAATTGGCCAAATAAAATATCGAAAATTACTATGCCTGATTCTATTTGTTAAACTTGAAAATACCATAGCTATTAAGTTGAAGTTTATCCTTTAGGATTTAATTATTAAATTTAACATAAAATTATTAAATTTTAAGTTCTCATCTTGTATATTCAATTAAGAAAATTCTTAAAATTCATAAACCTTAATATAAGTGATAAATGCTATTTAATCTCTAAGCTAAGAAGGCTAGAAAATTGCCAAACTTAAGAGCGTTTAAAGCTCTTTAATAAGGAATAAAAGATAAATATATTACTTATCTTCTTCCTGAAGCTCATCATCATCAGCTAAATCGCTTTCATCGCCAAAATTATCTATATTAGAATGATTTTCTCTAACATAAATCTCAGTGGTTGCATCATCAAAATCTTCTTTGATATTATCTTTAGCATCGACTTGAAGATTCTCATTTTCATCATCAGCAGGTCCTGCAAAGCGCTTTGAGCGCATAGAATCAATCAATTTTTCCTTTAGCTTTTCAACATCAACATTTCCCTTGGCAATCTCGCGAAGTGCAAGAACGGGGGGCTTATCATTATCTATAGAAACCGTGACCTCACCGCCACTGCAAATAATCTTTGCGCGCGCTGCAGCTGCTAAAACAAGTTCAAAAGTATTAGGAATTTTATCAGTACAATCTTCAACAGTTACTCTTGCCATATATATTTAGTATTTTAAGTTATTATTTGGATGTTTTTGCAAGTATAAATCATTTTGAAGATTAATCAAGAACTATTCTTAAGAAATTCATTACTCAAACTAGAATAGCGAACATAATTAAAAAATAGTGTTTTTTTTGTAAAATGTGCTTGCATAAATTAGCTTAGCTGATATAAATGATAAAGATTAAAGTGTTTAAAGGGCAAAAAGCTAATAGCAGCGATTGTATTTTGTATAATACAAGCTACGGTGCGCCTTAATTTTGTTAAATTTAGTGCTTTTCAAATTAGCGCTTTAAATACTTGCAATAAATAAATTTTTGAATATAAATATTAGGAATCGTACACATGAAAACAAAATCCTTAAAAAAGTTTTTTGCAACTGCTTCAATAGCAGCTGCTACCCTAAATTGTTCTACAGCACTTGCTTCTGAAAGCATAATTAATAATGCAGTTGCGGCAACTGCATCCGCGCATTTCATAAATAAAGCGGGTGGCAATGCTGAGCCTTTAACTGCAGAGCAGGGCGTTATTGTACTTGCGCCAAGTCAGCTTACTATATCTGATGCTACGCGCAATATTCCAAGTATAAATTTATATGGTAATAACTTAACTTTAAATGTAGGCAGTAGCTCTGCGGGTTCAACGGGCAATATTAGCAATAATGCAGGGAGCTTTAATAGAATAGTAGAGCTTACAGGAGTGGAACATAAGCCAGGTGCAATCCAAGATCCTAAGTTGCAAATAATTTTTACCGGTACTAATGAACACACTTCTAATGCAAGTAATTTAGATTTGCTTTCTCAAGTAGATTTTAATAATGTTGCAGGGAGCTTTAAAATATCTGGAAATGGTAATTTTGAATCAAAGACAAAATTCACGAGCTCTGGAAAGAGCAATGGTACGCTAAAAGTTGCAGCTGATAATCTTGTTTTATCAAATGAATTTGACAAGGTTAATTCAATCTCAAATTTAGAAATAGCTGCAGAAAAAAGCGCTACACTGAATACTGATTTATATTTGAAAGCAGATCAAAATAATAAGGGCGGTGAGCTTAAATTAGATAAGAATTCTAAGCTTTTTGTCAATGAAGGCAAAACTATAGACATTAAAGATAATGCTGGTGGGATGGGCAAGATATCTGCTACGAGTAAGGGCAGTGGAGAGCTTGTACTTGCAAAAAACACTATTATTAAAAGTGATTTTAATAATGCGAATTTAATCAATATTATCTCTATTAATAATGGTCCTGTCACATTTAATGGAAATGAATTTGCCGCAATAACCACAAACTTTAATGCTACTGATGCTGAATTAATACTGGCTTCAAGTAATAATCTGCCAGTGAATTTAACTGGAAATTTCATTGCTACGAATAATAAAGCTGGAAAAATTAAGGCAAATAGTGACGTCATATTAAAGGGATCTATTGGTTCTGCCGAAAACTACTTTAATGATTTTACTTTGTCTGGGAAAAATCTTGAAGTAAGTCAAGATAATAGCCATTTATATATTAATTCTATAAATGAAAAAGGATCGATAGGTATTAAGGCAAGTAAATTTACTCTCGGGGGTAATATTGGTTCTGAGGGTGAGTTAGTTAATATAAATTTAATAAGTGATGCCGCAAACGCGAAAGCTGGGTCGTTAAATTTAGCAAATAATTCTGTCATTTATGGTGATATTAATGTAGCTTCTGGAGCAAATCTCGATAATACAGTAACTTTAACAAAAGGAGTAGTAGTTAATGGAAACATTATAACTTCGAATGATGGTTATGGAGCTGTTATAATTTCTGATGATTCAAGGCTTAATGGATCAATTAAGGAAAATGCAGGGAAATTTGTTAAAAAGCTTGAGGTTGCAGCTGGTAAGAATTTTTATATTTCTGGTGATTTAGCGCTTCAAGAAGCGGGGGAGCTTAAATTAGGCTCGAAATCTAGCATTATAAGTGAGGCTGAAAATTCAGTAAAATTTAGCCTTCCTAACTTTATTACTTCTGGTTCGTCTGGTGCAATAATTGCAAATAAACTAGGCTCAAATGCAGTATTAGAATTCACTAGATCAGTTGGGGATGTAACGAAGAAAACCAGCTTAGCTTTGCTTGAAGCAACAAATGCTGGAATAATCAATCTAACAAAATCATCTTCGATTTTTGAAATAAAAACTGGAGCAGCTGCGACAACAATAAAATTAAGTGAAGCTAATGGTGCATATTTCATTGGTAAAACAACTAATGATAATAATGCTGGAAATATTGAACTTTCTGATGCAGGTGACATAACTTTAAAAAGCGGTACAAGAGTTGGTTTAAGAACATTAGATAGCAACTCAACAAGCGAAGAGAAAACCTATACTAAAAAATATATTAGTAAGATTACATCTAAAGGTAATCATAAACTAATCCTTGAAGATAACGTAAAGATTTATGCTAATACATTGGCTCCATCTGATAACAATCAAAGGATCTTAGAAACTTTAGGTAATGTGACTATAGGCGGTAGCGTTGGTAGTGAAAAAAATACTTATAACCAAATTATCTTACGCGATTCAAATTTCAAGGCGGGTAGTGGTAAGAATGTGATCTTACTGGATTCAGTTTATTTGGATAAAAATTCTGGTAAAATGCTTATAACAAATGAAGTTAAAGCAACGCTCCATGGAAATATAAGTGGGCAAAATATTGAATCAGCAGATAAATCAGGTGTAGTTGAATTTGCAAATGATCAAAAAGTGACTTCTAATATTGCAATTAGCCCGGACGTAGCGAATATGCTTAGTGCAATTAACATTTCTAATAGTCATGTAGATTTTAAGAAAGCAACAGGGGCTAGTAAAGTGAATTTCACATCTGCGAAAAGAACTTACGCAGCATTTTATGTGCCAGCAGATGTTATGCAGGCATCTGAATTCACAACTAATTCTTCTGAAAGATTGCATAATGTAGATTTATATAATGGTGTCCAATATGTATTTGATAAGGCTGTCGGATCAGATAAAAATTATTTTGGCGGATTTAAGCTGCATAATAATAAAATTCAAGAAACTACTATCCAAATTAATAATAAATTCTATGCTGACATATTAACAAGTAGCGATGGTTTAAATAAAATTATATTAAATGCAGATGAAGGTATTGTTCTTGGAATTGGTAGAAATGCTGCCTTTGTAAATAATGTAGCAATTAATAATAATTATACTATTGAAGGAGATGTTTACGCTAACAATATGAGTATTGCTGCTGGTAAAAAAGTGCAATTTAAAGGTGACTTACTAAGTTCAACTGATAAAAAAACTAAATCTACAGGCTTAGTGCTTGGAGCTGGTTCTACTTTAGAATTTGAAGATAATTCTGGCGATAGACATGATCCTAACTTATGGGAATTAGATGAAAAAGAAATTAAAGCTGCACTTGAAAAGGAAAAATCTAAGCATTATTCAACTTTTGATATTGCAACTTCGGGAGCGGCTAGTGGAGATGGCGAAATCTATATTAAAGGATCGGCGGTGCTTAAATCTGAAATTGGTAAGGTAAAGCATAATTTAGTTAGCTTGCAAGGCGATGCTAAAAAAGAAGTGTGGGCTTATGCTAATATTTCTGCTAATAACATTCATGTTAACAGCATGAAATTTAACATTATGGAAAATATTACTCTTGCAGGAAATACTAAATTTACTGGAACTAATTTAAATATAAAAGATAAAACCTTAGCGCTAAAAGATGGCCAATCAAGTTTTAATGGTGATGTTACGCTTAATTTCACAACGAATGTTGATAATAAATCTTATGGACATATTGAAGTTAGTGGTGCGGGGAGTATTTTTGCTATAGATAGCGCAAATAAGCTTGAGATTTACATTAAGGATGAAGCAGAATTACCAAAAGCAGAAGGAAGAACTTATAAATTCTTCCAAGAAAAGCAGGGCGGTTCTGTTACTAAACTTTTCCCAAACAAAACACCTAAAATTGATTCTGATAGACATGATCATTTGATTTATTCTTATGATGTGAATAATAATGAGCTTCATATTCAAAATAATGTTGCAGGTAAGTTTAAAAAGTTAGTTGAAGAAAAAAGAGGCAACAATATTCTTCTAAGGCAAGATGTTGAAATGCTTGCTTCTATGAGCAATCTATCTAAAGCTAAATTATTGCAGGAAGATTTAACAAGGTTTAATGATGATGAAAAAGAAATGCAAGCTATCGAAAGAATAGTTACGCCTAATGTCAACACTGGTGCTATCGTTTCTAATAATATTAGTCGTACAACTAGTTATGTAATAAATAGATTATCAAGGCAAACTGTAGCTTTAAATGTAGCATCTGGGGAAACTGGTGTTTCAGCTGGAGATTATAAAGTTGATAGTAGCGCTTACTTTAATCCTATATTTGCTGGAAGCACTCAAAAATCAAGAGAAAACACACCTGGTTATGGCTCGAGAGAATATGGCTTCACTATGGGAGCTGATACCAAAGCTTCTGATCAATTAACTTTAGGAGCGGCTATTTCATATATCAGAAACTCTGTGAAATCTAAAGGTGCAAAGGCAGGAGATAAGGATATAATAAATAACTATATTCTTAACTTATACTCGATGTATCAGCTTACAGATAATATGCACTTAAAGAGTGGTATATCGCTTGCAAATGCTAGAAATGTTAGTAAAAGTGTTAGAATTACTTCTGATAAAGCAGAAATTGCTAAATCTAAGTCAAGTGCATTTGCATATGGCGCTGAAGCGGAGATTGGTTATAATTACAGACTAACAAACTTAACTATTACTCCACTTTTAGGAATTGCGATTGATAGAATGCATTTAGGCAGTTATAGCGAAAAGGGAACAAGATTCTCTAATGTATCTGTAGCTAGCAGAGATTATCATAAAGTTGATCTTTCAGCTGGTGCAAGGGTCACTTTAGATGCAATAGCAATGGAAAATTATGATTTAATTCCTGAGTTCCATGGTGGCGTAAAATATGATGCTAATGCTAGATCACCATCTGCTAAAGTTAAGCTTGAAGGTATGAATGGAACATTCACGGCTAAGAAAGCTAAGGCAAACAGAGCTATTTATAATGGAGGCCTCAGCTTAATGGCATATGAAGGTGATTATGAATATGGCATGGAATATGACTCATATTTTGCTAAGAAATATGTAAGCCATCAGGGAACTTTAAAATTAAAGGTTAACTTCTAATATACAAGAGTTTTTTGTACTTTTGGTCAAGCAGGTTGTGTAGGTTATATAGGTCATGCTCAGGAACTAATTGAGGGAAAATTGTAACCCTATTATATTCAATTGGATTGGCGAAGTCTCTCGCAGGAGCTGATTGAGTGAAATTGTAGCGTCCAGACGCGAAAGGCTATAGTCCAAAACTATTTAAGACTTAAATGCGTTCAGCTAGGTTGCGTGCGGGGGAACTTATATAGTTAATTTATAGTTAATATAATTGAGCTTTGAGATAAGCTAGCCCCGTTTTGCGCGCCTTTAATACAAGGCTTCGCTGATGGTTAGTTCCGGCTTATAGTCAATAACTAGCAGAAGTTCCTCGCGCAGGCGTTTCTTCGCTCCTGCCTTTAATACAAGGCTTTGCTAATGGTTAGTTCCGGCTTATAGTCAATAACTAGCAGAAGTTCCTCGTGCAGGCGTTTGTTCGCTCCTGCCTTTAATACAAGGCTTCGCTGATGGTTAGTTCCGGCTTATAGTCAAAATAACTAGCAGAAGTTCCTCGTGCAGGCGTTTCTTCGCACCTGCCTTTAATACAAGGCTTTGCTGATGGTTAGTTCCGGCTTATAGTCAATAACTAGCAGAACTTCCTCGCGCAGGCGTTTCTTCGCTCCCGCCTTCAGTGCAAAGCATACGCTCATATTCGCACTTGCGCGAGCTTCAATTTAATTAACTAGAGTATTTAAAAGATTTAAGTAGAGGAGTTAATCGAGTTGTAATATATAAGTTAACAATGGCCAATAAAATGAGCTTAAATGCGTTCAGCTAGGTTGCGTGCGGGGGAACTTATATAGTTAATTTATAGTTAATATAATTGAGCTTTGAGATAAGCTAGCTCCGTTTCGCGTCTTCAGTGCAAAGCATGCGCTCATATTCGCACTTGCGCGAGCTTCAATTTAATTAACTAAATGAATTATTTGATCAATATGAAAAGCTGAGTGAAGAGGAAAAAATAGACATATAGTCAACTAAGTTGAATTAGCGTCATAGGTGTGTTATAGTCAAATAAAAAAATGACAACAAGCCCATACAGTATAGATTTAAGAGAGAAAGTGATATTCCAGGTAGAAGCAGGAAAGAGCCAGGTATCAGTATCAAAGTTATTTAACATCAATTTATCAACGGTAAATAGATGGTGGCTAAGATATAAAAGAGAAGGAAATTACTTAGCAAAGCCGCGCCCTGGGGCAAAGAGTAAAATTTCAACAGAGGATTTAAAATCATATATATCTAAGTATCCTAATTCTAGTGCAGAAGATATGTCAAAAGAATTTGGCATTGGTAAGGGAGGTATTTATTATTGGCTAAAGAAATTAGGCTTTAGTTATAAAAAAAAACCTTTACCTACGTGGAAGCTTGCAAAGAAAAACGAGATAAATATCAAGAAGTTATAAAAGATATTCCTTTAGAAAAGCTTGTATACATTGATGAAAGTGGCATTGAAATGACAATTTGCAAAGATAGGGGTTGGGGTAAAAAAGGCGAGAAGTTGCTTGCTAAAAAAAGTGGAAAATATTACCAAAGAACAAATATCATTGCTGGATATGTTAATAAAAAAGCAATAGCGCCAATGGTATTCAATGGGTCATGCAATACTGATGTATTTAATAGTTGGGTAGAAAATTTTTTGATTAAAGAATTAAAGCCAGGGCAAAATGTTGTAATGGATAATGCGGCTTTCCATAAATCTCAAAGGACAAAAGAACTGATAGAGTCGGTTGGATGTAAGGTTATTTTTTTACCGCCTTATTCTCCAGACTTTAATCCAATAGAAAAATTTTGGGCTAATATGAAAAGATGTATTAAAGATAAAATTAGTGGTTTTAATGAGCTCTATGATGCTTTGGTTAACTTCTTTAATTTATGCTAATTCAACTTAGTTGACTATAGTGGTTTTAATGAGCTCTATGATGCTTTGGTTAACTTCTTTAATTTATGCTAATTCAACTTAGTTGACTATATAGTAATTTAATTTGAAGCTGGGATGAATACAGTGGCGTTGATAGATTGTACGATGCTATGTATCCTACTTCCAAATCCCAGCTTCAATTTAATTAACTAAATGAATTATTTGATCAATATGAAAAGCTGAGTGAAGAGGAAAAAATAGACATAGCTAATAAATCCTGGCTAAAAGATGTATTTTATAATAATTCGACAAACCAACCAAAAGATAAAACTTCATATACTTATAAAACTATTGGTAAAGTAAAACTTTTAGAGTTTTTCATTAAACATCCGAGCCCAGCTCAATTTATTTTTATAGACTCACAATTAACGCTAGATAACTTTACAAAAGTTTTTCAAGGTTTTAAAAAGGATTTAACTGCTAGTTATCATGCTAAATATTTTTATTTTAATAGAGTGTGTAAACCATTTACCAATGAATATGACTCGGTGGCAGTGCAACCAATATCAAAGGATGCTGATAATAACAATAATAATTCGCAACTAGCAGCAAACGATATTAATTGTAACAATAGCAACTCGCAAACAAAAAAAGAAAGTAACAAAAATATATTTAGTTTATTACCTAAGGATATTTTTCTTTATATTATAGACTTATTTACCTTAGATGGTAGCAGTATTAATCATTCAGCTCAAGGAAAGCCAAGCCTGATGATTCTCAAGTAAAGCACGATGTTTCTATCGCTAATCCAGAAGACGCAATGGATAATGCCGGGGAAGGTGATAAAAGCGAGCATGCAGAGTAAGTTATTACAGTTATTAACTATAAAATAATTCATTTTGCTAATCTATTTTAATATATATTAAAATTAAGCAATTAAGTATTGATTAATTTTTAATTTATAATTATAGTGCATATGAATAAATTAATGTAAAAAAATAAATACTATGAGTAAATCGACAAATGATGAACATTTAAATAAAAAATTTTTTGATGCAGTTGAGGCTGGTAATGTCGATCGTGTAAGTAAATGCATTAAAAAAGGCGTTAATATAAATGCAACAAGTAAATATAATGTGACAGCATTATATATGGTTGTATATTATTATAATCTAGCAACTATTCAAATATATAATAAAAATAATAAACTAATTCCTAGTTGGGCGGTTAAATATTTTAATATTGGAATTAATAAGTTAAAATTTAATAAAAACTCTGAGCAAATTACCTCCAATAATAATAATGATAAAAAAGCTTCTAAATTAGCAAACTATATTGAAATAGCTAAATTGCTAATAAATAATGATGCTGACGCAAATGCATCAAATGAGAATGGTGCTACTGCCCTTGGGTTAGCAATAAATGTAGAAGATGGGATTATGACAAAGCTTTTAATTGATAGCGGTGCTGATGTAAATAAGCGAAATATATGGGGTGATACGCTTTTAATGATTGTTGCAGCGAAAGGTTTTTATCAAGTAGCTGAATTGCTAATAAATAATGGTGCTAAGCTAAATTTAAAAAGTAATACCGTATTATATAACGGTTGTACAGCATTAATGTATGCCGTAGTTCGTCCTAATTTTGATATAGTGCAATTGCTTTTGGAGAATAAAGCTGATGTTAATGTAGTAGATGCACATATTTATTCAAGCCTAATGCATGCAGTGAAATGTAGTAATAAAGAAACTATCAAGTTACTACTTGAAAAAGGCGCTAATATTAATGCGCAAAGCATAGATGATAAAACAGCACTAGTTGTTGCTGCAGAATCTAATAAGTCAACTTTATTTGAATTTTTGCTAGAACAGGGCGCGATTATTCAAGAAAACACGCTTTCAAGTTATGCGCTGACAAATGAGTTAAAAAAACTAGTATATAAAATATTAAATAATGATAAGTTAAATAATAATGATAAGTTAAATATACAGGTTTCAAATTATATAAAATATTTGTTCAGTTATAAAAATGAATTTAAAAAATTAATAAATGAGTATGTTAAAGATTTTAAAACTAAAGATCAACGAAATTTAAGTGAGAAGGATATTAAGCAATTCATTGAGTTTAAGTTATTTTATGGCTTTAATAATATGATGAAACAGAAATTAGTATGTAAAGATTTTCTCGAGCAATTGGTTTTGAACTTTGAAAATAATAATTTAGGCCCAAATGACAATGTTTCTAATAAAAACAATAATGATTCTGATTTAAATAATAATTCGGAATTGGTTTTGAACGTTGAAAATAATAATTTAGCTCCAAATGAGAACGCTTCTAACAAAAACAATAATGATTCTGATTTAAACAATAAGCCAAGCAATCATGTGCTGAAAATTATATTTGAAGCTAATCTATTTATTCAAGATGCGCCATTTTGGATAGTGTCAAACAACTCGCCCGACCCATCTAACTCTAAGGAAGAAATTTTGCAAAAACCTTTGGGTGAAATTAGTGAAGAATAACTAAAGTTAATAACTGCTATCTTTATAGTTAACAAAGTCAATTAGGGCCCGAGGTTCCTCGCAAGCGTTAATTCGAGCGAATATTATATACTAGGGCCGCTAGCGCGCAAGAAAGACGCGCGAGTGGCCTCTAATAGTTATTGACTATATATAGTATTAAAGTTCACCCGCATGCACGGACATGAGCTCATGCTATGTACTCAAGGCACGAGCGAATCCTCCTCGCGCAAGGGATTCTCGGGCCCTAATTAACTATGCCCATCTGGTATCAAAATTAATGAATTTATACAATTTTAAACAATGAATTGCTATTTTAATAAACCTATGCTATAATTATTTATCTTGAAACTACTATAAGTTTTAATTTTTAAGGTAACTTTATAATGAGCAAATATGCAAAAATAAAAATTAATGGAAATGATTGCAGCGGCAGTAATAGTCAATATATTAAGGATAATATATCAGATATCACAAAATATTCAATCACCCCTGAAACTTTCAAAGAAAGATGCTTTAAGTCAGACCAAGATGTAATTTTTGAAGATGAATATTCTTTTAATGGCAAGCATCACAATTCATTTGTTAGAAGATATGGTATTGATAGATTTAAGCTTCCAGTAAGCATGGATGCCAATCAAAACGTGATAATTGGAAATGAACTTATATCCATAGGTAATGCGCAGGGGTCAAATAGCTCTTTTGGCTCTAAATATATTAGCGATAGATCTTTCGAGGTAAAAGTGTATAATAATGAAATGGATGCATTACTTAATGCTATAGATTATTTACTTAATACTACCTGCACACAAAAAACAGTTTTAGTAGACATATTTAATCGTAATATATGTGTTGAAGCAAATAGTATCAAAGAACAAAGGATAAAAACTGAAGGTACAAATCAAAAATACCCTGAAACTCATACTATTTTACTTTTTAGGCAACCTGATAATAAGATATTTGTTATAGATCCAAATAATGCACAATATAGTCTACATGTTACTAGTAAAAATAACTCTATCAACACAAAATTACAAGAATTTAAGAATCCAAATTTGCCATTAAAAACAGCTTATTCAAATATAGCGCTCTATATTAATCAAAGTGGAATGCCTGAAATTGAGACGATAAATATGGTTAAGTCTACTGACAAAATTCAAATATATAATTCTTCCAAAAAGAAAGGAGCAAGTAATGGAGATGCGAGAGATTGTGTGGATATAGCGGTGAAATTAGCTTTTTTACTTGAAGAGCATAGCGGTGCGTTACCAAAAGATAGTAATGCCCTTAGCAATATTAATGAAATACAATATGTTTCTAATTCGGCTAGCATTAACAAGTATACACCTCCCGATGTTTTAAAAGAAACTCTAAGGATTCAACATAAATCAAATATTAAAGTTATACAAGATTTGCATTTTCTTTACTTAAAAATTAAGAGCATATTAGATAAATTGCAGGAATTTGGGCAAGGTGCAAAATTAGAACAAAATAAATTACAAAATGAGTTATCTACTATATTAACTAAGGATGCAAACGATTCTAACACTTTAAAAGGTCAATTAAAAAGCTTACATGATTTGGCAAATGGAGGCTATAATCACTTTATAGATGATGTGATTAAAAAATTAGATAATTTAAAAATATCAGGATCTGTGAGTAATTTTGATCCTGCAGATTACGATTAGATATAATAATTGAGGTTAAAAATGACTGCTTTTTATGATGCAATAAGCATACTAAATTCAAATAATATTGATTATGCTATTACTACTTTAAAGGAGAATCGGCATGAGATTGATATATTTCAAGACGATAATTGCCTGTTTGTAATAGCATCGCGCCGTAATTTAGTTGATTTGTTTAAAACATTGCTTGAAATATATAAAGAGGATGTTCTGGATATCGCTATTAAAAAAGATATTAAAGAATATCAAGGAGCTTTGAAAAAAATTCAAGAAGTTTTAGATGATTGTTATTATGATGGCTACGCAGCAAAAGAATCAACCTTAGATCCAGATGAAGTAGCTATATATAAAATGATCGACGCATTTTTGAAAGACAATCCTATGGAAAAGGTGGTACCGAAGGATTCAGTAGAAATCATGATGGAAAATTATTCAACAGACACTTTTTCAGTGAATACTAATGTTGATGGTGTTAATCAGAATAATAATTTCAATAATAATAGTAATAACTCAAAAATTGTTAACATACTAGAGTTTGGATCGTTAGATAGACAAGAAAAAACGAGTAAAGAATTCAACAGTAAAACATTAGTAGATTTCTTTGTTCCTATAGCGTTATATATTGCTTTAGGAGGCAAATTAAACAACATTTTTAATAACAATGAGAATATGTCCACAAATGCTACATTGGGGGTTAATTCTATAATTGGGTTTAATTTAGATCAATTAGATATAAAACAAAACCAAGTTACAAGCATTTGGAATGTAGATGAGGAGCTAGAGAAAAAATTAAAGGATGTTACGAATAATTTTTATAGTAAAAATCTTCAATCTTTACAACCAAAAGAGCAAGTAAGAAAGTTAATTGAAAAAGCTCATAAATATTTGCGCATAGAAAATATGAAGGGTATAGAAGATATTGATTATGCTAAAGAGAAGGAAAATTACATAAATTCATTGTCGTGCTTTATGATAGCTGGCAGTTTAACATTATCATATTTCCCTAAAGAATTTGCTAATATTGCTGATATTGATATTGAGATTGGTAATGTATTCGAGCTAGTTGGAAGTGAAGCGAGGGCGCTTAATTGTTATCTTGAAGCATTTGAAAAATATCATCAATCTAATGAATTCTTTACTCACATTTATGATTATATAAATATTAGTATAAAAATTGCCAATATTTTATTTCGCTCGGACAAATATGAAGATGCAAGGTTAATATATGAGCCTTTAAAAATAGGAATAGCTTCTTTAAAATCTAACTTAATGCATATGTATACTATTTTTTATCCAGAAATTTGTAATAATTTGGCTAATATTTATGATAATTTAGGGCAGTATAAGAAAGCAGAAAGCTGTAGATTAGAATTGTCAAATGAAGAAGAAAAAATAGAATCTAGCCAGATTAGAGATAGTAATTATATTTTTGCCTCAAATTATTTTTATCAATTAGCTGAAGAGATTATTTCTTCTAGAAAGCCAGATTATGACCAAGCAATAAAATATTGCTATAAAGCGGTTGAATATAGCATTGATATAGATGTTTTGCCAGCTAACGAATTTAATCATGGTTTAATATATCAATTATTAGGCAAAATTTTTAGCGACCTTGGATATACTAAAAAAGTAAAATTTTATAATCAAAAGTTAGAAAAATATATTGAAAAGCAAAAAGAAATTGCGCTCCAACATCCTGAGCAAGATCAAGAAGAATTTGGGCAACTAGAGGATAGCGATTCAATTATAGAAGAGTCAGTATATATGGGGGATGATTATACTGACATAAATTGTAATTCAATGATGTAAGAGATGCTACAGGAAATTAGTTCGGGCAGGGGAGCTGCTCAAAGACTATCTATAGTTAAATATAATTAGTTGTATGTATTTGTTAAATTATATTTCCTGAGTAAAAAATCATATTCTCCTGTGGTTTTAAGGCTCGCTATGCCTTCTTCTAAAAAGCGAATATAGGTGCTAGCATTTTTAAGGTCTTTTCTAATTGCAATATATATAGGCATAGGTTTGGATGATAGTTTCCCTGCGTTCCTAATGAAGTCAGTAAGATTAGCAGAGGCGGCATAATAATCTACAACTCTAATATCTTCGACAAAAATATCGCTTTCACCTTCAAGTAAATTAGCAATAGATTCTATAACTGCATTTTCACCATCTTCAATTTTAAATATACCAGGATTGACTGGGAAAATCATTTTAACATATCGGTTGATTTCATAATCGAGATTATAATCTAGAATTAGGCTTAACTTCTTGCCGCGCAAGGACATAATATCATCATATATCCATTTATTGTCACTTTTAGTAAAAACATGGTAGGTGCTATATTCAATAGGTAAGCTGGTAGTTAATAAATTCCTTCCTTCCACAAAACTAATGCCCACAATGCCATCTATATTACCATCCTCCACAGCTCTTAAAGCCTGATGCCATGGCATAATTTTATAAATCACTTCAATATTATATATTTCAAAAGCTTTAGCAGCAAGATCAATTAAAAAGCCTTTTTTATCATCTTCAGCCATGCAATTATATGGGCACCAATAATCAGCTGCTAAGATGAGTTTTTTATTGATGCGTTTGTCGGTTGAAGACTCAGCGCAAACAATAAATGAGAAAAATATTATTATATTAAGCGTTAATTTAAAAATTTGATTGATCATTGGCGTATTTCTAAATATATTAATTAATGTGTAATTATAATTTATTGTAATTGTTGAATTAAAACAAATAAATCAGGCAAGATAGGCGAGATGAATTTTAAAGATGAAGCAATTTTACTTAATAAAAGGGTATTTAAAGAAAATTCCTATATCGCAACATTTTTTTGTAAAGATCATGGTTTATATTCTGCAATGGTTAAGGATAACCGAAAAAAACCAAATCCTGCCTTTTTAGAGGGTAATTTGGTGGATTTTGATTGGAAAGCTAGGCTGTCTAATCATTTGGGCTTTGCTAAATGCGAGCTTAAAAATAATTTTAATTATAAAATCATTGCTAGTAAAAATGCCTTGCTTAGCTTCAATTCCATCAGATCTTTAATTGAAAAATGTTTCTATGATCGCGATGCAAACTTATCCCATACAGAGTTTTATGTGAAACTAGCTGATTTTTTAGGGCAAATTGATACTAAAGATGCTAAGCAATTGATAATACAATATATTTTCCTGGAGCTTGATCTTTTAAAGGCCGCGGGCTTTGAAATTGATTTATCTTCTTGCGTTGTTACCGGACAAAAAGAAAATCTTATATTCGTTTCTCCGAAATCTGCTAAGGCCGTTTCAGGGGAAAGTGGCGAGGCATATGCTGATAAATTACTCAAATTACCAGCATTTTTGTTAGGTCTTGATGAGAATATTGTATCAGAAAATCAACTTTCACTAGAAAATATTAGTTATGAAGACTTAAATAACGCCTTAATATTAACTGAATATTTTATCCAGCGCTATTTCTTTCATAATAAGGATATTCCTGCTGAAAGGACGCATTTACTGAGTCACATAAAACAATTATTTTCTCCAGATATATGTTTTGCATGAATGCGCGCGCAATTAGCATAAATATAAGCTTTCTAAGCTAGGCAAAGCTCTATGTATTTTACGAAAAATTATGTGATATCAATATAAAATTTATTCCTTTATCAATTGATTTATCCGAGTAAGTTTATGTATAATAATCTATTTGCATCTATTAATATAGATATATGGAAACTAGCTATATTGATTTAAAATGTGTAAGTTAGTCCTTGCTATGGGGGGATAGTTGTGATAATATATGCCAACTCGAACTTACATTAGTTATAAGTAATTAGGTGGGTTTTTCAAGTCTTTCACTATATTTTAGGCTTGAAATCCCACCTTAGTTTTATCTATAGTAATTATTTATATTGGATATGGAAAATAAAATAGCAAACTTAATTAAGCCAATCATTGAGACGCTTGAACTTGATCTTGAGCTTGTTCAAGTTATAATTACCTCCAATAATTTTGGTAGTAAAATTGTGCAAATCTTAATTGATAAAAAATCAAATGAGGCTCCAACAATTAGTGATTGTCAAAAGGTGAGTAAAAATATTGCTCCGGCGCTTGAAGTTGAAGATATTATAAAAAGTGCATATTCGCTTGAAGTTATATCGGCTAAATTTAATAGGCCGCTCTTTAGCATTGATGATTTTAAGAGATTTATAGGCAAAAATGTTAAAATCGTTTTGAATAAAACTATTAATGATTCACAAAAACTTAAAGGAGTTATTGATAATGTTATTGAAAATAGTATAATAATTCGAAGTAAAGATTTAAAGATCGAAATTGTTGCGGAAGATATTAAAAAAGCTAACTTATATGTTAGTGAAGAAGATTATCAATCGCTTTTAAAGAAGAATAAAAAATTAAAAGAAAATAAAATTTAGAGGAATTGTTTAAGTCATGATTAATGTTGGTAACTTAGAAATATTACAGATTGTTGACTCGGTGAGCCGTGAAAGAGGTATACCTAAAGCAGATTTATTGGAAGCACTTGAGCAAGCTTATCAGGTTGCTGGAAAAAAGAAATATGGTAGTGAACATGAAATTAAGGCTCAAATAAACTCCAATACTGGTGAGATAAACCTATATAGAGCCTTAAAAATTGTTGAGAAAGTCAATGATATTTTAACCGAAATTTCCTTAGATGATGCACTGGATAAAGATCCAAATGCAGTTATTGATGGTGAGATTTTAGAGAAATTGCCTCCAATTGAAATGGGTAGGGTGGTTGCTCAGACTGCTAAGCAAGTGATAATCCAAAAAGTTGGTGAAGCGGAAAGGGCTAGGCAATTCGAAGATTATAAAGACCGCAAAGGTGATGTTATCAATGGAACTGTTAAAAGGATTGAATTTGGTAATATTATTGTTGATATTGGCAGGGCCGAAGGGTTGTTGCAAAGAAATCATCAAATCCGAGGTGAGATTTTTAAAGTTGGTGATAGGATTAAAGCATATGTTTTAGATGTTAGAAAAGAGCTTAAGGGTGCGCAAATTTTCCTATCTAGAACAGTTAATGAATTTTTATGCAAGCTGCTGGAAATTGAAGTTCCAGAAATTTATGATAATATTATTGAAATAAAGGCTGTTGCTAGAGATCCTGGTGCAAAGGCTAAGATTGCTGTGTTTGCTCCCGATGCTTCGATTGATCCAGTTGGTGCATGTGTTGGTATTAAGGGCTCTAGAATAAGAGCGATTACTAATGAATTATCTGGCGAAAAAATTGATGTAATTTTATGGAATAAGAATCTTGCGCAATTTATAATTAATGCTATAACGCCAGCGCAAATTTCAAAAATCGTTTTTGATGAAGAAAAAAATAGAGTTGAGGCGGTGGTTGCTGAAGATCAATTTAGCTTAGCGATTGGTAAGAGAGGCCAAAATGTGAGGCTTGCTTCTAAAATAACAGGTTGGAATATTGACATATTAACTGAAGATCAGGAATCTAAAAAGAGGACTGAAGAATTCACTAATAATACTGAATTATTTAAATCTGTATTAGATGTGGAGGAATTAATTGCGCAGCTACTTAGTTCAGAAGGTTATAATTCAATTTATCAAATTGCTGCTACAGAATCAAGTACGCTTGCAAATATTGAAGGATTTACACTTGAACTTGCTGAAGAGATTAAGGCGCGTGCAAGTGCGTGGGTAGAGCAACAAAATAGTAAATTAATTGAGCAGCTTGAGCAGCTTGGTGTTGAGCAAGAGTTGCTTGATTTATTACCGCTACAGCCAGAATATATTTTAAAACTAGCTGAATATGGTGTTAAAACTATTGAAGATTTAGCTGAAATGTCGTTCAGTGAATTTAGAGAAATTGTTCCAAATGAAGAAATTGCAAGTGAAACAATTGATGAGCTTATTAAAATAGCTAAAGAAAATAGTAATGAATAAAATATTGCTTATTTTCAGGATTATATAGAAATAAAATTATAAAATATGACAGATAAAGATAATCAAGATCAAAATAAAGGAAAAAAGCTAACTCTTGGCGGATCAAGTAAGCTTACTTTGAATAAGAATTTTGCTGGCAGGCTTGGCGCGGGCGCACAAAGCGGCGGCCCTAGCAAAGTTGTTGTTGAAGTCAAGAAAGGTTTATCTAATGCTGGCATGTTTTCATTGAATAAATCTGCTTCTTTAAATCGCAGCGACTCATCAGAAGAGGATAAAAGAAGACTTGCGGCTTTACAAAAGTCAAAAACTGATTCTAACACAGAGAATCCTAATGAAAATATAGGGTCTCTTGCAAAAATTAGAGAAATTAATAAAGAAAATGATGTTGAAGAAAAAATAGACATAACGCTTGAGGAAGCTAGCGAGTCAGAAAGTCAAGAAACTTTTGAAGAAAATATTCAAGAAGAAACTATTAAGCCTAGCGAAGACGAGCCTAGCAGCCCAGAAGCAAAGCCAGTTGAAAGTAAAACACTTGGCATTAATAGGCTTAGAGGAACAGTTGTTAATTATACTGTGAATAGAAGAGCATCGCCAAAGGATTTAACGGTGGGTGCGCCGGAAAGTAAAGAAGCGGAATCATTAAAGCCAAAGCTTGAGCATAAAAAAGTTTATGGGCCTACCACTACTACTGCTAGTAATTTTGAAGAAAAGGAAGTTGCTGAAGCTCCTAAAAAGCAACAAAATGCTCCTAAAAAAGTTAAAAAATCTGACTTGCTTAAATTTATTGATGAAGAAGATGGGGATGCGCCAATTAAGACAAGGAGTCTTGCTTCTATTAGACGTGCAAAGTTAAAGGAGCAAAGAAAAAGCGGTAATATTGTACAAAAAGATAAAGTTTACCGCGAAGTGATAGTTGGTGATACAATTAGCGTTGGAGAGCTTGCAAGCCGTATGTCTGAAAGGGCTGCTGATGTGATTAGAGAGCTTATGAAGCTAGGGATCATAGCTTCAACTGTCCAGGTGATTGATGCCGATACTGCTCAAATAGTTGCGGAAGTCTTAGGGCATAAAGTGAAGCGAGTCCAAGAATCTGACATTGAAAAGATGTTCGATGAAACTGAAGATTCTTTAGAATTAGGCGTTAGAGCGCCGATCGTTACGGTGATGGGGCATGTTGATCATGGTAAAACTTCATTGCTAGATGCACTTAAATCTACTGATGTTGCCTCGCGCGAAGCTGGTGGTATAACCCAGCATATTGGTGCATATAGCGTTACCTTAGAGAACGGAAAAATAATAACATTCATTGATACTCCAGGCCATGAAGCTTTCACGCAAATGAGAACTAGGGGAGCTAAAGTTACGGATATTGTTGTGCTTGTGGTTGCAGCGGATGATGGAATTAAAGCTCAAACTGTTGAAGCTATATCGCATGCTAAGGCGGCTGGTGTGCCAATCATAGTTGCGATTAATAAAATAGATAAGCCTGATGCTGATATTGAAAAAGTTAGAAATGAGCTTTTAGTGCATGAGCTTGTGCCAGAAGAACTTGGCGGTGACATTATTACTGTGCCAGTATCGGCGATGAAAAAAACTAACCTCGATAAGCTTGAAGATGCTATTTTGCTGGTTGCAGAAATGCAGGAACTTAAAGCAAATCCGCGTAAGAAAGCTGCAGGGGTTGTGATTGAATCGCGCTTAGATAAAGGAAGCGGTGCGGTTGCTACGATCATTGTGCAAAATGGTACATTATTTAAAGGTGACTTGGTTGTGGCTGGCACAACCTTTGGTAGAATTAGAAATATAACCAATGACAAGGGTAAGTCAGTGCTTGAAGCTGGCCCATCTATTGCTGTTGAAATATGGGGGCTTACGGATGCACCGCTTGCTGGCGATGTTTTTAACGTAGCGGAAACAGACAAGCAAGCTCGAGAAATCACTGAATATCGCGCTAAAAAAAGCAAGAATAGTAAAATTACTGCTGCTAAAACTAGCCTTGAAGATTTGTTTATACGGGCTGCTAATGATGGTAGTATTAAAGAGCTTCCGTTAATTATTAAAGCTGATACTCAAGGTTCAATAGAAGCGATTGTAGGCAGTTTAGAAAAAATTGAAAGTAATGAAGTTAAATTAAAAATACTGCATAGTGGGGTTGGTGCAATTACCGACTCAGACACTACGCTTGCGGGTGCTACGGGAGCGATTATTGTAGGCTTCAATGTTAGAAGTGCAAGTAGTATGGATGAGCAAGCTGATATAAGATATTATTCCATAATATATAACCTTATTGATGATATTAAAGCTGTGATGAGCGGCATGCTTGCGCCAATTATAAGAGAAAGTTATATTGGCTCAGTTGACATTCGTGATGTGTTTAATGTTTCTAAAGTTGGTAAGGTTGCAGGATCTTATGTTACAAAAGGCATTATTAAGCGTGGTAGCGGGGTTAGGTTGCTTAGAGATAATATCGTAATTCATGAAGGCAAGCTTAAAACATTGAAAAGATTCAAAGATGACGTTAAGGAAGTCAAAGAAGGCTTTGAATGTGGTATAGCTTTCGAAAATTATGATGATATTAAAGTTGGCGACAAAGTTGAAGTATTTGAAATTATTGAAGAAAAGCAAAAATTATAATTATGCGTAAATATAAACTTTCCTTAAGACATAAGCAGCAATCTGTTAGGCAGGCTAAAGTTGCTCAATTGATTTCTGTATCAATTAGTGAATTTTTGCGTCGTGGCAGTGGCTTTGACTATAATCTAATTGATTGCCCAATCACCATAACCTCTGTTAAAATTTCTGCGGATTTAAAAGTTGCTAGTTGTTTTTTCATGCCTTTTAACACGAAACTAACGGGCGATCAGCTGCTTGAAGCATTGGAAGAGTCAAAATATATTATAAGAAAGCATGTTGCTAGCAAAATTCAGCTTAAATTTACTCCGGAAATTAGGTTTTTTGTTGATTATGATTATGAGCTTAGCCATATTTATGATAAAGTGGCGGTTTCAAACGCTTAAATTGAAATATTATGTAATTAACTATAGTTAATTAACTTGGAGTCGGGATTTGAAAGTAGGATACATAGCATCATACAATTTATTAAAACCACTATATTCATCCCACCTTCAAATTAAATCACTATATATGACTATAGTTAATTACATATGAACTCCAGCGCAAGCGCCAGTAGGGGCGTATGCTATATTCTTAAGTCAGCGCTGCAAATCTTTAGTCAATAAAATTGAACTCCCGAGGGCGAGCGTTTCTTCGCGCGCTCCTTTAGTATATGGTATTAGCTCGATTAAGCTTGCGAGAAACCACTAATACTAATTAACTATAGCGCAAACCCTATAGCGCGGCCTCCTTTGGGAGTTTCAATGCTTTGACTATATTAGCTGCTGCAATGCCTAGTAGACACTCTCTAACCCCAATATTACTGGACTAGCGCCTTAGACGTGAAGCGGACGCGCGCATCAATAAGCCTCAAATGGTTGACCCATATCCCTTTGTAGATGTCGACCTAATTAACTGCGCTTTTTCTCATAAATTTGCCCTTATTTTAATTATTGAAAAACTTTAATAATTGCTGTATTTTAATATAAATTGATTAATAAAATAATTATTTATAAAAAGAAAATTAAAATGAAAAAATGTCACAGCGTTCAGGAGCTACTTGAGTCAGTCAAAGAAAACATCGATTCTCATCTAATATTATATGCATATCCCCTTACGCTAAATAATATTATTGATTTAGCTGAATCTTTGAAAGTTAATACTAAATTACTCTATTTAGAAATTTTAGATAGCGATATTACCACTGATGGCGTGGGCTACCTTGCTGATGCACTGAAGGAAAATCAACATTTAAAAAAGCTAAAATTAAGTGGAAATAAAATTGATGAAACTGGAGCTAAATATTTAGCAGAGGCTTTGAAGAGCAATGAAAGCTTAAGTGAACTTAACTTAGAATTTAATAAAATTGGGGATGAGGGCGTTGAGTATTTGGCAAATGCTTTAAATTCTAATAAAAGTTTAAGAAGTATTAATCTATATGATGTTGGGATGACTGATATTGGCTTTGAGCATATAAAAAAATTACTAATAAATAACAATAGTTTGCAGGAAATTAATATTGAACAAAATTCTATAAAAGACAAATCCGCGGAAATATTACTGCTTTTAAAGCATAATTTTTCAATCATCAGTTTTAAATTTCCTAAAGGCAGCGATGAGGAAATAAATATTAAGATTACAAAGCAAATCCAGCTTAACCAACAATTCTTACAGCATACTAAATTTTATGTTGGTATATTGTTCGAAGAATATTTGAATTTTCCTATTAATGACTTTTCAAAAAGCATTGAGAAAGATTGGTTGATAAAATACTTTGATTGTTCGTCAAATAATAGTAACAATCAAAATTCTATAAAGATTCACAAATTTCCCTTCATGATTATGTCATTCCTTAAAGATCCTCATAAAATTGTAACAAGCGATTTGGCTTTCAGCAAAGGCTATCATGGATTTTTGAATGCGCTTAAAAATAATTTTTTAGATCATTTTTTTATATTTAATGGTACAGTAAAATCTTATGAGGATGTAGAATATAATATTTGCGACTCTAACAAAAATGAATCTAACCTAGAAAATTTTGGCTTTTTTCAACTTCCAGCTGAAATTACTAACAAAATATTACAGTATCCCTTTAATGATATTGCTCTCAATATTTTAAGTGTTAAGAAGGCTGCTAATTGCTTAAATAACAATAACCAAAACGCTAATCCGCTAATTATTAGCGCGCTTCCAATCGAGAATATTGACGAAAAACATACTAGCGGCGAAGCTGATTAAGCCTAAAGTGGTAAATAATTTTATTTATTCTGCCTATAAAGCCTTATTGTGATGATAAATTTTAAAAAGCTTTTCTATGAATAAAAAATGCATATGCATAAGCGTAAAATAATTTGTATTTTTTTAAATTATCTATATATTAAACAATAAAATCAAGTTTATAAAAGGGCTTGTAAAAGCTTTTTATATATGTTACATTAATCAAATTATTGATTTGGCAAGATCAATCTAATTATGGGATAAAGATTTTAAAATGGTAGAGAAGTTTAGTATATGCGGAACAAATGTTCAGCGCGGTGAAATTGCTAATTTAGCGTTAAAACTACCTGAGCAATATTCTTGCGCCCCTTTATATATGCCTATTAAGGTGATTCGAGGGCATAAGCCTGGCCCCTGCTTATTGATTTTTTCTGGGCTTAGCGGCTCGGAGCTTAATGGACTTGAAATTGCCAATCGAATTATTAAACAAATAATTCCAAATCAGCTTTGGGGTACAATCATTGCGATTCCTGTATTAAATATTTATGGATTAACGCATTACCCTAGCATAATGCCGTCGGGTGAAGCAGATCTTGCAAGTTGTTTTCCCGGTTCTGAAAATGGATCTTATGGGCAGCGTGTTGCCCATTTATTCACTAATGAAATATTAAAAAAAGTTGATTACTCAATCGAGCTGCAAACAGGTGCTATAAATCATAATATATTACCGCAAGTATATTGTAATTTTGATAATGAAACAGCAAGAAAACTTGCAAAGGTTTTTAAATCCCCAGTAGTAACGAATGTGACGCTTGAGGCAAATACTATAAGACAAGTTACGGAAGAGTTGAACATTCCATTCTTAGTTTATGAAGCTGGGGAGGCTATGCGCTTTGATGAAAATGTTATTCAACTTGGGGTTGAAGGCGTTAAGAATATCATGCGAGCAACAGACATGCTCACCAAAGAGCCAAGCAAAGAAGTTATACCAATATTTTCAAGAAATGAGGATTGGATTTTGGCTCACAAGGGCGGTATATTGCACCCTAAGGTTAACCTTGGCCAAACTATAAGTAAAGGTGAAATTATTGGAACCATTAGTGATCCTTTTGGAGCAGATATTGTTGAGCCTGTTAAATCCTTTTGCAAAGGAATTGTGGTGGGAGTTAATACCGCACCATTAATACATGAAGGACTCGAAATATTTAAAGTTGCATCTTTCCTAGATTATGACAAAGCTGAGTCTACTATTGAAAAATGGGATAAACAACAGCCCGATAGTTATATAAATTAACCTAGGCTAAGCTTGAGATGACCATATCTAAAAATAATAATTTAGCTTATAAAATTAAAGGAATAGGGATCTGGCTTATTTGCGCATGCTTTTTTCTGTATGAATTTATGCTAAGAACCGTAGTTGGCACTTATCAGATACCATTAATGGAGGATCTGTCTCTATCGAATTTTCAATTCTCACTCATAAGTGCTACAGTTTTTGCCATTATGTATGGTAGTATGCAGATTCCCGCAGGGATAATCATTGATCAATATGGCCTCAAAAAAGCTTTAGCTGCAGGGTCTTTAACCTGCGCTATAGCAACTTTTGGGTTTGCCAAATCATATGATTTTTACTCAGCTACTTTTTTTAGATTATTAATGGGCTTTGGGGCTTCATTTGGATTTATATGTTTGCTAATTGCTGTGAATGAGTGGCTTCCCAAAAAAAATGTAGGATTATTTATTGGATTATCTCAATTCATTGGAACAATAGGACCAATGGGAGCCGCCGGCCCACTTAATGATTTATCAGCAAGCGGAGAAGTTGGCTGGAGAATGGTGTTTTATTGCTTAAGCGTTGGAGGTTTTGTTATATTCATATTAGGCCTGCTTTTTGTAAGAAACAACAATGAGGTAACAGGTAATTATACGGTGCTTTATAGACCAGAATCTGCAAAAAAATCTTTTAAAAGGTTATTTGCTCGTAGCCAACCTTGGTTTATTGCTTTTGTATCTGCGGGATTATATTTTACAGTGGAATTTTTATCGGAAAGCGAAGGCAAATCATTTTTAATTTATAAGGACATTGATGGTAGCGTGGCTGCTTATATGATTACGCTTTCTTGGCTTGGATATGCGATAGGATGTCCATTGCTGGGCATGATATCAGACTTTGTGCAAAAGCGTAAACCTTTGATCTATTATGCAGCAATTTTAGGCTTAATCTCCATCATCGCTATAATTTATGCTACAAACATTATATTGCTTAAAATCGCCTTTTTTTGCCTTGGGTTTAGTGCAAGTGGGCAAAGCATCGCTTATGCAACCATATCTGAGCAATATAAAAAGCAGTATGTTGCGCTTGGTTTTAGCTTGTGTAATGCAACTGTTATGGTGCTTTCCGCAATAAATGCACCTCTCATTGGTTATTTAGTGGATCATTATAAGGAACATGGTAATCTCACTTTGGAGCTATATCAAAATATATTCGGTATATTTGTTTCAATTTCAATCTTAACTATAATAATAGCCAAGTTTTTTATTAAAGAAACCTTTTGTAAATCGTTAGTAGATTATACATATATTGAGTATAAATAAGGATGAAGGCAGAGGCATTGACCTGACTTTGCAAAAGCGCAATTGCCGCACATAGAGGCGACATTATTACTGAAAGTAATAGCAAAAAAGGAGTGTGATTCACACTACAAATTCCAAAAAATAGATAATAAGATAGCTAATAAATGTTATAATTTATGTATAAGATTGCTATAGTAATAAACTTTTATTCTTGCAATTTAAATATATTTACTATATAGTTTCAAAATATTAAGCTTTTATAGTGTAATTATTAATTTAAATTAACAAGGTCAATATGTCCAAAAGAACTTTTCAAGAACAAACTACAAAAAAATCATCTACCTTATTTGGAACTGGGTTAGGTTATATTAGTAGTTTACTCGGTTTCACTTCCACCCCAGATAAAATTTCGGCGCAAGCTCAAGCAAAAAAAGCTGAAGAAAAGCCTCACTCTTTTTCAGCAATTTATGAGGATCCAAGCACATTTCGTTTGGATCAAAAGAATGGTTTAAATCCTGATGCTAATGCTTTAAAAGGTGATACTGCAGGTGCTCGCGGAACATTCGATACCCAAATAGAATATTTGAACGATCTTAATAAGGATTTAAAACGTGATACTGCAGGTACTCGCGAAACATTCGATACCCAAGTAGAATATTTGAACGATCTTAATAAGGATAATAAATCAATAGATAGTGAATTGAGTGATAATAAGCCTGCTAGCACAATTTATTATCTTAATGCAAATGGAGGTGATACGGCAGGTGCTCGCGGAACAATGGAAAATTTGGACGAGCTTGATAAGGATAATAAATCAATAGATAAAAGTTTATCAGGCGAAGCACACGAATAAACCCTCTGACTTAAAAGTTTGCAGTTAACCATCACCTAATATAGTCAATAAAATTAACTATATTCAATCACTATTAGAGGTTTTCCTCGCGCGAGCTCTGCTTCGCGCATCTAGAAAGCTCAATCTAATTAACTGTATAACATTCAAGTAAGATTAGATTCCGGTTGGAACCTAATCTTATTTTTAAGTTAATCTAATTGGTTATAGTCAATAAAATTGAGTTCCCTCGCGCGAGCGAGCTCTGCTTCGCGCATCTAGAAAGCTCGATCTAATTAACTGTATAACATTCAAGTAAGATTAGATTCCGGTTGGAATCTAATCTTATTTTTAAGTTAATCTAATCTTAAGTTAATCTAGTTTATCTAATTGATCAATTAGAAATTTACTCTAATTTTTAATGAACCTCTATGAGCTAAATATTTTTTAGCAAAATCAGCATCATAGCTCATTCCATAATCAACATCGCCTTGGCTCATATTAATGCCAGCTCCCACATTGTAGAAGAATTTATGAGTTTTTG
The DNA here is from genome assembly GCA_963762045.1 of uncultured Alphaproteobacteria bacterium. GTDB lineage: Bacteria > Pseudomonadota > Alphaproteobacteria > Rickettsiales > Rickettsiaceae > CAVXJA01. Next base: position 112,629 of record CAVXJA010000006.1, on the reverse strand, counting down.
CTTTAGTGCCATCATTAACTTTAAGTCCATCAATGTCAACTTGCGTGCGGTTAGCAGTAGCAATCAGATTTCTCTTGAGAGAAGCATGCACTTCTGGAGTAGCAAACACGCCATTATTATATTCCTTAGTAAGTGCAGTTAAACCAAGGCCAACATATGCATCCAAATTATATAAAGCTTTTTGTCTGATTGATGAACTTGGCAGTTTTTTAGTATCTTCAGAAACTTCACTATAATTAAGTTTCTCTGTCTTGCTTAATGCAAGGCCAATTGTCGGAGTCATAATATATTTATTATCAACAAGCTTATTAAAGCCGGTAGCAACATCAGCAGAGATAGTTTTCACCTTAAACTTAGAGTTAAAGTTTACATTTTCATCTGGCAAGCCAACCGCTGTATAAAATGTTCTCTTATCTATAACTCTAACCTGGTTAGAACCATAGCTAACTGAGCCTTGCATGAATGCACGATTAGTTAATTGTGTGTAACCATAAATTGTAGCATAATAGCTTCGAATTTTGCTTTTATCTTGGTTTTTATCATCCTTATGCTTAATGTTAGTATTAATATAAGTACCCGCAAAACCAACCATGCTATTTTCACTGATTTTATTATCAGCACCAAAGGTTCCACCAACAGATTTTGAATTATAGCCATCCATTTGCTTATTCTTTTTCTGCTTAGATGCAGAATAGATTGGGCTAATCCAAGCGCCATATTTATTAAATGCATCACCAGCTGCAATACCAGCAAGTATGGAATCTTCATATCCCACTTCAATGTCAGTATTTGTATTTGGTGCTGTATTTGGCGCTGCATTTGAAGGAGCAGGAGCCAGGCTTTCAGCAGGGCCTTTAAGCCTTGAAGATGGTGATGGCGCTGGAGATACTGCTGAATTTGCATCTTTTGAAGTCGCAGGAGTGAATCTTGATACCGGAGCTTTGCTTGCAGCAGAATCGTTTATCTGAGATCTAGCACTTGCTCTTGCGCCAATGCCAATACTTGCATCTGAAGCATTAGGAGCAATAACGGGTGCAACCACCGGAGCAATAACGGGAGCAGTAGCTTTTGCAAATGCAGAGCTAGCTCCAGCAGTAACTCTTGTTAAACTAGTTATTCTATTAGTTAAACTTCTCTGAATTAAATCCTGATTTTGCGTGATTTGAGTATTTGTGCCTTCAATAGTTGATTTTGAAATATCCCTTATAGCTTCCTTAGCTGCTCCAGATCCACCTTTTTTAAACGCTCTTACGATATTTTCATGTGCTTTATCGCCGGCGCTTCCTTCGCGCGCTCTTCTGAGAGCTTCAAGAGCTTCTGCATCACCCGGATCGATTCCAGGATCGACTATCACATCATTTCTTACAATTTGGAATTTCGTGTCATCTGGATTGTCTGCATCAACATATAAAGACCATTCATGATTGCCACTATCACTCTTCAAATTTTTAAAAGTAGTTTTATTATTTTTTGTTTCAGCTCCGAGTGCAACAAAAATTTGCTGACTAATGGCTGGATCAATATCCGCATCTGACGAAAAGAGGGTATAAGCAGTCTTGTTTTGAGCATTGGCATTATTATCATGTATTAAAAATGATAATTTGTTAAGCGCAGTAGCATTAATAGTTGTATCAGTTATTGAAATATTACCAGCTAAAGCTCCTATATCTGTTTCAAGCTTGACATTTCCTTCAAATTTAACCTCAGCATCAGCAGCTCCATTACCGCTTAAGGACATTGTAAGATTATTTAAGTTAATGTGAGCATCTTTTAATATAATTTCATCAGATATAAAGTTAGCAAAGCTATCTAAGTCAAAACGACCTACATGGCCATTCGCATCCAAATCGCCTTGAAATGTAATTTTTTCTGCATCTACAATAGCATTGCTGTCAAAACTCATTACTTTTTTATTACTATTAAAATTTGCTTCTTTTAAAACTACTCGAGCTTTCATAGGATTACTAACTTTAAGCTCGCCTTTTGCTGTCAAAATACCATGATTAGCTACTCCTTGTCTTATCTTTGAAAGGTCCAGATCAGTATCTTCAAATGTTGCCGCTGCATTAGCCGCATTGAAATTTAAGGTAGTTGGCTTGAATTTTTTTAAGGTTAAATTTGTAGCATCATCTATAGCATTAACCGTTGCATTTCCAGCACCGGTAAGTGTCCCTTGTATGGTAGAGTCGCCAGTATCAGCAACAATAGTCACATTATTATTCCCAATAGCTATATTTTGCGCGTTTATGCTAGAGTTATTTAAGCTAATTCCCCCACCATTTGTAAATGTTACATCATTGGCAGCCGTAAGTGCAATATCACTAAAAGATATAGAAATATTATTCTTTAATGCAAATTCTACCTTATCAAAACCAATCGTTCTTGTTGTGTTAGCGACATCACTTTTAACCGCCATAAATGCATCATTTCTAACAGCAGCAGGCACTGCATCAGCTGTTTTAAAGACCAATGATCCTTTATCAGAATTAAGATTTTTACTAATGTTAAATGTGCTAGTCTCAGCATTATTAATCACATCTAGTCGAAATTGTAATTTAGAATTAGCGTCACCTAAGATGTGGTTATTCTGAGTGATATTAATTGTGCTTCCATCTACAGTTGTGTATGTTAGTAATTTTCCATTCCCAATTACAATTTTATCAAGTTGTCCATTAATATCTTGCTTTGAAAGGATAGTTTCAGCAGCATCGGCAAGGAATGTAGCAGCGAATACGTCATTATCAATATTAACTTTTCCACTACCAATACGTAAGAAAGTTAGTTAATTTGTTAGCGGCAGTTCCAAAGCTTCCAGCTCCTCGAGCAGTAAATAGTTCACCTGCGACATTATTATTTATACCTACATTACCACCAGCGGAATTTAGTGTTTTAAATGCTAAATTACTAGTTAAATTTAATGTTAAGTCTTTTGCAAGTGGCTGAAATATAACCGCAGAAGCAGCAGCATTATTAAAAACTACATTACTTCCCTTAAAAAATTTATCTGCTTCTAAATAATATGTAAAAATATTTTCGATTAATAGCTGATCTTGAGTGGCGTTAGAAAATTCAACATTTTTAACATATAATTTTTTATTAGCTTTGAATTTTGATCCGTTTTGTAGTTCTAAAGTTTTAATAAAAGAATCTTCATTTACAGTTACAGTTTTTGCATTATTTCCAGCACCAGTTAAATCATTTACTATGGCTGACTTGAGTGTTAGATTATCTAATGCAACTAATATTCCATCTGCAGAAAAACCTTGAGCATCTAATGCAGCATTTCCCCTAACAGTTGTATTTGCTGCATTTATATCATCTGTAAAGTCGACTCTGGAAGTGTTATTCAATTTAACTTCATTCAAATGAGTAAAAGTTCCAGCTGGAACAGCAATTCCATTGTTATCAACACCTGCCTTATTACCCCTTAAAAAGAGATTTATATTATCGTCAACAATTATATCAAGCTTTGTGTCGCCGGCGCTATTGACAACTGAGTTAATTGAAGAGTTAGCTTTGATTTCTGCATTTACAATTGGTATTGGTACAAAAGCAACTTCTGGAGTAGTAACATCAATAGTAGCTACAGTAGCGCCAACTCCGGCATTACCGATTTTTAAAGTTATAGCATTTCCATTAAAGCTGAATGAGTCATTGTTTACCCAAGTAGCTTGAACGTCGCCAACTGTAAGTGCATTGGTTACTAAAGTAATACCATTGCCAGTAATTATTACATCGCCACCTCCGTCAGCTTTAAATTCCTTGGCCATAGCAACGTGGCTACCAGCTGAAATTGCAATTAATGATGCTCCTGTGAGAAAATTTTTTAACAGTTTATTTTTAGTAGTCATATTTTTTTACCTAAATTTAGTTATATTTTTATTATTTTGAGATTAATGAATCTAGCTTGCCTTGCGCTTCTAAGGCATGAAGATCGTCATATCCGCCAATATGAATGTCAGTCCCAACGAAAATCTGCGGCACTGATGTGCGCCCACCAGCTCTAATCACCATAGCGGCTGTCACTTTATCATCACTTGCGTCAATAATTTCGTAAGAATAGCCTTTTTTGTCAAGCAAAGCTTTTGCTCTTGCGCAAAATGGGCAATATGTAGTAGAGTATAATTCTATCTTTTTTTGCATTATTTATTTATATTATTAATTCAATCCTATACATATACTATATTAATATATATAAGTAAATACAATATATTATACCTTAAAGAATAAAAATTTATAAATGTCAAGATTCAAAATTGCAACAGATTACATACCAAATGGCGATCAGCCCCGAGCTATAAGTAATATAGTATCCAACTTAGAGCAGAAAATTAATTCGCAAGTACTAATGGGCATCACTGGTTCAGGCAAAACTTTTACAATGGCGAATGTGATTAATGAAACAAACCGCCCAGCGCTTATTATGGCGCATAATAAGACATTAGCCGCTCAACTATACGCCGAAATGAAAAGTTTATTCCCAGATAATGCAGTTGAGTATTTCGTTTCATATTATGATTACTACCAGCCAGAAGCTTATATTGCAAGGACAGACACTTTTATTGAGAAGGATGCTTCAATTAATGAGCAAATTGATTTGCTACGGCACTCCGCAACAAGATCTCTCCTTGAGCGTCCGGATGTTATAGTAGTTTCATCAATATCCTGTATTTACGGCCTTGGCTCTCCTGAGCTATATTATCAAATGGTATATACCTTAGAGAAGGGCAAAAATTATATCCGCAAGAAAGTTTTGGAAGAGCTTGTGCGCCTTCAATATACCAGAAATGATATGGCTTTTGAGCGCGGATCGTTCAGAATTAGAGGAGAGATTATTGACATATTCCCCGCGCACTATAGCGCTCGCGCCTGGCGCCTTACATTCTTTGGGGATGAGCTTGAGGATATATGTGAATTTGACTCCCTCACGGGTGAGAAATTTAAGAAGCTTGAAAAAGCAGTTATTTATGCAAATTCTCACTTTGTAACGCCTGAATCTACCATAAAAAATGCAATTGGTGATATTGCAATTGAGCTTGAACATAGGGTTAGAGAGCTTAAGGAGCAAGATAAAATGCTTGAGGCTTACCGCATTAATCAGCGCACGCAATATGATATTGAAATGCTGCAAGCAACGGGGTCTTGCAAAGGAATTGAAAATTACTCACGCTATCTAACGGGTAGAGCAAGCGGAATGCCGCCGCCAACCTTATTTGAATATTTACCCAAAAATGCTTTATTATTTTTAGATGAAAGCCACGTGACTGTCCCGCAGATAAGAGCGATGTATAATGGCGATAGGGCGCGCAAAACAAATCTCGTTGAGCATGGATTCCGTTTGCCTTCAGCGCTTGATAATCGGCCTCTAAAGTTTGAAGAATGGCTTAATTTTCGACCGCAAACTATTTTTGTGTCTGCAACTCCTGGTCCTTTCGAGCTTGATGAAACGCAAGGAGAGGTGATTGAGTTGATCATTCGTCCAACCGGCCTCCTTGACCCAGAATGTATAATTAGGCCAGCGAGTAATCAAGTTGAAGATTTAGTGGGGGAAGTTAAGGAAGTCACGGCTAAGGGGCAAAGAATATTGATCACTACCTTAACCAAGAAAATGGCAGAAGATTTGAGTAGCTTTTTAGCGGATATGAAAATTAAAGTTGCTTATTTGCATTCTGCAATTCAAACGCTTGAACGTATTGAAATCATACGCGATTTAAGGCTTGGTAATATTGACGTGCTTGTTGGAGTGAATTTGCTTAGAGAAGGGCTGGATATTCCTGAATGTAGCTTAGTTGCAATTTTAGATGCTGATAAAGAAGGATTCTTGCGGTCTGAAACTTCGCTTATTCAAACAATCGGCAGGGCTGCGAGAAACAGTGAGGGTAGGGTTATTTTATATGCCGATCATATTACAAAATCTATTGAAAAGGCGGTTAATGAGACAAAACGAAGACGCAATATCCAGGAAGAGCATAATAGAAAGCATGGTATTGTGCCGAGAACTATTGAATCTAAAATCCATGCGCTCGCTGAGCTTGAGCGCATCAGCGACAGCGGTGATAGTAAAAATATTGCTATAGTTAAAGATATATCCAAATTAACTAAGCAAATTGAATCTATGAGAAAAGAAATGCTCAAATGCGCAAGTGATCTTGAATTTGAAAAAGCAGCTGAAATTAGAGATCAAATTAATATCCTAGAAAAAGCAGCAATGGCGCTTAGCGGGAGTTGATGCGGGTTAATTAATGTGTGTAATAATTTATTAGTTAGTAACTATTAGAGGTTTCTACGATAGAGGTTTCTTGGAGCGTGTTTTTTCGCGAGAGCTTTTATAGTCAATAGCTCTTAGAGAAATAACGCAAGCACTACTTAAGTTAGCTCTAGGATGCGCTATGAAATGGTGCTTGCTCTATTTTTATTGCATTTTATAATAAAAGAGTAGATTAGCGCCTCTATGCGCGCTAGTTAAATATTATTCTTTGTAAAGTTAAGCTAAATCGCTATTATCCCTGCGCTTACTTAACAAGAATCCAGAGGAAAAATACAACGATTTTGCCTGCTTTTCATTAAAATTTATTAGCATTAAAAGAGAATTTAATTATTAAAATTCTTCTAAAACTATTAATTAATATAAAATGATCAAACTTAACTTGATAAATAATATTCTTTAATATAATTTAAAAAGCATAAAGCTATGTAATTAAAAATTTTTAATGCATAGTTTTTAATAGTTAAATGAATTGATGTTTATGCACAAGCTCCATAGCGCAAATATTTTAATTAATGCGCAAGCGAACGAAAGAGCATTATAAACTTGCATATAATTGGCTATTTTAAATTATTATAAAGAGAGGCTCATATGGGGAGAATAACAGAATTAAATAATGCAATAAGTGCAAATGATGGACTAAAAGCAGTAGCAATTATAAATCAATTAAGCGAAGTACAGCTATCAGTATTGAATAAAAAAGTTGATTTGATTAATCGTGCTGCATATTTAGGCAATCAGCCTATAGTCGAAGCATTACTTAAAAAAAATATAGATGTAAATTATAAAGGGTCTGACGATTACACCCCTTTACTTAGAGCAGCTCAGGGTGGTCATATGAAATTGGTTAAGTATTTGGTAGAAAAAGGTGGCGATATAAAATATACAAATATAAATACACATAATGAGAATATAATACACTGGGTAGCCTACTGGGGTGATCTTAAATTTCTAGAAGAATTATACGCAAAAGGCTTTAATATCGATCAAGCAAATAATAATAATGTTACACCTCTAGCTAAAGCTGCTTCTAAAGGGCATTTTGAAATTGTAAAGTTTTTATATGAAAAAGGTGCAAAAATTGATATTGCTGACCATCAAGGTAACACGCTAATGATAATGGCATGCGAAGCTTCTTCTTTTCAAATAGTAAAATTTTTACATGAAAAAGGAGCTGATATTAATGTTGTAGCAAAAAATGGTTATACAGCATTATTATTAGCATCGAGGTGTTTAGGATCAATTGATGAATCAAGAGATATAATAAATTATTTAGTAAAAAATGGAGCTGATATTAATGTTAAAGCGGAAAATGCCTATACTGTTATAACGCATTTAGCTGGTATGGGTGAGTTAGAAACTATAAAGCTTTTACACAAAAAAGGAGTTGATATTCATTGCCTTGCTAGCGACCATACACCAATAATGGAAGCATCTTTGATGGGACATACAGCTGTAGTTGAATTTTTGCATAAGACTGGGGTTGATATTAATTTCACCACGAAAAGTGGTTATACCCCTTTAATGCATGCATCTCTAAGATCTGATAATCTTGAAGTTATACAATTTTTGCTAGATAATGGAGCTAACGTTAATGCAAAAGCATTAGATGGATCAACAGCTTTAATGGGAGCTGCGCAATATGGTCATTTGAGTATTATAGAATTATTGTTAAAAAATGGAGCAAGCGTTAAGGATTTAGATAATAATAAATATAGCGCTTTATCTAAAGCTGCGCAAAATGGACATACACAGGTAGTAGAATACTTAGTTAAAAAAGGTGTCAATATTGATCAAAAAACTGAGGATGGTTATACTCCAATTTGCTTAGCAATGCAAAATGGACATTTAGAAACGGTTAAGCTTTTATACGAAAATGATGCTGATATTCATTATAAAACTACAAGTGGCATTTCTTTAGTTGCAATGGCATACGCAGCGGGGCATGCGGAAATAGGAGAATTCTTATGGGAAAAAGGTGCAAAAAATATTTATGAAGTAATTAATGGATGGACGCCTTTAAGTAGTGCTGCGCAGAATGGCAAATTTAAATCAGTTAAACTGCTTTTAGAAAAAGGAGTTAATTTGCATACTGAAAATCAATATAACCAATCGGCTTTGCATCTTGCAGTTGAAGGTAATCATTTAGATACAGTTGAACTTTTGCTTAAAAATGGTGCGAAAGTTGATTCCAGAGATCATTTCAAAACCTCTATAATCAATGTTGCCGCTGATAGTGGGCATACTAAAATATTAAAAAAGCTATTAATAAATGGTGCGAATATTAACGATATAGATGCTCACAAGAATACCAATTTAATGCTAGCTATAATGAATAACAGGCTTGAAACAGTAAAGTTTTTACTAGAAAAAGGAGCTGATATATATCATAAAAATAATAGAGAGAAAACAGCATTAGACGTGGCTGAGGAAAGAAAGCATCTTGATTGTATTAATTTGCTCAAGAGCGCTGATGCTATTAATAAAATAATCAGTAATCAAGGGCTGGTTAATATTGAAAGCGTGATTTTTGATGATTATACCTTAGATTTATGTAAAAATATTATTCTTAGGCAAATGGCTGAGAAAGACCTTGATCCATTATCGATTAATTTAGAGCAATATAAGCAAGTTTTGCCCAATGATTTTTTCCAGGAATTATGTAACATTATACTTAATCAAATGGCTGAGAAAAAGCTTAATCCATTATCGATTAATTTAGAGAAGTATAAGAAAGTTTTGCCTGATGATGTTTTCCAGGAATTAAATAATATAATAAAATATATAAAATTACCTGATTCAAATATTGAGGTGAATCAGGATCTGATTGCTGATGTGAGCGAAAAGCTTGCTGAGGGTAATGAGCGTATTTCTGGCAAGGAGAAAAATGGTATATTGCTACTAGGGAATACAGGATTTGGAAAGACTACACTTGCTCATTTACTGATGAAAAAGCCATTAAAGAGTGTGCTAAATGAATATGGTGACTATGTTATTGAAGCAATTGAGCCTACGGAAGGCGCTAAAATTAGCCATGATAATTTATCTGAGACCAAGATACCTAATAAATTTAATTTAAGCAATGACACGGCTATTTGGGATTGTCCAGGGTTTAATGATATTGATCCTGCGCAGGAACTGGTTAATAGTTTTTACATTAAGAAGCTATATCAGCAGCATGATAATTTAAAATTTGTGTGCGTAGTTTCTGAAGGATCGATTACTTCTGCTAAATCAAAAGATTTTGTGCAGATGCTTGAGCAGATTAGTAGTAATTTTAGAGATGTTGATGCGATAGGGGATAGTTTATGCTTAGTAATAACTGGTGCAAATCCAGGTAAGACAAGTATTCATTTTGAAAAAAAATTAGAAACAATATTTAATCAGCCATCACTTTCACCTAAAGCTAAGCAATTGCTTGGGCATTTGCGAAGTAATATTCTTTTATTTCACGCGCCTAAAGACGAAGGAATAATATTATTAGATGATATAAGCTTAGTTGATGAAATTAATGAATCGGTCACATATACTAAAGCAAATAGTGATTTAGCTAAATTCAAGCTTTCAGATAAGGCGCAAGAATATGCTGCAGAGTTAGTAAAATTAAGTTTTAATTATTTGCAATCTATGTGCACTATTTTATTCAATCAAAGTCAAGAATTTATCTCGATTAATAACAACAATAACAATAATGCAAATATAGAAGAGCATGTAGGCGCGGATAATTGGCACCATAACGTTAAAAAATTATTACCTAAAATATTACCCAAAAATCCTAATGGGGAGCTTGGAGTGCAAATTAAAGGGCATAGCTCAAGCGAATATTTTTTAAGATTAAACCAGTTTATTAAGCTGAGTAATGCGATAAGTAATGTAATAGAAAATAACGCTATTAATATTAATATTAATAATAACAATTACAATAATAACAATTATAATATTAATAATAACAATAACGATAATAACAATAACAATTACAATATTAATATTATTGGTAATGCTAATATTTCTAGTGATAAATTATTTAATTTAATTGAAGAAATATTTAATATATTTGAAGAATATGAGCAAAATGAGGAAGTGAGAACAACATTCTTTAATTATGCTTACGTTACTAATCAAATAAGCAATTATTATAAATTATTTAAAGATTTAATAAGTAATAAGAATTTATTAAGTGAAGATTTTAATGAAGCTAAAATTAATAAATATATTCTGGATCTATTAATTAAATTGAAATTCATTGTAAAAAATGGATTGGAGCAAGAGGTTAGCGTAATAAAAATTGAAAATCATACTGACGAAGCATATTATAAAAATGCGCTAGCTATATTAGAATATCACCCGAGTCCCGTAGAAAAAGTTAAAAAACAAGCTTTATGTTATGAGGGGATTGGTAAGTCAAATCTGTTAGCAGAAAAATCAATTATAGCTGAGGTAAATTACCTTAAAGCGATAAGTTTAGATAAAACATTAATAGATTCTTACGAAGGACTTGCTGAAATATATTATAATGAGTCTAAAAATGAACAAAATCCATTATTTTATCAAAAACAAGTTCTTGAGCAAGCTGTCAAAATATATTCAATAACAAAAAATACGGTTAAGTTAAAAGAATGCTTTAAAAAGCTAATTGAAAACGATCCTAGTAACCCTGAAATATATGAACTATATGCAGATATATTATTTAAATTAAGCTTATATCAAAAGGCTCAGCAATATTACTATAATGCTAAAAGTTTATTATCCAAGGCAAGTGAGAATTATAAAAATAAATCTGATGAAATTACTCATAAAATTAATGATTGTGGAAACCTTGATCTACTTAAACTGAAGCACGAGAAAAACCATCAGGATATAGAAAATAATATTTTCTATAATTTTGATGATGTGAGTGAATTAAGCCCATTATTAACAGGAAATTGCATTGAAAATTATGGCGATACTGATAAGGGTGAGCTTTAATTCATAGTTTATAGTCAATAACTATTCAAGGTACAGAGGGCGCAAAGCGGCGCTCTCTCGCTTATAGGGCTTGCAGCATGCGCTATGTTCGCGCGAAGGGCTTCAATACTAATTGACTATATATCTTGGTGGTTATAAAACTGTTAGATTTCAGCTTAACCATTTTCTGTTGTGCCCATAATAGTATTTTGTGAATCATGACCTTGAGCATTATCCTCAAGGATTGAATTGTTTAAAGATATTTCAAAAGGCGCGTCCTTAATATAAATATTTGTTTCAAATATTTTTCTAAGTGCGTCTAAGTTGTTACTAGCATTCTTACTTGAATCATGATTTTTGTCGCTAGAATCCTTTTTACTTGGGTCTGAGTTATTATTTTCTATATTTCTAATTAATTGTGTAAAAAAATCTTTACAAACTAACTTTGTATGCATCATTTGATTGAAACCATAATGTAGTTTACTTTTGATGAGCGTCAAGAGGTCTTGATCATCATATGTTATTTTATGCTCGCCTTTGTGCGTTGATTCGCATTTGACTTTATAAACTTCAACATATTCTTTCAACAGCTCTTTACCTTTAATTGTATAAGTGCATAAATATTTAATATTTTTAACTAAATTTTTATTTATACTATTATCTTCATCAATTATTTTACCTATTATTGTTTTAATATAATTCTTAATATTTTCTGATAAAAGCATACTTTCTTTAATGATCGCTCCATTTTTAAGGAGTAATTCAAGTATAGCTGGGAGATTTTTTTCTAAAACAAAACTTAGCGCAGTATATCCTTTATATTCTCCTGACTTAATTTGCATATTAACCTTAGCGTCATTTTTTAGCAGCAACTCCACCATGCCAATATTGCCTATTTTTACAGCAAATATTAGTGGGGTCTCAGAATTATCATTTTTTGCATTAACATCGGCATCCTCTTCAAGAAGCAACTTCACCATGTCCGTATGCCCCTCTCTTGCAGCAAGTATTAGTGCAGTGTCGTTATGATTATCGCACTTATTAATCTTAGCGCCTTTTTTTAAGAGTAAGCTGGCAATGTCAGTATGTCCTTTTTTTGCAGCAAGTATTAGTGGAGTATCTTTATGTTTGTCGCGCTTATTAACCTTAGCGCCTTTTTTTAAGAGTAAGCTGGCCATGTCTGTATGACCCTGACTTGCAGCAAGCATTAGTGGCGTCTCAGAATTACCATTTTTTGCATTAACCTTAGCACCATTTTTTAAGAGTAATATAGCAATTTCAGTATGACCCTCCCTTGCAGCAGCATTTAGTGCTGTGTCGCCATAATATGTATGATGTGAATTAACCTCAGCACGCTTTTCAAGAAGCAACTTCACCATGTCCGTATGCCCCTCTCTTGCAGCAAGTATTAGTGGAGTGTCGTTATGATTATCGCACTTATTAATCTTAGCGCCTTTTTTTAAGAGTAAGCTGGCAATTTCAATATGACCTTTTTCTGCGGCAAACATTAACACTGTCTTTTCATTTTTATCATTCGCATCAACATCAGCATTTTTGTTTAGAAGTATAGCAATCATTTCAATATTGCCATTTCTTGTAGCTTGTGTTAGTGGCGTCTCAGAATCATAGCTTTTTGCATTAACATTTGCACCTTTTTCAAGAAGTAACTCAGCTATTTTAGTATTTCCTTTTTCTGCGGCAAACATTAGCGCTGTTTTTTTATTTTCATCCTCCGCATAAACATTAGCTCTTTTTTTTATAAGCAACTCGGCTAGTTTAGTATGGCCTCTTTCTATTGTAAATATTAGAGCTGTCTTTTTATTTTTATCCTTCGCATTAACATCAACACCTTTTTTTATAAGTAACTCAGCTATTTTGCTATGGTCATTTTTTAAAGAAATAATTAGGGCCGTCCCAAAATCATTAATTTTTGCTTGAGCCTTAGTACATTTTTTAATAAGCAACTCGGCTAGTTTAGCATGGCCTTTTTCTATTGTAAGTATTAGCGCTGTCTTTCTATTTTTATCACTCGCATAAACATCAGCACCTTTTTTTATAAGTAACTCAGCTAGTTTGCAATCGTCATTTTTTAAAGAAATAATTAGCGCTGTCTCAAAATTATCATTTTGTGCATTAAGATCAGCTCCTTTTTTATAAGCAACTCGGCTAGTTTAGTATGGCCTTTTTCTATGGCAATCATTAGCGCTGTCTCAAAATCATCGCTTTTTGCATTAAGATCAGCGCCTTCTTTTATAAGCAACTCGGCTAGTTTAGTATGGCCTTTTTCTATGGCAATAATTAGCGCTGTCCCAAAATCATCATTTTTTGCTTTAGCCTCAGTACATTTTTTAATAAGAAACTCGGCTAATTTGCTATGGTCATTTTTTAAAGAAATAATTAGTGCTGTCTCAAAATCAACGTTTTTTGCATTAATATCAGCACCTTTTTTTATAAGCAACTCAGCTAATTTAATATGGCCTCTTTTTGCGGCAATAATTAGTGCTGTCTCAAAATTATCATTTTTTGCATTAATATCAGCACCTGCTTCTATATATTTAGTAACTTCTTTAATATCATTATTTTTAACTGCTTTAAAAAATTGGTTTTTAGTATTTTTGCTCATAGTCTTTTACCTAAAATTTAATTTTATACTGAAGAATATTATAATATCGGGATTTGCAAATGCTAGTTAATTAAGCTATAAAAATTTATAATCAATAGTATAAGCGCTAAATGCGTTGTATTTTTATAAGAGCTCAGAGCTATGAGGCTTCAAGAGGAGTGATTTGCTTAATTATTTTAAGTTTTAAGATAAAACAAAAATAATGATTAGCGTTTGTGGGAGTTAAAGCTATGACTTCTTTGAGGAGGCCTTACGTTTTAAGCGCAAGCCCATTTAGCGTGAGTAGTTTTTATTATAGAGGAAAGAAATGCTCTTTCGTTCTTCGGCAGTATTAAAAGTTAAAAGCTTTAGCAAATTTATTTAAAATTTTTGAGGGCTTGATGCTCCATCAGATATTGATAGAGAAATAAAATAGAGATTGCAAAGGCTAGCATAAACCAGGTAAGAGCATATTCAAAATGATCATTTTTGATTTTACTAATATATTTGCTATCTAGCGCCATGGAATTATTTGGAATATTTGTAGCATCTAATTCTCTTAAATATACATCATGAATATTAATCCCATTCGCTGATGCATCCTCGGGAGACAATGTGAACCAAATATTTTTATCAATATCATTTTCCGGAACAAAAAAAGGCTTTTTCTCAGCCGGGAGTATTACGCCGGTTATTTCTTTTATATCCGATAATTCTAAAGTAAGAGCGCCGCTTTCAATTTGCTCTTTGACAGCAAGCGGGACCCATGCTCTTGCTACTAGTAGTTTGTCATCACTATTTTTAACTTTAAATCCATGCAGCATATAATAGCCATCTTTCTGGCTAGTTGCAGTTTTTCTGCCATATAAAAAGATTGGCTTATCGTTAGAAAAATCTCCCTTTATTGCCATTTTTTTATAAACCATTGCAGCATCCAACTTATTGTTAAAATCAATAATTGTCGGGGCATTAAGCAAATTAGTTTCAATTTCTTGAATCATTTGAGATTTTTCATAATGGCGATTTAGTTGCCATATGCCAAGCGCAATTAAGGTAATTAAAGATAAAACATAAAGTGGGATTAATTTCTTAAAAGCTATCATTTAAAAGTTACCTATATTATTTATATTATCTGTTTTGCCTTGCTTTAGCGCTGCAATCTTCTGCATATGCATATTAGAATTTTCATTAAAGAAAACTTTGTAATTATATGCAGCACTATTATTACCGTCAATATCCAGTTTGCCAAAATCACCAATAGGGTACAGAGCAATGGCTATTAAAAGTGTGCATATGGCTATGAAAGCATTCACAAAACATGAAAGTGCAGTTGATAGATTATGGAAATAATAATCATTAACCAGCCACAGCGTAATAATGCAAAGTAAAATAATTACAAAATAGGTTTGCTTAATATAATTAAAATTGAATGTAAGAAAATTAGCCAAATTATATTTAATGAAGCTAAAATAACTAAAGCTAAGTTTAGTC
The DNA here is from genome assembly GCA_963762045.1 of uncultured Alphaproteobacteria bacterium. Taxonomy (GTDB): domain Bacteria; phylum Pseudomonadota; class Alphaproteobacteria; order Rickettsiales; family Rickettsiaceae; genus CAVXJA01. Next base: position 97,327 of record CAVXJA010000006.1, on the reverse strand, counting down.
ATAGATTCTGGTAATTTTTCGCGTCTTTGTGCCTTGAGTTTTGTATATAATGCATTTGCTTTTAAATATTTTACTCTAAGCCTAATGCTAAGAAGATTATTGATAAGTTTTTGACCTAAAGGCTGCACAGTTTTCTCAAATTTTTTACTAAATACTTGCATCTTAGAATATTTAGCAAATCGCTTTATTTTACAAAGATTAATAGAAAAATTCTTAGCTTTTTTAATAGCATTATTAAGCAGATTATTTAATTCTTTATCATTATTATATTTTGCGAGCAAATGCTTTTTTATATCTTTAAGCAAAATGAATGAAGGAAGATAAATGTTGGCATCAATATAATGATTGATTAAATCAGAATTTCGGCCAGAGAAATAATTTATGAGAAGATTCTTAATGTTATTATTTTTTTCGTATTGGACAAGTGAATAGACATATGGCTTTATGTCTTTAAAATATCTTAAAACTGTTTTATTATTCTTATCAATGGCCATATTAATCATCTAGCTCTTTATAGAGATTTATTCGTTATAATTCCTTTAGTATTATACATATAATATAAGTGGCATAGTAAAATTCTTCAAGTCCTAATTTAAAATTTATAGTAAAAGTTTAAAAATCAGTAGAAAATTCCATGAATATATTTTCAGAATATATTTTCAAAGTAACTTGCTTTCAAAAAAACTTTACTTTATAGTCAAAACACATATTTTATTACCATACAATCAAATCAACTAATTTAATTATACATATTATTATGTCTGACATAAAGAAAAATAATCTAATCATTATTGGATCGGGGCCAGCCGGCTATAGTGCTGCTATTTATGCTGCAAGAAATGCCAATAACCCTATATTATTGCAAGGTAGCACCCCAGGGGGGCAGCTCACCATCACGACTGACGTGGAAAATTATCCTGGTTTTGAAGATCCGGTTCAGGGCCCATGGCTTATGGAACAAATGCTGAAACAAGCCGAGAAAGTTGGTACTGAGATAATTTTTGACCATGTGACGGAGGTCAAATTGCAAGAGAATAATAATCTTATAACCACCATGGCTGGTGCTAAATTTTTAGCAAGATCAGTGATAATCTCCACCGGCGCTGAGGCAAAATGGTTAGGACTTGAATCTGAGAAAAAATATCAAGGATATGGAGTCTCTGGTTGTGCTACTTGTGATGGATTCTTTTTTAAAAATAAGATTGTAGCTGTTGTTGGAGGCGGAAATACCGCGGTTGAAGAAGCTTTATTTTTAACAAATCATGCTAGTAAAGTTTATCTCATTCACAGGCGCGACTCCTTAAGAGCTGAAAAGCTTATGCAAGAAAGGCTGTTTGCAAATGATAAAATCGAAGTCATATGGAATGCTAAAGTTGATGAGATAATTGGCGGGGAAAATCCTCATAAACATGTTAAATCTATAAAGCTTGAAGATACAAATATGAATGGTCAGTTTAAGGAAATTGAGGTTAATGGTGTGTTCATTGCGATCGGGCATAAACCAAATACTGCGATTTTTGATGGCCAAATTGAGATGGATGATGAAGGCTACATAATCACAGCTCCTGATTCAACAAAAACTAACATTCCTGGTGTATTTGCTGCTGGCGATGTGCAAGATAAAATTTATAGGCAAGCCGTCACTGCTGCAGGAACTGGTTGCATGGCTGCTTTAGAAGCGGATAAATTCTTAAGGGAATCCTAAAATAATATAGCGAAAATCATACATTTAAAATGCAAGTTGAAACTAAATCAAGAAATAAAGCAAATAGCGATACTATGCTTAGATCTCAGCCTTATAATTTACAGGCTGAGCAGATGCTGCTAGGAGCTATATTAATTAATAGTGATAATTTAGATGTTGTGAATGAATATCTGCGAGCTGAGCATTTTTTCGAGCCATTACATAAAAAAATATTTGATTCAATTAATATTATAGTAGAAAAGGGTCTAACGCCATCAAGCATTTCTCTTCATTCAATGCTAGACCGAGTTGAATCATACCATGAAGCAGGAGGAAAAGATTATCTAACTAAGCTCTCTGCGATGGCTACGGTAATTATTAACGTTAGGGATTATGGTCATATTATTTATGATTTAGCCCTAAAGCGCAATTTGATTAGCATTGGAGAGGCGATTGTTAATGATGCTTTTGATTCAAGCTTAGAGCAATCAGCAACGGATCAGCTTGAAAATGCGGAGAATAACCTTTTTAAATTAGCAAGCAGTGGAATTTTAGATAAGAATTTTTTATCTATGAAAGATTCCGTGGGCTTATCCTTAGAGAGCATTAATCGTGCTATGAAAAATGATGACCATGTATCAGGCATATCCACCGGCGTTACGGACCTTGATAATAAATTATCAGGCTTTCACGATTCGGATTTAGTGATTATTGCAGGCAGGCCTTCAATGGGTAAAACTGCTTTCGCCATCAATTTTGCTATCAATGCTTGCAAAGCTTTAAAAATTAGGGCAAAAAATGAAGAAGAGCAGAAATCAGTAGCGATTTTTTCTTTAGAAATGTCTTCCGAGCAGCTGGCAACCAGACTGCTTTCAATGGTTACTAAAATCGATTCCTCATCGCTTAGGAATGGTAAGGTCAATGAAGAAAATTATAATAAACTAAGAGTTGCGGCATCCGAGCTTGCTAATATGCCGATATTCATCGATGATACACCAGCTCTTAGTATTGCAGCTCTTAGGGCTAAGGCGCGCAAGATGAAGCGTAAAAATAACTTAGGCATCATTTTTGTTGATTACCTCCAATTGCTAAGGGGATCAAAAACTGACAATAGAGTGCTTGAAATTTCAGAAATTACCCAAGGGCTTAAGGCGATTGCCAAAGAGCTTAGCGTTCCAGTTATAGCGCTATCGCAGCTTTCAAGAGCTGTTGAACAGCGTGATGATAAAAGGCCTATGCTATCTGATCTCAGAGAGTCGGGTTCTATTGAGCAAGATGCTGACGTTGTGATGTTTTTATTTCGTGAAGAATATTATCTAAAAAGAAAGGAACCTCCTGCTGGTGATCCTAAATATAATGAATGGCATGAGAAGCTTTCTAAAGCGCATAATATTGCTGAAATCATTGTGGCTAAGCATAGAAATGGCGCTGTTGGCAATGTTCAGGTTTATTATGTTGATAAATACTCAACCATTGGATCGCTGCAAAAACAGGAGATATATAGTTAATTTTGACGCGAAATCCTCCGCAATCAATTAATATTAAAGCTTTCTAGGAGTGCATTTCTTCGCTTACTTGGTGCGTATGCAACATAATCTATTCGTCCTTGCGCAGGACCCTCAAACCTCTAATACTCAATTAACTATAGCTTTTGCTTAATGCACGTAGCTGAATTCATATAAACTTTATTTTCCTAATTATTTATAAAATATTAAGCTTTATGAATATTATATAATAAATTAGTTGCTTTTTATTAATAACTAATATAAAGTACCTATAATTTACTATAAAACACACAAAATAAAATTTATATGATTTATTGTAGAACTTTTCAAAAATTACTAAATACAGTTAAAGCTAATGTAGCAACTGAGTTATATGCTAAGTACTTCGCCATAAAAAATGATGAGATTAAAATTTTAGCAGAAGCGCTTGAAAAAAACACTTCTTTGCAAAATCTTGTCCTTCGTCGCGCAGGTATTACTGATATTGGGGTACAATATTTAGCAGAAGCGCTTGAAAAAAACACTTCTTTACAAAAGCTTAATCTTTCGCGTAATAATTTTACTGATACTGTTGCGCAGCATTTTGCAAAAGCGCTTGAAAAAAACTCTTTTTTGCAAAGTCTTAATCTTTCGCGTAATAATTTTACTGATACTGGGGTGCAGCATTTTGCAAAAGCGCTTGAAAAAAACACTTCTTTGCAAAGTCTTGATCTTTCACGTAATAAATTTACTGATATTGGAGTGCAGCATTTTGCAAAAGCGCTTGAAAAAAACACTTCTTTGCAAAGTCTTGATCTTTCACGTAATAAATTTACTGATATTGGAGTGCAGCATTTTGCAAAAGCGCTTGAAAAAAACACTTCTTTGCAAGTACTTAATCTTTCTTGGAATGAATTTACTGATACTGGGGTGCAGCATTTTGCAAAAGCGCTTGAAATTAATACAATTCTGCAAGAGCTTGTTATATTTAGTAATGAAATTACCGACGCTGGGACGCAATATTTAGCAAAAGCTTTAAAAAGCAATACAACTTTGCAAATACTTATTCTTAATGATAATGAAATAGGTGATGCTGGAATTCAGTATTTAGCAGAAGCGCTTGAAACTAATAAAACTCTGCAAACTCTTAGCCTTACATATAATAATATTAATAACGCTGAAGTGCAGTATATAACAAATGTACTTAAAAGCAATACAACTTTGAGAGTGCTTGATCTTTCATATAATAAAATTACTGATGTTGGAGCGCAATATTTAGGAGAAGCTCTAGAAATCAATACTTCCTTGCAAAAGCTCATACTTATAAATAATGATATTGGTGATTTTGGAGTGCAGCATTTAGCAGAATCACTAGAAAACAATACAACTTTGAGAGAGCTTAATCTTTCACTTAATAAAACTACTGATGTTGGAGTGCAGCATTTAGCAACCGCGCTTAAGAGCAATGCTTCTTTGCAAGTGCTCCAGCTTGCAACGAATGATATTGGTGATATTGGAGTGCAGCATTTAGCAGAATCACTCGAAAACAATAAAACTCTGCGAGTACTTAATCTTTATAATAATAAAATTACTGATGTTGGAGCGCTGCGTTTAGGAAAAGCGCTGGAAATCAACACTTCTTTGCAAACGCTCATGCTTATAAATTATTATATTACTGAAGTTGGGGCGCAGCGTTTTATAGAAACACTCAAAACCAACACTTCTCTGCAAAAGCTCATACTTAGTGACATAAGTGACATTAACATGCGTCTTAATGTTTTTGAAGAGCATTATCCATTAAAAGGTTTTTTTGATGCGATCGACACTATTTGGCGATTTATACCAATTAATTTTTTTGGTTCAATAAAGTTCGAGACGCTTAAACAGATTGCGCTAAAAACTGCATTTAATAAGTATTTGTATGATAGTACCAAATATTTTATAAATGAATTATTTACTCAATATGAAAAGCTAAGTTATAATGAAAAAATAGACATAGCTAATAAACCTTGGCTAAAAGATGTATTTTATTGTAATTCAACAAAACAACTAAAAGGTACAAGCGACTACTTTTTCAAGCCTATCGGTAAAGTAAAACTTCTAGAGTTTTTTATTAAACATCCAAGCCCAGCTCAATTTATTTCTAAAGACTCACAATTAACGCTAGATAAGTTTACAGAAACTTTTCAAGACTTTAGAAAGTATTTAACTGTTAGTTATCATGCTAAATATTTTCATTTTAATGGAGTTTGTAAACAATTGGATATTAATTGTAACAATAATAACTCGCAATTAGCACCCAAGGATATTAATTGTAACAATAATAATTCGCAAACAGAAAAAGAAAGTAATGAAAATATATTTAGCTTATTACCTAAAGATGTTTTTTCTTATATAGCGTTAATTACCTTCAATAGTGGCGGCATTAATCATTCAGCACCAGCAATGCAAGGTGATTCTCAAGTAAAGCCCGCTGATTCTATGAATAATGCGGGGGATGCAATGGATACTGCAGGGGAAGGCGATAAAAGCGAGCATACTGAGTAAATAATATTAAAAGGTTCTTTGTTGTTCCTAGAGCGCGCCGCATGCGCGCTTTAGGGCGCAAATATATATAAATTAATATTAAAGCTTTCTAGGAGTGCATTTCTTCGCTTACTTGGCGCTTGCAGCATTCAATCTAGCCGCGTTTGTGCTGGCCATCAAAGCTCTAATGATAATTAACTTGTAGCGCTTAATAAAAGCTAGTAGTTTAGCCAGTTCTCTCTAATAGTAACTTTTTGTCTATTAATAAAAATAAAGTACTATTTATAAAATTTAATAAATAATAGTTGCTTTTACTGAAATATTCATATAAAGTGCCTATAATTTATTTAAAACATCAAAAAAAGAGATTTATATGATTTATTGTGAAACTTTTCAAGAACTACTAGGGGCAGTTAAAGCTAATGAAGCAATAGCGCTGCAAGCCACAGCTTTTAAAATAGAAAAATATGAGGTTAAAATTTTAGCAGAAGCACTAAAAAGTAATACTTCTTTGCTAGTACTTAACCTTGGTAAAAATCAAATTACTGATGCTGGAGCGCAGTATTTGTTAGAAACATTTAAAATAAACAGTTTCTTGCAAGTGCTTAATCTTAAGAATAATTCAAGTTATCTAGTATTCCAGCAAGCAATAGTAAATAATGATCATGATAAGGTTTCACAACTACTGAATGATAATAGTTATATTACTGAGGTTGGAGCTGGATATTTAGCAGAAGCTCTAAAAAGCAATACTTCTTTGCAAGCGCTTAGTCTTACAAGTAATAATTATACAAATAATATAAGCGATATTGTTGAGCAGGGGGCTATAATAGGAACTCAAAATAATAATTTCACTGATACTGGGTGGCAGATTATGCCAGCAGCTCAAAGTAATAATATTGCTTCACGATCTAATAATATTAATGATAAAATAAAGCCTGAGACACTTATAGAGATTAAGCTTAAAACTGCATCTAATAAGTATTTATACATTAATACTAAATCTTTTATAAATAAATTATTTGATAAATATGAAAAGCTAAATGCAGATGAAAAAATTGATCTATTTAGAGAGTTATGGCTAACTAAAACAGAAGCTAATAAGGATCAAAATATTAATTATAATAATAATTCAAGCTCTATTTTTAAACCTAGTGCAAAAATAAAATTTCTAGAAATTTTCTGTAAACATCCAAATCCGGCTCAATTTATTTCTAAAGAGTCACAATTAGCGCTAGATAATTTTACAGAAATTTTTCAAGATTTTACAAATTCTATAAAAAATAACTATATAACAAATTATTTTTATTTTAATAGAGTTTGTAAATCATTTAAAGGTGGAGACGATTCGGTGGCAGAGCAATCAGCGCCAAAAGTTACTGATAGTAACAATAATAATTCGCAATCAGAGCAAGAAAGTAATGAAAATTTATATAACATATTCCCTCTTGAAATACTTTACAAGATAATTGAACTAGTTATCTTCGGTGGCGGCATTAATCATTCCGCTCCAGCAATGCAAGGTGATTCTCAAGTAAAGCCTGCTGATTCTCAAGTAAAGCCTACTGTTTCTGAAGGAAATCTCGCTGATTCTATGAATAATGCGGGGGATGCAATGGATGCTTCTGGAGAAGGGGATTAAAGCGAGCAGACTGAGTAAATAATATTAAAAGGTTCTTTGTTGTTCCTAGAGCGCGCCGCATGCGCGCTTTAGGGTGTAAATATATAGAAATTATTTCTAGGTTCTTGGCGCGCATTCCTTTCGCTCACTTGGTGCGTATGCAACATAATCTATTCGTCCTTGCGCAGGACCCTCAAACCTCTAATACTCAATTAACTATAGCTTTTGCTTAATGCACGTAGCTGAATTCATATAAACTTTATTTTCCTAATTATTTATAAAATATTAAGCTTTATGAATAATATATAATAAATTAGTTGCTTTTTATTAATAACTAATATAAAGTACCTATAATTTACTATAAAACACACAAAATAAAATTTATATGATTTATTGTAGAACTTTTCAAGAACTACTAGAGGCAGTTAAAGCTAATGTAGAGACTGAGCTAGGCTTTGAGATTTTCAATTTAAACTTAAATGAGAATAATTTTAAAATTTTAGCGGAAGCACTAAAAAGCAATACTTCTTTGCTAAAGCTTTTGCTTAATTTTAAAAGTATTAGCGATGTAGGAGTGCAATATTAAGCGGAAGCTTTGGGAACTAATAAAACTTTGCAAAGTCTTGATCTTGGTCGTAGTAGTATTAGCGATGTAGGAGTGCAATATTTAGCGGAAGCTTTGGGAACTAATAAAACTTTGCAAGAGCTTGACCTTGGTCTTCGTAGTATTAGCGATGTAGGAATGCAATATTTAGCGGAAGCTTTGGGAACTAATAAAACTTTGCAAAGTCTTAATCTTTCGCGTAATCAATTTACTGATATTGGCATGCAACATATAGTAGAAGCGCTAAAAAGCAATACTTCTTTGCAAAAACTAAATGTTTCAGGTAATCAAATTACTGATGAAGGAATATTAAATTTAGAAAAAGCACTAATAACCAATACTACTTTGCAAAAGCTTGATCTTAGAGAAAATAAAATTACTAAAGTTGGTGCTAAGTATATAGCCAATGCACTTGAAAGCAATAAAACTTTGCAAGAGCTTAATATTGAAGCAAATAATATTGGTGATGATGGTGTTAAGTTTTTATTTGAATCTCTAAGAATCAAAACTTCTTTGCAAAAACTAAATGTTTCAGGTAACCAAATTACTGATGCTGGAGTGCAGGATATAGCAACTGCCCTTAAAAGCAATAATTCATTGCAAGAGCTTAATCTTAGTCAAAATCAAATTACTGATAATGGTGTGCAGCATTTAGGAAAAGCACTTGAGAACAATAATTCATTGCAAGAGCTTAATCTTGAGAAAAACCAAATTACTGGTGCTAAACTGTATTATTTAACCGATGCCCTTAAAAGCAATACTTCTTTGCAAATACTTAATCTTAAGGCTAATAGTATTAGCGATTTAGGAGCGCAATATTTAGCGGAAGCTCTGGGAATCAATAATACTTTACAAAAGCTTGACCTTGCATGCACTAATATTACGGATGCGGGAGTGCAGAATATAGCAACTGCCCTTAAAAGCAATACTTCTTTGCAAGAGCTTAGTTTTTATTTTAATCAAATAGGTAATTCAGGAGGAGAATATTTAGCAGATGCACTTAAAACCAACTTTGCTTTGCAAGTCCTTAATCTTCTATGTACTGAAATTACTGACGCTGGAGCGCAGCATTTTGCAATAGCGCTTGAAAGCAACTTTTACTTGCAAGCTTTACTTTTGCATTTTTATGCTGCGCCTGGGCCTGGTAAAAAAACTGCATTCAATAAACATTTATATGATAGTACCAAATATTTTATAAATGAATTATTTACTCAATATGAAAAGCTAAATGATAATGAAAAAATAGACATAGCCACTAAACCTTGGCTAAAAGATGCAATATATAATAACTCGGCAAATCAACCAAAAGATACAAGTAAATATGCTTTTAAACCTATCGGTAAAGTAAATCTTTTAGAGTTTTTCATTAAACATCCAAGCCCAGCTCAATTTATTTCTAAAGACCCACAATTGGCGCTAGATGACTTTATAAAGGTTTTTCAAGACTTTAGAAAGGATTTAACTGCTAGTTATCATGCTAAATATTTTCATTTTAATAGTGTTTGTAAACAATTAGATATTAATTGTAACAATAATAATTCGCAATTAGCACCCAAGGATATTAATTGTAACAATAATAACTCGCAATTAGCACCCAAGGATATTAATTGTAACAATAATAACTCGCAAACCTCAAATGAAAGTAACGAAAATATATTTAGCTTATTACCTAAGGGTGTTTTTCCTTATATTATAGACTTATTTACCTTAGATGGCAGCAGTATTAATCATTCTAAAAGCGTGCAAAAACCTGATGATTCTCAAGGAAATCTCGATGTTTCTATCGCTAATGCAGAAAACACAATGGATACTGCAGGAGAAGGTGACCAAAGCGAGCATACTGAGTAAATAATATTAAAAGGTTCTTTGTTGCTCCTAGGTGCGAAGTCACTATTATATCTATAGGCGCGAAATTCCTATGTGCTTATTGTATTTAGGCGCGAAGTCCCTATTATATCCATAGGCGCGAAGTTCTTATGACTTTATGTCCTTTAGGCTCCGGGCTCTGCGTACGTAGGGATCTTCGCATATAATCTAATAACTATTAGAGATTATAAGGTTGCGAGCGCCGCTTCGCGCTTGCCCTTAATATATAGGCTACGCTCCTGGTTCGCTTTTCGACTATAGTCAATAACTATTCAAAGCTTAAGGGTGACCCAGCTTCGCGCAATTTACCATAGTAAAAACTGAGCTTTGAGGCAAGCGCCGCTTCGCGCGCGCCTTTATTATAGAGGCTACGCTCCTGGTTCGCTTTTCGACTATAGTCAATAACTATTCAAAGATTAAGAATGAGCTCAGCTTCGCGAGAGCTTTATTATAAGCAAATAAAATTGAGCTTTGATTAGGAGCGCGCTAGCTTCGCGCGCTTTAGGGCGTAAATATATAGAAATTATTTCTAGGTTTTTTGGCGCGCATTCCTTTCGCTTGATTGGCGCTTGCAACATAATCTATCCGGGTTTGCGCGGGACACCAAACTCCTAATGATAATTAATTATGGCATTTGTTTAGGGTGAGAAGATGAACTCATTCCTTTCGCTTAATTGGCGCTTGCAACATAATCTATCCGGGTTTGCGCGGGACATCAAACTCCTAATGATAATTAACTATGGCTTAAAGCTTATGGGCATTTTGTAAAATATCAGGATTATGAATAAGTAAGCTTTTAAGTGGCAAAAATAAGTTATTAGGTAAATTATTAATATTAAACCAAAGCCAAGCTGAAGTTTTATCTGGCTCCATATTTGTTATAACCGCATTTTTAGATATATGATTTTGCATAAAAATTGTAACATAATGCTTATTGTTTTCCTCAAATATATTATTTGTTATATCCAAAAAAGTAAAGTTTGTTATGGTAAGATTAGTTTCCTCCTTAAGTTCTCTGCTAGCGCATTTTTCAAAGCTTTCGCCATATTCTAAATGCCCTCCTGGTGGAGCAAAGGTGCCACTACCATGAGAGTTTTTACGTTCACCGAGCAAGATTTCATCATATTCATTAAATAAGATAACGCCCACACCAACTAATGGCCTATTATTTTGTAATATCATATTTTTAAACCATGTTTTTAATTTAAAAGTTTTTATATAGTTAATTAGTATTTAAGATTTGGGGGCGCTTACCTCAAGCTTCACAACCAAAGAGGGCTATAGTCAATTCGCTTTTGCCCCTCGCAGGCGCAAATAGAACAGATGCTGCATATACATATGCGCGCAACCAATAGAGCGAAGCTAGATAGTGCTTTAACCCAAACTATAAGGGCCCGCGAAAAGCGACCCTCGCTTTGCTGAATAGCTAAAAGTTACTGACTATACCACTCCCATATACATAATCTTATGTTCTTTGCGCATTAATCCAATAAGCATGCCAAAGCCAATGCTAAGTGCGATGCTTGAAGAACCGCCATAGCTGATGAAGGGTAGGGTCATGCCTTTAGTTGGAAGCAAGTTAAGATTCACGCCAATATTTATTATTGATTGCAAAGCTATTTGCACAATAATTCCAGCTGCTGCAAGCTTGGCAAAATTATTAGATAGGTTTTTTATATTAATTAATGATTTTATTACAATATAACCCAACGTTATTATAACTAAGGAGCTTATGATAGCGCCAAATTCTTCCCCTGAAACTGCAAAAATAAAATCGGTGTGAGAATCGGGCAGATGTTGCTTAACCACCCCTTCGCCTGGGCCTTTGCCGTATAATCCACCTTCACTAAAAGCTAGCATTGCCTTACTTATTTGATAATTTTCACTGTTTGCCGGATCTAAAAAATTGTTAATTCTTGACGTAACATGAGGCAAGAAAATATAGGCGCAAAATATGCCAAGCGATGCTGCAAGGATTGCAATAAAACCCCAGATTAATGGTAGTCCTGCGATGAATAATTGAATAATGAATATGCCAGTAATAACAATAAGCATACCAAAGTCAGGCTGCATGATGAGTAATATCGCAAATATGCTATATAACGCAAAAGCTAGCGTGAATCCCGGAAAGTCCGAATCTCTCTTTAATGACAAAATCCACCCAATCACTATAGCAAGCAATGGCTTAGTGAATTCAGAAGGCTGATAGGAAAAGCCATAAATGCTCATCCATCTTATTGCGCCTTTAACCTCATATCCATAAAATTTAAGTAAAATTAGAGAAAGTAAGTTTATGAATAATCCTATGATTGCAAGTCGCTTAATCGTTAATTTTGAAAGATTCGAGCATATTAATATAATTAAGCATGAAGCTAATATATAAACTAATTGTCTTATAGAAAAATAATTATCGGTAAGGCCAATGCGGTTTGCAACGCTTGAGCTCGAAGCCGCCACAAGCATAAGGCTGAATGAGAATAATATCAATACAGCGATTAATAACGACTGATCAACGCCCCTCCACCATTTTAGAAAAAAATTTGGTTTATTTTGTAAATACATATTGCTATATAAATATATTACTTTAACTTTGCGACTATATTTGTAAAATCCTTACCGCGCTCCAAATAATTATTATATTGATCATAAGAGGTGCATGCAGGAGCTAGTAAAATAGTATATTCCTCTTTAGTTTTAGATTTTTCCATTGCTTGATTCGCTCTTGAAAAAGCTTCATTTACAGATTCTGCTAGATCATTAAATATGCCATATTCAGGCATATTATCTTTTAAATTTTCTTTAATCATATCTTTAACTTTTCCACCATCTTGCCCGTAAAAACATATGAACTTTATTCTATCTATTTGATCTTCTGGAATATTAAAATCATTTTCTTTAAATGCTCCACCAATAAGCCAATAGAGATTATCAAATGAACTTGCAGTAAGGATAGCGGCTGCGGTATTTGTAGCTTTGCTATCATTATAGAAGTTAATATTGTTAATTTTCTTTTCAAACTGATTTCTATAAGGTAATGCCTTAAAACTTGAAATTGAGCTAAGAATATCCTTATGCTCAACTTGCAGCAAACGGCATGCGGCGTATGCAGCTAGTATGTTTTCAGCATTATGCATTCCATGCAAGGATTTAGGTTGGTTTAATTGTGCTTCAAAAAAATCATCTTTGATATTACCTTTAATAAGTGCGGATTTGGCATCATATGTTACTATATTTTGGCCAGATGTATGGGTAGAAAATCCAATATTTTTATCTTTATCATGCACATTTTTCTTATAAATTTCACAAGTAGTAGGGTTATCAAGTCCAATAATCTTGTAATTATTATGAGATAAAATCTTTTTCTTTACCCTTACATATTCTTCAAAAGTCTTATGCCTATCGAGATGATCAGGTGATATATTAAGCAAAATTGAAATTTTAGCATTAATTTTACCTAGTAAATCAATTTGAAATGAAGAAAGTTCAAGAACATAACCCTTCGCGCCCATATTTAGATCAAACACAGGCACGCCAATATTTCCACCAAGCTCATAATTCAATTCATTACAATTTAATATATGATATATCAAAGATGAAGTAGTGCTTTTGCCATTAGTGCCTGTAATAAGTATGAATTCAGCTTCCGCATTGATTTGCATAAAAATTTCTATATCAGATGAAATCTGAGTATCATTTTCAGCAGCTATTTTAAAAACTGGATGCTCATGCGGAACCCCTGGACTTATTACTATCTTATCTAAATTTTTCCAATCATCATGCGCTATTTCAACAAGATCAAGCTGGTCAAATTTATCCTTAAAATTCTGTCTATTATGCTCAGCATCATCGAAGCAGATAACTTTTTTGCAGGATTTTTTTAAGAATTTGTAAGTAGAAATACCACTAATGCCAAGGCCAAATATCCCAATATTTAGGCTCTGGTAATGTTTTAACTTCATATATATATATATTTTATTGCAGTTACTATTAATATTACTACATAATTTAATGCTTTAACAGAAATATTATTTCGAATCCACCCAAGAAATATTACCATCCTTACGATAATACACAACATTAATACGACCAGTTTTTATATTTTCAAACATTAGAGTTGGTAAATTAAGCATATCCATATGCATAACAGCATCACCAACGCTAAGGGAAAGAATTTCAGTAGCTTTTTCAGCTATGATAACAGGGTTATCTGTATCAAATTCTTGATCGATTGAATCCTTGTTGCTGCTTATGATATATTTCATTGCACTAGGCGATGTTTCACTTAGCTTAACTTTATTATGTCTATCTTTTAATTTTGACTTATATTTTCTAAGTTGTTTGGCGATTTTGCTAAGCGCTGAATCAAAAGCTTGATAAATATCTTCTGCTTTGCAACCACCCTTGAGCAATGTATGGCGTCCTGTAGCATCATTTAGCAAAATGTCGCACTGAAAATAAGGGCCAGTTTTTACAAAATTTACTGAACCACCAGATAATTTTTCAAAATATTTATGAGTAATTTCATTCACTCTTTCACTAACATGTTGTTGTAGTGATTGACCTATATTTATAGCTTGCCCAGAAATTTTTATATTCTCCATGTTATTCTCCATTTATTTAAAATTATTTATGATTAAGTTTATGTAGAAATATTATATGTATTTATGCTACAGGCGTCAATGATTATAATATAAGCCAAGCCAGGAAACTTAACTTAAGAGTGAGTAATAAGTTCAAATAACCACAAATAGTATTTTTTATTTAGATTCAGTAACTTTTAGTCTCTATCCAAGCTATTATTTTGCGTGAAGTAAAGGTATTTGTTATAGTTAATTATAGGTCCGAGCTCCCTTCGCTCGGGGCGCACCTGAGCTATGCTATACATTTTATATAGCAAATTAGATTGTGAAGCCCCTGCATACGCGATTATAGAGCGAAACCTATATATATATACCTAAAGGCGTGAGCGAAGCTAGCGCTCGCTCTCAAAGCTCTAATAGTTATTGGCTATAAAAATATGTAAAAATATCTACATCGCCTAGATGCATTATTTATCGCGCAAACCTCATTGTTAACAGTGCTATAGCCGCCTTAAATGAGAAACTAGCTGAGACATTCTGAGCCTCGAATAGTTATGCCTATATAATTAGCTTCAATATTAACTCTGTTGTTTTTCTTTTCTTAAAGAATCATATGCCTTAAGCTCAGAGAGCAGAGCTTCAAGATTAGATAATTTAACCATGCATGGACCATCTGATGGAGCATTATCTGGATCTTCATGAGCTTCTAAAAATACTCCAGCAACACCAGCAGCTATCGCGCATCTGGCAAGTAATTTAACAAATTGCCTTTGCCCACCACTCACTGATTTACCACCACCTGGTTGTTGCACCGAATGAGTTGCATCAAAAATGACGGGAGCTCCCGTTTCTGCCATAATTTCAAGGCCTCTCATGTCTGAGACTAAGGTATTATATCCAAAGCAAGTGCCGCGATCAGTCAGCAGGGCGCCTTTAACATTAAAATGTTTGAGCTTATCATATACATTTTCCATATCCCATGGCGCAAGAAATTGCCCCTTTTTAACATTCACTATTTTGCCAGTTTCTGCTGCGCTTTTAAGCAAGTCTGTTTGCCTGCAAAGAAAAGCTGGAATCTGCAACACGTCTGCAACTTCAGCGGCTATTGCGCATTGGTCGGATGAATGTACATCAGTTAAAATAGGCAAATTTAGTTCATTCTTAACTCGCTCTAAAATCTTAAGTCCTTCATCAATACCAACTCCGCGAGCGGAAAGTGCGGATGTTCTATTTGCTTTATCATAGGATGATTTATAAATGAAAGGAATCTTGAGCTTATCAGTTATTTTTTTTATAATTTCAGCATGCTTTAAAGCATGATCCATTGATTCAATTTGACATGGCCCTGAAATCAGGATGAAGGGTAGATTATTAGCGATCTTAATATCACCAACATTAACTATATTTTGCATATCTGGGTCGCCTCGGTTTTCTGTGTAGAAAAAATTTAATTATTGAATATATTTCTACAATAATTAATCTAAGTTATTTTGCAACAGGTAAAGAATCAATTTCAATATTTTTACTAGTTTCAATTTCTTGCGTTAAGTTTTTGTGCAAACTGCTGACAGATTGTCTGCTTGATAAATTTGCTAAAATTATAGCATTAATAAAAAATATTGTTGCAAGGATAATTGTTGCTTTAGACATGAAATTAGCAGCAGATCTATTGCTTATTAACCCCATATTTCCGCCGCTACCGCCGCCAATACCGCTTAGTCCATCCGTACTAGTTTTTTGGAGAAGTATAGTGATGATAAGGAGCACCGCTACAACGATATGTAAAAATAAAAGTGTATTAAACATAAATAAAATATTTTTAAGTTACTTACTTACCTAAGCAATTGCGAATTATTTCATAGAATATTTCTGATTTTAGGCTAGCGCCACCAATGAGTAAGCCATCAATATTTTCAATCGATAAAATCTTTTCGTAATTGTCTAGTGATACTGAACCACCATAAAGCAATTTAATATTATTTTCAAGTTGCAATTTCATATTAAGAGTTTTAATTTCGCTAAAAACCTCTTTTAATTGATCAATGCTAGGCGCGCGGCCGGTGCCAATAGCCCAGCAAGGCTCATAAGCCAGCATTAAATTCGAGCTAATATTCAATGGTATTGATTCGCGGATTTGCTTTAAAATAAATTCAATATGGGTATTTTGCTCTCTAATGCTCAGCGTTTCACCCACGCAAATAATTGGCATGATGCCGACCTTAGAGCAATTGGTAGCTTTTTGCCGCACAATTTCATTATTTTCATTAAAGTGGGTTCTCCTTTCGCTATGCCCGATAAGTGAGAATTTTCCACCTATATTTTTCAGCATAGTTGCAGAATATTCACCGCTATAAGAACCATATTCACTAAATGAGCTTATGTCTTGCGCGCCAAAGTTGATTTTGCTATACTTACTCACTAGAAAGTGCAAATAAGGGATTGGCGGCGCTATAAGCAAGTCTGATTTACCAACATTTGGTAGTTTCGATATTATACTTTCGGCCTGGTTAAGATCAAGATTCATTTTCCAGTTAGCTATAATAATTGGCTTCATTGTAGAATTTCCTTGCAGTAATTTGTTTTGGAATCTATTTTAGAGTGTGAAAATAAATAAGTAAATATAAAGTTGAGATAAAAATTATGCTTGATCGAATCAGAAAAGGGGCAAACTCTAGTTTCGTTAAATTCATTCTTGCGGTTATTGCGTTAAGTTTTCTAGGTTTTGGTGGTAGTAGCTTACTTAGTTCTTCAGATAAGGATATTGTAACTTTTAATAATGCTAAATCTATTAGCATGCAAGAATTTTTCGCAGCTCGCGGAAGAAAGCTTGATCTTGTGCAGAAACAAAATAATGTAAATTTTAACGATAACCAAATAGCTGAGCTGCGTATTAATGAAGAAGTCATTAAAGAATTAATAAATAAATCGATTATTGCAAATATTGCTGACAATTATGATTTTGATATTAGTGATGCAAAAGTTATTGAATATGTTAAAAAAGAGCCGGCTTTTCATAATACAGAAGGCGAGTTTGACCATAATATATTCAAAGCACTCTTTCAAAATAATCCAAGGTTAGAGCAAGAATATCTATTATTTGTTAAGTCACAGTTACTTGACAATGTCATAACTTCAGTTTTTCAAAAAAATTATCCAACTCCTGCTTTTCTTAGTGATGCAGTTGTGAAATATATGGCTGAAACCCTTACATTTGATATTTATAAAATAAATCTATTGCAAGAACCATATAAGGCGAGTAAAGAAAGTAAAAAAATGCCGAGCATTGAAGAAATTGAAAAATTTTATGAAGATAATAAAAATCTATTTCGCACTGAAGAAATGCGCGATATATCTTATTTTATGATTGATGAAGAATTTATTAAATCAAAAGTGCATTTGAAAGCGCATGAAATTGAAGATTTTTATAATGAAAATAGAGATGAATTTGAGGGTAAAAGCTTTATCCAAGCTAAAAATGAAGTTAAAGAGATGCTAAACGCAAATTAAATCTGAGGAGATTTTGATTGAGATAATTAAAGATATGGAATCAGATATAAATTCTGGTCAAAATATGCATGAAATTGCTTCAAAATATAAAAATACTAAAATAGTTAATATTAAAAATGTAACTAAGGAATTACTAAAAAATGATGCTAAACAAGAGCTTGCTGAAATTGCAGATAGTGCTTTTGAAATGCTAGAAGGCGAGATGTCTTATCCAATTGAAGTCAAGGGTAAAAACATCGATCACACTTATTGAGGTTAAAAAAGATAGAGAATGAGAGATTGCGTAAGTTTGCTGAAGTGAAGGAAGAAATTATTAGTAAAATTATGCAAAATAACAAGATTGCAGCTAATTATCAAAATATCAAAGATTTCCATAATGCTATTATTTATAACAGCGCTGAGCAGAAAAATAATCTTAATAATTATGGTATAAAATTAACTCCTAATGTCTCATTAACAAGGGCAGATATTTCTTTTGATGAAAAATATCCGAGCTTGTTGCTTAAAGCTATTTTTGCTGGTAATAATATTTCAAGGACTAATATTATTATTGAAAACGATTTTGCTTATTTTGCGGTTATTAAAGGGAGATCAGTTAATAAGGCAAAATATAATAAACTGACTAAAGATTCTTTAGGGCATTTTGAAGACCTAATTAAAAGATCTGGTATGCAGGATATTATAGCAGAAATTGCAAATAAAGATAATATGGTGATTAACGATTTTTAAAAAAATGACCGGCTCTTTAATTTAGGTAAATTTGATATCTTAATATTAATTATTATAAGAATTAATTTGAGCTATAAACTTATCTTTAAAGGAGCTAGTTCAAGTATCAGAATATGAAAAGATTAGGGCTTTTATTTGTTTTTACTATGCTTTTGTTTGTGCAGATTGCGCGAAGTGAAGATATATTAAAAATTGAAGTAAAAATTTTTAAAGAAGATATAATCTTTATATTTTATCACAATCCTTCGCTGCCTATTGATATTGTATATAAAAAAGGGCAATTAACGATTCAGTCTAATTTACCCATAAAATATGAAATAGCAGATTTAGCAAATTATAATAATTATGCAACTGCCCCTGTAAGAGTAGCGAATTCTAATAATTTACTAATAAATATCGACAAAAAATTAGTATATAGGTCTCTTATTAACGGAGAGCGCTTAGAGGCAATAAAATTTATAAAGCCAGCGGAAGTTAAAGCAAAGAATCAAACTGTTAATGAGCAACAATATAAAAATGACCCAAGCTATATTAAATTCACTGATAAAGTAAATTTTTATGAATTGGACTTTCCTTCAAGCCAGAATGTTAAGGCCGCTGCTTTTATTAGAGGTAAATATTTATGGGTTATATTTGATGATAAAAAGCTTTATAATTTTAAGGAAAATGAAGTTATAAGCAAATTTACCATTGTTCCATCAAATGCAGGTACAGTAATGCGCATGAGGATTGAGCGAGAGTTTAATGGTGTTAAATTAGTAAAAAAGAATAATTCATGGATTTTTGAATTATATAAAGGTGAATTTTATCAAGAAAAAGCAAATCTTAAGACGGTGCCTTTAGTCAATGAAGATGGTTTTAAAATAACCGGTGACTTTAAAAATAGTAAAGTCATTACTTTTGAAGATCCTGAAATTGGCGACGCTCTAAAAGCCATCACTATGCAAGCCAGTCAAGATAGAGTTTCTGAAACACAAGACTTGCTTGCCTTCAGCATTCTAAAATCACTAATGGGTATTATCATTGATATTAATAGTGAGGAGGTTAAATTTGAAAAAAATGATAATGAAATATTAGTATATACAGAATCTGCTTTGGAAGAAAATGTGGCATTAAAGACTACCAATAATTTTCCTGGAATTTTGCCAAAAGATTTAGCTACAAAAACACTTTTGCCAATCTATGATAAAAATTTAGACATATTAAATTTTAATGATAGAAAAACCGAACTTACAAAAGAAATAGTCGAAGAGCAAAGCGATGAAGATGCTATGGAAAAATTGCTGGAGCTTGCTAAATTCTACTTTGAGCATAAATGGTATAATGAAGCTAGCGACTTATTAAAATTTGCTAAAGCCAAATATAAAGATGAGTTTAATACTAATTACCAAGCTAGATTTTTGCTTGGTAGTTCTTTATCAATAATAGGCCATTATGACGAAGCTAAAAAAGAATATTCAGAACTCATAAGCTATAGCGATCTTAAGGAGCATGCTGAGCTAAATTTATGGAATAATTATAATAATTACAAACTTGGAGCAAGCATAACTCCGCTTTCTTTTATTGAAAATTCCCATAAGTTGATAGCAAACTACCATGATGATGTTTATTGGGAATTTGCACTCGCTGAGCTTGACATATTACTCACAGCCAATGATATCAAGTTATTTGAAAGAACGCTTAAGGAGCTTAAAAACCCTGAGAAAAAAGAATATGCAAATAGCCTAAAATATTTCAAAGCAAATTATTATAAACGCAAAAAACAATATAATTTAGCTAAGCAATTTTTCATTGATATAGCAGCGCAAAAAAATGACCCATATAATAGTTCAAGAGCTTTATTTGACTTAATTAAATATCAACTTGAGAAAAAAGAAATTGAGCTTGATAAAGCGTTAGATGAGTTAAATATGCTAAAATTTATTTGGCGGGGCGATAATTTAGAATATGAAATATTATTAACTTTGGCATCACTTTATTATGAAAACCAAGATATACTAAACGCATTAAGGACCTACAAATATATTCAAGGCGTCTATAACGATCTCTCAACTAATTTTTATGTAACATCTCAAATGTCGGGTATATTTAATGATGTATTTTTACCGGGCGGTATTGGTAAAGAGCTTGATGATTTCACAATAGTCGCATTATTTTATGAATTTCAAGAGCTGAATCCAATTGGGAATAGGGGAGATAAGGTAATTTTAGAAATAGCTAAGCGGCTTGTAAAGCTTGATTTGCTCGATAGCGCTACGGATCTTTTGCGTCACCAGATACAATTCAGGCTTAAGGGCGAAAACCGAGTGGATGCTGCGAATAATTTAGCGCTGGTATTAATTAGTAATGGTAAGCCACAAGAAGCTATTGCAGTGCTTGATCAAACTGATGCAGAGAATTTTAGTTTTGACAAATATCTCTATAGGTTACGCTTAAGGGCTAGCGCAATGCTAGAGGTAGGTAAATATGATGAGATATTAGACTTATTGAAGCAAGATAATTCAGAAGAAGGCGAGATAATTAAGAAAGAAGCTTTGTTTAAGGGGCAAAAATGGGATAATTATGCAGAAATTGTTAATAATGAATTAGATAGCTTGATGGGGCAGCTTGGTAAAAACGATTATGCGGCACAAGATATTCTTCGCCTGGGAATCGCTTATCATATGCTCGGATATAATGATCAAATCAATATGTTATCTAATCAAGTTGGCAATAAAGACCCTAATTTAAAAAATACGCTTGATTTAATATCGACAAATACAGGATCTATTGATATAAAGAATCTAGATGAAAGCTTAAACATAAATCAATTCCAAAATTTACTTGATAAATATTCTAAGCAATTCGTCAATTAAAGTAATCTTTAAATTTATATTAAAATGAAAAACTTTTTTAGTAAAGTAAAAGCGGCACTTGGCAAAACCTCTAGCAAAATATCCACAGGGCTTGAGGAAATATTCATCAAGAAAAAGCTTGATGCAGAAGCTTTGCAAAATATTGAAGATTTGCTAATATCCGCTGATGTTGGGTTTAATGCCGCTAGTTTAATTGCGAGTGAGCTTAAAAAGAAGAAATTTAATAAAGATTTTGAACCGAGCGAAATAAGACTAGAAATTGCCAATATTATTGCGCAAAATATTGAAGAAAATATAAAGCATAACTTGAACCTTAAAGATATTGATAAGGATAATAATAGCGGCTTAAAGGTTATATTAGTTTGCGGGGTTAATGGTAATGGTAAGACAACTTCAATTGGCAAGCTAGCTCATTATTATAAAAATAAAGGCCTTAAGGTTGCGCTTAGTGCTTGCGACACATACCGCGCAGCTGCCATAGAGCAGTTGAAGATATGGGCGCGTAGAGCGGATGTTACATTCTATAGCGGCGCGGAAAAAGCTGATCCAGCGAGCGTTGCGCATATTTCTGTTAGCAAAGCTATGGAAGAAGGTGTTGATATTTTATTTATCGATACTGCAGGCCGGTTGCATAATCAAAAAAACTTGATGGAAGAGCTTGCAAAAATCAAGAGAGTAATTGGAAAGCAACTTGAGCATGCTCCGCAATATTCACTATTAGTCGTAGATGGGACGACAGGGCAAAATGCACTCATGCAGCTTGAGTATTTTAGCACTGTTGCGTCCATCAATGGCCTTATTATAACTAAGCTGGACGGGACTGCAAAGGCGGGTATATTAATTGCAATGGTTAATAAATTTAAAATTGATGTACCTTTCATTGGTATTGGTGAGCAAATTGATGATCTAAAGGAGTTTGATGCTACTATTTATGCTAAAGCTTTAGTGAACTGCCAGGAATAATTTTTAAAAACAAATATATGCAATTTTATGATAATGTCTGATATTAAGCAAGGTGGGGAACAAGGAAGAGAGTTTAAGGATGAAAATAATTTAGATGAACTTAATGAGTTGCAAAAACAAGCGGTTAAGATCACCGAAGGACCGCTGCTTATTTTAGCAGGTGCAGGGACTGGTAAAACTAAAGTATTAACTCATCGAATGGCACATATCTTGAGCCAGGATCTAGCTAGCCCTCATAACATACTCGCAGTAACTTTTACAAATAAAGCTGCTAAGGAAATGCGAGAAAGGCTTGATAGTATAACATTTGCGCATGGAATCCATATTGGAACATTCCACTCAATATGCACACGCATGCTGCGTAAAAACATTATGGAGCTTGATATTGGCCTGGGCTCACAGTTTAATATCATAGATTCAGATGATCAAATTAAGCTAGTTAAAAATATATTACTGGCGCGCAATATTGATATTAAAAAATACCCTCCAAAGCTAATTCACATCATCATTTCGCGCTGGAAAGATCAGGGTATTTCTTATAATAAAATAAGCTATAATGACAAAAATGATGATAGAAGCAATTTGGCTGCAAATATTTACGCAGAATATCAAAAGCAAATGATTGCATCTAATGTGATGGATTTTGGCGATATATTGCTTTACTCTAATCAATTATTAATAAATCATCCTGATATTTTGGCATATTATCAAGATTTGTTTAAATATATTATGATTGATGAGTATCAAGATACTAATGCTGTTCAATATGTTTGGGCAAGGATGCTGGCTGGTAAGCATAAAAACATATGTTGCGTTGGGGATGATGACCAATCAATCTACAGCTGGAGGGGAGCTGATGTTAAAAATATATTGAGATTTGAAAAAGATTTCCCAAATTCACAAATCATTAAGCTCGAGCAAAATTATCGCTCAACTCCTTCCATATTAAAGGCAGCAGCCACAGTTATTAATAATAACAAAACTAGGCATAAAAAGCAATTATGGACTGATAGGAAAAATGATGATAAAATCAATGTCATTTATTGCAGCAATGAGATTGAAGAGGCTCGCTTTGTCGCTATTGAAATATTAAGCTTGATTAAATCGGGTAAAGTTAAGGCGGGGGAAGTTGCAGTATTGGTTAGAGCTGGTTTCCAAACGCGGGCATTTGAAGAAGTATTTATCAGCAATGCTATACCTTATAACATTATCGGAGGCCTTAGATTCTATGACCGTAAAGAAATACGCGATGCGCTGAGCTACATACGGCTTTGCTTAAATAATAAGGATAATCTAGCTCTTGAGAGAATCATTAATGTGCCAAAGAGATCTATTGGCAATGTCTCTTTAAGAAAGATAAAGGATCACGCAGAAGCTGCAGAAATATCTATATTTGAGGCAATCAAAGAGCTGCAAGCAAACGCTAGCCTTGGCAAGCGTGCTAGTGAGACATTTTTAAACTTTACTAATTTAATTGATTCATATACTAAGGAGTTTAACCAAAAAACCGCTATGGATGCGGCCGCTAGCCTGCTTGAAGATTCTGGCTATATTAAAATGCTTAAGGATGAAAAGACCGAAGAAGCTTATGGGCGGCTTGAGAATATCAATGAAATGCTTAAGGCTATTGATGAGTTTGATAATATTAATGAATTTGTTGAGCATTCAAGCTTGGTTATGGATAATGAGGCTATGCAAACTGATTATGGTGGTAGCGTTAGGGTGATGACTCTTCATGCTGCGAAGGGACTAGAGTTTAAAACAGTATTTTTACCAGGATGGGAAGAGGGCATTTTTCCGCACCAAAAAGCTCTTAGTGAGTCTGAAGAAAAGGGGCTTGAGGAAGAGAGGCGAATTGCATATGTTGGCATCACGCGCGCTAAAGAAAATCTTTATATAACTTCAGCTCAAACCAGAAGAATTTTTAAAGATATTGTCAATTCAATCCCTTCAAGGTTCTTGTCGGAGATTCCAGAAAATATTTGCGCAAAAGTATCTTTATCTAGAAATTTAAATTATTATGGAACTAATCATAGTTTTTCAATGAATAATAGCTATTACTCGAAAACTCGCCCATGCAATAATAGCAATACTCAAAGCAACAATTATAGCAAACCAGAAGGAAAATATAGCCCCGGAACGCGCGTGACTCATGCTAAGTTTGGGAAAGGTATTATACTCAAATCTAGCAATGATAATCTTGAAATTGCTTTTGCAGATTTCGGAATAAAAACCATCAAAACTGATTATATTAATCTGCTGGATTAATATATAACACTGTTAACAACATCATTATATTTATAAAAATATAATTTAATATATACTAGTTGCTTTTAGTTAACTATTAATATATTTTCTTACAAATTTTTCTAAATTAACTAAAAATAAAGGAGTTATATGGCTTTTACATTTCAAGAAAAATTAAGTGGGGTCAAAGCTAATGTTATTATTAAGCTGATTGCTTCATGGTGGGATCAATTAAAAGATGATGATATTAAAAATTTAGCAGAAGCTTTAGGAAGCAACTCTTCTTTGCTGGAGCTTATTATTCATAATTGTAATGTTAGAGATGCTGGAACGCAGCATTTAGCAAATGCACTTAAAAGTAACACAACTTTGCAAAAGCTTGCTCTTATTGAAAATAAGATTACTGATGCTGGAGCGCAGCATTTAGCAAATGCTCTTAAAACTAATACCACTTTACATAAGCTTACTCTTAGTAATAATAATATTAGTGATATAGGGGTGCAGTATTTGGCAAATGCACTTAAAACTAATACCACTTTACATAAGCTTATTCTTAGTAAAAATAAGATTACTGATATTGGAGCGCAATATTTAGCAAATGTACTTAAAACTAATACCACTTTGAAAGAGCTTACTCTTGGTAATAATATTACTGATATTGGAGCGCAATATTTAGCAAATGCGCTTGAAATTAACACTTCTTTAAAAAAACTTAAGCTTAGTGATAATAAAATAGGTGATGCAGGAGCAAAGCATTTAGCAAATGCGCTTGAAATTAACACTTCTTTAAAAAAACTTAAGCTTAGTGATAATGAAATAGGTGATGCAGGAGCAAAGCATTTAGCAAATGTACTTAAAACTAATACCACTTTGAAAGAGCTCTACCTTTTTGATAATTATATTGGTTATGGAGCGAAGCGTTTATTAAAAGCACTTGAGACCAACATTTATTTGCAAGCTTTATATCTTAAAAATTTTAAAATAGAGTTTGAGATACTTGAAAAAATTAAGCTAAAAACCGCATCTAATAAACATTTATATGATAGTATCAAATATTTTATAAATAAATTATTTGATCAATATGTAGAGCTAAATGGTACTGAAAAAATAAATGTAACTAATGATCATTGGTTAGAAGAGGCAGTTTATAATAACTTAACTAACCAACTAAAAGTTAAAAATTTATATATTTTTAAACCTATCGGCAAAGTAAAGCTTTTAGAATATTTTATTAAATACCCGAATCCGGCTCAATTTATTTCTAAGGATATTAGTTTAAAACTAAAGAGCTTTTTTACAGAGACTTTTAAAATGTTTCACAAAGATTTAAGTAAAAGTTATTTTTCAAAATATTTTCATTTTAATGGTGTTTGTAAATCATTAAAAATTGAAGATGATTCGCAATCTGTCCCATCAGCGCCAAAGGATATTGATAATAATAACTTGCAGACATCAAATGAAAGTAATGAAAATGTGTTTAGCTTAGTACCTAAGGATGTTTTTTCTTATATAGCATTACTTACCTACAATAATGGCGGTGTTAATCATTCAGCAAATGTACAAAATCCCGATGATTCAATGAATAATGCAGGTGATAAAAGCGAGCATGGTGAATGAGATAAGTAGTCAATTAAACCCTAGGTCCCTGTAAGTGAGTGTTTTGGGGTTAATTGATTATACCACTGTTAACAACATCATTATATTTATAAAAATAAACTTTATTAATAAATTTTAATAAACAATAGTTGCTTTTAGTTAACTATTAATATATGATCCTTAAAAGTTTTTTTAAACTAACTAAAAATAAAGGAATTATATGGATTGTTATACTTTTCAAGAATTATTAAATGCAGTTAAAGCTAATGTTGAAACTCAGTTATATGCTGAAAGCTTTAAATTACAAGATGATGATATTAAAAATTTAGCTGAAGCGCTGAAAACTAATACTTATTTGCAAAGGCTCAGTCTTGCACATACCAATATTACTGATATTAAAGCGCAATATTTAGCAGAAGCTCTAGAAAGTCATAAGGCTTTGAAAGTGCTCAATCTTGCATGTAACAATATTACTGCCGTTGGGGTGCAATTTATTGCAGAAGCGCTTGTAAAAAATAAAACTTTGCAAGTGTTCAATCTTTTAAATAATGATATAGGTTATGTTGGAGCGCAGCATATTGCAGAAGCTCTGAAAACCAATAAAACTTTGCAAGAGCTCAATCTTGCATATAACAATATTCATGATGCTGGAGCTCAGCATTTATTAAATGCCCTGGAAACCAATAACACTTTGGAAGAGCTTATACTTAGTAATCTTGTTAAAGAAATAAATCTTAAAACGCTTAAAAAGATTGAATTAAAAACTGCATTTAATAAGCATTTATATGATAGTACCAAAAAATTTATAAATGAATTATTTATTCAATATGAAAAGCTTAAGGACGTTAATTTATCAGACATAGCTAATAAATTTTGGCTAATGTATGAAGTTTATTATTATTCAGCAATAGAATCAGTATTACAATTCAAAGATACAAGCAAATATGCTTTTACCCCTATCGGCAAAGTAAAGCTTTTAGAATATTTTATTAAACATCCTTATCCTGCTCAATTTATCTCTGAAGATTTACGCTTGACGCTAGCTAACTCTGTAGAAGCATTTACTAAATGTTTAACTACTAAATATTTAATAGATTATTTTTATTTCAATAGAGTTTGTAAACCATTTAACAATGATGTTGACGTCAATGACATTATACTTCCTACCAAATCATTAAAAATTGAAAATGATTCGCAATCTGTCCCATCAGCGCCAAAGGACATTAATAATAACAACTCGCAGACATCAAATGAAAGTAATGAAAATGTATTTAGCTTATTACCTAAGGATGTTTTTTCTTATATAGCATTACTTACCTTAAATGGTGGTGGCATTAATCATTCAGCAAATGTACAAAATCCCGATGATTCTATGAATAACGCAGGAGATAAAAGCGAGCATGGTGAATGATAAGTAGTCAATTAAACCCTAAGTCCCCGCAAATGTGGGCCTCGGGCCTAATTGATTATAGCACTGTTAACAAAATCACTATATTAATAAAAATAAATTTTAATAAAAATAAATTTTAATAAACAATAGTTGCTTTTAGTTAACTACTAATATATAATCCTTAAAAGTTTTTTTAAACTAACTAAAAATAAAGGAATTATATGAAATGTTCTACTTTTCAAGAATTATTAAATGCAGTTAAAGCTAATGTTGAAACTGAGCTATATGCTACAGGTTTCAGATTTAAAGATGAAGATATTAAAATTTTATCAGAAGCGCTGAAAACTAATACTTCTTTGCAAAGTCTTGAGCTTTCTATGAATGACATTACTGACGATGGAGCGCTACATTTAGCGAATGCGCTGAAAACCCATAAAACTTTGAAAGTGCTTAATCTTTCTGATAATAAGATTACTGATATTGGAGCGCAGCATTTAGCAAATGCACTTGAAGTCAATATTTCTTTGCAAACCTTAAATATGTCTCACAACCTTATTGGTAATCAAGGGGCTAGATATATAGCAAAAGCACTTGAAAGCAATAAAACTTTGCAAGAACTTAATATTAAAAGAAATAGTATTGGTGATGATGGAACCCAGTATTTTGCAAAAGCGCTTGGAACGGGGGCTTCTTTGCAAGTATTACACCTTAGTAGTAATGATGACATTACTGATGCGGGAATGCAGTATTTAGCAAATGCGCTTGAAACTAATACATCTTTGCATGAGCTTTATCTCCAACATAACAAAATTACTGCAGTTGGAGTACAGCATTTAGCAAATATGCTAAAAAGTAATAAAACTTTGCAACTGCTTGCTCTTTTACATAATGATATAGGTAATGTAGGAGCTCAGTATTTTGCAGAAATGCTGAAAAGTAATAATATTTTACAAAAGCTTTATATTGGTGCTAATAACATTACTAATGCTGGAGCGCAACATTTAGCAAAAGTGCTAAAAAGTAATACTTCTTTGCAAGTGCTTGATCTGAGATATAATGATATTGATGAAATTGGAGCGCAATATTTATTAGAAGCGCTTGAAACTAACACCTCTTTGCAAGAGATACATTTTTTGAGTATGGGCGCTAAAATAACTTTTGTTACACTTGAAAAGATTAAATTAAAAACCGCATCTAATAAACATTTATATGATAGTATTAAATATTTTATAAATGAAGTATTTGATCAATATGTAGAGCTAAATGGTTCTGAAAAAATAAATGTAACTAATGATCATTGGCTAGAAGATGCAATATATAGTAATTCAACAAATCAACCCAAAGATAGAAGTAAATATGCTTTTGCTTCTATTGGTAAAGTAAAGCTTTTAGAATTTTTTATTAAACATCCGAATCCAGCTCAATTTATTTATATAGACTTACAATTAGAGATAGATAATTTTACAAAAATTTTTCAAGATTTTAAAAAGGATTTAAGTAAGAGTTATTTTTCAAAGTATTTTCATTTTAATAGAGTTTGTAAATCATTAAAAATTGAAAATGATTCGCAATCTGTCCCTTCAGCGCCAAAGGATATTGATAATAATAACTCGCAAATAGTTAGCTTAGGTGATGGCATCGATGATTTTATACGCCCTAGCAAATCATTAAAAATTGAAAATGATTCGCAATCTGTCCCTTCAGCGCCAAATGATATTGATAATAATAATAACTTGCAGACATCAAATGAAAGTAATACAAATATATTTAGCTTATTACCTAATGATGTTTTTACTTATATTATATATTTAGTTACCTTAAATGGTGGTGGCATTAATCATTCAGCAAATGTACAAAATCCCGATGATTCTATGAATAACGCAGGAGATAAAAGCGAACAGTGTGAGTGATACAATTAGATTGTGAACTCTATGGCAGGAGCTAATCGAGCTCATGCTATAATTAATTAAACTTGAGCCGCCGCGCAGGTGAGGGCTTCGGGGCTATAGTCAATAAAACCCAAGCTTTGAGGTTGCGAGCGCCGCTTCTCGCGCGCCTTTAATATATAGGCTTCGCTCATGTCCGCTCCTAGTCACACCTCAGTTTAATTAACTATGGCACTGTTAACAAAATCATTAAACAATAATTTTTAATCTTTTTGTCTGCAAATAATACAAAAATTTTTGAAATAGATTACTATTACTGCAAATTTTAGCATTATTTTCGTCTAAAAATCTCTAAAAATTTTAAATATAATTATTTTGTTAACAGTGCCATAGTCTCTAAATCTAATTTATTTAATAATTTTGACCTCGGGCCTTAAGTCAATATTAAATTTTTCTTTAACTTCCAGGCGTATAGCTTTAATTAAATCTATGGCATCATCCGCACTTGCAGTTCCATCATTGATCATAAAATTACAATGTTGCTCACTCATTTTCACGCCGCCAACTTTTTTGCCTCTATAGCCGATTTGGTCGATAAGCTCCCAGGCCTTCATGGATACTGCGTTACCTGCAATATCATGAGTGGGGTTTGCAAATGTACTGCCAGAGGTTTTTTCAGCAATTGGCTGCGTAAGTTTTCTTTTTAATTTAAAATCATTCATTTTGGCAAGGATATCTTCCGCGTTACTCTTTTCCGCTTTAAGGTAGATTTTAATGAATATTAGATTTTCTGCTAAAGCATTATGCCGGTAGCTAAGTGCTGAGGAAAGTTGCTTTTGATTAAATTCATGAAAATTCCCCTGTTTGTCAATGCCTTTTGCTTTATAAATAACATCTTTATACTCGCTACCGTAAGCTCCCGCATTCATAGCTATTCCGCCACCAACATTGCCGGGTATAGTAGATAAAAACTCTAAATTTTTAATATTTTCGTTAAGCGCATAATTAGCTAGATTATGATTCAAGCAAGCGGCTCCTACTTCAATTAAATCATTCACATATTTTATCTCAGTAAAAGCATTGCCGAGCTTAATAAGTAAGCCTTTAACATTTTTGCAAAAAATTACATTTGAGCCGGCGCCAATTATATTAACATGCAACTGAGCATGGAGATGATTATTTCGCAAAAGTTGCTGAAGTTCATCTTCATTAAATGCAGTGACCAAAATTTCAGCGGTAGCATCAAGCTTCATCCATGAAAGATGCTTAATATTATAATCAATCTTTGTCTTAGACTTAAGGTTTAGTAATATATTTAAAAATTGCCTATTTAACTCGTTCATAAATTAGAATATATTCTTTAGGATTTTGTTATGTATAATATCGGCATCATCTGTTTCATTGATTTGTATATTCTTAATACGGTTTTGATATTTATTAGATATATTTATAAAATTTTCATAAACTTGATGATGATAGCTATCAGCCTTTAGATCAAACTTATTAACCTCACCATCGGTTCTTTTTCGCGCGCGCGATAGCGAAATATCAGGGGAAATATTCATAAAAAAAGTGATATCGGGCATTAAAGCTTGGGCCATTTTCCCATAATGCGGATTTGCAGCATTATGCATGAATTGATGATGTAATTTATATATAAAGTCCATAGGCAAACTTTCAGCATTACTTTGATAAGCAGCGCTGGAGTCAATAAAGCGATCGCAAATAACCCATTTATGATTCCTAAGTGCTGGATTTATAACCTTTTCAATATGCTCAAATCTTGCAGCCATGATGAGGAGAAGCTGAGCTGGATTTGCGAGTTCATGATTAATTAAGATCTCACGAATTTCTTCAGCCGCTTTAGTTCCTCCAACCTCGCGAGTTAAAATTGCATCAATGCCATTGCTTTTAAGATAATTATATAGCAACTTACTTTGCGTTGATTTTCCGCATCCTTCACAGCCTTCAAAGCTGATAAAAAGAGGTTTTCTGGAATTTAAAATTTTATATGGGTTCATAATAAATAACAATTAAATTATTTTAATATACATATTTGATTTTTTCTTGAAGCGCATACATGATAATATATATATATAAGCATTTTGTACAGATAAGATATAATAGGAGAGGTATAAAAGTTGGACTGGTTAATTTTTGGGGCATTTATCACTTCACTAATGGTTTTTGATTTAGGCTATTATGGAAAAAAGGACGAAGTAATAACATTTAGGAAAAGCTTATATTTAAGCTTGTTTTACGTTATTCTTGCGCTCATTTTTGGACTTTATGTATATGCGGATAGTGGTTTAAACTCAGCTAGCGAATATTATTTAAGCTATCTTATTGAAAAAACAATGGCGCTAGATAATATTTTTATTATCTCAATGATATTGCAATTCTTTGGCATTCCAGAGAAATATAAACGAAGGGTATTATTTTGGGGCATAATTGGGGTTATTGTCCTTAGAATAATAGTTATATATTTAGGCATTGAGCTCATCAATAACTTTAGCTGGGTGATTTATGTTTTTGCGATAATATTAATTGTAACTGGTATAAAAACCTGGTTCCTAGCGGGTAATGATAAGTTTGAGATTGAGAAAAACTTCATTTACATAAGGCTTTCAAAAATAATAAATATTCATCCTGAAATTAAAGATAATAGCTTCATAGTAAAGCAAAATGGTAAATATTATGCGACCAAGTTGCTTGCAGCGCTAATTTTAATTGAGGTAATGGACTTTATATTTGCAATTGATAGTTTGCCTGCTATATTTGCAATCACCAACGATATTTTCGTTATATATACCTCAAATATTATGGCAATACTGGGGCTTAGGGCAATGTATTTTATGTTTGCAAATATAACTAAACGTTTTAAATATGTTAAATATGGTTTAGCAATCATCTTAGTACTTATAGGTTTGAAAATAATAATAAGTCATTTTATAGAAATACCTAAAATAGTACCTTTGCTTATTACAGTCGGGATACTTATTATTAGTATAGCAATTTCAATAATTCATGAGCGCAAACAAAATTAAAAATTATATATATGCGTATTTTACAAAAATACTTAGCCAGCCGCTTTTATGGAAAAGATAATAGGGCGCGTAATTGGTATAGAGATAAGGGATATGTAGGCGAAACAGATCAACAGATATTTCAAGATTTTTTGAGCAAGCAGCAAGAATATCATATGCCCCTTCATAGTTACTTTAAGGATATTAATGCCAGTAGGGTGCTTCTGCAAAAGCCAGATTTTAAAATTGACGTATGCTATTTGGAGCCGGCAGATATTCAGGAAATTAATAATTCAAATAAAAAAGTTATAATATCTTTGCTCGGTAAGAATGAGTATTATGAGGCTCGCTTTAAGGACATGACCCTGCTTGCTAAAGCTTCGAAATGCGCTGTTATAGGCTTTAACTACCGCGGTATCAATTCTAGCCAGGGTAAGGTGCTCACTTTAAAAGATTTGGCTAAAGATGCTCTTAGCGTGCTTGAGCATGTTCTGCAAATAGGATTTAAAGCTGAAAATATAATAATGCTGGGCAATTCTCTTGGGGCGGGGGTGCAGGAAATGGTGCTTTCGAAAATTGATAAGCTATATCCTCAGCATGGATATAAGAATAAAATCAGACTCATTAATAGCAATTCTTTTAGTAGCCTTGCAGAAGTAGCAAGCCATGGTAAAAGTTTCATGATGAGGATATTTATACATTTACTGTTAAATATTGCTGGCTGGGAGGTAAAGGTCACTAATGATTTTTTTATTATTGGCAAGTTAAGGATGTATTTATGGAGAGAAAGTGACTTAACTATCCCTCCTAGCATTAGTTATGTAAGTAAGGTCGATATGCATAAAAGCCTATCTTGCTCTGATCCGCATTTCAAAGATAAGCTTTTATGGCTGGTTAAAAATTCACAACTTGAGTTAAATTGGCCTGAGAAACATATAGCAAAAATGGCGGGCTCAAATATCATTAATAGTCATAATTTTAGCCTATATCATTTTAGGAGTAAATTTGATAAAAAATACAATGCCTTTGATTTAATAAGTATTTTTATAAATGACGAGCCAGGATTGCCTAAGCAATAATCAATTATTATCGGCTTATTCCTCATGATGTGCAAGTTCACCTGTGAGAGACTCATGCGCTTTATCTTTAGGTGTTATTTCGTAGCCTTGCGAAAGAAGTGTCTTTAAAAAATTTTGCTGTATTATACCTAATTGATCTTCAGTTAATTGAATTTTTTTCTGCGGAGCCGTAGGAGGTGAGTTTTTAGCGCTAGAAGATTTCCTAGTAGCATTAGTTACAGCATCTTCAACATTACGGATTTTTTTAAGCTCCAATTTTGGACTGGGATGTTTAAAAAAAGCATCATTTTCAAAATCAAATTCCTCAAACTGCTCAGGCGACATAATGCCACTACTACTTAGCAATGGACTAGTATGCATATTACTAATAGCATCTAGCTTCAATTTATCAAATAAACTTTTGTTTTTGAGGATTTCCGTATCGTCTTTTACCACTTTACCATTCACTTTGACTTGAATTTTGCTTATAGTTTCACCGTTTTTAGGATGTAACTTATCGTTATTGCTATGTTTTTTAGTTGATTCAAGAGGCTGCTTACTTTTCTGTGCATTAAAACTACTGCTTTTATGAGGTTTGATGAATTTCATATGACTATCTGAATCTCTGCTGGGTGATTTAAATTGGTCTTGTAAAAAGTTTATTGGAGCTGATTTTGATGGAGTAATTTTATTTTTTTCATTCACAGCGGTTATATTAAAGCTTTCTGGGGCTGAATGTGATAATTTTTTTTTATTTATAATTTGTTGTTTATTTAAGTCGCCTTGTGGTAGTAGTTTCTTTAACATTTGTTTGCCTCTGTTTCTAAGTTGTTAATAGAGAAGTCTCTTTTCTTATTGTATCTAATTTTTAATTAAATTTAAATCATAAATATAAAAATTATTTAAAATTTCAACTCCAACATAATAATATAGTTGCTTATTATTAGCTATTTTTAATTTGTAACTAATATTAAGTTAGTTTGATTTAAAAAAAAGTAAGTAGAAGGCGCTTAAAAATAATTTTATTTCGCCTGTTAGAAATAGGCCCGAAGTCGCTATATGTCTTAATATTAGGCTTTATTCTTACAATATAATTGAGGCTTATGAAAATGTATAATAAGCCATTAAACAATAGCCTGTAGTTATTATATATAATAGCGATAGAAGAGTTAATATTAAGTTAGCAATTATTTAGGTGCAACTTTAAGTGTATATATTAATGAATTGCTACTAAATATAAAAAAAGCATAATTATATAGACTTTTTATACATTATTAATTTAATAACCTTAATAAAAGTAATAAAATTTAATTAAACAAAGTAGCTGTAAATAAAAAATACTTGCTTAATATCTTGTTATTTTGGTATATCTAAAAAATAAATAATAAATATCTTATTTAGCACTTAATAATTTAATATTTATGTTATATATTACACATGAATTAAAAACATTCAATTAAAGGGTAAATACGCAAAATATTTATGCTTTCTATTTAACGTAGAGTTTATTTAAATAGGTTGCATAATTATACCTTTTGGTTGATTTAATTGTTCAATATATATGGAGGTTAAAAATGTATAATGTGATAAAATTAAATTCACCTTTCGAAAAATTAAAGAACTATGATTATTCTCCAGAGGTGAAGTTATCTAAAGCGGTAATATTGCAAGCAATAATTGATGCGACTAATCGCTCAGATAGAGTTTCCTTGAAAAAGAACGAAGTTGAAGCAATGTTTTGGCTTTTTGAGGATGGCGATTTTCTTGAAGTTTGTGATAATGCAATGCTATGCCCGCATAAAATCAGAAAAGAGGCAAAAATATCAATTTTTAGTAAAAATTGTATTAAAACGAAATATACTCGTAAGGCAAAAGAGGGTAAATTATTATATGCTTAAGGCTTATAAGACTCGAAGTTCACCCAAAGTTATGACTTTGTTAATAGCGCCATGTCCAGAGCTGCCCCGCATCTTGCCTTAGCGCTTTTTTTATTGTCTCTAGCATTTGCTTTAATATTTCTAATATATTTGGCTTTTGGGCATTCTTGAGCATATATAAAAATAATAATAACTTCTCTGTTTATAGAATTTATATGGTTTAGTTAGCTTTTTTTTAAGTTAGCTAAATATTCTGGTGATAGCTTTGTAAGTTTCGATAACTCCTCTATAGAACTACCATTTTTTAGCATCAGTTTGAGCATTTTCTGCTGGCCAATTTCAATACCTCTTTGTTCACCTCTTTGCTCACCTCTTTGCTCACCAATTTCAATACCTTTCTGCTGGCCTCTCTGCTCACCTCTTTGCTCACCAATTATAATGCCTTTATCATAACCTTCTTCTAAATATACATCTGCTATACTTCTCATAATATCACCCTCTTTATTACTTGTTGTGCTTTTATTTATTATGCTCACAAACTCCTCTTGTTCTGAGTCTGCTATCTTTACACTAGCATACCATATTATGCTTTTTAAGTAAATATAATTCATCCCCGCATCTTGCCTCAGCGCTTCTTTCATGGTCTCTAGCATTAGCTTTAATGTTTCTAATATATTTGGCTTATGGGCATTCTTTAGCATATATAAAAATAAATTTAAATGCTTATCTTGGCCAAGTTTCTCATTATCCATAGCTTGCAGATCAATTAAATTATATTTAAGCAAATTATCAGCAGCTTCTGCTCTTTTAAACATGCCATGCATCGATAATGGTACATTATATTTTACTTTTCCATTATATATTACCAACTGAATTACTTCCGGTAAATATTTCTTTATCGCTTCTTTATTTATATCTTCCTTTTTCTTTTGATTCAAATTCACATGCTTTTCAAGCAGCAACACGCTATATTTAAGGAGTCTAAAAGCGATCAAAGGATCTGGCTCAGACTGACTCTCAAGCAAACAATACACAAAGGCATGGTCTTCTTTACTGCTCTTATCTATGGCTCTATTATCTTTGTCATTGCTCTCTCTAAGCTTTACCTTAAATACTAAATCGCTATATCTATGTTTCAAAGCATCCTCAATATAGCTTTCTTTAACCGCAATGATTGGCTGAGTTAAATCCACTCTTGCTTTAAATTCATCAGGTAAATACTCTTCTAAAAACTCTCTGCAAGCAAGTTCGTCGCATAAAACCTTCTTGACCAATGCATCATGCTTTAATTTAGCCTTTGGTTTTATATTTTTACTAGTCTTACTAGATTTTTGCTCCGATATTGCTGAGTCTGATTCAGGCTTTCCTTGATTTTCCTCATTTTGCATGCTTGCCCTTTGTGTATTTATTTTCCTTCTGTTTTTCTATTGGCATTTTTTTACTAATACATAAGATTTATGAGCTATTCATAGCATTTTATTATGGATTATTCAATACTTTTTTCCTTCAATCCTTTTTATATACTAACATTCCAATAGTTTTGATGCGGGGGTAGTATTTAAGGACCTCGCAAGCGAAGGTAGTGCGAGCATTATGTACCAATGGCATGAGTGAAACCTAGCTACTTAAGAGAAGGAAGAAAAAGTTATTGATAATAGGAATTATAATTCTTCTGAATCGCTACTATGGTCGCCAGTTAAAGGAGTATGGAGCTCTGATATTTGCCTACAAAGCTCATTAGTTACATTCTCGCTATTACTATCTGAGTAGCTGGAGTTGTAGGTATCGCTATCATAATCTGTTCCGGATTTATACTCCTCTAAATGTCCTTGATTTGCTAAAATTTGAAATTGCTCAGTTGGTATGTATTTTTGTACTTCTAGCTCAGTCAAGGGCTTCTTTCTATAGAAATTACATCTTGCCGGCAAACTTTCCGGACATCTTTCCGGCACAATATCCAGTTTTTCAAAGAAATTTCTGTGTTGCTTATATAAGGGATTTCCTGATTCATCTGTTACTAGATATGTATCCTTTGCTAAATTTTCACCTGATTGACCAGTTGAGCTAATTTCAAAATCAGGCAAATTGTTTAAAATCTTTTTATACTCATTGAGTTCGCGCTCTATATATTCAAGTGTTTTTTGAATCTCCTCGAAATCCTTTATCTGTCTCTGTTTTATTATAATTATTCCTTCAAGCGCTCTTTTTTTTAAACTATATTTTTGATCAATGTCCTCGAATATATCGCTGTCCAAAATTTTAAGAAATACATTCTCAACCAATTGTAATTTATATTCTATATGTTTAGTCTTAAGCTTTTCTAAGCTATTCTTACGTATATTTAGGGAAGGTGATAAACTACCTTTATTAAATAAAGCATCTGTAATTTTATCAAATAAATCATCATGATCCAAAATTTTTATAAGCATGTCGCCAACAAGTATATATGCATTAAGCATAGATATTTGATTGAATTTATAAGTTTGCATATAGCTCAGCAAACATGTGTCGCTTTGAGCATCAAGTGACAGATTTTTATTATGATTTAAGCTATAGCTTTGTTTAAAATTATTTCCTACGATTAACTTATATAATTCAGTAGAATTTGCTTCAAACTCATGTTCATTTGTGTTTTCACCTATAGCTTTACTATAAAATTCAATTGAATTGAATAATATCGCAACTTTTTCTTTATTTATTTTATTTTTAGACATTTTATAATTATTTCAAAAATTGTAATTAGGTTATATGGAACTATGTTAATTGCTAACTTTTATAATAAGCCTAACTTTTTGTCAATTAATTAACATATAAAAACAGGCAATGATAGTATAAAGCTTTTTGATTAAAAGATCAGTTTTTATATAAAAATTATTTATATATAGTTATAATTTGCTTCTTTTGAATTTGCTGACCATCTTTAAGTTTATAAAAATACTTGTTACCATCTTTTATAATTTCTTCAATTGTGCTTGATTCTACTGGGGCATCATTCACATTAGAACCAAATGAAGTTCCATCATCTTTAAGATAATTATGACTAAATGAAACTTTAAACTCGTCATTTTTTCTAGCAATATTACCTTTGCCATCAGGATAATATTCTTCATTAAAAGCTCCATCCCAACTATATTGCATAGGTATTACCGAGTCTTTAACATATATTTCCTTATATTTTTCATCTATCCAATGAACTATCTCCTCTGGACTCGCGCCTGATTTTTCTGCTTTTATTTCCTCATTAATTTTATTTTTAATGAGCTTATCAATATCTGTTTTCTGAGCGCTGGGAAGAATGGAATAAGAAATATTTGCCCCAAAATCTTGCGCATAAGAATTAATAATTTCCTGATCAATTATTTTTTTTGCATCATCATTTAGTAAATTATAGTAATTTGGTCTAAAGGTCTTAATATCCACTTTATTATTCTCCATGTTATGCACATGCAGTTCAGTGGAATGCAAAATGGCATTATCATCAGGCAAAGGCACTAAATGATCTACCTCATATGATTTACCATTAAATTTAATAAGTTCATTGCTATAATCAATATCTTTATTTAAATATTCAGCCTTTAGATTGTCAAGCTCAGTAATGGCTGGCCTAAATATGTCAGTAATCAATTTAGCGTCGAATTTATCGCCTTCAACGTCTGTAACTTCATTTTTACGCGTATTTACACCCGATATTACTATTTCATGCTCGCCATTTATTAAATTGGTTGTATTCGTTTCTTTATCATAAAGCTCAATTTGAGCTTTATAATTACCATCAGAAATATGCTCTGTATCATCCTTACTAAGATTTATGAAACCATGCCCATAGCTTAAAGGATGATTGAGATCGATTGATGTAATATTAAATCCATTCATATCTTTAATTTTAACTGAAACTTTCTCATTTGAAGGATATTTGTTAAAATATTCTATTTTAGCGAGTCCATTCTTAATCTCAAATTTAGATAGATCAAGTTTTGCATTATCGCCTATCATAGCAATATCCGCCTTAAAGCTATCGTCTTTTTCTGGAATAGAATTGATCTTAGTAACACTTAGTTTATTAATGATTTTACCATTATCAAGCACAATGCGATCAGCTCTACCTTCATTTAATATAATTTCCTTAGCGATTCCTGAAATTTCAGTAGTAGCTGCAATTGCTACCTCTTGTCTTTTTCCTTCCAAGCCCTTGACAGAACCTTTTGCAAATACTTTGATAGAATATTCGCCAGGCGCAGTAATTTTATCACCGCTTTGAGTTATAACGCTATTGGCAGCTTTTGCATAATCGTTAAGTTCTCCATTCCATAAAAATTTATTATCACCACGCTTTAAATTAGACAATTGTCCTCTGAAAATAATTTCATTTTTAGCATTCATAATGTGATAATTAGCATTAATATATGGCGTTTCAGAGCGATCTTCATAATTAATTTGAAAGTTAAATTCTACTGGATCATTGCCATCGAAATATCTAGTAGCATCATCATATTTAATCGATCTATCTTGGATTTCTGTCGCACTAAATCCTGGATTTTCAATAGCATCTTTCATAGCCTGCATAGCATATACATTAGACTTAGTCCCACTAAGAGAAGCTATCACATTTGAAGTAGCTGCCATGTCACTTGCCTTGCTATCTTCTCCTTCTGGATCCATATTTTCTGCAGTCACCATCATGATTTTTATAGCCATGTCAATATCCTTATCAACTTGCTCAATAAGTGATTCAAAGTCCCTTTGATTATTTAGCTCCTTGATGGTAGTGTAGGGGCTATTAGCTGGACTATGCTTATCATACCATTCAGCTTTTTTTTCACCGCTTCCCATTCCACTTTTAGCCTTCTTTTTATATGAATCAGCTAGAGCATTAATGTTGCCTTGTGCTTGGATATTGCTCATATTATTACACCTGTAAGTTCATTATATACATCTTCAATATTTCGTTAGAAACTCCATTAGTAAAACCACTATCCTGCGTGATATAATCTTGATTTATCATATTATGGGCATCAGTTTCATTGTTTAATTTAGCAATATTTTCATTCCACTGATCTAATGAACTATTCTTACTATTCATATCCTGGCTATGGTTATTATCACTAAAATCATGCATATTAAAATGCAACTCACTATCTTTAGCGCTCTCAACTTGCTCTAAGGATTTCACTAAGTCTGTATGATTTTTTTCTAAAATTTCTAATGTAGCCCGGCGCTCTGAGGAAAATTTAATATTCTTAATAAACTCTTCTCCATTTTTTGAGACTTCAAGCTCTAACACTATTCTAATTTCACCTAAATCTTTTGGAAATAAATTAACTTTGATTTCGTTAATATTATTTTG
Organism: uncultured Alphaproteobacteria bacterium; assembly: GCA_963762045.1. GTDB lineage: Bacteria > Pseudomonadota > Alphaproteobacteria > Rickettsiales > Rickettsiaceae > CAVXJA01. The sequence continues at coordinate 56,484 of CAVXJA010000006.1, read as the reverse complement.
CTTAATCTGTTTAACAGAAAACTCAAGTTGACGGATTAAGTTTTGATCAATATCTTGTTCATCATTGATAATTTCATTAGTAGCGAGATTAAAATTAATTTCTTTAGGTTTTTCATTAACGAATTTAACCTCATATTTTAAGCCATCTAAGCTATTATTATCAATATTCACATTTTGCTCGATTAATTCATTAGCTTCATCTAATAACACTTCACCTTCATTTGCAAAACTTATTGGTTCTTCAACTGATTTATTATCTAAGTATGTAGCATTTAATGCATTATCCTTTAAATTATTGCTTTGATTTTGCTTCAAATTAGTAGTAGGTATAATATTTTGCTTAGCAATATTTAAAGAAAGATCAAGTTCATTATCTTCAATATTAGTAGCAGTTAGATTTAAATCATTTTCTATTGATATTTCTTGCGCAGTTTTTCTAGGTGGAATATTATCTACATATTCGCTTATACTATTAAAAGGAACGTCATTTTCCTCAATTACATTTTGATCATTTATATAATTATTTTGCTGTGAAGCGAATTTAACTTCACTATTATCAGTTTTAGAAGCATTCTCAAATGTTGTGATAATGTTTTTTGAGGAATCACTTAAGTCGATTTCTAGCGAATCCTTAGCATCTTGTTTATTGCCTCGGTTAGCGCCTTCAATGAGTAGGGCATGATCCAGATTGATTTTTATATTTTCTTCTTCAGTTGATTTAGCATCAGATATATTTTCAGTTAATGCTGCCGCGCCGAGTTTTCTATCAGCATCAATCTTATCTTTATTTTGCAAAGCTTCTTCAGAAGTATCTAGACTTTCGCTTTCTAGAAAATCATTTTGATTTTCTGCTAACATATCTTCAGAATATATGTGCGTGCTATATTCATTTAAAGGATTATCAGCTAAGGGATTAACTTGCGCATCAAGCGCTAAGAAATTTTGTGCGGATTCATAAATAATATCATTGATAATATTTATTTCATTATTTAACTCGATTGAATCTTTTTGTTCAAAGTTAAACTCAGTATCATATTCTATATTTTTTTTACCAGAATTATCATTTTTTTGCGGCGCTTTAACAGGTCCCTCTGATTTATTTACTTGCTTTAAGTTTGTTATTTTATCTTGCTTTTTAAAATTTATATCTTCTTTTTTATTTTCATTTGCCTTACGCGCAAAAGCCTTGTCACTATTTTTGAAAATATCTTCTTTCTTTTTTGGCTTATCATTATTCACCAAATTTTCAAAATTATTACTTTTGCCCAATTGCTTGCTTTTAGAGTTAACTTGAATGTTACTGGCATTATTTAAAAGAGATTTTATATTATTAGAGCTCATAAAATTTTATTTTATTTAATTTATTGATTAAGGTTATTTCATAATAAGGCCCTGGAGCGCATATTACTTATATCATTAATCTAATAAAGAGCATTTCTTATGCCAAAAATCTGTTTATGAAAAAATAATATATAATATAATCTAGCGAATATAAAAAAGTAGTGAAACCATGGAGGTTGGAAGATGTAATAAAATTATATAATAGGCCTTTTGATTCAAACTATAATGCAGAATGCTTCAATTATATAGCCTGCTAAATCTGACGAATCTTTTTCATCATCATCTGTGCTGGTACTAGTGCTATAGCTGAGTGAAGATTCATCATCTGAATTATCGCATTCTTGAGCATGATTATTATGCGCTGTATGGTGGTCTTGAGTAGTTTTTGCTTGTTTCATAATATTAAAATAAAAAAGTTAATTATTCAATTTCTAAATTATAGTAAGTTAAAGGTATAATCTATCCAATAAAATTATTTAAAACGGCTAATTTTAAACATTTCACTATAGTTTTACATTAGTTCTTTAGTAAAGATTTTTAAATCATCAATAGTTGAAATATTTTGAATTTGAAAATCAATTGGCGATTTTTTAGCGAGATTTGATAGGACCGTGCCATTACCAATTTCTATCAAATGAGTAGCATTTAATTCATTCATTGTATGCATCGATTGTCTCCATAAAACGCTTCCAACTATTTGCTTTAAAAGATTTTGCTTTAATATGGATGGATCAGTTTCTGCCTCAGCATTAATATTACATATAATAGGCAAAGAGGGTGCTAGCATAGTAATTTTATCTAAGGCTTCGCTCATAGGCAATATTGCTTTTTCAATTAGCTTAGAATGGAATGGGGCGCTCACATCAAGCTTAATAGCGCGGTATTTATCATTATTTAAAGTATGAATAATTTGATCCACTGCCTCAGCATGACCACTGACAACAATTTGCCCCTCGACATTATCATTAGCAATTTGCAAGCAATATTTAGCGTTAATGTTGCATATATACTCATTTAATTTTTGTGGCGAGATGCCCACGCAAGCAGCCATTGAGCCCTCTCCAATAGGCGATGCACTTTGCATAGAACTCCCTCTTACTTTAAGCAAATATGCAGCATCTTTTAGCTTAAGGGAGCCAGCCGCGCATAATGCTGTATATTCTCCTAGTGAATGTCCTGCTAAAAAATCACCAATTTCATTTACATTCTTTCCAGTTTCATTTAATATAACTCTCAAGATAGCTATTGAGGAAGCCATTATAGCCGCTTGGGTGTTTGAGGTGAGAGATAGTTCTTCTTTTGGGCCATCAAAGATTAATTTTGATAATTTATAATTCAAAGTATCGTCAACTTCGTTAAAGACGTCTTTGGCAATAACAAAATTATCATAAAAATCTTTGCACATCCCAACTTTTTGAGAACCTTGGCCTGGAAAAACTAAAACTTTTTTCATACTATTTTTTTATATTTAGAATTAATAATTTAAATAACTGTCAGCATGATTATCAAAATATTAAAATATTTGTCAACAAGTTTAGTTATATTAACTCTGCTTTCAGGTTTAAATTACGCTTCCTATGCCGAGCAAAAAGTAAAAAGCCAAAAGAATGCTAAGCCTACTATTCAACTAAAAAATAAAATTTCTTTAAATGATAAGAAACCTCTCGCTAAAAAATTACCTCAACCAAAGAATAAATTACATGTCAAAAAATCGCCTACTAAGGAATTGATTAGAGATGTAAACATTGTTAAAACGCCTAAAGACGCAATTTCTGATACTTTTGCTCTTATAGAGAAGGAAAAATTCAGTAAAGCTTATGAAAAATCTAATCAAATAAATAATCCTGCTCTTAAGGAATATATTACATATAAAAAATTTCAGAGCTTGCAAGCAAATGAACTTGAATATACCGAGCTACATAATTTTATAAATAAGCACTCACATTGGCCGGGCAGTAGCCTTCTTAAAAGTAAGCTTGAAAAAATCATGCTTGATAAAAAAATGATAAAGCCAGCTACCGAGTGGTTTAAAACGCATCGCCCTTTGTCAAAAGCTGGTTATAAGTTAAGAGCATTATTACATTCGGGGAATAATCTTAAAGAGCATACAACTGAAATTAAAGAAGGTTGGATTTATGGTGACTTTACCGACATTGAAGCTAAAGATTATTTAAAGAAATTTGGCGCGGCATTATCTGAACTTGACCATGTGAAAAAAATTGATCATCATCTGATTAATGGGGAAGTCACAGCTGCGCTAAGGCTTTTTGAGCTTATTAATAAAAAACATGCAAATTCTTTTAAAGCTCAAATAGCGCTTCTCCAAAAGCACCGTAATGCATTAAAATTATTTGAACAAGTTCCTGCAAATTTTCATACGCCAGGTCTGATATATCATTATCTTAATTATCAGAAAAAAGAACGCCTACCTATCGAAAAAATTACGAATTTGCTTAAAACAGCTGCAAAGAATAAACTGTATGGTGATAATTTTTTCCCAGTAATTACATATATCACGAGAGAATTTATTCAAGATAAAAAATTCGCCAATGCATATAAAGTTATAAGTATGCATTTTTCAGTGAGCCCTTCGAATGTAGCCGATAGTGAATTTTTGGCAGGTTGGCTTGCATTAAGATTCTTAAATAACCCTGAAATAGCTATGAAGCATTTTAGTAAATTTATGAATGTGGTTAAAACTCCAATTAGCAGAGCAAGAGGGCTCTATTGGCAAGGTATGTCTGCTGCGGCTTTAAATAACATTGAGTCGGCTAATTACTATTTCAATGAAGCAGCAAGTACATATCCATATACATATTACGGACAGCTTGCCGCGCTTAAGCTAAATAAAACCACTTTGAAAATGCCTGATAATATTAAGCTGCCTGAAGCCAGTTTAATGCAAAAAGATATGATGCTTGACGTTGCATTGCTTATAGCTAAATATGGTAAGCCCGCAGAAGTTAGGCATTTTCTAAAGCATGTTGCGTTAAATACTAAAGATCAAACTAAGATTTTTAAATTCGCTGCGGCTTTAAATAAGCTTGGAAATATCCATTATTCTTCTTGGTTTGCGAAAATGGCTACTCAAAAACATATATTCATTAAAAACCTAGTTGCTCCAACGCCTTTTAAATTGAATAAATTGCCTATTGAGCAGGCTCTAACTTACGCCATTATTAAACAAGAATCAGTTTTTGAGCTAGGGGCTTATAGTAGCGCTAAAGCGAAAGGCCTAATGCAATTAATTGATTCAACTGCTTGTGAAAGTGCTACAAAAATTAAAATGAAGTGCGTTACATCAAGATTAACTAGGGATGCTGAATATAATATAACATTAGGGACTAATTATCTACATAATTTGCTTCAAAAATTTAAAGGTTCTTACATACTCGCAATAGCAGCTTATAATGCTGGACCCATTGCAGGCTCGTGGATGGATATTCATGGCGACCCTCGAACTTTTACAGATATTGATAAGGTCGTTGATTGGATTGAGCTAATTGCATATGGTGAGACTAGAACTTACGTGCAAAGGGTGCTAGAGAATGTGCAATTATACCGCAGCATATTAAATAAAAACTCCTCCTTGCTTTTAGGTGAAGATTTGATAATGTTAAAGGGAGCAAATGCTCATAATAAAAATAAGGTTATAGATATGGCAAATTCAGATAATGAAGTAGGTTTAAAAGTTGGCGATAAAGCGCCTGATGCAATAATCAAGATAGGCAATAAGAAAAGCATAAAACTTTCAGATCTTAAAGGTAAGAAGGTAGTTTTATATTTTTATCCCAAAGATGATACTCCAGGTTGCACTATTGAAGCAAGAGACTTTAGCGAACTGAAGGGTGAATTTGAAAAAAAGAACGCCATAGTCATAGGTGTGTCAAAGGATAGCGCTCTGTCGCATGAAAAATTTATTAAAAGGCATAATTTGACCATTGAGCTTGCAAGCGATGAAGAATGTGATATTTGCAAAAAATTTGGTACCTATGCACAGAAGTCGATGTTTGGTAAAAAATATATGGGTATAACCAGATCTACGTTTCTAATTGATGAAAAAGGTGTTATAGAATATATCTGGCCAAATGTTTCTGTTAGTAATCATGCTAGCGAGGTTTTGGGTAAAATTAAGTAAAAAGGAATAATATGTGTGCATATATAATTGAATCAATATATTTAGTTTCTGCTATAGCTTTTATTTTATCTTTAAAATTTTTAGCAAAGCCGGATACAGCAAGGCTTGGTAATTATGTTGGCATACTTGGTATGGGGCTTGCGATTGGCGCAACTTTCTTAAAACCTAGTTTTACAAATTATTTTGTCGTGTCTGCGGTTATTATGGCTGGCGCCTTTGTCGGCATAATCATAGCTAAAAAAATTCCAATGACCTCTATGCCAGAGCTAGTGGCGGGTTTCCACTCTTTTGTTGGGCTTGCAGCTGTGCTTGTGGCTATCAGCGCCTTTAGTAATCCTGAGAATTTTGGCATTGGTAGTTATGGCTCGCTTTCTCAAAGTGCTTTGCTTGAAATGTCTGTTGGAGCCGTCATTGGAGCCATCACTTTCACGGGTTCCATCATTGCTTTTGCGAAACTTCAGGGTATGCTCACATCAAAGCCAATAAAATTTATGTTTCAACAATATGTTTGCATATTGACAGCGGCATTAATTATTTATTTAGTTTATGAATTAATGCAAACAAGCAATCCATTTATATTTTATGCGCTTATCTTGCTTGCGAGCGCATTTGGGATATTACTCATAGCGCCTGTTGGCGGCGCTGATATGCCAGTGATTGTTTCAATGCTTAATTCATATTCGGGCTGGGCAGCGGCTGGTATTGGCTTTACATTAAATAATAAGTTATTAATAATTACTGGAGCTTTAGTTGGCGCAAGCGGAGCTATATTAAGTTATATAATGTGCGCGGCTATGAATCGTTCACTATTTAATGTTATATTTGGAGCTTTTAAAGCCCAAAGCGAAACTGGAGAATTTGCTGAAAGTGAGGGTAGGGAGCCTCAGGTGGCAAATGCAGAAGAAGCAGCTTTTCAGATGAAGCAAGCTGAAAATATCATTATCGTGCCTGGTTACGGCATGGCGGTTGCCAAAGCGCAGCACGCAATAAAAGAAATGAGAGATTTGCTAAAAAAACAAGGAATAGGGGTTAAATTTGCAATTCATCCAGTGGCAGGGCGCATGCCAGGGCATATGAATGTACTGCTTGCTGAGGCAAATATTGATTATGATGATGTTTTCGAATTAGAGGATATAAATAGTGAATTTAACTCAACAGATATAGTTCTAGTTATTGGCGCTAATGACATTACCAATCCAGCTGCCAAAACTGATAAAAGTAGTCCGATTTACGGTATGCCAATTTTAGAAGCTCAACAAGCTAAAACTATATATTTTATTAAGCGTTCGATGGCCTCTGGCTATGCGGGAGTGCAAAATGAGCTGTTCTTCCATAATAATACCTATATGCTTTTTGGTGATGCTAAAGCTATTGTCGAAGAGATCGTTAAATCCTTATAGTCAAATAACTATTAGAGGTCCCGAGGCGCGCAGATAGATTCGCATCACGCGATTAGTATATAATATTCGCTTTATTCGTTCCTGCTCAAAATTAATTATATTATACGTAAAGTTAAAAATAAATTACTTGAACTAATTTATGGTTAAATCTTTATTGACATATTTATAAAAAGCAGTTAATATATGCTTATAAATTGTGAGTTTTTAAGAGGCAACAATGTCAAAAAATGAAACTTTCCTGCCCATCCGCAGTCATGATTGCACCAAATGGTACAAAGCGAGAGATTTTAATCTTAATATTAGGGAAGAATATAAAAAAGCTTCAAAAGAAGATAGTCAATAACAATGAAGTCCCAAGGGTGTCACTGCTTCGTTCACCTATATTTATAGGCTTCTCTCATGGTTCCTACTCAAACTTCAATCTAATTGACTATACATTAGTTCAACAAGCGCATATTCCATAACCCCTGATACTTTTTTAGAGAGAAATTTAATAGATATAGATGAGAATTTCATATATTTTATAGAAAAATTCGGCTTTAAAGAAAATGAAATATTAAGATATGGCATTAATCCTTCTTGCATTAGTGCAAAGGAGCTTGAAGAAGAAAAAGTTATTACTCAGGAATTTATAGAAAATTTAAGTAAATCTAGCCGTGGTAGTAGTAATAATAATAATCAAAGTAGACCTAGTAAAGGAAGCAATAATAGTAGTTCTTCGCAAGGTAGTAAAAATACAAAAGATTTATTAAATGTAATGAAGCATAGTAGCTATGAAAAAAAAGTATTTGCTGAAAGCTGTAAACATTTGTTTGAAAGTGAATCTGTAAAGACAGTTATTGTTGATATTTTAGAAAGAGATAGTGAATATAAAGTTTTAACTAAAGATAATCGAGTTAAGGATGTTCATAGCGTTGTGCTTTATAAAAATAAAATAGATAGTAAAGTAGGTTATGAAATAATCGTGATAGACCCGAGTAATTTCACTTTCAGCAGTCATTTATATGATAATAGTCAATTAGATTGAGAGTTTGAGCAGGAGCGGATAGAGTGAAGCCTATAAATATAAGTGAGCGAAGCAGCGACGCCCTCAAAGCTCAATGTTATTGATTATGAATGATGCTGAAGTTAAAAAGCATATAGGTGAAGTAAAAATAGTAACTTTGCATAAGTCTCTGCAAATATATAAACCAATTGCAAATAATATTGGACCAAAATATGATCAATTCAGAGATTGTATTGACATAGCTGCGAAGATCGGTATGAGCTTAAATTTAGATAAGCCAAAAATAGAAACTTTTAAAGATAAAAAAAACTTCTGAATTAATTCTTGAAGAAAAATCTTTTACAGAGCTAATGTTCTTAAAGGCTTTATCTAATGATAAAAGTAAATTTAATAAAACATTGGATTATAATTTTACAATAATTCCTATACGAGTTAAGCAATGTTCAGATTTTCAAAAGATTAATGATTTTATAAATAAGTCTATAAAACTAGATTTGCTTCAATCAGTTAGTCAGAATAATACTGAAAGTAAAGCCGTTCTTAATATTAAACATATTGAAAAGCCCGTTGATTATAAAAAAATTTTTTGTACTGATCACTGTACTTCTCTTAGCAATTATGAAAAATATTTATATGATTTAAAAGAAGAAGCAATAGTTGATTTAAATTTACTAGGCAAAGAAATTAGCATGCTAGATTTTAACTAATTATAGGTAATTATTATGACAAATGAAGAATTAAATATTCGCTTAATTAATTTATGCTCAAATGAGCGCGATAATGATCATATTATAACTAATATTGAAAATTTTTTAGAATTTTATAAAGGGAGATTGGATATTCTTTATGCTAAAGGCCTGGCTTTAAGTATGAATGTATCAGCAGAGAATTATAAGACAGTGAAAATACTACTAAAATATTTTGAAAAGGTGCAGCTGCGTGATGCGGAGCAGGAGTCTGCGGAGAAGCATCAAGAACTTGAAGAAGATATGAAAGTAATAGTTAGAGAAATATATGAATCTGGCACAGTGCATCCTCCTGCTTTCGATTTACTAAAGAAGTATAACACAAGGGATTTACAGGAATTATGTAGTTACGAAGAAAATTTAGAAGTTTTAGAATTATTTTTTAAGCATAATAATTATGAAGTAGATATACTTGAGAATAATGGAGATGCGATATGGTATAATATAGCTACCAATAGGGTGTTTACTATAAGAGCATTAATTAAATATTTTGAAGAAGTACAAATCGCCCGCGCATCAACTCTTGAAGAGAAGAGCGAACTTGTAGAGAGAATGAAGGATACATTGAATATGATAATCGCGATGGAGCCGCCAAGCTTAGACGTTATGCAGGAGCTAAGTAAATATTATGATCCAAATTCCATGACTTTTGCTATTGCATTTAAGGAACAGAAGGCTCTAACATGGTTTTTAGAGAAGCATCCTGAGTTAAATGTTTTTGATAGTAAGTATGTTTTTCAAGAAGCTTTTAAGTATGTAAATAAGGAAAAACTAGATATGTTACTGAGCTTCATCAAAGAAGTGCAAATAGGAAGAGCAAGAAACAGCGAAGAAAAGAATAAAATATTAGATGAATTATATGAAATATTTGAAGAATATATAAATGATGATACTCATAAGGAAGTGATGAAAGTGATCCATAAATACTTTCCTGAGGATCTTTCTCAAGATGAGTTGCAAAACAGCACTCAAGGCAGTGCTCAAGCTCATACGTTTACACAAGATTACGCTTTTACTCAAGATGAGTTGCAAAATTCTTCTGCTAATACTCATGAAAATGATCAAGATCATGAGCAAGATCATGGCACTGTTAGCCTAATAAATGACTTAATTATTGATGAAAAAACGGCGCCGATTTTGCAGCATCAAAGTGAGAATTTATCTTCCGGTAGTGAAAGCTCATTATATGAGCACTTGAAAGAGTGAAGATTTATAGACGAGCTGATGCTAATAATAACTTTTTGAGATAAGTATAGCTAATTAAATTGAGCTTTTAGGCGAGCCGCCCCTTCGCGCGGAGCCTTTAAGTGCATAGGCTTTGCTCATGTCCGCTCTTACTCAAACTTTAACATAATTGGCTATACTAAGTTCAAAATAATTGCCGCTTTGCCTATGCTCTATGGCTATGCCAAATAAATTAATGAATTTAAAGAAAAAAATGATGCTATGAAAACGAAATATAATAGAAATCGTGTTTGATTATTTGAAAAATAAGATGAATCTTGAGCATACCAGGCATAGATCTCCCATAAATACTTTTGTACATATACTTATATGCTTTCATTTCTTATTGCTTAAAGAAAAATAAACCTTCGATAAATTGTAACTTTGATTTGCCTCTAAACTATGATCTTATCGCGAATTGAGATAAATTGTATTTGACATAAGTATTAGACTTCAATAAAATGTTTTTTTGCAAAGCAATTGACCCTGAAGTGGTAAATTATGATTTTTGATAATACAAATATTATATTACTCTTGAGGGAGATATATTTATAGCAAAATCGTCAAATTCTCTCAAACATACCTCTCTTTCTAAAGGGAAGCCCTTACTTGGCGCTGGTAATATAAAAGTCAGTAATGGACGGCTTACATATATCAGTAACGAAAGCGGTCATTATAGACCAGAAGCATATAGATTGCAAAAAGTTCTAGGGCTGCTTAATAAGAAATACAGCGTTAATGTTACGAGCGTGAATATTAACTATTATCATGATGGGAATATTGTTGATGAAAAATTTCATGATTTTATCAATAGAAAATTTGATAAGTGTGAAATACAAGACATAAATTTGTTATATAACTTTAAATATTAGTGAGGGCTTTATGGCAGGAGTTGTTAGAAATGATCTAGATTCAGAGAGAATGGTAAAATCATATGATTTTAATAAAATAATTGACTACAAGGATTTAACAAGATACGCAACATTAGTAAATTCAGGTGCAAAATTTAGCTTGAATCTAAGTATTGATGATGTTGTTGTCAGTAATATGCTAGATAAATATTATGATAATTATAAAACAGTTTTATCCCAAGATAATGTATTTTTAGACTTTGATAGTTATTCACTCATTACTGATGAGACTATTAGAAGAATTTCTGAATTGTGTCCTAAATTAAAAAAAATAAATTTAAAAAACTGTCTTAATATTACAGATCACTCTCTTAGACACTTGGCAAATAATTGCCCCCAGCTAGAGGAGATAAACCTGAGTTGGTGTGATATCACAGCGCAGAGCTTATTCATTATTTCGGATGGGTTTGCAAACTTACAAAGAATAAATGTGAGTAGCTGTTATATAACAGATGAAAGTGTGTATGCGTTGCTAACAAAATGCAAACATCTTGAAATTTTAGGCCTTGCTTGGTGCAAGAGTATTTCTGATAAATCAATTGAATCACTTATAAAATTCGGAGAGACCGTAAAAGTTTTTGATATCAGGGGAAATGAAAAGATATCCTCTGATGCTTTCTCAAATTTATTTAATGTTCATAATAAATTTTCTGCTATACATCTCAAAAGGTGTCACGGTGTAGACGGAAAAGTAATAGAATCTTTATGCAATATAGGTCTCAATTTAGAAAAGTTAAATCTAAGAGGAGTTTATAGAGATGATAATATCACAAATCAAGACTTAGTTAAATTAGTTAACGACTGCAATAATATTAAATCCTTAGATCTTGCATGGCATAAATATATTACTCCTGAAACATTAATTGATCTTTCTAACAATTGCCCTGAGCTGCAATCACTTGATTTAAGTGGATGTGAATTGATTAATGAGAATTCATTAAAATCACTATTTACAAACTGCCGTAAATTATCCTTACTTATTCTTTTTAATAACACATTAATTTCTTCAGAATTAGTACGTAAGCTCAGAGAAAAATATAAAAATGTGAATATCAAAATATATAATTAAATATGTGGGGTTAGGATGATTGAAGTAATTATTGCTTCTGATTACAGAGGAGTAGATCTAAAAAACGAGCTGTTAAAAGATTCTGAATTGACAAAAGATATTGCACTTGTTGATATTGGAATAGAAAGTGGTTCGAAACTTGACTATGTTGATATCTCAAAAACACTATCAGATACCATGTTATCTAAGCCAGATAATTTTTCAGTAATATTATGTGGAAGCGGTCAAGGAGTGGCTATTGCTTTAAATAGATTTTCTCATATTAGAGCAGCAACTTGTAATAATGTTGCTGATGCGATAAATGCCAGAGAAAAATTGAATGCAAATGTTTTATGTATGGGTAGTAAGAACGTAAATATTGACCTTGCCGCGGATATAATATTGGCCTTTACTGGGACTGATTTCTTACCTGATAAGCATAATGAGTGCGTTAGAAAACTATCTTCAAATCAAACAATGCACCATAAAAATGGTATTAACCTGATTGTGCGGGCAATAATTGAGTATAAGGATCATATCTTGCTTACTACCACTACTGAAGATAATAAGAATTTTGCTCAAGGTTTGTTTTTCCTTCCAGGGGGACATGTAGAGCATAATGAACCAACTTTGCTAGCATTAAAGCGTGAAATATATGAAGAAATGGGCCTAGAATCTAAGGATGAACAATTTGTAGGAGCCTTAGAGTGTAGTTGGGATAGAAAGGGAAGCATTTATCATGAAATAGATGTAATTTATAAAATACAAATTGATAATTTAAATTTAAAATGCCCACCTGAGGCATTAGATCATAAGTTTCATCAATTTGTTTGGAAAAGAATAGATGAACTTCAAGAATTAGTTATATTACCTCATTCATTAAAAGAAATAATCGCAAACAGAAATACAAAAAGTAAGTTGTTTTTATCTGAAATGTTAAAAAATAAAATAGGAGTATAAACTATGGCAGTATTTCATCATTTATTTTCCACTATTAATAGAGGCAGCCATACTTGTCCTATGGCTACAGCTGCATACAGAAGTGGTTCCAAGCTAATATTAAAATTGCAAATTCCAAAACAAGAAACCCGAGATAAATTTCAAGAAGTAATCTTTGACTATAGTGCAAAAAGGGGTATTGGATTTAGCCAAGTAATTACTGCAAGTAATGTACCTGACTGGTTAAAAAATAGAGAATCTTTGTGGCAATTTGTAGAAGATAATTATCCCAAGGAAAAGATTATTGCATGCGAGTCTACTTTTGCTTTACCAGAAGAATTGTCTTTAGAAGAAAATACATCCCTTGTACTAGAATATATTGAACAAACTCTATTAAAAATATATCAAATAGTGGATGTAAACATACATAATGAAAATTCGAATAATCCCCATGTCCATTTAATGTCGCCTTTAATAATTTTTTCAAAAGCAGATATTTCAGATTCCCCTGAGGTCAATATACTAAAGTATGAAGATATTGTAAAATCCAAGATACAACTAATAGAGGACGATTATATTGAAGTGGTGAATAAATATTTAGCATTAAAAGGTTCGAAATCTTATATTTCTAATAGACCAGATAAGGTAATAGATTATTCTCAATTGAGACCGTGGCTTTAGACGGTAATTTTTATCAAATTGATATGAATGTGGAATAAAATGTAAAGCAGTTTTCTGTTGGTATGATAAGAATAAGTTACCTCAATTCGGGATAAAATCATAGTTTAAAGGTGAATCAAAATTACAATTTATCGAAGGCTTAATATTTTTTAGGCAGGACGCAGGCTAGCGCTATTTGCGCCGTCTGCTGTTCCTTTAGGCATTAAACTGATACCCATTGTCTCATGTATAGTTAATTACCTAAATGATCAAGTATATTTTCAAGAATTAATGGCGCGCCCTGAAGGATTCGAACCCACGACCCACGGATTAGAAATCCGTTGCTCTATCCTGCTGAGCTAAGGGCGCTTAATATAGATATAGTCAATAACTTACGAGGTCCCTCTCTCGAGCGTTTCTTCGCTCACTCGCTTAAGTTATATAGTATTCGCTAGGATTAACGCTTGCGCGTGACCTTAAATACTAATTAACTATAGTCTAAAAATAAATAAAATTATTTAAGTCTTTATGTAACGACCAAATTAATGCTTAGCATTAGCCATTTACTAATACTTTAGACATCAATCCAGATTTAAATTATCATCTAATTTGATATCTCAGACTTATAGCAGCAATTTCTTATTTGTTCAAGAGTTTTTTTATTAAAATAACTTTAACAAAAAAAGTTTTTTACCAATATCAATTAGAGAAAAGCGCTATAAATATTGTACATTTTAAGTTTTCATTAAAATTACTATTTACAATAGGTAGTCTATAGGTTAATATTCGCAGCAATAATTATTATATAGAATGATTCGAACATGATAACCAGAGTGGCAAGCATTGCTTTTAGCGGCATAAATATAGTTAATGTGGACGTTCAGGCTCAGCTAACAAGCGGAATGCCTAATTTTATTATTGTTGGTCTTGCGGATAAAACCGTGGCTGAATCCAAGGAGCGGGTTAGGGGAGCTCTTACAGCGCTTGGTTTATCGCTGCCTGCTAAAAGGATCATCATTAATTTATCTCCAGCGGATTTAGTTAAAGAAGGGAGTCATTTTGATTTAGCTATCGCCGTATCATTGCTTGCTGACCTTGGTGTGTTACCTGCGGAGGAAGTTAAAGATTATATAATACTTGGTGAGCTCGCGCTTGATGGATCAATAGTATCTACTAATGGCATATTGCCTGCTGCCATTGGCGCTACTGCTGGGGGTAAAGGGTTAATATGCTCTAAAGCTAATGCCAGTGAAGCAGCTTGGTCTGGAAATAGCCGAATACTTGCGCCGAGCAATCTCCTTGAGCTTATAAATCACTTCAAAGGCACACAGGTATTATCTCAGCCGCAAGTAAATATGCTAAATGAAGAAGTCATTTATAAGGATCTTAATGAAATTTCAGGTCAGCGAGTTGCAAAAAGGGCTCTTGAAATAGCAGCTGCTGGAAGTCATAATATGCTGATGTTTGGCCCTCCTGGATCTGGTAAATCTATGCTTGCTGAAAGGCTACCTGGCATATTACCAAGTCTCAGCGCTAAAGAAATGCTTGAAGTTAGCATGATATCAAGCATTAAAGGTGATATTAAAGATGGGCAATTGGTTCGCGCAAAGCCTTTCAGGGCGCCTCATCATTCATGCAGCGTGGCTGCCATGGTTGGAGGGGGGATGAGCAAAAGAATTAAGCCAGGCGAAATTACCCTTGCTCATAATGGCGTGCTTTTTTTGGATGAATTACCAGAATTTTCTACAAATGTTATTGAGTCTTTAAGGCAGCCTATTGAAAGCAGAGTTGTTAATATCGCAAGGTCTGGTGCAAATATCGAATTTCCAGCTAATTTTCAGTTAGTAGCCGCGATGAATCCATGTCGCTGTGGATTTGTGTCAGACCCCGAGCGAGCTTGCTCCAAAGCGCCAATTTGCGCGCAAAATTATCAGTCTAAAATCTCAGGTCCAATCATAGATAGATTCGATATCACAATTGAAGTAGGCAATGATGAATCATATCACTATGATCTAACTGAAATACGAAAAAATGAAGAATCCTCAAAAGAAGTTCTAAAAAGAGTTACTAAAGCTAGGGAAATACAAGCGGAAAGGTTCGAAGGGTACGGCATAACTACTAATTCTGGCATGAATGGTGATATGATTATAGATTATGCCATACCAGATGAGGATGGAAAAAAAATATTGAATGAGGCAACGAAGAAGTTTAAATTATCCATGAGAGCTTATAACCGCATTTTAAAAGTAGGGCGCTCTATAGCTGATCTTAGCGGATCGAAGCTTGTTAAAAGAGAGCATATTGCCGAGGCGTTAAGCTATAGGCATATGGATTATTGCTAGAAAGCTATATCTCTATATATAGAGTCATTTACATTGAATGTGGGATGTGGTTTTGATAAATTGTATGATGCCTATTGTATCCTACTTCCAAATCCCGACTTCAAGTTAATTGCCTATTATAGTCAATATGACGCATCCCTTTTCGCGCCCCTAGGCGAGCGTTAGCTTTGCGCCTAGGGGGGGCTTATTATTGCCTATAGCGTTTTGCCAGTAGCTAGCATATATAATATTACAGCTCTAATGGTATTTGCGGAGGACATTTAATATAGATTAACTATATATAACAATGCCGAAATATCAAATATTTATGAGCACATGGCGTTTATTTTAGCAAATTATTATGATAAAAGATATTTTAACAAAATCAGAAAAAATTAAAATTATTACAATTTGTAATGCTATCATAAGTAATGGCAATACTCATGAGAAGATAATCAGTTTTATTGGTTTAATTATAGAAGTAGTTTATAAAATAATGCCCAAATATTATAGATATTATAATTTAGTACAAGAATATGGAATACTTGTAGACGATATACTAGAAATGGACTCAATAAGCGATGAGGAAAAACAAATTGAAATTAATAAACTTTTAAAAATATTTGAGCCAGATATTATAATATTAGCCAAAGATATACTTATACTTACTCACTTTCCATAATACCGATTATGTAACTAAGCTTTATTATTAATATAACAATAACCCCCAATAATTCTCTAATGAATGGTTAGTTATATAAAATCATTTTAATATAACAATAACCCCCAATAATTCTCTAATGATTTGATTTAGCTATCTAAAACATCATTGCTTACCGGCCTTGCTGTATTACCTGCAGACGTACTTTATAAAAATATGTTGAATTTAAAAATATTTTGAATTTATATGTTAGCTTTTTTCCAGTGCAATACTAACCCATTTAATGGGTTAGCTAATTAAATCAAATTGTTTAGACTTGCAAGCTCTCTTATCGAATGAATAAGTTGATGATGATCCATGCGCTTGATTAATATATCCAATTAATATATCAGAATAATCATAATTGTATTTTTCATATTCTAATAAAGCTAAAAAGGCAGCTTCATGGTTTTCAAAAGTAAATTCTGCGCCAGAAAGCAATATCTTTAAGACATTAATTATGAGCACGTAGCAATATCTAATTTGCTATAATCATAACCTCTATTCAAAACCCATACTAATTCGCATAACACAATATTATTTATCAGAATTAGAATGTTTTTATTAGCTGTTCTTTTAAGAAAACTTGCTGCAATCCTACTCTGCTCTTCATCATCTTTAACTATATACCTAACTATTACATTTGTATCAATTGCTATCATTTAGGTGCTAATCTATTTTGAATAATATCATCCATTTCCTTTATAGATAGTTTTTTATGAGCTTTAGGCAGAACTTTTTGTAGCTTATCTAAGGATTTTACAAGAGGTAACATTATGATACAATTATCTTGCTGTATTAACTCAATTTTACTACCAATGGGAATAGAGAGATTATTACGTAACTTAGTCGGTATAGTAATTTGCCCTTTACTTGTTATTTTAGTGTAATATTGTTGCTTCATTGTAAAATAGCATTATTTAGATTATAATTAACATTTTAGCTCACTAATAATAAAAAAACAAGGGAAACTCGTTAATGTAATGCAGATATAGTGTTTGGCAAATTTATAACACTATTAACGGCGCCATAAGAGCCAATAAAATGGACAAGAATTGTGACCTATGCTAAGTCTTTTTAACTGATATAAATTCTTTAAATACTAAATCTTCCGTTGGATAGATAATTAGGCTATAGAAATAAACTCAAATTAAAAGTTTTTTATGAGCTTTTGTAATAGATTGGCAACGCATTTACAATGCAAAAATATTAAATTATCTTCCGACTAAAAATACTATTGAGATTTTAAATCAATAATATATTAATTGATATATTACACTTTTTTAAAAAAGCTGCATTAGTAATTATCATAAGCAATAATATGATTGAATTTATAAAACAATTTAAAAAACTGGGCGAATATGTTTTAGCAGCAGGAATTGTATGCATATTGCTAGTATTATTGCTCCCTATTCCAACCCCCCTACTTGATTGCTTACTTGCTTTATCGGTTGGCCTTGCTTTCGTAATTTTAATGGCGACATTATTCATCGGTCGGCCATTAGAGCTATCAGTCTTTCCAACAATTTTGCTAGTTACTACAATGCTGAGATTGGCGCTGAATATTGCTTCAACTAGGCTAATATTGTCTAGGGGGCATGTTGGAATTGATGCAGCTGGCGACGTTATTGCGGCATTTGGTGGCTTTATCATGCAGGGTAATGTAGTGATAGGTTTAATTGTTTTCTTAATATTGACCTTAATTAATTTTGTCGTTATTACCAAAGGTTCGGGCCGTATTGCTGAGGTTGCTGCAAGATTTAGCTTAGATGCGATGCCGGGTAAGCAAATGGCTATAGATGCTGATCTTGCGGCAGGTATTATTAGCGAAAATGATGCAAAGCACAGAAGAAAAACTTTAGAAGATGAAAGCACCTTTTTTGGTGCCATGGATGGTGCTAACAAATTCGTGCGCGGAGATGCGATTGCTGGTTTAATCATCACATTTATCAACCTTGTTGGGGGTATGGTGGTTGGCATCTTGCAAAAAGGCCTTTCCTTTGACACTGCAGTTCAAACATACACAATACTTACTATAGGCGATGGTCTTATATCTCAAGTTCCCTCATTAATCATTTCGCTTTCCTCAGGTTTATTAGTAACTAAAGCAGGTATTTCAGGCGCAACAGATAAAGTGATCTTCTCTCAGATAGCAAAATACCCGCAAGCGTTAGGTGCAACATCACTCATCACCATATTAATGGCTACTCTGCCTGGAGTTCCCTTTTCTCCATTTTTCTTAATTGCCTTAATATCAGGAATTATGGCCTTTATGTTATATGCTGCAAAAAATGGAACTAATCTTACAATTGGTGGTATGCCACTTTTCGGTGATCCAATCCCTGAAGAGATTAATTCAAATCAAAATAATTATATTGAAGGCTCAAGTGAAGCAGCTAGCAATGAGGTTAAAGCTAAGGATATGGCTGAAGTACTCCAGCTCGATTTAGTTAGGCTTGAAATTGGCTTTGGCCTTATGGAGCTCGTTGGAAGTAATAAGGGGCATAATTTATCAGAGCAAATCAAAGCGCTTAGAGATCAAATAGCTCAAGAATATGGTTTCGTGCTTCCAACTGTAAGAATTAGAGACTCTATTGACATTGATGACGAATATTATGTGGTTAAGATCAAAGAAATTGAAGCGGGTCGAGGTTTTGTTCGTCCTGATAAATTCATGGTAATGGACCCTACTGGCCGCCCTATTACAATTAAAGGAGAAAGCGTTAAAGAGCCAACATTTGGGCTTAATGCTAAATGGATTAATGAAGAAAATAAAGAAGAAGCTCTGTTTAATAATTATACAGTTGTGGATCCATCTACAGTAATAACAACACACCTCACAGAGCTTGTTAAAGAAAATATCACTGACCTACTTTCATATTCTGAAACTCAAAAATTAATTAATGAGCTTGGAAGTGACCATAAGCAGCTTATTAAAGATGTGATACCTGATGTTATAAGCATTGCTACATTACAAAAAGTTTTGCAGAATCTACTTTCTGAGATGATTTCAATACGTGATTTGCCAATTATAATTGAATCTGTAGCGGATGCTTCGCGCTCAAGTAAAAACCTTACAGACATGACCGAATATGTTAGATCAAGGCTTGCCCGTCAAATTTGTCATCAAAATTCAAACAAAGATGGTTTTATTCCTATCGTGGCGCTTTCACCCGAATGGGAGCAGGTATTTGTGAATAGTTTAAGAGATGATAAAGCTGGGGGTAAGCAGCTATCAATGCCACCTTCAAAGGTGCAAGAATTTATTGATAAAATTAGAACTACCTATGAAAATCAGGCCTCTAAAGGTTATGTACCTGTATTGCTTACAAGTAGTATGATTAGGCCTTATGTACGCTCTGTCGTGCAAAGATTTAGACCAAATACAGTAGTGTTGTCGCAGAATGAAATTCACTATAAAGCGAAGATCCGCACAATAGCAAATATCTAATAAACCTTAAATCATTCGGTTGCGAGACTGGCTTTTACTAGCAATTTGATCCATCTTTTTTAAACTCTTTTGACTCAGGCCAGATTGTTTTAAGGCTGCATGCTTTTCTGTCGCATTAAGCTGAAGCTTAAGTGTAGTTTTCTTTAAATTGTTAGTTAAAGAATCAATATTAGCAATAAGCTTGCGCGTAATATCTGCCTCATGCTCTCTAGCAAGTATTTCCTTAGCGCGTTCTACATTTGTAATAGATACATCGGAATCCTTTGCATTATTAATGTCAAGTATTTCCTTTGTAAGTTCAGAAAAATCATTACTAATATTAATCATATTATTGATTTTCTCAGAAGGCTTCATATCTTTTTGCACTATATCCAGCATTGTAGATTTAGCTTTTTCTATAGTTTTTTCGATTGCTAGTTTTTTTGATTCATTCATCTCTACGAATTTACTACTTGTTAATTTACTTACAGCTTTTTTAATTTCAGTTATCTTTTTTTCGACTTCTTCCTTATTGCTTGGTATATCTTTTGACTTTGAGTATTTTTCTATATCATGATTAATTTTCTCAGCCAGTTTATTATCGGAATTTTTAAGCTCTTTAGATTTATTATCAGAATTTTCAAGTAGTTTAGTTGTATGCTTGTTAGTTTTTTTAACAGTTTGATTAGGTTTATCATTTTTCGCTTTCAGCAATCTACTCTCAAGAATACTAATTTTTTTGGCGCTTTTTTCTTTTACCTTTTTTTCCTTAAGAGTTTTTTCAAAGTCTATTTTATAAACATCAATAGCTTTTTGTAATTTTGTATTAAGTAAATTAAGGTGCTTAGAAAATTTCTCCATATTTTTTTCCGTAATAACTTTATTTAATATAGGTAGAGCTGTAGCTGCAATTATTCCTACAATTGGAAAAAAAGCGGTTAGAACTGTACTTGCTGCAACGATTGCAGATGGAATTAATTTGCTAACAATTTGAGGGTTGATTTTATCTAGCCTTTTTTTGAAATCTAAACTTGAATCAACAACTTTGATTAGATATCCAAGCATACTTGAACTTGCAATCATCAATTTATGCTTTAAATCATAACTAATTTCTTTTTTTACTAATTTGGAGTTTTTAATTATGGTATTATGAAATTCTTTCAAAACTAGCTTTTTATCTTCAGTCGGAATGTCCATATCTTCAAGATCATCCTGTAGCTTAGCTTCAGCCTCTTCGCATATTTGATCAATATTTTCAACGATTTTTTTTGATTCTTTTTTTAATAATTTTGAATGTTCTTTTAATGCTTCCATTTCAGTAACATTCAATGATTCAAGCATTGCATCATCGATATTAATTCTTATTTTAATATTTTTTTCTAAATCATTATTAAATTCTTCTGGTTTAAATGCTCTAACCATATTACTTTACCTATATTTTTAATGTAAATTACTATAAGTTAATTATATATTTATAAAGTTTAATAAACAATGACTTTCATAACCTATATAGTTTTTTTACTTTTAGTTAACATTAAGAGTGTTAAATGCCACACATGCTCTTGAAATTTATAGCATAAAAGACTATTTAATATATACTAAACGTGTTAACATTAATAATATGTAAGTGTGGAAAATTATTAACTATAATATAAGCAATGAAGAAATATATTTTAGCTGCATCATTTGTGGCATTACAGACCATTAATTCGGTAAGTGCAATTACCTTGCAAGAAGCTTTAACAAGCGCTTATGATAATGACGAAGAGCTAAAGAGCATTAGGCAAGATTATCTTAATGAAATTGAAGCTTTCCCTAAAGCCTTATCTGAATTCATGCCAAGAGTGAATGCTAGATATCAAAAGTCTCAGCAGCATTCGAAATTATCCGGCACTAAAAGCGAACCTACTATAAAGCAAGACTCAGATAGAGGTACAAAATCCTTATCCATTAGCCAATCCTTATTTAATGGCGGTAGTAGCGCAGCTGGTTTAAGGCAGGCAAATCACGCTCAGAAAATTGCTAAAGCAAGCTTTTATAACAGCGAAGGTCAATTATTATTAAAAGAGATCGAAGCGTATTTAGCAGTTTATGCTACTGCGGAAAAATATACTATTTCAAAAATAAGTGTAAAAGCAAACGAAGTGCTTCTTACTTCTGTAAGAGCAAAATTTAAGGTTGGCGAGGCAACTGAAACTGATGTGGCAAGTGCAAGATCATCTTTTGCTATAGCAGAAGCTAATGCCGCTGCTTCATTTGCTGAGCATGAATCTGCAAAAGCAAATTTTAGAAGATTATTTGCCCTTGAGCCAGAAAATATTAAGATACCATCGCTTGCAGTAGATCCGAATGTTAATTTAGACAATTTATTAAATTCTGCGCTGATTAATAATCACACTATCATAGCTAGCAAAGAAAATATCAATGCAGCAAAAGCTGGTGAATTAAGGCAAAAAGGTGTGTTGCTGCCAAAAGTTGATTTAGAAATATCCAAATCAATTGAGAAAAAGAATGAAGCTTCGTTGCAAAGCCAAAATCCTAATACGCGAGGACTTGTGACAACCCTTGCGGTAACCGTACCTATCCTTTCACAAGGTGGCGCTGAATATTCTGCTATAAGAACTGCTAAAAATAATGCTAGAAAAGCTTTGGCTAATTTTAATGCGCAGACTAAGAAAGTTAAAGCTGAATGTGAATCTACTGTGCAATCTTTCATGGCGCTACAAAGGCAAATTCAAGCAAGAGATAAAAGTGTTAAAGCCGCTGAAATTGCTTATGCTGGCGCGGTTCAAGAAGAAAAACTGGGCTCTAAAACTTTAATTGATGTAATTAGAGCTGAAGAGCAGTTAAATAAAACTAGGCTAGAGCGTATAGAAGCTAATAAAGAGCTGGTCGCGCAATCATATAAGCTTAAGCTTTTAACCGGCGACCTCACAGCAATCGGTATGAATTTACCAGTGAATTTATTTAATCCTGATGAAGAATATAGATCAGTTAAGACTAAAATTGTTGGCTTTTAGTCTATATTTAAGAAAGTTTGTATGACTGAAATTATCGATAAAAAAACTACTATCCGTGATGCTCAAGGGAATGACAATGTTTCGCGCGCGCAAAATATTAAAAGCAATGAAACTTTAGTCCCTAAGGCGGATAGCCCTCAGCAACATTCTTCTGAGCAACATTCTTCTGAGCAGGATGCTTCTGTAGATATAATCTCTTCGATTAGAGACATGATGAAAGCTAGCGCTGAAGAAATTGAAAAACTTAAGCAAGATGCTGAAGATAAAGAAGAAGAAATTGATGCAGTTTATCAAGAAAATATTAAATTAGATGATCTGCATAAAACTAGTAGAAAATATATCAGCTCAAACGGCTATGAAGTCGAAGATGATAGCGATACTAATGAAGGAGTTGTTTTTAAAGAGACGAAATCTGACAAAGCTCAGAATTATTCAAGCAATGATGAATTCATTCTCCTAGCTACCAAAATACTAGAGCCTTACATAAATGTCTGGGTAAGCAACAACCTGCCCTCCTTAGCTGAAAAAATGCTGAGCGCCAAAATTGATGCATATCTAGAAAATATCACCTCTAATTTTAAAAAGTCTTAAGCTCGCACTTAAGCCTAGATTGATGACCCCCGCTAGCGAGCGTTTCTTGTGTGTTAAGGCGCTTGGTCATAAGTATTCGCTCGATTAAAGCTTGCGAGTGACCTTAAATACTAATTTACTATAGCACTTTACTATGAATCGTAAATTTTCTTTTAACAAAATATCATCTTATAATTAAATTAATATATATCGGACTAATATCGCATTTAGTAGACATACTTAAATCTCAAATAGTTATTGATTAAATCTATCGAAATTAAAGGAAATTACCCTTCTAATTGTATAAGTTATTAAGAAGTAAAACTTTACACAAAATTAATTTGTAGAAGCGAAAATTTATATCCACATAATATGTGGATAAGTATGTGAATAAACTGTGTAAAGAAACTCCAATTATAGAACTAGCTTTGGCTTAGTATTCTTTGCTTAAAAAATCAGCATGTTCTTCAAGAGCTTACTTGAACTGGTAAGAATTAATGTTGCATTAATTTTTCGATAGATATTATTAGCATCCAGCCGCTTGAATGCGTGCAATATAGGGATTGTGAATAACTTATAGTATATTAGTAAAATTTTGTAAATTTTTATAGCAATTTTAGTGCATGAATTTTTAACTGCAAAGAATAAAATCTTTAACAATTAGAACTAAATATGCTATGTTATTATCGGTAAAATTACAATTTAAAATCAGATAAGAAGTTTGAGTGAATTAATTATAGCCAAATTTGGCGGGACATCAGCAGCTGATATTAGCAAAATCAATAATATTGCACAAATTATCAAGCAAGAATTGCTTATAGGCAATAAAGTTATTGCCGTTATATCCGCTATGGCTGGGATGACTAACGATCTAATAACCAAATGCAGTAACTTATCGAAATTGAATAATATAAGCGCTCTACGGGAATATGATGCCGCGATTAGTAATGGGGAGAATATTTCAGCGGCTATGCTTGCCCTTGCTCTGCAAAATATTAATATTCCTGCTAAATCCCTGCAAGGATGGCAAGTGCCAGTCATTACGGATAATAATCACACTAATTCGCTAGTTGAGTCTATTGGCGAGCAAATGATACGAGATTTGTTAGATAAAAATATTGTCCCAGTAATTACTGGCTTTCAGGGACTTAGTAAGCTTCAGGGTAACATAACTACCCTTGGCAAAGGCGGATCTGATACTAGCGCGGCTCTTATAGCCGCAAGTTTTAAGGCAGATCGATGCGATATTTATACTGATGTTGAAGGAATTTATAGCGCTGATCCTCGCATTGTTGAAAAGCCAATTAAGCTTAAGCAGATTGATAGCCAATTGCTAGTAGCATTATGCGACAAAGGCGCAAAGGTACTGCATCCAAGGGCTGCAATTGCGGCTTGTAAATATGGTATAAAAATGCAAATTAGATCAAGCTTTAGCGAAGATGAAGGTACGATGATTTATACTAATGCTACAACTCAATATTCAGACAAATTAAATAATTTAAAGCAAGAAAATATAATGTTAGAAAAGTCACATATAACTTCCATTACACATAATAGAAACCTCTTCAAAGCCGTTATAAATGCAAAAAATATCAGCTCAATTGAACTAACAGATCATTTATTGCGTAAAAATCTTGGTTTTCATGATCTAAAGATAGGTGAAAATACTTTCATAATCACTTGCGATATGCATGAACAGAATCTTTACACATATGAACTCGATGTGATGATTAAGCAAAATTTGATTCAATCTTACGAGATTATTGATGATTTCTCGCGTCTTGCCATAATTGGCCTTGGTGTGCGTAATAATAAGGAGCTTACAGCTGATATTTTCAATATTTTGAAGTTAGAAAATATAGATATTGAATCAGTGACGATGAGTAATTTAGATATTAATATAGATATTAAAGAGGATATGGCTGAAAAAGCTATAAGATTATTGCATAAATTAATAGAAAAAGAATGATTTATCCTTATCTTTGTACTTGACAAGAAAATATTATATCAGTATAAATGAATTGCCTTATGTGGTGTAGGATTAGATTCATAAGAATGATAAGTTTCGGTTCTAATCAATCTCATAAATGCCTTTAATTGGGGGTGTAGCTCAGGGGTAGAGCGTCTGCTTTGCAAGCAGAATGTCGGGGGTTCGATTCCCTCCACCTCCACCAATTTACTTTTTTTGAACTTCCAGCTTTAAGCGCATTAAGTGAGCTCACTCTACGGCTATTTTTTAGTTAATTAGTATTTAAGGTCACTCGCAAGCGTTAATCCTAGCTAATACTATATAACTTAAGCGAGTGAGCGAAGAAACGCTCGAGAGAGGGACCTCGTAAGTTATTTACTATATCTATATTAAGCGCCCTTAGCTCAGCAGGATAGAGCAACGGATTTCTAATCCGTGGGTCGTGTGGGTTCGAATCCTTCAAGGCGCGCCATTCATTCTTGGAAATATACTGATTATCTCAGTAACAGCTTATACATGAGACATGGGAACAGTTTTATGCCAAAGGATCAGCAGACGGTGCAAATAGCGCTAGCCTGCGTCTTGCCTAAAATATTATACAATTCATACAATGCTCATCATAAGCCTGGCCAGTTGCTTCAGTTTTATCAGATGGTTCTTCCCGTATGTGCGCTTCTGTTTGATACTTAATACCGCCATTTAGGTAAACCATTTGCATGATATCGCTAAAAACATCTTTTAAAGGTTGTTTGCTTAAATCATTTACACTAGTTTTTTGCCATATGCCTAGATAAAGTTTAGCACTATTTATCAAAAAGTTATTATTGCTATATTCATGAGCTAGGTATGAATTTGCTTTATTGTTGAATGATTTACAAACCCCATTAAATTGAAAGTAATTTTTATAAAAACTATTTTCTAAATCTCTTTTAAAATTTTCAAAATTATTTACTCTATCTTTTGAAATATAGCTATTATTTCCTACCTTTGCCTTTAAAGATTTGCTATCGATCATATCGCTTTCAAGAGATTGAGCTGGAGTAAATATCTTAAAATTTTTGAAAAAATGCTCTAAAAGCTTTACTTTGCCTATTGGTTTAAATTTAGGATGCAAATTATTAGATTTACATAACTTATTATTATAAATTGCATCTTCAAGCCAAGATGTATTAGCTATATCTATTTTTTTATTATCTTTTAGTTTGCTATATTTATGAAATAATTCATCTATCAAACACTTTGTACTATCATGTAAATGCTGATTAAATATAAGCTTAAACTTAATCATATTAAATATTTTATAATTTATATACTCGCTATCTTTTAGATTCAGGGTAAGTAAAGTATTATTGCTTTGTAGTGCCTTTGCTAAATACAGATCTCCTTCATAGCTAATATTCTTACTTTTGAGAGTGAGCTTTTGCAAAGAAGTATTGATTTTGAGAGCTTCTGCTAAATGCCTCACTTCAAAATCATCAATTTCATTACTTATAAGAGCGAGTATTTGCAAAGAAATATTGCTTTCGATGGCTTCCCTTAAATACCGCATTACAATACAAGAAATTTTCTTATAATCAAAACTAAGCGATTGCAAAGAAGTATTGACTTTAAGAGCTTCTGTTAAGTGCCATGCTTCATCAACTTTAATTTTACTCCCATGTAGATAAAGCGATTGCAGAGTTTTATTACTTTTTAGCGCTTCTGATAAATAACGCATGCCAGTATCCGTAATACTAGTCCATCTCAGATCAAGCGATTGCAAGGAGGTGTTGACTTTAAGAGCTTCTGTTAAGGGCCATGCTTCATCACCTTTAATTTCACTCTCACGCAGATTAAGCGATTGCAGAGTTTTATTGCTTTTCAGAGCTTCTGATAAATAACGCATGCCAGTATTCGTAATATGAACATAATTCAAATCAAGTGATTGCAAAAAAGTGTTGATTTTGAGAGCTTCTGATAAATAACGCATGCCAGTATCCGTAATACTAGTCCATCTCAGATCAAGCGATTGCAAGGAGGTGTTGACTTTAAGAGCTTCTGATAAATAACACATGCCAGTATCCGTAATACTAGTCCATCTCAGATCAAGCGATTGCAAGGAGGTGTTGACTTTAAGAGCTTCTGATAAATAACACATGCTAGTATCTTTAATATCAACCTCATTCAAATCAAGCGATTGCAAGGAGGTGTTGACTTTAAGAGCTTCTAAGAAATAACGCATGCCAGTATCCGTAATATCAACATAATTCAAATCAAGTGTTTGCAGAGTTTTATTGCTTTTCAGAGCTTCTGATAAATAACGCATGCCAGTATCCGTAATACCAGTCCACTTCAAATAAAGTGTTTGCAGAGTTTTATTGCTTTTCAGAGCTTCTGATAAATAACACATGCCGGTATCCGTAATACTAATCCCACCCAGATTAAGCGATTGCAAGGAGGTGTTGACTTTAAGAGCATCGGTCATATATTTTGCTCCTCCATCAGTAATACCACCACTCCGCAAATTAAGTGATTGCAGAGTTTTATTGCTTTTGAGAGCTTCTGATAAATAACGCATGCCAGTATCCGTAATACTAATCCCACCCAGATTAAGCGATTGCAGAGTTTTATTGTTTTTCAACGCTTCTGCTAAATAACGCACGCCGGTATCCGTAATATTAGGCACCTCCAGATAAAGTGATTGCAGAGTTTTATTGCTTTTGAGAAGACAGGCAATATGCTTCGCTCCTCCATCAGTAATATAATTATTTGAAAGATCAAGCGATTGCAAAGAAGTATTGACTTTGAGAGCTTTTGCTAAACGCCCCACACTGGCATCGCTAATTCTATACCATGACAGATAAAGCGATTGCAGAGTTTTATTGTTTTTCAGCGCTTCAGCTAATTTTTCTATTTTTTCAACACTAAGATAACAGTGGCTAAAAGCTAACTCAGTATTAGTATTATCCTTAAGGGCATCTATAAATTGTTCTACATTATCATACATTATTAGTACTAGTTCCTTATTTTAATTTCCAAAATTTTAGTATAGGAACTATGTTGAACTTTTACATAGAAAATATTAGATAGTTATTCTATTTTTAATTTAGCTTTTTGCATTTATGCATAGGCAAAGCAGCAATTATTTTGAACTTAGTATAGCCAATTATGTTAAAGTTTGAGTTAGAGCGGACATGAGCGAAGCCTATGCGCTTAAAGGCGCGCGCGAAGGCCTCGCGGCTAGGTATAAAAAGAAAAGCTTTAAATATTATACTCAGTATGCTCGCTTTAATCCCCTTCTCCAGCATTATCCATTGCATCCCCTGCATTATTCATAGAATCAGCGGGTTTTCCTTGAGAATCATCAGGCTTTACTTGAGAAACACCTTGTATTGCTGGAGCTGAATGATTAATACCACCACCGAAGATAACTAGTTCAATTATCTTGTAAAGTATTTCAGGAGGAAGTATGCTATATAAATTTTTATTACTTACTTTTTCTATTTGCGAATTATTATTACAATTAATATCTTTTGGTGCTGATTGTTCTGCTATCGAATCATCTTTGTTAATAAATAATTTACAAACTCTATTTAAATAAAAGAAACCTGATATATAGTTATTTTTTATATAATTTGTAAAATCTTGAAAAATTACTGTAAAATTATCTAGCGCTAATTGTGAGACTTTAGAAATAAATTGAGCTGGGCTCGGGTGTTTAATAAAAAATTCTAAAAGTTTTACTTTGCTAATAGAGGTAAAAGCATATTTGCTTGTATTTTCGAATTGTTTTGCTGAATTATAATAAACTTCATTTATTAGCCAAAATTTATTAGCTATGTCTGATAATTTAACGTCCTTAGCCTTTTTATATTGATCAAATAATTCATTTATAAAATATTTCGTACTAATGTATAAATGCTTATTGAATGTAGTTTTTAGCTTAATCTTTTTAATCGTCTCAAGCTTTATTTTATTATCATAAGCATCTAAAGCTCGCCAGAAACTTTTGTGAGTAAACGCTTCTGCAGGAAGCCTCGCTCCAGTACCATTATATGTATTAATTGGATTCTTTGTAAGAAGGCATTGTACAGCCTTCTTAATCCTAAGCGGCTCAGCTAAATCCCGCGCTTCATAGTCAGTAATTGTTCCGTGTATAGGATTAAGCACTTGCAAGAAATTGTTTACTTTAAGCGCTTCTAACAAATACTGCCCTCCAGCATCAGTGATTTGATTACCATCAAGGTTAAGGACTCGCAAAGAAGTATTACTTTTTAGCGCTTCCGCTAAAATTTTAACCTTATATTTTTTTATTATAAAAGGTATGAAGTGCAGCTCAGTTGCTATATTAGCTTCAATTGCATTTAGTAATTCTTTAAAAGTGTAACAATAAATCATATAAATCTTTTTTTTGATTTTTTAAATAAATTATAGGCACTTTATATGAATATTTCAAGAAAAGCAATTGCTATTTATTAAATTTTGCACATAATACTTTACTTTTATACATTAATAGAAAATTATTATTAGAGGGATTTTAATCTACTTAGCTACACATATATATCAACAGCTTCATTTAAAAATTGTTATATTAATAGAAAAGTTTAATGGAAGTTATTATGTTTGTAACGATTAATTAGCGAATACTATAGTCAATAACAATAAGGTAACTTCTATATATTTTCTAGTTATCTAATTCTTTATAACAACCCTTTTGAATACTTACTTTATGTAAGTAATTATATCTCTCTTGATAAGCTTTTAGATCAACGGCTTCACCATTCTTTAAATCCATAAAGAACCATGCTGGAAAGAAGAATAACCCTCCAACGCCCAAAGCTACATTTTTTCCAGTTTTACTAGACTCAGGTACTAATCTATCAATTTTTTGTCTGATTTCATCCATTTCTAATCGCAAATTAGAACATGGTCTGATTTCATCACCGGACATATGAGTGGAGATTGGAGTGCCATGCCTACCTGCGCAAGCGGTTGAGATTAAAGCAATAATAATTACTGATAGCAATGAATTTTTAGTCATATATTTTAACGAACCTTAGTATTAATTTATAAAATAAAATATTTATTTCAAAAACTTATAAATCTTTAGGTAGAATTTGTCAAGAAGAAATATAGAAATTAATTGAATTAAGTATAAAAAATTCACTAAGTTAAATATTTTGAGTTAGAGCGAACATGAGCGAAGCGACGCTCGCGCCTCAGGGGCTCTAATAATTATTATTGACCGCGTAGTAAGTTTCGCTCATTGCCTTTTTATATATAGGCTTCGCTCTATTTGTGCGTGCGAAGGACATCTAATAGTCATTTACTATAAACAAATATAATATATAAGTTTTGTAATAACAGTAATTGGTAAGACTCTTTTAAGCGGCAAAGCGCAAACGCCTGCAAAAAGAATTATAAATTTCCCCCAAAAAGGTATGAATGTTAGCGCTAGCAATAAAGGTAGGATCTTTAAGGTTTGAACTTTAGAAATATTAGCATCAACGATTGCTCTTTCATGCGCACTTTCTGGATATAAAATTTTAAAAATAATTTTGCCAAAAAAGTAATTAAATAGCGAAGCAATAATAACTCCGCCTATAGCGGCTAATGTGAAAGCAATATTCGTATTATGAAAATTTTTAACAGATTCAATCATGATCTCTTCAGCATTATTTATGGCTAAATTGCCCCAAATGGTATCAACACAAATTAGCCACAAAATCTCACTATTCATTTTCTTTAACTTCTAATAACTTACTAATAGCCAAATATTGGCTCGGCGAAACATCCTCTGCCCTAATGCTGGGGTCAATATTTAGCTGATTTAATATAGATATTATATCATGACTATCGCTCTTAAGAGAAGTTTTTATCTTTTTTCGGCGCTGAGAAAAAGCCATATTAGTTATTTTTTCAACAATTTTGATATATTTTATATTTGGCCTATCCTCCCTTGGCTTTAATAATATAATTGAAGAATGCACCTTTGGAGGGGGATAAAAACTTTGAGGGCCAACATCAAAGGCAATATTTGCATTAGTGAGTAATTGAGCGAGCACCGACAATCTCCCATATTCTTTGGTTGAAACCTTAGCAACAATTCTCTCAGCAACTTCCCTTTGAAGCATTAAAGTCATTGAATTGATATATTCAAGAGATTTTAACCAGTTAATTAATAATTTAGTACCTATATTATAAGGCAAATTGGAAATTATGGAAAATTTATAATTAGCCGAAGTCGGCGGTATTGCACCTTCGCTATTATCAAGATAAGCAATGTCATGCAGATTTGAAGAAATTTGCTCTAGATTAATTTTTAAAGCATCACCCTTAATGATATTAATAATACTACCAAATTCATCGCGAGTGATATATTCAAGCAATTGAATGCATCTTTCATCAGTCTCAATCAAGGTGAGGCTTTTTGGCTTATTTTTAAGTATAGACCTAGTTAAACCAGCAGGACCAGGCCCTACTTCAATAATATTATCTTGCTCATCAACTCCGCTAGCTCTAACAATTTTATCGCATAAACTCTCATCGAAAATAAAATTTTGTCCAAGTTTTTTTAGAGGTTTAATTCCAAATTCCTTAGCGCAAGCTGCAATAGTAAGGCGCATGCTGCTTATAATTTATCTTCAAAAAGTTGGATGAAAGATTGCTTTTTCAGCTCAACAAATAGCTTCTCAGCTTTTTTAGACAAATGCCTATTTTTAATAAAATATCTTAGCTGTTGCTCTTCCTTATTTTCTAAAGCAATTGGTTCTTTCATACATATATGCAAAATTTTATATTTATCATCTTCTATATATAAATTACTACTATTAAGAACTCTTGTGTCTAATAATAATGATTGAATTTTAGGAGAAGCAGTCTTTAATCTTCCAGAAATTTCTTCAGTGGTAGCATATTTATTATATATTCCCGGATAAATATCATCACAAGCTTTAAGCCTTTGACGTAGCCTGAGCATTTTAGTTTTATTTCTAGGGGAAGTATCATTGCTTGTAAAAATAATTGCCTTGTAATCATAATCTTTACTAGAATTATATACCAAAGCTCTTTCAATTTCATCGCCAGTTATGTCAATATTAGATCCAAGATTACCTAAAATCATTTCCTTAATTCTTTCTCCAACAAGAAAATCTTCAAAAGAATTAAAATTGATATTCAGAGACTTAATATATTGTTTTAAGCCCCCTGCTGGCATGTTATTGCCCTGCTCCAAAGATTTAATTTTTAACGCAATTTCATCTTCTGGAACTTTTCTATCAATTTTTTTAGCATATTGCTTCAAAATCTCACGCTCTACCAAAGCATTTAAGGTGTTTAATCTTAATTGACGAGATTGACTCCCAGCGCTAGCTTCAACGTGGAAAATATCAGTTATTATTTTAAGTTGCTGATCCAATTGATATTTAGTTATAGGATAGCCATTTACGAGCGCAATAACTTCACTATTTTCAGCAGCAATAGCTTGAATTGATAATGAATTTATAATTAAGCATAATATTATAAGAATTTTATTGATAAATTTGAAATGATAATTTTGCATATTTGTATGTAAGTTTAAATAATTAATATATTAAAAATTAAGCACTTTTAGCCCTATAGTAAAGGAATAAGATTCAACTTTGCCCACTCCTCTTTTACTATTTTGTGTAAAGTCATTAGACACTTTCGCGCTTATACTAACACAATCTTTCACATATGTCACTCCGATACTTCTTGTTAGCAACTTTATTTTATTATTATTTAAAATATTGAATAAAGCGCCGCTTACAACAGAGAAATTATCATTGATTTTCAAATCTCCATTTATATGCCAATTTCGTATCTTATTCCTTGTAATATTCAATTTATTATCTGCAAAATAATTAGATATTTTATGTAGAATGATATATTCACTCGATAAATCAAACCTTTCATGCAAATAACTCATTCCAATTTCATCACTTATGGATTTTAACTTCTTAGATTTGCGGAATTTATAATTACATTCAAAATCATTGTCATAATTAAGCGAAAAATTTCCTACATATTCCTTATTATTTATAGTTGAGATATTATTATGATGAATGCTTTGCCCGAGGAAGCTATTAAGATAGAAGTTTGAGCTATAGTAAGCCCCATCTATACCATAGTTAAAGCGCTTACCATAATCATGATAATCGATTCCAGCAAATCTATTATTGCTAAATAAATTTTCTTTATCAAGGTCATATGCTGAAGTATCAATATGTTCGAATTTATGAAACTTTTGATTCCAATTTTTACCAATAATTAGCATAGCTTTAGGAGTTAATTTAAAAATTGAGCTTGTTGCCCTTTCACTCGCTATGTATTTATTAATCAAAATCATTTGCCAATTTAGGCCAATTTCAGGTATATTACGGCTTAAATTTTTAGATCTTTGCTGGCAGTTATAATTGTAATTATAATAATCAAAGCGGTCACTAATGCTGAAATCAAAAATATTTCCCGAATCATGCGTTAGGTTTTTATTAAGCAATATTTCAGTGGCAGTTCTAGCAATTTGCTTGGTATTACGCTCTGTATAATAAACACTGTTATTTTTAATAGTTAGATTTAAATCATTTTCATCATTTAGAGCAAATTTCTTTTTAATAAAAACTTTAGGCAAAACTAAAGGCTCAATTGCCTCTTTATTATTTGAGCCCAGATCTTGATAATGCAAGCCTTTTATTGCAAAATAATCTTGCTTATTAACATTATATAAATAAACATTAGATTCCAAAAATGTATCTAATATATTATGATAGTTTTTAAGATATGAATCATCTGAGCTTCGCTTAATGTTAAACCCATAATTTAAATTATTTACTTCATAAGCCCCTTTCGCATCAATATGATGTCTAGCTATCTTAGGATTACTTTGCACTAGAGTTTTTCCTTTTTCAACTTTTTTAGGTAATTCAGTGTAGCTACCATTAATATTATATTTACCATGCGCACTAGCTCCTCTTATTTCACTTTCTAATATCACGTAATTTTTGGCAATTCTAGGCGCAAGCGTGATGTCAAAAGAATTGCTAACTCTGAGATAAAATGGCACGACTAAGGCCTTTTGCTTCATAGATGGAACCAATATACCAGATTTTGCTGGAGCATTTGGAGTTGGATGCTTAAAGTAAGGCATATACAAGACTGGCACTCCGTAAACTTTAAATAATATTCGCCTATATTCAATCTCCTGTTTTTCAAAATTTACATGGCTCTTATATGAAGTGATTTTCCAAATGGGCTCCTTATTGCAATATATTTTGCACGGGGTAAAGCTGGCATCTTCAAGGAATAACTCATTCTCATTAAGCCTTTTAGCGACGCGCGCAAATAGTTTACTATCATCAATAAGCAGGACCATTTGATTGATAATGGCAAATTTTAATTTATCCTTAAAAAGAGCATCCCGCGCGTGAATTATATTCCCGTCAATATCTCGCACTGTCAAATTACCAATTGCTTTAAGCTCATTATTTTTAACGTTATATATGATTTTTTCAGCTTCAATGCTAAAATTTTCTGTGCTAATATTCACAAAACCACTAGCTTCTAATATGTCATCGGCACCATCGTAATAGACCTTATCAGCCTTAATGTATATTTCATTATCCCTTATTTCATTTAACTTGCTTTTATCGAATTTATATTTGAAACTGCCCTGCTTTAAAGCATATATGTCTTGCACAAAAATATTTACGCAATATATTATTACTATAATATAAAATATAAATAATCTTAATTTTGCTAAATTAAAGCGAATCATATGGTGTAATTCTATAACGCTTGGCTTGGTAAATAACTTGAATTTAATATAAAGACTTTATTAAAATAAT
The DNA here is from genome assembly GCA_963762045.1 of uncultured Alphaproteobacteria bacterium. Lineage (GTDB taxonomy): Bacteria > Pseudomonadota > Alphaproteobacteria > Rickettsiales > Rickettsiaceae > CAVXJA01. The sequence goes on along the minus strand of CAVXJA010000006.1, from coordinate 21,219 downwards.
GCAAAATATTCTTCTAGAAACTTCTAAAACCGACTTTATATCTGTAGCCGAGATATCCTCAAAGATAAAAAAACTCTTAGAAGATGGTATTGGACGAGTTAAAATTAAAGGCGAAATATCAGGCTATAAACTTGCAAGTTCTGGACATGCTTATTTCAATCTTAAAGATCAAGGCGGAGTTATTAGCGCCACATTATGGCGTCATAGCATGAGTCAAGTAAAATTCAAGCCACAAGATGGAATGGAAGTTATTGTTAGCGGAAAAATTACCTCCTATGCCGGGCAATCTAAATATCAGATCTCAGCAGATGGTATTGAAGCCTTTGGTGATGGCGCTTTCATGCAAATTTTAAGGCAAAGGCGGATTGAATTTGAAGAAGCTGGTTATTTTGACAAAATATTAAAGAAGAATATTCCATTATTTCCTTCAAGAATCGCGATTATAACATCGAAAACAGGAGCTGTTATTCAAGATATCATTCACCGCATCACTGACAGATGCCCAGTGAATATTTTGCTTTGGCCCGTTGCAGTTCAAGGCGAAAATTCAGCAAATGAAGTGGCTACTGCCATTAAAGGTTTAAATAATCTAAGCGCTGATAAAATCCCCGATGTAATTATCATTGCCCGCGGTGGCGGATCGATTGAAGATCTTTGGAGCTTTAATGAAGAAATTGTAATTAAAAGTGCATTTGAATCCAAAGTACCAATCATATCAGCTATTGGCCATGAAACAGACTATACTCTGCTTGATTTAGCAGCAGATCTCAGAGCCCCTACCCCAACAGCCGCAGCTGAATTTGCAACTCCTGTTCTTGAAGATTTAAGGCATAGCATTCACAGTAAATTTAATTTAATATATTCTAGGTTATTTTTAGCTATAAAGCATAAGCAAGACTTGCTTAGCCAATATATACGCATTTTAGAAAAACCAATAAACTATTTTAATGCATATGAGCAAAAGCTTGATGATAATATATTTAGATTAACTTCAAAAATTGATAATATAATTATTAAATTTTCAAGCAAACTAGCACATTTGAATTTGGAGCGAATAAACCCAGCTAATTATATTAATTTTAAACAAAAACTGCTTTCCAATATTAGCAATAATTTGATGATGCAAGGGGTTAAGATTACGCATAATTATGAATATAAAATTAATAACTTAGGAAACCTGCTGGAGTCGCTTGATTATAATAAAATTTTGATGAGGGGCTTTGCAATGCTGCAAAATAAAGAAGGGAAATATATTTCTTCGGTAAATGAACTTAAAAAGCAATCTGCAGTTAGCGTTACGCTAAAAGATGGAAAAATGGATCTGAAAGTGTATAAATAAAAAATGGCAGAATATAAATTACTATATTCTACCCCTTTTACATTAATGATTTAATTTAATGAATATTATTCCTGATCAGCAGAACTTTCTAAATTTGCTTGCTCACCTGTGATTCCGTGAATTTTCTCACAAGCTTCAACAGCTATGGTTTTCAACAACTCCTTTAATGGATCAGCTGCTTTTTCTTTATTAAGCACAAGTTCTTTTGCTGGATTTGGCGCATTGTTATTTACATTACTAATTTTAACTAAGTTAAATAAATTTTTAATTTCAATGCTTGTATTTGCGCTAATTAACTTATCAGCTGCCGGATCATCATAGCCATTATTTTTAAGAGTTTTAACTAATTCTATATCATTAATTGATACTGCTATCTTCATTGGTGATACGAAACCTGATTTTGTAGCTTTAACATCATGTAAATCAATATTAAATTTACGAGCTATATTAAATATTTCTTCTAACCCATCATGACTCCAGTTATCTAACAATATTACTAATTTGCTTGCTAAAATAACTTTAATTACTTCAATATTATTAGCCTTAGACTTTATATATTTTTTCTCTACGACAGGCGAAGCAACTTTTTCTAGATGTTTATTAATTGAAACTGCTCTACTAGTTGCAACTTCAAGCTTTTCATCAAGAGTTTTTAATTTATTTTCATCTGATAAATTTTTTAATGAACATTCTAATAATATTGCAAATTGATTTTTGTTTATTAAAGTATATTCCAAATTTTTTGCATTATCTATACTATTTATACTATTTTTCCTATATAATGGATCAAAATGAGAATCTGAAATAGAGTTTAATATATCAATATTATTTTCAACAAATTTTTTAAAACTTTCTGCCTTAAATTCTTGCTTTATCACATCATTTGTAAATAAAGTTAAAAAGAAAAGCATCGCGCTTTTATGAGGCGTATCTACATTTTTTAACGCATTTTCAAATACATTTAATCTAGAATCAAATGGGATGGTATTATTATAAATAATATCGATAACTGCATTCCATTTTTGCATTGGCGATATTTGTTTATCATTAAGGATGTTTGATATATTTAAATTTGTTGGCATAATTACTCTAACTTGCAAAAATTGTTATTAAAATTTAATTAAATTATAATTAAAATATGAACGAATAGTAATGTTTTTTTTAATTAATGTCAAGTAGTTAATTATTATTATTTTACCTACTCTGCACTAATTGAGCTGTATTATATGACAATCACTATTATACTTGACTTAAGGTTTTGTAAAATTTATTATTAATAAATACTAATTAAATTCCATGTAATAATATTAATATGTATTGACAAATATTAGTAACTTAATTATAATGTAAAGCATAATTAACTATATTCAGAAATATTATGGGCGCAACTTGCACAAAAACAACTAGGCAAAAATTTAATTATATATTATTTTGCAATGATACGAATATTAATAATATTGAAGACGTTAATAAAATCAATATTGAAAAACTTCAAAATGAAGGGCAGTTGCTAATTGTATCTGCTGCAAAAGATTATTTATCTTTCAATGATATTGAAAATGGCTTAAAGCATGCCGGAAACAATACTCAAATCATTTTATTTACACATGCTTTAATTTATCCTGATACGAAGGAAAGTCTTATACAAGTTTACGGTCAAGTTGGACCGGATAAGGCAGCTGAAAAAACCCTGGGATACACTCATGTATCATATTTAATAGAAGCATTTATTAAAACTTTAAATGTTAAAAATATAGGTTTCCACATAGTTAGTTGTCATGCCTCATATGGAACGAATGAAATTGCTGATAATTTAAGTAAAAATAAATTTAATAATTCTAAAATTGAGAATTTTGACTTGTATTTGCATTGTAACATAAGCACCTTATCGACGCAAAGTGCATATAAAATAATTAGTCATATTTTAAGCAATGATTTTAGCGATGTACAAAGTAAATATAAATTTATGAGCACATTAATTGAAAAGTACTATTTTACAAACGTTATTCATACTAGCAAATCTAAAGGTAAATTGATAAAAAAAATCTATATTCCCGAAAAACTAGATTTGATTGATCTTGATTTAAGAGCTCAAATTAATAAATCATTTGAAAAAATTTATAGCTTTTATGAAGAAATTAAGGATCAAAATGAAAATAGTAAATTAAATAGCCATAAATTAGCTTTTGAAAAATTTAATTTAGAAGATTATTTAAATGATTACTTACATTTTTTTACAAAAGAAACCGCACCTTCAAATATTTTTGATGAAAATTTTGTTAAAGTTTATAATGAAAAAATTTCTATATTAAAAACTTTTGTAAATTATTTACATGATTTAGTTAAAAATAATGTTATTGATCAAAAATTATGTGACTCAGTTATACTAGAATCACTTGCACTTCAGTTAGTTAGCAATGAATTATGTCGAGTTTCAAGCGCAATCGAGAATGTTCTGGATATTTTATTAACTAATCCAGTTACGCTTTATACTAATGAGGATACTTTTAATTTTTTACTTACAAGTTATCAAATGAAGCATGCTTACACTAATAAGGTTTTTAATGATAAAAACCTAACCATTAAATGCTTAAATGAAGCAGCTTTTAAAAAGCTTATTGTATCTATATTTTCTTATAATATAAATGAAGAGAATATTAAATTTCTTATTAACAAAATTGACTTCGCCTTTAATTTCAAGCAATTAGCAGAATATGTAGAGCAAGATATTTCTTTTGCACTTTTAATCGGTGAAAATAAACAAAGCGAAGCTGATTTTAAACTGGTTATTGATACTTTGTGCAATAAGCTAAACTCAAGCGAAGTGCAAATAGCAGAAGTGCAAGATGCGCCTATGACTGAAGGGATAAATTGCTTAAAAGAAGAGCAAAATATATCTTTCAATGAAGATAGTAAAAGCCTAATTGGTGGACATGAAATCGACTTATGATTATATATAATTAATTAGACGAGGTCCTCCGTCAAGCGCGAAGAATAGAGTGAAGCATATATACTAAAGGCGCGTGCGCTAGCTAGCTCGCGCACTCGGAACTTAGAATAGATATTGTCTATAGTCAATATCTAGTTAAGCTTTAAGTATTCTTTAACATCTTAAACCTAAGCTTTACAAAATTTATTATAAATGCTTTTATCAAAAAGCTTGTACAAATATTAATAATTATTGACAAAAATTAATAACTTAATTATAATTCAATTTTTAATTAATGAATAATAATTATATGGGAAATGTAAATTCAGGCTATCAAAAACCAGCTTTAGTTAATGATGAGCTTTTAACCGACGAAGAGTCAAAGCCTTATAAATACGTATTTATTATCAATGATAGAAAATTACGTGAAGAACTAGATCCCGAGGTATTAAAGTTAATTAAAAATAATAATGAAATTTTATTAGTAAGTCCAATTGGCCATTATTTAGATGCTGAAAAGATATGGGATAGCTTAGAAAATATTGATGATAATACTCAAATTATTTTATACACACATGGCAGCAAAACCGAGGATAAACAAAATGTAGTTTTTAGTTTATTTTTAGAAGGAAAAATAACCGACTATACTATAGTAGATTTTATGTCCATATTCCTTTGCAATAAACCTTATGAGATTAATTTACATTATATTAGTTGCTTCGCAGGCTTAATTACTGAAAAATTTGAAGAAGTATTTAATAGTTATGGCTCTATACAAGATAGCTTCAAAAACATTACATTATCGGTATATGGTGATACGAATACTGTTTCTCAATTGGATAGTAACCTTGTTGTCAAAAAAATCTTAAAGCATAATAATAATAGCGCACAAGGAAAATTTCAATTAGCACAGGAGATTAAGAAAGATTTTTTAAATCTAAATATATTTTACCTGCAGAATGATAATTTTAATAGCGAAAAACCACCAGTCACTTACCTTCACTTCTCAACTTATATTACTAAAAATATTAATATAGAGAAAAATTTCAGTGAACAAATTTATGAATCTTATGTAGATTTATATTATTTTTTTAATCAGATACATAATATGCAAGGAGCTGAAAATAACTTAGAGCCGGAAATTGCTAATGAATGTAATGTATTTGCAATTTTTACACAATATATATGTTGTATGTTAAGTAATTTTTTTGGAGCTGAAAATAACTTAGAGCCGGAAATTGCTAATGAATATAATGTATTTGCAATTTTTACACAATATATATGTTGTATGTTAAGTAATTTTTTTGGAGCTGAAAATCCTTTAAATACAAATAATATTCAAATATTAGAGCATAAACTAAAATTAACACATGATCAAATTTTGCAAGAAATTGATCATCAAAATTTGTCCAAAGCTCTTTACGGCAAAATTCTGTTTGTATGCCTTAATCATTCACTTATACAATATAAAAGGAATAGTGATGACGTCTCAGCTTTGGACAAATTTATAAATATAATGCGACTAATATTAAATGATGCGGAAGCTAAGGTAAATAAAGGAATGTTTTTATGCTATTTGTTAAAAGATATAGATAATAATGTGGTTAAAAAAATTATAAATCATAAGGATTTGGATATAAAATTTTTCAATAAAGACGATTTACTTATAGCTTTTTATTATGCTTATTACAACAACTTAAGTAAGCATAAATGTAAATTTTTGTTTGAGCATATAGAGTTAAATTACCAGCTCACAATAGATCTTATAGAAAGCTTTATTTGGAATAATGGTTTTTTAAATGAAGATTATTATGCGGATAAACTCGATATTTTAATAGAATTCGTAAAAAAACATGCTCAAGGTGAGGATTTGGCTCAGGTGCAAATTATGCTGGAAGAGTTTGATCTTGGTCCAGCCACGGAGAGTAAGGTAATTACTGATGATGTGCAAGTTAATAATGCGATTAGCGAATTCGAAGCGCCGCGCAATGCACATGCTGCTGCGCCTCAAGGTGAATTTAATGATAATCAAGAAGCCTTAGGCAAAGATGAAGTAGAATAGCCCGATACAATATAATTTTTAATTTATTCTTTGACGTAAGATTTTTATTATTATATAATAATATTTTATAAAACTAAATTGAAGGGAGATTATGGCAACTATTGAAGAACTTGGCGAAAATACTAAAGATTTTTGTGAAGGTTTTATTGAAAATTATTCTAATGTAACTACTAGTGTAATTACTAATATAACTACTAATGCAACTGAAACTGCATTAGACTTTTGCCAGGAGTTTCTTGACAGCTTTGCAAACCGTGATGATTCTAATAATGTCACTATACTTAATGTTTGTAGCAAAGAACAGCAAACATTAATTTATACTGCAACTTCACTAATGGTTTTATTCGGTATAACGGTCTGTGCTGGTATTGGGGCTGCCATATACGAATCCTTTACGACTCCAAAAAGCCCTGAAAGCCAACCTACTGATGAAGGCAATAGTAATAATGAAGAAAATATAGAACTTGATGAAGTGCATAATGCTAGTGGAACTGGCGAGAATACTAACTCTACTAATAATAAAGCGAGCTCTAATCACAATACTGATATATTATTGCTTACTGCAACGAGCAGCATGCCGAATTTTGATTAAAACTTAAGCCAAAAATCCTTAAGTTATCTAGCGCAAGCGTTAAATTAGCAAGTCACTAGATAATATAGATTTTTCGGATTACATGGTAAAGTTTATGTTTAATTGCAGCGCACGCTTTGCACTAGGCACTGCGCAGCCATTTTTGCAGTGAAATTTAATTTATTCTTTGACATGCTAATTGCATTAAAATATTATATTTATAATTGAATATTATAAAATTATATTAGTTAAGAAATTATGGCAACTATTGAAGAAATTGGTGAAAATGCAAATGAATTTTGCCAGGAGTTTATTGAAAATTATTCAAATCTAACTACTAGCTCAGCTAATTTTACAATAGACTTTTGCCAGCAACTGCTTGATGATTTTGCGAACTTTAACGATTCTATTGATTCTATTGATTCTAATAATGCTGATACTTCTTCTAATGAGAATTTATCAGATTTCATAGTGCCGATTTCTTTGTTTGCTTCAATTATTGGAATGCCCTGTATCGCTTTTTGTTGCTGTATAACATGCTCTACTTGTTATGTGTTTTACTTAGAGATCAAATCATGCGTTTCCTCAATCAAATCCTACTTCTCATCAAATAATCCTGCAACTGATTCTAATGATGAGGAAGATTAGTCTAACCATCAAGATATTATGGAATTTAAGGAAACTAATAATTCTACCTCTGAATCAAGTAAGTTCTACCTCTGAATCAAGCCGCTTCAGGCACTGAATCCTAGCTTCGCTTAAGCTAGTTGCTGATCATTATTGACTATAGTAAATAATTGTAAAGCAAAACTATAGAAAATTATAAAAAATTTTCAACAATTTAATTGATTATATTACCTATTTAATCGCTATAACAGTTGGAAACATTCTCATATCATCATTAACAATATGAGCATCACTAAATCCGGCTTTTTTGAGTTGGTCTAATGTTTGTTCATGCGTGCGGTATATCTGTTGCCATTTAACGCCTATAACGCTTCCAAGAATAGCTTTTTGTTTAAGCAAGTTTTTTGGATCATAATTTTTCCAGCTTGAATCGTTTGTTGCTAGAGGAGGCGGAGTTAGAAAACTAGTTAGCAGCTTGCCGCCCTCCTTCAAGGCTGCGTAAAAGTTTTTATAAAGATTTAGCACTTGCTCATTATCAGGCTGATAAATGTTTAGACCATTACTAGCAATTATGTCAAATTGGTTATTTAAACCTAAATTCCATGCATCTTTTTTAAAAAACTGGCATTCAACATTCGGATTATCTTTAGCTTTATCCTCAGCCATCAGCAGCGATTCTTCATCAAGGTCAATGCCTGTGAATTTAATATTCTTGAATTTCTTAGTATCAAGCCTGAGTAAATCATCCATAATTCCGCACGGAATTGATGCTATGCTAACATTATCTCTTAAATTACTTTCTAAAAAATCTTTAAATATATAATATCTTTCTTTTGTTGCTTTAATGATTGGAGACTCTGTTAAAAGCCACTTTTCTAAAGGAGTTAATTTTTTGTCATTCAAATCATTTAAAATGATATAAGAAGTCCAGTAACCATTTAATCCTTGATTCTTAAGCATGAATCTACCAAGTTCGAATTTAGCTAATTCTCTAAGCAAATCAATTTCTTCTTCAAGTGTAAAAACCAAGCTACCATTAGGTCTTGCTTTAAGCCTCTTTTCATGCTCTTGAATGTTAAAGTCACTTGAATTATCGTGATGCGTGATTAAACTTGCCTTATTAGTTTCATTTAAAATATTTTTTGTCATTATTTCTCAAATTTTAAAGTGGTTTATTAAGTATATATTCAACTACTAGTCTCATCAGTAGTTTTACCTCCCTCCTCAATTTCATCTGATACTATTTCATATTGAGTAGTTAATTCAACAAAATTATTACTAACTTCATATTTGCTAGAATCCTGTTTTTGATTTTGATTCGGATTAGCATTTACTTCTTCTTTATTAGAATTAGTTTTTTCGAGCAATGAAGCAAATTCCTGCTGGATCTGATTACCAGATTTAAGGATACGGATTAAAAACTTATTTGTTGGATTTTTACTGCAAATTTCAACAAATTTATTTTTAAGAAAATCATCACTAAAATTTAATGCTTCAAAAATAAATTCCTGAGCAAGCGACTCATGCTTCACTAATTTATAAGCGCTATTGGGTATATCATTATGCCTATTTCCAAAAAATTTAATATAAGATTGAGGAAATATTTTATCTACAAAATCTGTGTTAGCTATGCAATCTCTTAAAACATTATTAATATCATGAACATTTTCCAGTATGAATTTTAGCAATGAACTATCTTCGCGGCTGATAACAAAGTAGGTAATATGCTTGATAATTTGATTTAAAAGTTTTTTGCCGCCTTCAAATTCCGTATAAAATTTAGTAAATGATACTTCATCTTTCAGGCATGCGGCTTTAAATAATTTTACGCTAGCCGTATCTTCAGCCTTTTCTCTTTTACAATAATCAATTATTTCATCTTGACTTATATACCCATGCTGATCTAAAGAGACAAATAAAGACTTACCGATAAATATTGGATCATCGTAATATTTGCGCTGAATAGATATTGAACTATATATCTCTTTTAGATATAGCATATAATTTGAAAAAACTTTAAAATCTTCAAGCTTGATATTATAAGGCAAATATTGGTTCAGTAATTCAACATTCTCCGGGTAACCTACGCAAGCCCCAATTAAGCGCACCTCACTATAATCATGATAATCATGATAATGCTGGTTATCAGACTTACTTTGACCGATTTTCCAATTTTCTAACATTGCCTTAGCTACTTTAATCTTGTTTTTTTCAAGAGCATGCTCTATATAAACAAGAGCTTGCCTTTGGTTGCAAGCATTCATCTCAGGAATTATTTTAAGTAAATATTCCTCTGGTGCGTATTTAATTAACTTTGAAATTTCATAATAATTGTCTCTAAATGATTCATTATTACTAAGGTCAAACTCATCTGTAAATTTAAAGCCGTATTTTTCTAATAATTCAAGCGCTTTAAACGAGCTCGGTATTTTAAAGACATTTAAATTCATCACAAAATCAAATATACTAAATTCAAAGTCTTTTATATTATTGCCTAAGTCAGATTTATTGATATTAAGTAAATTATTTTTAAGTAAAAATTCTGCGATTTCTAGATCGCCAAATACTATACTCAAATTACTTATGGTTGTATTAATTACATATCTAACTTCAATTGCATTTGGTATATATTTTGCAATATTAGTTAAATCTTGCTTAAGCAAAGCCAGGCAATAATTAAAATCATTAGAATTTGTTGATTTATATTCTCCATCAGTAAGCCCAAGTTTTATGGCTATATTTAAGTAATTTAATTTTTTTCCTTCAGAAGCTAATTCGCTTATAATTTTAGTAATAATTGGCTTTGCTGATTTAGAATATATATTATGAGTCTTATAATCATCCCCTAGAGTTTTTATTCCAATTAATGATTTAATAGTTTCAAAAATTTTGTAAAATATATTATCAAATTCCTTTTGCTCATTAAAAGCACGCTCAAAATGCTGCATAAATTTTGCCTTAGCATCTTGGGATTTAACATGCTCGAGTAAATTTTCAAACTTACAAACATCATTTTTCCCCGCATTTATTAATTTAGCAAATTCTTCATTTGTTAAACCAGCAAGATTGGATTTAATTAATATATGATATATTAATTTAGATCTATTATTATTAAAAGCAATTGCAATAAAACTGGCAATTTGGTAATCATTTTCAAAATTAACTTCAGGAAGTAGCGATATTGCAAAACCCTCTTTTGCAAAACGAATGATATATTCATATTCATATATTGTAGTAATAATCTTGCTGAGTTTTTCAAGATTAGCCTCTTGCTTACTATAATAATTTTTTAGCCTTTCAAGGCTTTTATCAATTCGTAACTCATTAAATTGATAATTTGAATGCTTCATAGAGTATAATTTTACTAAATTAAACTCTCGCTTTTCATTAATACTTATTCCATTTTTGATCAAATTATGCACCACTTCATCATAGCTATATTTAACATATTGAAACTTTCCAAGGCAAGCGAACATACTTTGACATTCATTTGAATTAAAGAAGCCAAGCATATCAAGATTTGCGAAATCATCCTCTTTACATAAGTCCAGTTGCTTAATTGCAGTTTCAAGATCATTAAAATGTAAAGTATATTTAATTACAAAATCAATAAGCATTTTAGCATATTTAGTATCTTGTGGCATAAATTTTAAAATCGCAGCTTTATCAACATTAAACCACGCTAAACAAAAATTAAAATCATTTGAGTTAGTCTCGTTATACTGACAATCGCTAATTTCGATATCGCGCAATAATCCTCTGATGCTATATCCTTCAGCAGATCTGTGTAAATGGTTAAATATTCTGCGAACAACATAATCCACTTTGTTGTCTTGAAAAACATTTAACTTATTATGATCAACATGATAGGAAGTTCTGCCATTTAAAAAATTGTACTTTGGATCATCATATCTATTATGCACATCTTTAATAAGACTAAATTGATTAGTAAGCGATTGAAGCCTTTCTTCATTGCTTATATTTAAATTGTTTAAATCCTTACTCATATTTTTCTCGTCATGTTTTATTTAAATTTTTATTAATATTTTTAGTTTTCTAGTTACTGATCATGATTATCATCACCTTCACCCATAATATTCGCTGGCGCTTCTATGCTCGCGTTTGTTATAGTATCGACTACTGAGCTAGTAAATTCACTTAGTGAGCTTAAACATTCATTCGCTTCATAATTCGTTAGGGAAAAATTTTGATTTTCATCAGGAGAATTAGCATTTTCACTGATCTTAACAATCTCCATGAATGTTTTTTGAATATCATGATTCTTTAGCTTTTTAACTCCTGAATTTAATTTAGTAATACTATCCTTATCTAGCACATTTCTTAGCGCTCCAAAGGAAATAGGTATATAATCACTATCTCTTAGTATATAAGAATATAAATTTGACATGTAATTTGAGATTAACATTAAATTATTATCTATATTAATATAATCTTTTAGCGCTTCACCTAAGTTTGGCGCATTTTCTTTAACAAAGCTTAATAGACCATCATTTTCTTGACTGATTGCGATGTAAGTTATATGTTTTACAACTAAATTTAATAGTTTTTTACTACCATTAAATTCATTATATATTTTAGCAAAAGATTCTTTATCGCTAAGATATGCAGCTTTAAATAACTTTACGCCGCTTGAATCTTCAGCATTCTCTTTCTTACAATAATAAATTATTTCACTTGGCTTATTATAGTTAAACATTTTAGCTTTAGTTAAAATTTTAGACTTGTACATATTGTTAGCATGATCAATATAAGGCGTTATGGATTTGTAAATATCTTGCAAATAATGCAACATATTATAAAAATCTTTAAGGCCAATTTGATCGAATTTTGCAGGTAAATATGGCTCAAAAAACTTCAATTTTTGCTCATCATCAAGAGACTTTAAAAACAATTCATTAACATAATGTCTGCCCATATTATCACTACATAAATCATCAAAATGCCATTTAGAGCACATTTTTTCAGCAACTTTCAGCTTATTATATTTTACAGCCTCGCTTATATAATTAATCTCTTGCTTCTCTAAATGAAGTTTAATATTCGGCATGATTTCAAATATATACTCTTCAGGCATAATTTGTATGATCTTACATATATGAATTTCTTGCCCTATATAAAAAAGTATTTTATTTAATTTAAATTTATTTTCAAATATGCTTAAGCCTTTGCTCTTAAGGAAATTAAGGGCATCACGCGCAATATGCTCATTTATGAATGGCATTTTTAGAAAATCAAATATATTATATTGGAGTGATTCGTTATGGTATGAAAGAGTTGGTATATCTAAATTAATCAAATTTAGCTTGAATATTAATCCCAACATATCCAGATCATTAAATCCTACGCTAAAATTACTAATGAGAATGGTAAGTATATTTTGTAATTCAGGATTCGTTGGCTTGTATTTTTCAATATTAGCAATATCCTTTTTTAACAGCGCTAAACAATAATTTAATTCATTTGTGTTTGACTCTCTATATTCGCCATCAGTAATCCCGAGTTCTTTTGCAATATTTAAATAATCAGCTTTTTTTCCTTCTTTATTTAATTTATTCATGCATCTTAAAATTACTGGCTCAGAATAGTCACAAGTTATTTTATGCCTAAAACCTGCTTCGGTAATATCAATGCGCGCTATATTACTTATAATATCCTTGATTTGAAAAGCCATATCATCAAAATATTTTTGCTCTAAGAAAGGTTTTTCAAAATGCTCACAGATTTTAGTCTCAGGATCTAAAGATTTTAAATGCTCAAGTAATTGCTTAAATTTAAAAGCTGCATTTTCATCTTTTGGTATAATTTCAATAAATTCTTGCTTAGTCATATTAATTTTAAAATGTTTTAAAATATGGCTAACTAACTTATTTTTCTCCTTCGCAAAAGCAATTGCAATAAAACTTGCCATCTGTAAATCGCTTTCAAACTTCACCCTAGGGAGCAAGGAAATAACATAATTTTCATTTCCATAACTTATAATATATTCAAAATCAAAAATCGTCGTTTTCATTTGCTTGAGTTTTTTTTCTAAATCATCTTTTTCTTGAAATGATATACTATTATATCGATGATTAAAATTTTGATCCGGATTTTTTAAATATCTGATTTCTTTAAGAGCCATTGGCTCTCCATCATTCAATCTATTTAGCCCTGAAATACCTGATCCATTAATATCAAGTCCGCTACTTATCAGTAAATTTATTATCTCATCATACTTATCCCTCATATGAAATAGATTAAGCGGTATAACAAAGATACTTCCATCTTTCCTATCATTTGTAATAAAATTAAGTAAATCTAATTCTTTAAACTCCTCTGCTTTTGCAATATCTAATTGCTGGCCTGCTGTTTCAAGATCATACAGTAAGATAGTAGTCTCAATGACCCATTTGGCTAATTTTTTTGCTAGCTCAATATTTTTTGGCATATATTTAGCTATATTTTCCGCATCTTGTTTGAACCAAGCTAAACTATAATTTAACTCATCTGAAAACTCATGATTATCTAAATATTTACCATCTGTAATACCAACTTCTCGTAGTAATTCAAATATTACATTTTTTTGGCCTTGAGATTTTAAAATTTTAACGATTGAACCGGTTTCATGCCAGCTCATTGGATTATAGAAATTACTTATTTTACCGTGCAAATTAATATGCTGCTCCGCCTGTTCATCCTCATAGCCAATATCATAATTTAGAGCGTTGTACCTATTTGGATTTTTTTCATAAGAGCTTAATTTATTAATAATATATTTGAATTTTAGCTCCTCATCACTAAGCTCTATGTCTGTATTAAAGCGTTTTAAATTTTTTACGAAACTTTGGTAAGCTTTACTCATATTTATATACCGATAAATGTTTAAATTAAATAAGCATCTTATACTGGAAATTGATTAAATTAGCAACTGAATAAAGTAATTATTTTAATACTTTTAATATTAAAGTTAATGATAGTCAGTATATATAAGAGTTTCTAGGAAGGATTTCTAGGGAATAACCTAGCTTTGCGTGCGAACTTAAGAGTGCTTTTTGTGCGAAATTAGGGATAAAAAGTTATATTATTAAACTGAAAATGAATTGCCGCATCCGCATTTAGCTGCAGCATTAGGGTTGATGATATGGAAATATTTAGCGCCAATTTCAACAGTGAAATCAACCTTGCAACCTTCAAGATATGATTGAGACATTGGGTCAACAAGCAGCTTAATATCGCCAGCATCAAGGATAAAATCTTCCGCTTCTGGCTTCTGTGCAAGTTCATATTTATACATAAGGCCAGAGCAACCGCCGCCATCCACTGAAACTCTAAGGCCGATATAATCCTGCGTAGAAGTAGATTTTTTTTGCTTTATTAGCTCCGCAACTCTTTGGACAGCGCTATCTGAAATAGTGATATTCATACTCATATGCTAAAAAAATGTTAATTTATAGTATTTGCTATTTAAAGATCAATCAAGCTTTTGTGACTCAATCTTTGCCCACTCATCCATTTTATCATTAATTTGCTTCTCAATCAAACTTAATTCTTTAGTTAAATTTTGAAAGCTTAATGGATCTCTTTGGTAAAGCTCAGCATCGGCGAGCATTTCAGTTATTTCTTGCTGTCTGTTTTCCAGCTTTTCAACTTCTTTAGGCAGCACTTCAAGCAATCTTTCATATTTATAACTTAAAGTTTTGCCCGGTTTTTGAGTGCTTGAATTATTAGGGCTGGCTATATGTTCATTTTTTTTTGCAAATTTTGTAGAGCTAGATTTATTTTCACTCCCCTGAGATTCATAGAATTTGATATAATCATTATAACCACCATAAAAATCTTGCATCATACCCGCCTCAGTGAATACCAAAGTGCGAGTAACAAGCTTTTCTAAAAAATCTCGATCATGACTGACAACGATTAAAGTGCCATCATACTCAGCGAGTAATTCCTGAAGCATTTCTAAACTATCAAAATCAAGATCATTTGTAGGTTCATCAAGTATGAGCAGATTTCCTGGGCGAATTAAAGCTTTTGCAAGCAGTAAGCGATTTGCCTGCCCACCAGATAGGCTCGACACTTTGTCACCGAGCGAGCGCGGATCAAACATAAAATTCTTTAAATACGCCGCTACATGCATCACTTTATTTTTAAGAAAAACTTGATCGCCGCCAGTAGGACAAAGGGTTTTTTGTAATGTATCGCTTGCATTAAGCACAGATTTATGCTGATCAAAGTAGGTTATCTCAAGATCCTTGCCGCGCCTAAGCTTTCCGGAATTAGCTTGTAATTCACCAATTATCAATTTAATTAAAGTGGTTTTACCAGAACCATTAGGCCCAACAATCCCTATCTTCTCGCCCTTTTGTATTTTTATACTAAAATCATTTATTAAACTTGCATTATCATAACCAAAGCTAACTGATTTTGCCTCAAAGATAAATTTTGCTTTATTTGCCTCATCATCAAGCTCAATTTGCAACTTAGCCTTAGCGTTATTTAGCTTTGCTTGATGAATCTTATAATCTTCTCTTAAGCGATGCAGTGCTGCAAGCCGCTTCTGATTACGCTTACGCCTTGCGCTCACTCCTCCGTTCATCCAGCTATTTTCAGCTTCAAGCTTACGATTCATATTCCTTAAATTAGCTTCTTCAAAAGCAATAATCTCATCTCTCCAAGTGTCATAATATTTAAACCCCTGATTTGATTTACGAAGCATAGCTCGGTCAATCCACCAAACCCGATTAGTCGTCTTTTCAAGAAATGCCCTATCGTGGCTTATGCAAATTACTGCGCCTTTGTAGTTAAGCAAATATTCTTCAAGCCAAATGATAGATTTAATGTCAAGATGGTTGGTCGGCTCATCTAACAAAAGCAAATCTGGACTACTTACTAATACGCTTGCAAGCAATGTTCTCCTAAGCTGTCCGCCCGACGCATTTTTAAGAGGCATATCGGGCGTGATTTGTAAATTTTCTAGAATTATATCAACCTTATAGCTATTTTCTTCAGGCTCTTTAAAGTTCTTTAAGATAAAATCCTTAACAGTAATATCTGGCTTTTCTTTAAAATCTTGTTCTAGATAATTAACGCTTAAATAAGGTTCTTGGTAAAGCTGGCCATTGTCAAGTTCGTACGTGCCAATAATAACTTTCATCAAGCTAGACTTACCACTACCATTTCTACCAACCAAACTAATACGTTCTCCAGGATATATCAAGAGCTCGATATCACTGAGAATTTGTTTATCGCCAAAGGCTAAGTCACCTCCTTTGATGTAAAATATCGGTTTATCTGACATGGGTTAAGTATTATTTAAGTAGTTTAAAAAAGAAATTTAATATTTATTAGTTTACTTTGTCCATCAAGCAAAATTGATAAAATTGTATAAAATGGCCAATTTTAAATATTTCATTACAATATAATTTTTTAATTTAGAGAATTTTGTGATTATTTTAACTTTGCAATTTCTTCAATAGACAGCCCAGTTGACGCTGCAACAATATCAATCGCAATATTTTGCGATAGTAACTTCCTAGCTATTTCAACTCTACCTTCTTCTCTACCTTTTTCCATACCTTCGGCTAATATCCCCTCTTTTTTAGCCAAGAGTTCTTTTTCTCTGTTAGCTATCTCCTTTTGACCTTTATCTATCTCCTTTTGACCTTTATCTATCTCCTTTTGACCTTTAGCTATCTCCTTTTGACCTTTAGCTATCTCCTTTTGACCTTTAGCTATCTCCTTTTGACTTTTAGCTATCTCCTCTTTGTAAGCCTTCATTTTCTCCTCGTGAGCAATGCGTAAATCTTCTTGATATTGCGCCGCAGCTTTATTATCCATAATTCGCTTTGTTTCAGCTTCATATGCATTTAATTGCTCCTCATCCCAGTTGAACTGATTCAGCTCTTCGTAAGCTCTCTCAATCACCATATCCGATCCAACTATCTTCTGCATATCGCCTTCACTAGTAACAGATGCATTCTTGAAGAAATAACACCATTTCTCTATGATATTTTCTAAATCTTCTATTCTTTCTTTTTTGAACTTTGGTAATTCTAAAAAGGTAAATGAAAAATCATCTAAATCATTCTCAAAAGTTTCTTTATCTAAGATCACATGATCTGACTTATATTTTTTCTTCCTCGGAAATATTATACAATCCGATATCGCTATGAAAATCACTTCTTTCAGATTTTTATATAACCCATCCTCTTGGCTACCGCGATTTAACTGCCTAGAGTAAGCTTTAGATGCATAATATTGCGCGCGCTTCTCAAACCCTGGAGTCGGAGCTACCTGCATCTCTACTATTATCTGCACCCCTTTTTTATCTTTGCATAATATATCGAGTATGCTCTCTTTCTTACTCGCAATCTCAGGATTTTGCACGGTTGATAGAAATTCCACATCCTCGATCATATTTTCGCCCTCGAGCTCGAGTATGTCATTGATGAAATGTATTAATATGTCCTTATTCTTATCCGTTCCAAATATCCTTCTAAATGCTACATCATTCTTTGGATCTAAAAATTTTGATAATGCCATCTTATTGTTTCTGTTATAGTTTTAATAATTTAAAAATTATAGCAATTTGCTACTAATATTATGATTTGCATGTTTATAGCGTTTTACTTAATAAAATGCAATTATCTTCTCACTGATAATAGCATTTTTATTAATCTTTTTCTATATAATTTTATAGCTTTTATTTTTTTTCAGGATAGATGCTATAACTAATCGAGCTCCCTATTAGAATTTTTAGGGAGGCAAGCGCCGCTTCGCTCAGCCTAGGGACATCAATTTTATTGATTAAAGTTAACTATGTAACCTTATATTTCCTGATAAACTGAAATCACGCTAGAGAGCATTTTATCAAGCGAAAAATTGTCAGCAACAGACTTTCGAGCGCTCTTTCTCATTTCATCGGCTTCTTTAGTGGAAAGTAAGCTTATGGCTTTCTCAATCTTCATGCTCAAATCATCAGTATCTTTAACTTTAAAGTGATATCCACTTATACCATCTTTGATAGTTTCGGAGGCGCCACCAAAAGCTGATGCAATAACGATTTTTTCCATAGATTGCGCTTCAATTATTGTTCTTCCAAATGCCTCTGGCTCAATTGAAGTAGAAACTACAATATCAGCGATACCATACAGGGTTCTTACATCTGGTTCATTGCCAAAAATTTGTATCTTAGATTGCATTTTATTAGAGCAAATCAGTTCTTTAACTTTTTGTACATACTCAGGATGCTTAGATAAATCACCAGCCATAATACAATAAAAATTTAAATGCTTAATTTTAATTAAAGCTTCTACTAATTCTTTTTGCCCTTTCCATCTTGTTATCCTTGAAGGAAGCAGTATAACCGGCGTATTTTCTGGCACATTATACTTTTCGCGCATTTTAATTAAGTTTGCTTCTTCCAGCTGTTCTTTAGAAAATTCATGATGATTAACTCCTCTATGAATCACTCTAATTCTATCTGGATCGGCTTCATAATTTTTAAGGATATGATCTTGTACAAAATTTGAAACTGCAATAACAATTTCACCTTGAGTCATAACGCTATTATAATGTTTCTTAATGAAATTGTTGAAATTATATATACCATGGAAAGTTGTGATGAATTTAATGCCAGTTTTTTTAGCAGCAAGTGCACAGCTCCAAGCCGGTGCGCGCGATCTTGCATGCAAAATGTCAACATTATATTCATCAATGATTTTAGCAATCTTAGCAGCATTACGCCATATAATATAAGGGTTCTTACTTGCAACGTCCATATTAATATGTATGGAGCGCGAATCAATTAAATCACTCACCATAGAGCCGCCTGATGATACTACAATTGAATTATAGCCTTCGTTAATAAGCTTCTTAGCAATTTCTAAAGTGCCACGCTCAACACCTCCAGAATCAAGAGCTGGAACGACTTGCAGAATAGTTTTTTTATAATTAGACTTTATCATATTAAAAGCTCCATTTATTATATTAATTTTATTATATTATAAGTTATTGATTGGTGCACCCATCTTATTAAAGCCTGCATCAACATAATGCACTTCCCCAGTAACACCTGAAGATAAGTCGCTTAATAAATATAATGCAGATCTTGCCACATCCTCTCCGCTAACATTTCTTCTTAAAGGCGCTGTCTTAGCATGCATATCAAGCATTGAATTAAAATCCCCTATTCCGCTCGATGCAAGAGTTTTTATAGGTCCAGCTGATATTGCATTGACTCTAATATTGTCAGGGCCAAGGTCACTTGCAATATACTTAACGCTAGCTTCAAGAGCTGCCTTTGCAACTCCCATAACATTATAGTTGGGTATAACTTTTTCAGCTCCGTAATATGTAAGAGTTATTATGCTGCCGCCCTCATTCATGAGGCTTGAAGCGGCCCTAGAAAGAGAGCATAATGAATAGCAAGAAATATGCATTGAATTAAGAAAGTTTTTTAAAGAAGTATCCACAAACCTGCCCTTTAATTCTTCTCTATCTGAGAAAGCTATTGAATGAACTAAAAAATCTAATTTACCCCATTTTTGCTTAATTTCCTCAAACATTGAACTAATTGAATCTTCCTCAGTCACATCGCATTTACAAAGCATATCTGCATTTATTTCATCAGCTAAAGGTTCCACTCTTTTTTTAAGTACATCATTTTGATAGGCTATGGCAATTTCAGCACCATTACGCTTAGCGTGTTTTGCAATATGCCAAGATATCGAGCGATTATTTGCAAGTCCAGTTATTAAACCTTTTTTACCCTTTAGTAACCCAAAATCATAATTTAATTCTTGCATAATTATTTATATTATTTTAATTAATTAATGCTACTATAAAGTAATCGCTAATATGGCGCAAGTACAATTACAAAAATTGATATCATGTTAAATTTCCTTCTTGGGGCAATGACAGCTTTTGCCTTCGCTCCTTACTATATTTTTCCAGCTATTTTTACCTTAAGCTACTATCTTAAGAACGTAAATGAAGCTCATAGCGCTAAAGCTGCTTTCATAAAATCTATGCAATTTGGCTTCGGGCTTTATTTGGCTCTGCTTTATTGGATCGTTCATGCTTTATTGATATTTGCGGATGAATTTTGGTGGGCTGTTCCATTCGCACTTTTTGGCCTACCATTAACAATGTCTATTTTCCCCGCCTTATCTGGATTAGTCAGCTGGCAATTCAGAAATAATAAATATTTCCATTTAATTGCTGGTGTAATATGGATGCTCTTTGAAATGTTAACCCAATTCATTCTCACTGGTTTTCCATGGGGGCTTCTCGGATATAGCACCGGTTTTAATTTAGCTATATCCCAAAGCGCCAGTATATTTGGCGTTCAAGGCCTTAGTCTTATAATATTTTTTATTGGCTCCATATTTTTTTCAAGGCATGAGCTTAAACAAAGATGCCTAACTTCAGTAATAATTATATCACTTATGTTTATTTATGGGCATTTTAAACTCATCAATAACCCTACAATTTATAGCGATATTAAAGTTAGAATTGTGCAGCCCTCAGTGATGCAGGAAAGCAAATGGAATATCAATAGTTTTTGGAATAATTTAAACCAACTAATTAGCCTCTCAACTCAAAAAAATAATAAATTTGTGGGCCCAAGTAATGGTGATGGGGTAAATGGTCATCAAAGTCCACCGGATCTCATAATATGGCCAGAATCG